>CACWIS010000005.1 GCA_902761055.1 Oscillospiraceae bacterium
AGTATGCAATGATCCTGACGCGCCGGAAATATCCCAAAAGAATTATTTCCTTTGGCGATTGATGATAGATGAAGAAGAGCAAGGAAAAGGTTACGGGAAAAAAGCAGTAGAGCTTGCCTTGGAGTTTGTTAAGACATTCCCGCACGGCAAAGCGGATTACTGCTGGATTTGCTATGACAAGAACAACGAAGTCGCAAGGAAGCTATATCTTTCCATGGGATTTCAGGAGATCGGTGAACAGGATGATGATATCAACGCGGTAATAAAATTATAGAAAATACGCTGGTGTACTTTTAGGCATACTTAGCTTGAGAAGTGTACTTTGGGGCGTACTTGGACAACAAAGAAACCTCTTTTGTCTGCCAAAAGGACAAAAGAGGTTTCTTCGTTGAAGGGCGCAGTCAATCGTGGTATAATCACTGCGACAAATCGCGATAAGAGCCTGCATGATCTGATTGAGAAAAAGGGTAACATGAATGAGAACGGCGAATTGGACCCAGCGGACGCACCTGCTACGCCCTGATGAGTATATCTGCTCCGCTTGTGGAGCATCCTGCAATAAGCCTTATAAGGTTTGCCCATCCTGCGGGGCTGCCATGAAGAAGGCAAAGTATGATCCGTCATGGGTAGATGAGGCCGAGGGCCTGTCTGCGCTGCTGGATGATGATTGGTAAAAACAGATAAATCAATATTTGGAGGCTGTATAATGATTGAATTCTTCGGGAAAAAGAACGATTTAAGAACTGAAGAAGGCGTAATTACAAAAACAGGATATGTAGTAATGTTGCTGTCTTCTGTTTTTGGACTGTGCGTTTCTTTGACTGGAAGATATTTTTATGGAAAGTCTCTGAAAGAGAAGCAGTAATTGTGTCTCACGGTGAGACGAGTTATTTGAAAAAGCAGGCTGCAGGACATAGCAAAGTCCGGATTATTGGACAGCATTAAGTGTATGATTACTTTAAGGAGCTAAAAACAGCTTTGCCTATTTGGTTTCTTGTTGTTTTATATATTTCTCAACTGCCTTTTTTCTTTGTTCTTCAAATTTCAAAACTGTTTGCGGTTGATTAGAGAATTCTTTTTGGCAACGCATAATTGCCTCATCTAAAACAGCAATTTCATTATCAAGGTCCTTTAGCTTCCTATACGCTTTAGCATAGGAGTCATAAAGCGCAGGTGATACATACCCCTTTTCTCTTGCTATATCAAACAATTGAATAGCCTCATTGATTTCACCTGCTTTTCTTTTTTCTTCCCCTTGTTCCCAATACTTAAATCCTGCTTCAAATCCTTTGTCCCAATTCCCAAGATTTTTTATCTTTGATACAGGAACTCTGCTGTGTATTGGGTGAATAGTAATGTTAGGGTCATTTGGCTTTTTGTCTTTTACAGAGGAATTAGCCTTAAGGCATTTCCAAACATCTATCAAATGATATGAAGGCACTCGTCTCCCAATTCTTTCCTGTGCCTTTTCTTCATCAATATCATTGTTTGAAGCATAGTCTTCGCCTATATAAATCCAAGCACTTACAGATTTTGCGTAGCGTGTCTTTACAATCTTGCTTCCTATACCTTCGAGCATAGAAATTACTTCTTTGTAATACTTGTCGTATTTATTACCATATACAATTTCTAACTCTTCAGGTAAGAGGCTTTTCTCAACAAAACAAGGGCTGGATAAGCAAGATAGGGATACATCATCAAATTTCCTGCCCTTCATACCATAATAGTGTTCTTCAATATCGCAGGTATAAAGGATAGGGGCTGTTTCAAACTTTAGGGGAGGAGTATTAGCAGACTTTTGATAGCAGTTTCTTTTTACAAAAAAAGGTGTATTTCTATTGGTTAGGCAATCATTTGTTTCATTCAATATCCTTGTCATTTCTTCGGCTTCTATCCTCAAAGCATCCTCTTCGTTAAGGTTTTCTGCTACAAATTTAATATCTGTATCATACAGCTCCCTAATCTTTTCTGCTTCATAAGCTCTTTCATGGTGTTCTTTATACCTATCGCCCCTACCTTTGCCAACATAAAATACTTCACCTGTATCTTTTATGTACCACTCATAAACATAAAAGTCCTCGGCTGTGCTTCCTGTTGGATTTCCTACGCCGACACCACCAATCCTTATAGTGGCGAAATCACCAAGCTGAATACCATTTCCATCTTTTGTTTTAGAAACTTCAAGATTAGGCTTTTCTTCTGCCTTATCATTTGTTTCTTTTTTCTTGTTAAACAACTTACCAAAAAGCCCCATGATTATATTCTCCCATAAAAGTAAGCTTTCTACAGAATGATGAGATAACAATATTTTGCCCTTCAATTTTATCATTAGGGAGAAGCTTTATCAACTGCCTTTGCTCTAATCATTGTGCTTTTTGAAATGCCTGTCAGCTCTTCCACCTGCCTGTAGGTCTTGCCTTCTTCCAAAAGGCTCAAGGCGTGATTGATTTGGCTTCGGCTATACTTTTTCGGTCTGCCTTCCTTGAAATTGGGGTCCTGCCTCGCTATTGCTCGCCCTGTCTGCGTGCGTTCAACAATCATTCCTCGCTCATACTCTGCGAAGGCAAGCATAACAGTCAAGATAAGATTTCCTGTCAGCGTGTTTTCTACCAAAAATGACCTTTTTACTATGCGTCCAAGTATTGCTGCCGAGTGGGATTATACTCGAAACGGAAAGATCGTCCCAGAATCGGTGTCTTATTCATCTGGGAAAAAATATTGGTGGATCTGTCCAGAAGGACATGATAGTTACCTTGCTTCACCAGGTCATAGAATTTGTGGAACAGGCTGTCCAGTATGCGGAAATCAAAAAATATCATTAAAGCTAAGTAAAGCAGTTGAACAGTTCTCGCGTGAAGGAATATATATTAAAACATACCCGAGTTTAAGAGTTGCAGCGCAGGAATGCGGAGTATCATCGAGTGCAATTTGCAATGCAATAAGAAGGGGAACTGTATCCGCAGGATTTAAGTGGAAATACAGTGAATGAAGAGCGCCAAAAAGGTTTTTTTACCGCTTCCACGTCGCCGCAAGCCGCATATCGCTTGCGGCGACTTTTTATGCTCCGCATCGAAAAACGTCTCGCGCTCATGCCGCTGCTCGTCCTCTGCGGCCGGCGGCTTTTTTTTCGATCCGCGAATTGCCCTCGCGCTTTTTCTGTGATATGATGGTGTCGGACAGGAGCGTGATCCGATGGAGACCGACATGCCTCAGACCGTGATATCCGGCTATCCCTTCCCGACGCCGGAAGTCAGCGTCGACCCCGAATACCAGGAGCTGTACAATATGTGGCTCGAGCGGCGTGAGGAAAAGCCCGTCACGCTGGAGGACAAGCTTCAGGCATACAAAAGCGATCCGAACACACGCTCCCAGATCATCGGTATGGCGATCGGCATGATCGTGCTCTGCGTCGTGATGAAGATCGTCTTTATGCGGATCGCAAAAAAGCGCCGGGGCATTGAAGCGCGCCTGTCCGCACGGACGCAGGGGCGCGTCGTCTCCACGCGCAAGGGCGCGATCGGCCGCCGCATCGTGCATTACGCCACCGTGGCGTACGAGCGCGACGGCTTCGAGCGTCAGGACGAATACCTCCTCGATCCCGCCATGTTTTTCAAAGAGGGCGACGAGGTCCCCGTCTTCTACGACCCGCAGGACAGCACGCTCTCGATGCTCGGCGAGCCGCAGCATCCCGACGGCCGCGAATACGACGTCGTGTTCATCCCGTTCATCGTGATCTCCGTCGTCGCCCTGATATGGATCCTGTTATAGTTTCCCGCACAGTCGGTTCAAGAAATGATTGATAAAGGAGCAGAGGAAATGCGCTGGATCACCGAAGAAAACTATGCCGAGCAAATGCGCGCGGAGGCCGAGCCCTACGTCGCAGCCCGGGCCGAGACCGGCTACGACGAGCGCGTCAAAGGCCAGAAGATCTATTACGAGCACTACAAGTGCGACGCGCCGAAGGGCGTGATCGTCATCAGCCACGGCTTTACCGAGTCGATCCGCAAGTTCACCGAGTCCGTCTACTATATGCTGCAGGCCGGCTATGAGGTCTGGGGCCTCGACCACCGCGGACACGGACTGTCCTACCGGCACAACGACAACCCCTTCGTCGTACACATCGAGCATTTTGAGGACTATGTGCTCGACCTCGTCCACCTGACCGAGACGCTCGTCCTCCCCGCCGCGGGCGGGCTGCCGGTGTACCTGTACTGCCACTCGATGGGCGGCTGCATCGGCGCCTGGACGATCGAGAGCTATCCGACGCTGTTCCGCAAGGCCGTGCTCTCCTCCCCGATGCTGGGCCTGAGCTTCGGCAAGATCCCGGTGCCCGTGGTCTACGTCGCGGCGAGCATCAAGGGCATGGGCGAGAAGCGCAAGGAGCCGATGGACCCGATCAACGCCTTCCAGGCCGAGCCCGACTTCCCCGCCAGCTGCGATTCCTCGGAGTGCCGCTATCTCTACTACTTCGCCAAGCGTCAGAAGGACCTCGCCCTGCAGACGACCGCCCCCGCCATCAACTGGGGCAAGCAGTCCGTCAAGGCCTGCGCCCGCGTCACCTCGCGGCGGCAGGCCGCGAAGATCTCCATCCCCGTGCTGCTCTTCCAGGCGGGCGCGGACGAGGTCGTGAAAAACGAGTCGCAGGACCTGTTCGTCTCGCGCGTGAAGAACATTGAGAAGGTCCGCGTCGAGGGTATGAAGCACGAGCTGTACATGACCGACTCGCCGGTGCTGATCCCCTACTGGGAAAAGATCTTCACCTTCTTCGGATGAAACACGGACCGGGAGCCCCTCAGCGGGCTCCCTTTTTAACAGGCAGGGACTGATCGCATGAAAAAAACCGTTTCCATCCTGATCCTGCTGCTTGCGCTCTGCCTCTGCGCCTGCGGGCAAACGCCCGCGCCGGAGCAGAGCGCGCCGACCCCGCCGCTGCGTATCGCCGTCGTATCGGATATCCACTACACCGGCGAGGAGGCCTACCGCTATGTCGGCAGCTTCCGCAGCGCGAACGACGCGAGCGGCACCGGCAAGCAGGTCGAGCTGCTCCCGCAGCTGTTCGACGCCTTTGTCGAGCAGATGCTGCGCGAGCGGCCTGACCTCCTGCTGATCACGGGCGACAACAGCTTCAACGGCGCGCGCGTGTCGCACGAGGCGCTGCTCGAAAAGCTCGAGCCGCTGCGGGCGGCGGGCGTCGCCGTCCTCACGCTGCCGGGCAACCACGACATCGGCAGCGGCGCGCTGGTCTTCCCGGACGGCGAGGCGCAGGAGGCGCCCTCCGTCAGCTCGGAGGAATTTGCCGCGCTCTACGCCGGCTGCGGCTACGGCGAGGCGCTCTCGCGCGACGCGTCCTCGCTGTCCTACGTCTATGACACGCAGCGCGGCGTGCGCGTTTTCATGCTCGACACCGTCTTTCGCTACGGCGCGGTGTACGGCCGCGTCGGGCGGGAGACGATGGACTGGCTCGCGCGCGAGCTGGCGGCCTGCCGCGAGGCGGGCGACGTCCCGCTCGTCGCGGGGCATCACAACGCGCTGGTGCACAACCCGCTCTTTGCCTTCGGCTATACGATCGACAACGGCGAGGAGCTGCGCGCTCTGCTGCTGCAAAACGGCGTCACGCTCTATCTCAGCGGCCACCTCCATCCGCAGAGCATCGCGCAGGAGGACGGCTTCTTCGACGTCGCCTCCGAGAGCTTTGCCGTCTATCCCCACCGCTGGGGGCTCGTGGAGCTTGACGGCGGTGCCTGGCGCTATACGGCGCGGGAGACGGAGGTCGAGCGCTGGGCGGAGCAGACGGGCTGCTCGGACGAGCGGCTGCAGCACTACCGGGAGTACGGGCGCGCTTTCTTTGCCGACGCAGCCCGCGCGCAGGCCGCGCAGGCCTTCGCCGCGGTCGGGGACGAGGCGCTGCGCACGCAGCTCTGCGCGTTCTTTGCCGAGGCGAACGTGAACTATTTTGCGGGTACGCCCTCCCCCGCGCCCGGGGAGCCCCTGTCGGAAGCGCTCGCGGAGCTCGGCGGACGGACGGCGCTGTACCTTCAGACGATCACCGGCCTGCCGCCGAGCCTGTACGCCGAGGGGCGGATCGGATAAAGCATACGGGGACGTGCCGCGCGGCACGTCCTCTTTTTGCTTGACAAATACCCCTCGGGGGTATATGATCTAAATACCCCCAAGGGGTATCGGAGGATACTGCTATGACGACAACCGAAAGCTGCCCGAGCTGCGCGAAGAAGACCGTGCGCAGCGAAGAACTGAAAAGAAAACTGCTCAATCGCCTGCGCCGCATCGAGGGCCAGGTGCGCGGCATCGAGGCCATGATCGGGGACGACGCCTACTGCAGCGACGTGCTGACCCAGTCCGCCGCCGTCAACGCCGCGATCAACGCCTTCAACCGCGAGCTGCTCGCCTGCCATATCCGCGGCTGCGTCCGGCGCGATCTGCTCGAGGGGAACGACGAGGTCGTCGACGAGCTCGTCGCGACGATGCAGAAGCTGATGAAATAGCGAGGCGCCGTGATGGAACAATACAACGTTACCGGTATGAGCTGCGCGGCCTGCAGCGCGCGCGTGGAAAAAGCGGTCTCCGGCGTCGAGGGCGTCACCGCCTGCTCGGTCAGTCTGCTGACCAACTCCATGGGCGTCAAGGGCAGCGCATCGCCCGAGGCGATCATTGCGGCCGTGGAGGCGGCGGGCTACGGCGCCTCGCGCAAGGGCTCGGAAAAGAGCGCCGCCGCGGCGCAGGATGAGGACGCGCTGCGCGACCGTGAGACGCCTGTCCTGAGAAAGCGTCTTTTCAGCTCGCTCGCCTTTCTGCTCGTGCTGATGTATATCTCGATGGGCCACACGATGTGGGGCTTTCCCCTGCCCGCCTTCCTCGAGGGGAATCACGTCGCGATCGGCCTTGCGGAGCTGCTGCTCTCCGCGATCGTCCTCGTCATCAACCAGAAGTTCTTTATCAGCGGCTTCCGCGGCCTGCTCCACCGCGCGCCGAACATGGACACGCTCGTCGCGCTCGGCTCCGGCGTTTCGTTTCTCTACAGCTGCTGGACGCTCTTTTCGATGACCGCGGCCGTGCAGCGGGGCGACGGGCAGACGGCGCATGCGCTGATGCACAATCTTTACTTCGAATCCGCGGCGATGATCCTCGTGCTCATCACCGTCGGCAAGATGCTTGAGGCGCGCTCCAAGGGCAAGACGACCGACGCGCTGAAATCCCTGATGCGCCTTGCGCCGCAGACGGCCTGCGTCGAGCGCGGCGGGAAAGAGCTGACCGTGGCGATCGCCGAGGTCGTGCAGGGCGACGTCTTTGTTGTGCGCCCCGGCGAGAGCATCCCCGTGGACGGCATCGTGCTCGAGGGCGAGAGCTCCGTCAACGAAGCCGCGCTCACCGGCGAGAGCATCCCCGTGGACAAGGCCGCGGGCGACCATGTTTCCGCCGCGACGGTCAACCAGTCCGGCTTTCTGCGCTGCCGCGCCACGCGCGTCGGCGAGGACACGACCCTTGCGCAGATCATCAAAATGGTCAGCGACGCGGCCGCCACCAAGGCGCCGATCGCCAAGCTCGCCGACCGGGTCTCCGGCGTATTCGTTCCGGCCGTCATCGCCGTCGCACTCCTCACCTTTCTGATCTGGCTGGGTCTCGGAAAGGACTTCGCCTTCGCGCTTTCGCGCGCGATCGCCGTGCTCGTCATCAGCTGCCCCTGTGCGCTCGGGCTCGCCACGCCCGTGGCGATCATGGTCGGCAACGGCGTCGGCGCGAAGAACGGCATCCTGTTCAAAAACGCCGTCGCGCTGGAAGAGACGGGCAAGACGCAGATCGCCGTGCTCGACAAGACCGGAACCGTCACAAACGGCGAGCCGGTCGTGACCGATCTGCGCCCCGCCCCGGGCGTGAGCGAGCAGGAGTTGCTCACGCTTGCCTGTTCTCTCGAGCGCCGCAGCGAGCATCCGCTGGCGAAGGCCGTCACGGCCGAAGCCGGCAAGCGCGGCGTTTCCCCGCTTGAGGTCGAGGGCTTCACCGCGCTCCCGGGCAACGGTCTGCGCGCCGCGCTCGACGGCAGGGAGCTGATCGGCGGGAGCCTGAAATACCTCTCCTCCCTCCTCGAGATCCCGCCCGCGCTCGCCGCCGAAGCCGAAGCGCTGGCAGGACAGGGCAAAACGCCGCTGCTCTTTGCCGGTGCGGGGAAGCTGCTGGGTCTCATCGCCGTGGCCGACACGATCAAGGACGACGCGATCGAGGCCGTGCGCGAGCTCAAGGGCATGGGGATCCGCGTCGTGCTGTTGACGGGCGACAACGAGCGCACCGCCGCCGCCATCGGCGAGCAGGTCGGCGCGGACGAGGTCATCGCGGGCGTTCTGCCCGCCGGCAAGGAGAGTGTGATCCGCTCGCTGCAGGCGCAGGGAAAGGTCGCGATGGTCGGCGACGGCATCAACGACGCCCCCGCCCTGACGCGCGCGGACACCGGCATCGCCATCGGCGCGGGGACGGACGTTGCGATCGATGCGGCGGACGTCGTGCTGATGAAGAGCCGCATGTGCGACGTGCCCGCCGCGATCCGGCTCAGCCGCGCAACGCTGCGGAACATCAAAGAAAACCTGTTCTGGGCCTTTTTCTACAACGTCGTCTGCATCCCGCTGGCCGCGGGCGCCTACGCGCGCTTCGGCCTTACGCTCAGCCCGATGATCGGCGCGGCGGCGATGAGCCTTTCGAGCTTCTGCGTCGTATCCAACGCGCTGCGGCTCAACTTCTGCCGGCTCTACGATCCGGGCCGGGACAAACCGATCAAAAACTCGCTCAACGAGCGGATCAAGGAGGAAAAAACCATGACCAGAACCATGAAGATCGAGGGCATGATGTGCCCGCACTGCGAGGCGCGCGTGAAGAAGGCGCTCGAAGCGCTCGACGCCGTCGCCTCCGCCGAGGTCAGCCACGTGTCCGGGACCGCCGTCGTGACGCTCACGGCCGCGGTCGAAAACGAGGTGCTGCGCTCCGCCGTCGAGGCGCAGGATTACAAGGTCCTCGGCATCGAATAAGCGTCTCCAGGCGAAAGAGGCCCGTCGTATGACGGGCCTCTTTTCTCTCCGCGGAGCTCTCCGGAGCGCGCCGACGCCGCACGGAAAAGGCCGCACTCAGCCGACTATTCACTTTTCACAAAAGCCAAAAAGCTTTTTTGGCAAATCTGACGCGCTATCCACGGTTTACAACAAAAAGCGAAAATAGTATAATGCGATTGTTAAAAAAGTATTACATGTATGCAGACTTCATCAGAGGTACGTCCCTCTGATCCTTTCGTGGAACACGACAGGGCGCGTCCCCTCCCGTTTCGGTTTCATCGGCTCCAGGCCGCTGAAAATAGAATGCAAAACTTATAGGAGGAAACAAAATGAAGAAGATTCTCGCACTTGTTCTCGCACTTGTGATGGTCTTTGCGCTCGCCGCCTGCGGCCAGCAGGCTGCTCCGGCTCCGGCCGAGAAGCCCGCCGAGGCCCCGGCCGAGAAGCCTGCCGAGGCTCCTGCCGAAGCGCCGGCCGATCCGATGGAAGAGCTCATCGCCGCCGCCAAGGCCGAGGGCGAACTGACTGTTTACGGCTCCTGCGAAGAGGACTACCTCAACGCCGCCTGCAACAAGTTTGAAGAGCTCTACGGGATCAAGGTCAACCGTCAGCGCCTCTCCACCGGCGAGGTCCCGGCCAAGATCGAGGAAGAGAACGGCCATCCGTCTGCCGACGTCTGGTTCGGCGGCACGAACAACCCGTACGACTCCGCGGCTGCCAAGGGCCTGCTGGACAACAGCTACGTTCCCGTGAACGCCTCCCACATCACCAAGGATATCTACAAGGATCCCAACGGCTACTGGTACGGCATCTACACCGGCATCCTGGGCTTCATGGTCAACACCGACGAGATGACCCGTCTCGGCCTCGAGATCCCGCAGAGCTGGGACGATCTGCTCAAGCCCGAGTACAAGGGCCTGATCTGGCTGTCCAACTACAAGACCGCCGGCACTCCGAAGCTCGTCGCCAACCTCATGATCCAGCTCAAGGGCCATGACGAAGGTGTCCAGTACCTCGTCGACCTCGACAAGAACGTCCAGGTCTACACCAAGTCCGGCTCCGGCCCGTCCAAGAACGTCGGCACCGGTGAGTGCGTCATCGGCATCGGCTTCCTGCATGACGGCATCACCCAGATCTTGGACAACGGCTACGAGAACGTCCAGCTGGTCGTTCCCTCCGACGGCACGGCCTGCGAGGTCGGCCCCGTCGCCATCTTCAAGGGCGCTTCCCACCCGAACGCCGCGCGCCTGTTCGTGGAGTACGCCCTGTCTCCCGACTGCGTCGAGCAGGCTGACGACAACGGCTCCTACCAGTTCCTGGTCATCGACAACGCCGAGCAGCCCGCCGCTGCCGCGCAGTTCGGCCTCGATCCCAGCCTTGTCTGGGGCGGTTATGACTTTGCCAAGGCCGCCGCGGAGACCGACCAGAACGTTGAGGACGTCATGAACGCGATCGCCGCCGCCGGCGCCGATACCGGTGCGGACCGCTTCAAGACCGAATAATCTCCAGCATCCGCAAGGATGGCGGGTTCCCCGCCATCCTTTTTTCATACTGCAAAACTGAAAGGGGCGAATCCTATGGCAAGAGGTCAGGGCGCGGCGCTGGACCGGAAAAAACTGATGGCCGACCCCATCATGGTCACCACCATCGTCGTGCTGATCACCTTTTTGACACTCTTTATTCTCTATCCTCTGGCGATCCTGCTGGTTGACAGCTTTGTCGGAGACGGCAGCTTTGGTCTGTCGATCTTCAAGCGCATCTTCGCCATGCCCTCCTTTACCCGCGCGATCACGAACACGCTGAAGGTCGGCTTCGTGGTCGGCATCCTCTCGTCGCTGATCGGCCTTCTCTTCGCCTACGTGGAGGCCTACGTCCGGCTCAACAAGTTCGCCGGCGGCCTGTTCAAGGTCGTCTCGATGCTGCCGGTCGTCTCGCCTCCCTTCGTGCTGTCGCTGTCGATGATCATGCTTTTCGGCAAGGCGGGCATCATTACCCGCTTCCTGCTGGGCATCTATGACAACAGCGTCTACGGCTACTGGGGCATCGTCATCGTCCAGACCCTGACCTTCTTCCCGGTCTGCTACATGATGCTCAAGGGCCTTCTGAAGAACATCGACCCCTCGCTCGAGGAGGCTGCGCGCGACATGGGCGCGAGCCGCTGGAAGGTCTTTACCTCCGTCACGCTGCCGCTGATGCTCCCCGGTCTCGGCAACGCCTTCCTCGTGACCTTCATCGAATCGATCGCCGACTTTGCCAACCCCATGATCATCGGCGGCTCGTACGACACGCTGGCCACGACGATCTACCTGCAGATCACCGGCGCTTACGACAAGGCCGGCGCCGCGGCGATGGCCGTGGTGCTGCTGTGCATCACGCTGGCGATGTTCGCCGTGCAGAAGTACTATCTCGAGGCCAAGACCGCCGCGACGCTGACCGGCAAGGCCTCCCGCGCGCGCATGCTCATCGAGGACAAGAGCGTGAAGATCCCGCTGACGATCCTCTGCTCGCTCGGCGCGCTGTTCGTCATCATGATGTACATCTGCGTGCCCATCGGCGCCTGCTTCCCCACCTGGGGCTACAAGTTCTTCCCGCTCACGGGCAAGTGGTTCTCGCAGGTCTTCTCCAAATACCACGGCCTGAAGGCCTTTAAGGACTCCTTCGTGCTCTCGCTGATCGCCTCGCCGATCACGGCGCTTTTGAGCATGATCATCTCCTATCTCGTCGTCAAGCGCAAATTCAAGGCCAAGGGCTTCATCGAGGCCGTCTCGATGCTGGCCATGGCCGTGCCCGGCACCGTTCTCGGCGTCGGCTATATCCGCGGCTTCTCCGGCGGCATCTTCCACACCGGTTTCCTGCAGGGCATCTACGGCACGGGGCTGATCCTCATCATCGTGTTCGTCGTCCGCTCGCTGCCGACCGGCACGCGCAGCGGCATCTCGGCCCTGCGCCAGATCGACAAGTCGATTGAGGAATCCGCCTACGACATGGGCGCGGACAGCTTCAAGGTCTTTATGACGGTCACGCTGCCGCTGATCAAGGATTCCTTCCTCTCCGGTCTCGTCACCGCCTTCGTGCGCAGCATCACCGCCATCTCCGCGATCATCCTGCTCGTCACGCCGAGCTACCTGCTCATCACCGTGCAGATCAACGAGTTCGCGGAGAAAGGCGCGTTCAGTCTTGCCTGCGCCTTTGCGACGATCCTGATCATCATCACCTACAGCGCAGTACTGCTGATGAACCTGTTTATCAAGCGCTTCGGCACAAGCAAGAATATGAAGGAGGAGTAAGCCATGGAAAAAGTGAAAAAAGGCGTCCGCCTGGAGCATATCTCCAAAATCTATCAGGACCCCAAGACCGGCAAGGAGTTCTATGCCGTCAAAGATACCGACCTGTATATCGAGCCCGGCAGCTTCGTCACGCTGCTCGGTCCCTCTGGCTGCGGCAAGACCACGACGCTGCGCATGATCGCCGGTTTTGAGAGCCCCGACGAGGGCGAGATCTACCTCGGTGACGAGCCGATCAACGAGCTCACCCCGAACAAGCGCGACACGGCCATGGTCTTCCAGAGCTACGCGCTGCTCCCCCACTACAACGTCTTCGACAACGTCGCCTACGGTCTGAAGCTGCGCAAGGTGCCGAAGGACGAGATCCAGGAGCGCGTCATGAAGATCCTCAAGCTCGTCGAGCTCGAGGGCATGGAAGGCCGCATGACCAACCAGCTCTCCGGCGGCCAGCAGCAGCGCGTCGCGCTGGCGCGCGCCCTGGTCATCGAGCCCTCCGTCCTGCTCTTTGACGAGCCGCTGTCCAACCTCGACGCCAAGCTGCGCGTCTCGATGCGTACCGAGATCCGCCGCATCCAGCAGGAGGTCGGCATCACGGCCATCTACGTCACGCACGACCAGTCCGAGGCCATGGCTCTGTCCGACAAGATCATCATCATGGACAAGGGCTACGTCGCCCAGATGGGCACGCCGCAGGAGATCTACTACCACCCGGTCAACGAGTTCGTCGCCGACTTCATCGGCGAGGCCAACTTCCTCAAGGGCACGCTCAAGCGCATGGATGGCGATCTTGCCGTGCTGGAGGTCGAGGGCAGCGAGTGCCCCGTCGCCGCCGAGGGCGAGCTGGAGAAGGACAAGGTCTATACCGTCGTGCTGCGCCCCGAGGCCGCGACGCTGGCCGACGAGGGCGGGCTCCCCTGCCGCGTCGTGCTCTCCTGCTTCATGGGCTCGTATCAGAACTATCACGTCATGGTCGGCAACACGCTCGTCAAGCTGGCCGAGCACAACCCCAAGAACAAGCGCATCTACGAGGTCGGCGAGGAATGCCGCCTGGTCTTCGCGCCCGACTCCGTGCACGTGCTGTAAGCGCTCTTTCACGCAAAAAAGGACCGATGCAGAAGCATCGGTCCTTTTTCTAATCCTTTATTCAAGTCCCGCCAGCTCGCGGATCACCTCGCCGGCGATCATCAGCCCGGCCACCGAGGGGACGAAGGCCACGCTGCCCGGAACGGGACGGTCCTGGCTGCCCCTGGTTTCGCCGCTCTCCTCTTCCACATGCGGCAGCTCCGTCGAGGCGAGCACCTTGAGATGCTCGATCCCGCGGCGGCGCAGCTCCTTTCGCATGACGCGCGCGAGCGGGCAGCCGCTCGTTTCGGAGAGGTCCGTGATACGCAGCCGCGCGGGGTCGAGGCGGTTGCCGGTCCCCATGCAGGAGATGACCGGCACGCCCGCCGCCTTTGCGCGGCAGACGAGCGCAAGCTTCGCGGTCACGGTATCGATCGCGTCGATCACATAGTCGTAGTCGGAAAAGCAAAAATCGTCCGCGTTCTGCGGCGTGAAGAAAACGGGATAACAGCGGATCGCGGTCTCCGGCGCGACGTCTGCGGCGCGGGCGCGCGCCGCCTCCGTTTTGGACATGCCGAGCGTGGAGTGCAGCGCGAGAAGCTGGCGGTTGAGATTGCTCGGAGCGATCGTGTCGTGGTCGACGAGATCGAGCGCGCCCACGCCGCTGCGCAGCAGTGCCTCGAGCGCATAGCCGCCCACTCCGCCGAGCCCGAAGAGCGCGACGCGCGCGCGCCGCAGCCGCTCCATGCCCTCGCCGCCGAGGAGCATCCGTGTCCTGGATAATTCGTCGTTCATGTTTCTCTTCCTCCCATTCCGGGCTGGCCCTATCATAAGAAAGCCTCCGCGCTTTGTCAAGGGCGGGCGCGGCGGAACGTGCGGGGATTGCTTTTCCCCGGTATCTGTACTATAATGACATATCCAAAAGGAGGCGATAAAATGCCGATCATCGAGGCGCAGGCCCAGTACGCCGCCGCGCTCAAGGCGGGGCAGAAATGCTACCGCGAAGCCGTGATCAAGGGGGAATACCCCTATCCGCAGGTCCTTGACGAGATCCTTGACGAGCATCTCGCCGCCGGGCGGCAGGAGCTTGGCGTGATCAACATCCCGACGGACGCGATCGTCGGGACCAAGAGCCAGGGAAGGCGCAACGCCTTCGCGGCAAACTTCATGCCGCTGCTGCCGATGGAGAGCGAGTTCGGCATGAAATGGGTCACGCTGTGCGACGCCAACCTCTCCAGCGAGGGCATCCGCGATCCGATCCGCTGCTTTGAATACCTCGGCCGCTTTTACGTCGAAGAGGGGAACAAGCGCGTGAGCGTGCTCAAGAGTTTCGACGCGCCGACGATCGCCGGTCAGGTCACGCGCATCCTCCCCGCCCGTTCCGAGGACGAGGAGATCCGCATTTATTACGAATTCGTCGATTTTTACCGGCTCAGCAAGCTCTACCGGGTGCGCTTCAGCCGTCCCGGCGCTTATCGCAAGCTGCAGGCCGCGCTCGGTCTCGAGCTTGACCATGTCTGGACCGAGGACGAAAGACGGAGCTTTCTCGCGGCGCTCTCCGCCTTTGAGCGCGCGCTGGAGTCCGCTTACGGCGAGAAATATCCCGGCACGTCGAGCGACGTTTTCCTGCTGTGGCTGCAGCTCCATTCACTCTCAGAGGTGCGCGAGATGTCGGCAAAGCAGCTCGCCGCCTCGATTGCGGCTGTCATGCCGGACGCACGCGTGCAGTCCTCCCTGCAGCCCATCGACGTCAGCACCGAGCCGGAGGAGAGCGGCAAGCACATTATCAGCAAGCTCGTCGACGCGGTCCTGCTGCCCGGCCACTTGAATGTGGCCTTTATCAACGAGCGCCCGCCCGAGCAGAGTCCCTGGATCTATGCCCATGAGCTCGGCCGCCGAAAGCTTGAGGCATATTTCGGCGACAAGCTCAGCGTGCTGTCCTACAACGCGCTTGAGGGCTGCGAGACCGACGCGCTGTTCGACTGCGCCGTCAAGGACGGCGCGCAGATGATCTTCGCCACAACGCCGACGCTGATCGGCGCCTGCCGCAAGGCCGCCGCGAAGTACCCCGACTGCAAGATCCTCAACTGCTCGGTCTCCATGCCCTTTGCCGGCGTGCGGACCTATTACAGCCGCATCTATGAGAGCAAGTTCATTTCCGGCGCGGTCGCCGGCGCGATGAGCAGGACCGGACGGCTCGGTTATATCGCGAGCAGTCCGATCTATGGCGTCCCCGCCGGCATCAACGCCTTCGCTCTCGGGGCGCAGCTGACGAATCCCGATGCGAAGGTCCTGCTGCGCTGGACCTGCGTGTCGCGCGACGCGATCTCCGAACTGCGCGCGCTCGGCTGCGACATGTTCTCCAATCGCGATATCGTCACCGCGGAGCAGCAGCGGGACAAATACGGTCTGTGCAGCATGGAGGGCGACGGCTCTCTCAAGACGGTGCTCTCCCCCGTTTGGGACTGGGGCGAGTTCTATATCCGCATCGTGCAGAGCGTCTTCTCCGGCACCTGGGACGAGGCCGGAGACAGGGCACAGAAGGCCGTCAACTACTGGTGGGGTCTCAAGAGCGGCGTTGTTGACGTCCGCTGCGCCGAGGATATTCCGTCCAGCATGGCCGCGCTGTCGGATATTTTCAAGCGCGGGATCATCTCCGGTCTGATCGACCCCTTCCTGCGCGAGATCCGCAGGCAGGACGGCTCGCTCGTCTGCGACGGCAGCCGGAGCCTCACGCCGGAGGAGCTTTTGAACATCGACTGGCTCTGCGACTGCATCGAGGGCTCGATCCCCGACTTTGACAAGCTGCTGGACATGTCCAAACCCCTGGTGCGGCTGCTCGGGATCTATCGGGACAATATCCCGCCGGACAAGGACGGGGTGCAGATATGAAGATCCTGCTGCTCGCGGACAGGGAAGATCCCTATCTCTGGGATCACTACCGCCCCGGACATCTGGATGGGATCGACCTGATCCTCTCCTGCGGCGATCTGAAGGCCAACTATCTGAGCTTTCTCGTCACGATGGGACGGGCGCCGGTGTTCTATGTGCACGGCAACCACGACCAGCGCTATGAGGTCGAGCCGCCGGAGGGCTGTGACTGCATCGACGACCGGCTTGTCAAGTTCGGCGGTCTGCGCATCCTCGGGCTCGGCGGCAGCGCGTTTTACGGCAGCAGGAGCTTTCAGTATACCGAACGGCAAATGCAGCGGCGTATTGCGCGCCGCCAGCTCGATCTGATGCGCGCGGGCGGCTTTGATATCCTGCTGACCCACGCGCCGGCTGCCGGCTGGGGTGACGCCGAGGACTACGCCCACCGGGGTTTTGTGTGCTTCAACAGCCTTATCGAGCGATATCGTCCGCGCTACCACATCCACGGCCACGTCCACATGAACTACGGTCACGACATTCCCCGGACGCTGCAGCACGGCGAGACCACGGTCATCAACGCCTGGGGCAAATACCTGCTGGAGATCTGAAAATGAAGACAAACAGCAAGATCCGTGACATGATCTACATCGCGCTGATGGCTGTCGTCATCGCGCTCTGCTCGTTTCTCTGCGTCCCCGCCGCGGTCCCCTTCACGATGCAGACCTTTGCTGTTTTCTGTGCGCTGCTGCTGCTCGGCGGAAAACGCGGCACGCTCGCCGTCGCGCTGTATCTTCTTCTCGGCATCGTGGGACTGCCGGTTTTTTCCGGCTTCAAGGCCGGGCTCGGCGCGCTGCTGGGGCCGACGGGCGGCTATCTGCTGGGCTTTCTGCTCACCGCGCTGCTCTACTGGCTGGGAGAGGGAAAGGTGAAGGATCTTCTGCTGCTCGCCGCGGGCAATCTGCTGTGCTATCTCTTCGGTACGCTCTGGTTCGTGCTCGTCTATGCGAACGGCGAGCGCTCCATCGGCTTCGGCGCGGCCCTGATGCTCTGCGTCGTGCCCTACCTGGTCCCGGACGCGATCAAGCTGCTGCTGGCCTTCGTACTCGCCCGCCGGGTGAAAAAAGCCGTCCGCCTGTAAAGCTGAAAAAGCGAAAGCGCAGGACAAAAAGCGAAAGCGCAGGACAAAAGTCCTGCGCTTTCGCTTTTTTTGTTTCAGTCCTCGTCCACGTCGATCAGCACCCAGGAGATCTTGTCCGGGTTGTCCGGCAGATAGTTCTCCACGACCGGCACGAAGCGGGAGGCCGCGACCTCCTCGCTGATGCTTCGGGTCACGTCCTGCAGATTGTAGACGTAGGTGCCGCGGTCCGTCGGGTAATAGACGCGATCGAACAGCTTGAAGAACAGCGGCGTGTTCTGGCCCGTCGCCGAGTCGAGCTTGACGAGCGAGAAAGGCGTGTAGCTGTAGATCGACAGCACCTTTCCCGGCTCGCGGTCCTTCAGCTGCTCCGCCACGCTGATGGCGAAGCCGCAGATCCCGCCCTCGGGCGTGGGCGTCGTGGACATCTCGGCGTTGTAGAGGAATTCGGTCTCGCGTCCCTCGGGCGGCACGGGATGGCGCAGATCCGCCAGCACGACCTCGTCGAAGCCGATGTCATACAGCTCCTGCGTGAGCTGCACGACGTAGGTGCGGACGTTCTGGCTGAAGGGGTCGAGCCACATGCCGGTCTCGTCGTAGTAGTTCATGCCGCTGGCGGTCTTGAGCGCGACGAGCGTGCTGTAGGCCGGATAGCGTTCATCCACGCAGCAGCTGATCTGCGCGACGAGATAGACGTTTTTCTCCTTGAGCATATCGACGAAGCGCTGGATCGAGCGGGTCGTTTCGTTTTCGATCGACAGGCCGTAGCCCTCCGCCGCGTTCGCATGGGAAAACCACATCAGATTGCCGCTGCGCGGCTTCATCTCGAGCAACAGCGCGTTGCCCGTCTGCAGGCGGGCGGCGTATTCCTCGAGCTTTTCGAGCGTGAGATTCTCATGCGGCACGTAGATCGCGCGCACGGGCCGCAGGTCGGCGGTGCGGGCGAGCGGCTGGATGCTCGTATAGTCGGGCGCGTCGAAGCTGATGGAGACCGTCGTGTGCTCGAAGACCATCTCCTCGTCGGCTGCGGTGCCGAGATAGGCCGTATCCGTGTTGCCGCCGCCGAGCATGGGCAGGCTGACCTTCACGTCGTCCTTGGTGATGACGGCATACTTCTGCATGCTGTAGAACAGGACGACGAGAAGCGCGACAAGCGCCACCGCGACCGCGACGGGGACGAAGTAATACGTCTTCCGCTTTTTGACGCCTTTATAGAATTCTGCGTTTCTTGCCATTTGGGTACTTTACTCCTCAATCATGGAGATCCGGCGGATGTGTCTCTCGTCGCCGGAAAAGGGGGTGTCCAGGAAGGTGTCGACGATCTTGAGCGCAAGTCCGGGTCCGACGACGCGGCCTCCGAGCGCCAGGATGTTCGCGTCGTTGTGCAGTCTCGTCGCTTCGGCGGAGAAGCAGTCGGTGCAGAGGGCGGCGCGGATGCCGGGGGTCTTGTTGGCCGTGATCGAGATGCCGATGCCGGTGCCGCAGATGAGGATGCCGCGCTCGTATTCGCCGGAGGCGACGGCCTGCGCCACCGCTCTGCCGTATACAGGATAGTCGCAGCTGTCCGGCGTGTAGGTGCCGAAGTCTCGGTATTCCAGGCCCCGCTTTTTCAGATGGGCCATGATCTCCTGCTTGAGCTCAAATCCGCCGTGGTCGCTTCCGATCGCAATCATGCGCGTATCCTCCGAATCATGTTTTTCTGCTAACTGTTTTATTTTATCATTTTCGCGCCGAAGTATCAAGTGGGACTTGCCCCGGACGAAACACGCGGAGAGCCGCCGAAGGGCTCTCCGCGTGTCGTGACAGCTGCGGGTTTCAGATCATGATGCCGCGCTGCTTCGCCTCGAAGGCGAGCTGGTCGCGGAAATCCGGGTGCGCGATGGCGATGAGCTGGCGCGTACGGCTTGCCAGGCTCTGACCGCGCAGGTGCGCCACGCCGTACTCGGTGACGATGTAGTCGACGTCGTTCTTGCTCGTCGTGCAGACGGCGCCGGGCGTGAGCGTGGACTTGATCTTGCTGATCGCGCCGCCCTTGGCGGTGGAGGAAAAGGCGATGAAGCTCTTGCCGCCCTTCGACTGCGTCGCGCCGCGCACATAGTCGATCTGGCCGCCGGAGCCGGACATGTGCTTCGTGCCGACGCTCTCGGCGCAGACCTGGCCCCAGAAGTCGACCTCCAGCGCGGCGTTGATGGAGATCATGTTGTCGTTCCGGCAGATGACGTTGGGGTCGTTGACGTAGTCCACCGGCATCAGCGCGATGGCCGGGTTGTTGTTGATATAGTCGTAGATGCGCTGCGAACCGAAGGCAAAGGTCGTGACGGAGACGCCGCGGTGGATCTGCTTTTTGCTGTTGTTGACCGCGCCGCAGGCGATCAGCTCGACCATCGAGTCGGTGAACATCTCGGTGTGGATGCCGAGGTCGTGCTTGCTCTTCAGCGCCATGCCGGTCGCGTCCGGGATCGCGCCGATGCCGAGCTGGATGCAGGCCCCGTCGGGGATCAGCTCGGCGATGTAGCCGCCGATCGTGCGGCTGGTCTCGTCGATCTGCGCGGCGGGCAGGACGGGCAGGGTCATGTTGTTCTCGATCAGGCCCTCGACCTGGCTGATATGGATCTGCAGCCCGCAGACGGCGCGGGGCTGGCAGTCGTTCACTTCAAGGAAAATGCGCCTGGACTTCTCGATCATCGCCTCGCTGTACGAGGACACGCAGCCGAGAGAGAAATAGCCGTGCTCGTCCATCGGCGAGACGGAAGCGCAGAACACGTCATAATCGTAATAGCTGCGGATCAGCTTGGGGATGTCGCGGTAGTAGTTGGGGATAAAATCGGCGAAGCCGGCATTGATCGCCTTTCTCGCTCCGCCGCCTGCGAACCAAGAGACACCGTTGAGCTTGCCGTCCAGCGCCTTGTCGGCATAGAACTCCAGCGGATACACGTCAAGCAGCGTCTGCACCTTGACGTCCCGGAGCTCGCCCTGCGCCGCTCTCGCGGCGACGGCGCTGATGATCGCCGGGGTATGCGAGGTCGCGGCGTCCATGCCGATGACCCAGCCGTTCTCCACCCTTGCGGCGAGAGACGCGGCGTCCGTAAGCTTCTGTCTGTACTGGTCCTGGTAGTCGTTCATTTCTTCCTCCGTCAACGTTTTCTGCTGCGGCGCGGACGGTCGGCATAAAGGCGGTTGTCCGCAATGCGGCTGTCCGACTCCTGCATGAATTTTTTGAGCTTGTCCTCGAACTCCTGGTTTTCGGATCGCGGTGCCACCTCGCCCATTCGCGGCGCGCTCATTTCACGCGCTTTTCCCTCGTTCTCCTGGCGCGGCGCGCTGCGCGGGGGTCTCGCGGGCGCCGTGTCCGCCGTTTCCTCCGCGCGCTTGATCGAAAGGTTGATCTTCCCGTCGGCGCCGATGTTCATCACACGGACCTTCACGATCTGTCCGACCTGGACAAACTCATGCACGTCCGAGACAAAGGCGTTGGCGATCTCCGAGATGTGAACGAGCCCGCTCTTGCCCTCCGGCAGCAGTACAAAAGCGCCGAACTTCGCAATGCTGGTTACCTTGCCCTCTACGACTGTTCCGATTTCCAGTGCCATGCTTATCCCTCTTTATCTTCAGCCTCGGTAAAATAAAAAATCGTTTCGTTCGGCATGACAAGACCCAGTCGTTCACGCGCCAACTTTTCGATTTCACTGTCATCCGGGCCGGAGCTCCACGCGGCCTGCCGCATGTCCCTCTCCGTCCGGAGCGCCCGCACCTCCGCGCTTGCGCTGCGGCGTGCACCTTCCGCCTCCTTATATGCATTGCTTGCGGCGCAGAAGCGTGTGACCGCATACGCCAGCAGCGCCGCGACCGCGATACGGATGATCGTCGATCCGGTCCTCTCGCCCATAGGCTTACAACCTCGCATCTACTATATATTACCGCTTTGAAAAATGGAAGTGGCTATTTCACTTTTTTCACATGTTTTTTCAATAATTCCGCGCCTTTTCGCCCGCAAATTCCAAAAAATGGTGTTATTGACGGGCTGATGCCGAAGCAGTACAGGCAGAATATCCCGACAAAAGCCGTCGGCTCCCAGAATCCGAGCCGTCCGCCGCAAAAGAGCATGCCGACGAGGAACAGGGACACGGTACAGTACAGGCAGAAAAAGCTGTCGCAGAGGAAGCCGAGCGTCCTCCCTCCGGCACGGCGCAGCTGCCGCAGCAGATCGTAGAGCAGTCCCGCGGCGAGGCCGCAGAGCGCGGCCGCCGTGATGGATATCGTCTGCGTACCGATCGAGAGCTCCACGGCACTATCCGAACAGTCTTGTCCACAGCGACTGCCGCGGCGAGCGCTCTTCATAGCAGAGCTCGTCGATCCTTCCGCGCAGCTCCAGCACGCCGGACTCCAGGTCGATCTTTTCGATATGCAGTTCCTCGCCGCGGATCGACAGTTCGCCCAGGTCCGTCGTCAGCGCGATCAGGCTCTCGTCGAAGCCGGACACGTCGCTCACGCCGCCGAGCCGCATCTTTTCCCGGTTTTCCAGCTGCAGGACGTGCGGCCGCGTCAGCGCCTCGCTCCTGCCGTCCCGAATGGCCATCGTCATTCCCCCTTTATGGTAAATATATCGTCCGGAGCTTTGAAATATGTCCAAAGGATTTGACTTTGAACGCTCCTCTTGGTATGATTGAAAACCGGAAAGCGGCTTTTCTTTCCGACCCGACCGATTTGAAAGTGAGGATTCGATATGAAACGATCCTGCGGTGTTCTCATGCCGATGAGCTCCCTGCCCTCCCCCTACGGGATCGGCACGATGGGCAAGAGCGCCTATGACTTTGTCGACTTCCTGCGGCGCAGCGGCCAGCGTTACTGGCAGCTCCTCCCCCTCGGTCCGACAAGCTACGGAGACAGCCCCTACGCCTCTTTCTCCAGCTTCGCCGGCAACCCCTATTATATCGACCTGGACCTGCTGATCCGCGACGGGCTCCTGTACAGGAGCGAGGTCTCGTCGGTGTTCTGGGGCGCAAGGAAGGACCGCTGCGACTACGGCGCGATCTATCAGGGTCGTTTCCCCGTGCTGCGCAAGGCCTACGAGCGCGGCGCCGCGCGCTGGGCCGGGGAGTTCGCCGCCTTCCGTGCGGAGAACGCCTCATGGCTGGAAAACTATGCTCTGTTCATGGCGCTCAAGCTGCATTTCGGTATGCGCAGCTGGGTCGAGTGGGAGGATGAGGGCATCCGCCTGCGCAGGCCCGAGAGCGTCGAGCGTTATCGCCGCGAGCTCGCCGACGACGTCTCCTTCTACGCTTTTCTTCAGTTCCTCTTTTTCCGGCAGTGGAACGCGCTGCGCGCTTACGCCCACGAGAAGGGCATCCAGTTCATCGGCGACGTGCCGATCTACGTCGCGCTCGACAGCGCCGACGTCTGGAGCGAGCCGAAGTATTTTCAGCTTGACGAGAACAATCTGCCGACCGAGGTCTCCGGCTGCCCGCCCGATCCCTTCACGGCGGACGGTCAGCTCTGGGGCAATCCGCTCTACGACTACGACGAGATGAAAAAGGACGGCTTCGGCTGGTGGATCCGCCGTATCGAGGGCATCGGCAAGCTCTACGACGTGATCCGCATCGACCACTTCCGCGGCTTTGAGAGCTACTGGGCCGTCCCCTACGGGGACACCACGGCGCGCCGCGGCCGCTGGCGGAAGGGTCCGGGCATGGACCTCGTCGGGGTCCTGACCTCCTGGTTCCACGAGCTGAACTTCATCGCCGAGGATCTCGGCTACACGACGCCGGAGGTCGAAAAGCTGCTGGCCGACTCCGGCCTGCCCGGCATGCGGGTGCTGGAATTCGGCTTCGATCCGAAGGGCGACGCCCCCTACATGCCGCACAACTGTCCCAGGCACAGCGTCTGTTACATCGGCACGCACGACAACGAGACCGTTCGCGGCTGGATCCGGTGCCTTGACCGCGCCACGCGGCAGTTTGCGAAGGACTACATGCACATCACGCCCGAGGAGGGCTGGTGCTGGGGCATGATCCGCGCCGGGATGGCCGCGCCGAGCGAGCTGTTCGTCCTGCAGATGCAGGATGCGCTGGAGCTCCCGCGCAGCGCGCGCATGAACACGCCCGGCTGCGCTGTCGGCAACTGGCAGTGGCGCATGAAGCCCAACGCGATCACACCCGAGCTTGCGAAAAAGCTGAGGACATACACGAAGCTCTACCGGAGAGCATGATCAAAAAAAGCCGCCGTCACGATACCGTGACAGCGGCTTTTTGATTGTCGGGATTCAGAACAGATGGATCACGCCGAAGGTGACGCCCGTCATGATCGCCGCGGCGATCAGCACGCCGAGAACGATCACCGGCATCGCCGATTTCAGCTGCATGCCCAGCAGCGCCGCGACCAGCGAGCCGGTCCAGGCTCCCGTTCCGGGCAGCGGGATCGCCACCAGCAGACACAGACCGATCTGGCCGTATTTCGTGACCATCTCGCTCTTGAGGTGCGCTCTCTCCTCGATGCTCGAAACAAAGCCGTCGAGCTTGGGAAAGCTCCTGCGCAGAAAGGACAGGACGTTCTTGATAAACAGGATGATGAAGGGCGCCGGCAGCAGATTGCCGGCGATCGCGGCGAGCAGCGCCAGCGGATAGTCCAGTCCGATCGCGATGCCGTAGGGCAGCCCCAGCCGAAGCTCCACCACCGGCAGCATGGAAATCAGAAAGGTCATGGTAAATTTTCCGATCACCGTATCGGTCAGCCAGCTTATCATCCGTTTACTCCCGTTCTCGCTCTTCCCGCCCGCGCCGCGGGCGTCCGTTGTTTTCAAAAGGCCGGCCCGCCCCGGGGCGGCCGATTGCGGATATTATAACACGCTGCGGCCCATTATTCAACATTTCGCCTAAAAAAAGCCTGTCGCGGCGGAAGAGCTTTGGCAGATACGGCTCTGTTTTTCTGTTGCAATTTAACGCGTCATAGTGTAAAATTATTCACAGTTTTTCAAGCTTTTTTGCATTGCTTGAAAAGGAGGCACAACCATGGAATTTCTCGACAAGCTCGTTTCCTTCTTCACCGGCACGCTGAACACCGTGGCCTGGCTGTATATCTTCCTGCCCTGCGCGATCGGCGGAGGCCTTTACCTCTCGATCCGCAACGGCTGGATCCAGTTCACCAAGCTCGGCTTCGCGCTGAAGAACACGATCGGCAAGATGTTCTCCAAGCAGAAGGCCGGCGAGGGCGCCGTCACGCCCTTCCAGGCGGTGACCACCGCTCTGTCCGCGACCGTCGGCACCGGCAACATCGTCGGCACGACGCAGGCGATCGCGCTCGGCGGCTACGGCGCCGTGTTCTGGATGTGGCTGGCCGCGCTGATGGGCATGGTCACCAAGTATTCCGAGGTCGTCCTCTCGATCCGCTATCGCGAGCGCGATTCCAAGGGCGACTGGGTCGGCGGTCCGATGTACTATATCAAGAACGGCATGGGCGCAAAGTGGAAGTGGCTCGGCGGCCTGTACTGCGTGTTCGCCGCGCTCGCGGCCTTCGGCATCGGCAACGGCGCGCAGGCCAAGTCCATCGTCGGCTCTCTCAACGGGGCGATCGTAGCCTTTATCCCCTCCGCCGCCAACGCCGCGGGAACGATCAACCTCGTCTGCGGTCTGATCCTCGCCGCTCTCGTCGCGCTGATCCTCTTCGGCGGCATCAAGCGCATCGGCGAGGTCTGCGAGAAGCTCGTTCCGGTCATGAGCGCCTTCTATATTCTCTTCACGCTGATCGTCATCATCTCCCACATCTCCGGCATCGGCCGCGCCTTCGGTCTGATCTTCGCCAGCGCCTTCACGCCGCGCGCCGTCTTTGGCGCGACCACCGGCATCGTGCTCAAGCAGACGGTCATCTGGGGCATGCGCCGCAGCGCCTTCTCGAACGAGGCGGGCCTTGGCTCCGCCGCCATCGCGCACGCCGCGGCCGAGACGAAGGGGCCGGTCGACCAGGGCCTGTACGGCATCTTCGAGGTCTTTATCGACACGATCGTGATCTGCACGCTCACCGCGCTGTCCGTCATCATCTCCGGCGTGGACATCAGCTGGGGCGTCAAGCCCGGCAGCGATCTGATCACCAGCGCCTTCGCCACGGTCTTCGGCATGAAGTTCGCCTCGCTCTTCGTTGCGATCGCGCTGATGATGTTCGCCTTCTCCACGATCCTCGGCTGGTCGCTCTACGGCTCCCGCTGCGTGCAGTACCTGATGGGTCTCAAGGCGGCAAAGGTATACCAGCTCATCTTCGTCGTGGTGGTCGTGATCGGCTCGGTCGCCTCGATCGACGCCGTGTGGGACGTGGCGGACACGCTCAACGGTCTCATGGCGATCCCGAACTTCGTCGCGCTCTTTGCTCTCTCGGGCGTCGTGGCGAAGCTCACGAAAACTCACTTTGACTCCGACCGCCTCGACGGCGGGAAATGATCGCAGGAACATCGACGGGACAGCCGCAGGGCTGTCCCGTTTTTTTGCAAAAAGCTCTTTCCTGTTTCCGTCCGCGGAGGTATAATCGGCGTAAAGGGAGGAATGGAAATGGATGAAAAGCTGAAAGCCCCCGCAGAGGAGAGGGTCCGGCTGTCGAGCTGCATGTGGCTCGGCGGAGCGGACTGCATGATCACGACGCTCAACAACATCGTCACCGGCGGCGGACTGACCTATTTCTTTGTCAACCACCTGGGCATGAGTCCGGCTTCCAGCGCGCTGTGCTGGCTGCTCTTCGGGCTGTGGAACGCGCTCAACGACCCGCTCTTCGGCTATATCTCGGACAAGACCAAAAGCGTGCTCGGCCGCCGCATCCCCTATATCCGCTACGGCTCGATCCTCATCGCCGCGGTCTTCATCCTCTCCTGGACGGTGTGGTTCCCCTCCCGCAGCAACGCCGCGCTCTTCGCGCAGATGTTCACCTCGCTGTTTCTCTTTGACAGCCTCTATACTGCGATCGCGACCTCGCTGTACGTCATGCCCTTCGAGATGGCAGTGACCAACAAGGCGCGCGGGCGCATCATGCTCGTCAAGCTGATCTTCGGGCTGCTCGCGCTGGCGGTGCCTCTGGTCCTGCTCGCCGAGCTGGAGAACCTTCTGAGCGCCTCGCTGCAGTCCTTCCGGCGTCTGATGCTGCTCATCGGCGCGGCCGCGGGCGCGGTCATGTTTCTCTCCACCTTTTTCTACCGCGAGAACGGCTACACGAAGGAGGAGGAGCAGTATCCCTTCCTGCGTTCTCTCGTCACCTGTCTGAAGAATCGCAGCTTTCTCGTATTCGAGAGCATCTCCTTTTCCGTGACCTTCATCCAGACCGCGCTGATGATCGGTCTGAGCTATTACTTCGACGCCTTCGGCATCAATTATCTCTTCTGCTACGGCGCGATGTTCCTCGGCATCCTCTTCGGCATCTGGCTGTGGATGAAGCCGGGAGCCGTGTGGAAGGTCAGAAAGAGCGTCATCCTCATGTGTCTGATCTTCGGCGGGACGCTGCTCGTCATGCTGCTCCTCGGCCGATACACCGCCGCGGGCATCATCGGCTTCTTCGGCGCGGGCATCGGCTTTGCCGGCGGCATGTACGAGGTGCCGCTGATGTTCGGCGACGTGATGGACTACGACGAGCAGCTCAGCGGGTTGCGGCGCGAGGGTATGTACGCCGGCGTCAACAGTCTGATCTGCAAGCCGGCGATCAGCTTCGCCAACGCGCTCTTCCCGATCATGCTGGGCTGGTTCGGCTACAACGCGGCGCTGAACGTCTCGGCGCAGGAGCCGCTGGCAAAGCTCGGCGTACGCGTGGCCTGGCTCGCGATCCCGATCGCGCTGCTGTTCCTCTGCGCTCTGCTGATCGCCCGCTTCTATCCTTTAGGCGGCGAGGAATGGGATCGGGCAAAAGAAGAACTCGCCCGCAGGCACGAGGAAAAACAGCGTGCCTATGAGGCGGAAATGCTGAACCGATAAGGCGATCTGAAAAACGCCTCTCCAGGGAAAACCCGGAGAGGCGTTTTTTCATGGGATCTCAATGCCTTCAAGGCGCAGGAGCGCGCGCTTCCGCTCCGCTCCGCCGGCGTAGCCGCACAGGCTCCCGTCCGCGGCGAGCACGCGGTGGCAGGGCACAAGGATCGAGATCGGGTTGCGTCCGACCGCGCCGCCGACGGCGCGCGCGCAGCGGAACGCGGCGGGCACATCCCCCGCGGCCCTCCGTGCGAGCTCTCCGTAGCTGACGGTCTCGCCGTAGGGGACCGCAAGCAGGAGCTGCCAGATCCTCCTGCGGAAGTCCGTTCCGCGCAGCAGGAGCGGCGGCGTGAAATCCGGCGCCTCGCCGGAGAAGTAGAGCCGCAGCCATGCCTCCGTCTCGCGGAACACGCGCAGGTCTTTTTCTTCTCTCTCCTCCGCGAGCGTCATACCGTAGTGTTTCTGGCCGTCGAACCAGAGCCCCGTCAGCGACTCGCCGTCCGAGGCGAGCGTAAGGGGGCCGAGCGGAGAGCCGATGTGACGGATATAGTCCATCTGTCTGTCCCCTACAGCCGATACAGCAGCCGCAGCAGCAGGCAGACCAGCGCGCCGCCGATCATCATCGCGGCGAAGGCGATCTGCCATTTGCCGTCCTTATTGTAGCCGTAGAAATCTTCCCAGCGTTTTTCCTCAGGGCAGAGGACGACCTTGTAGAGATAGACCAGCCCATAGAGCACGACGGGCAGCAGGCCGGACAGCGCAAGCGGCAGCGGCAGCGGATAGAGGCGCTCGAAGAAGCAGAAGGAAACGATCGCAAGAAGCGGCCCGATCAGATGCAGCCACAGCCCGAAGCCGGAGAGCTGGCTCTTGTATCCGAGCGCAGGGCCGAGAAAGACAAGTACCGTGATCATCGTCACGGTCACGGCGGCGGTGCCGACGTATTTGGCCAGCCAGATCCCGTGCGGGACGGCCCCGGAGCGGGCCGCGAGCGCAAAGGCGAGCGCGGCGGCGGCGCAGAAAAGATTGGACAGCAGCGTATAAAAGCGCAGCGCGGCAAGTCCGTTTTTCACGCTCCAGCCTTCCTCGCTGCGGAAGCAGGCGGCATAGGATACCGCCGTGCCAAGAAACAGCAGCCAGTTGAGGATCATCTCGATCATCCTTCCGTTTCTCGAATTGCCTGTCGGAAAAGGATTCCAATACTGAATAAGAAGGTATCTGCCGATACCCTCTTACAGCCGGTCGTGCGACCGGATCCGAGCCGGCTGCCGCGGCGGCGCAGATGCCGTTCCGGACGCCGGTCCGTGTATTCTGCTTGAAATAACAATCAGAGGGTATCATAAGAAACCCTCTGATTGTTGGTCCGAGTGACTAGATTCGAACTAGCGGCCTCTTGAACCCCATTCAAGCGCGCTACCAACTGCGCTACACCCGGAAATGCGCCTTCTTCAGCGCCCGGTCATTGTAGCACACAGAGCCGGAAAAATCAAGTCTTTTTTTATTTCTGTATAAGCGGCCGCATCGCATAGCCGCATTTTTCCTTATAGCCGTTCATCCTGTGCACGGTTTCCCCTTCTTCGTAGTACCATTCCAGATACGCGCAGTCGCCCGGCTCAAATCTGTCCTTACAGAATACCGTGTCCGGCGCCTGGCAGAAGAATTCCGTCTCAAAGGCTTTGATCGTATAGTCCGGCGGCTCGGTCGGCATCTTTCCTTCCAACGCGTCGACCGTAAGCGCCATCAGATCGACCCCGGTCGCAAAGCGGATCAGTCTCCACATATGGCAGCCGTCCAGCCGCGGCGTCACTTCGATCAAATACGGCGATCCTTCCCGGTCGATCATGATCTGAAAATAGGCAGGCCCATTCAGAATTTCAAGGCAACGCAGCGTCCTCTCCACAAGATCTCTGACCCGTTCCATCGCTTTCACGTCGTCGGACCACTTTCCCGGCAGGACGTGCCGGTGAATGATCCCGCCGCTCAATCCCGGCCATACCACGCGTTCGGAAGGGAGGAAAAACAGAAGCTTCCCGTCATGCGAGAAAGTATTGACCGAAATCTCATCGCCTTCGATCTTCTTCTCGAGAATCAGTTTTTTGCTTCGGGAAAAATGCATGCTCTCGTCGAAGCGCGCCGTCAGTTCTTCTTGATCGTGCGCACAAAAAACGCCGCGCTGGCCCTGCGAATCCTCGGGCTTGACCATCAGCGGATAAGGGATCTCAACTGTTTCTTCTTTGGAGCGCAGCATCTGGAACGGGATGTTTCCGGCGAAGTCTTTTCCCAGAGTCTGTCGCAGAAGCGTTTTTGTATTGCAGGTCACCGCGCTCTGCGCCGGGCAGAAATGCGGCAGGCCAAGCCGTTCCGACACAGTAAAAGCTGTGGGCATCGCAATGTCGGAGCCAGCGGAATAAACGGCGTCGATCCTGTTTTCGGACGCATACTCCGCGACGGCGGCTACATCGACGATATTGATGAGAGCAAAGTGATCGGCCAGCTTTTCGCCGGGGTCCCCCGCACGGTAACTGCAAGCGTAAACTTCCCAGCCGCGCTCTTTGCAGGCACGGATCAGGTCCGCCTGCGGCGCGCCGGTACCAAGTACGAGGATTTTCTTCATTTATCGTCGCCTTCCTCACCTTTTCGGTCTGCGCTCTGCGCGATATCTTCCCTGCGGATCAAGTATGACGGATACTTCTTTGCCTCAAGCATGATGCTGATCAGATAGCGGCCCAAAACGCCGATGGAAAAGAGCGTCATGCCGCCGAAGAAGAGCAGCAGAACAATTGTCGTCGTCCAACCGGCGATCGAGATACCGTGGCTGAAGTAGCGGGCAAGATAAACCACGATCAGAACAAAACTGACGACCAGGCTGCAGATCCCCAAATCGCGAATCATTTTCAGCGGGAGGTCGGAATTGGTAACCAAATTGCGGTAGAAAGCAGAGACCAGCTTGGAAAAACTGTATCCGCTTCTGCCGAAAGCCCTCTCGTCGTGATGCACGCGAACGTTGACGATCCGCTTTGTCGTCTGCAGCAGCAGCGGGCCGACAGTGGGCTGTGCGATGGAGATGCGGTTGAGGTTATCCGCCACATAGCGCCGCATCAATCTAAAGCTGGTCAGCTTCAGGTTTTTGGGCTTACGGAAGATCATGTCGCTTGAAAGATCCATCAGCCAGGTTCCGAAGCGGCGGATCGGGCCGTGCTTTTTGCTCTCGTATGCTCCGATGACCACATCTATCTCATCCGACTCTGCCATCTTGTCGATCAGAACAGGGATCTGCTCGGGCGGATGCTGAAGATCGTCGTCCATCGTGACCACATAGTCGCCTGTCACATAATGGAATCCACAGAGTACCGCTTTCTGCTGCCCATGGTTGACGGAAAGCTGCACGCCCTTGACACGCGGGTCCTCCGCAGCGAGGCGCTTTATTACTTGATAGGATTCGTCACGCGAACAGTCGTCCACCAAGATCAGCTCGAAGGGCTCGTGAAGCTGCTCGTCAAATACAGCCGCAAGCCGCCGGTATAAGATCTCCAGGCTTTTTTCCGAGTTGTAAACCGGTACAACCACCGAATACAGGGCCATGATACACGCCGTCCTTTTTCTTTTCTGTGTCTGCGTCATTCGTGTTCCATGACGCCCGGCAGGTCTTTCCGTATTGCTGCGCCGCCGGAAGCAGGCTGCGGCAGATCGATGTTTTTCTCCGATCGTTTGCCGCTTTTATCCTATTTCTTTCGCGAGGTCATCAAAGGTCTCCCGGATCCCGTAACGCGCGCGAAAACCGAGTACCCGCTCCGCTTTTTCCACGCTCATCTCGTCATCGGATCCTGTCATCGCTCTGCTGTAATCATGGATCAGGTTCCCGACATTGTCAAAACTCGCATTGACGACCTCCGCCAGTTCCAGATTGGATACCGCCGCGGGCATCGCAATATTGAAAACGCCGCTGATCTCCCGTTTTTCTGCCGCAGCGAGGATAGCCGCGGCAACGTCCTTGACGTAAACATACTGTCGTTTCTGTGCGCCGCTGCCGAAAACGACCTGAGGCTTTTTTTCTCTGGCATTGTCGATCAATGTATTGATGAGATAGCCTTTTCTCTCTCCCGCGCCGATCACATGGGCAAAACGGAGGCTTTTGAAGCAGAGTCTGCCGGCCGCGCTATAATACAGGCCCAGGTGTTCCGCTGCAGCCTTCGATGCGCCGTACAGGTTGACGGGAGTGGAGAAAACCTCTTCCTTCCACGGTCTTTCATCGCCGGTATAGACAGACTGAGATGATGCAAAAACGATATTTTTCAGTCCGTTCTCCATTGCAAGCTGCATATAGCGCTGCGCGACCGCGACGTTTTCGGCGTAGTCCTCAAAGCAGAAGCCCGGATACGGCCGCTTCGCCGCCAGCAGCACCAGACAGTCCGCCTGTTGCAGGAGCGCCGCGGGCAGGCATCCCTCCGCCGTGCACCAATAATCCTCTTTCTCCGGGAAGAGCGCCTTGTTCTTTCCTTCCCACGCGCTCCTGCCGCAGCCGATCATGCGATGTCCCGCCGCGCGGCCGATCTTCGTCAGTTCTGTGCCGATAAAGCCGGTCGCTCCGATCACAAGAATAGTCAAGTGTTTTCCTCCTCATGAAAGCCGCGCGCGCTCTTTGCTGCGGTATACTTGCCGTTAATGCTCCGCACCGGGCCGGATAAATCCCGGAGGCAGACAGTTGTAGGTCTCGACCCAGCGGTCGTAATCGCCGTCAAAACCGCCCTTGTAACGAAAAACCATCACATGACGGAACAGTCCGTCAGAGAAGACTTCTTCGTCCAGTTCATAGTAGGCGTCCAGAAAAGTGTTATAGCGAATCGTTTCATCTTCTGCCGACAGGATCGGATCGCGTCCGTAGTCGACATAGACGATCACGCTCGGGATCGTCTCGCTTCTTCTGTAATAGTCGAAGAGCTTGGCGGGCGTATTCATTCCGTATGAATACTGCAGCACATCCCAGGAGCTGATGTCACACATTTTCCCCCGGTGGGTCATCAGATAGCCTCCGGGAAAACAGTCGCGGAAGGCGTAGCTGTCGTTTTCCTCTATGATGCTGTTGAGATACGCTTCCATCCGAGGCAATTCGGCAGCTTTTTCTTCGACCGTAAACAAGCCTTTGTACACGCCGCTCTCCACACGCGTGTCAAGCTTCCATACCGGGTCGTCACGATAGGTCTCTTTGAACAGGCTTGCCCCCTGCAAAAGGATGCACAGCGCCATCCCGACAGCAGCCAGCGCTCTGGCTGGTCTGTATTCGGACTCCAGCGGGACCAGCAGGACACAGTAGAGGGCCGGGAGGCAGCTGAAAAACCGGTTGACCGGCGCGCCGCTGGAGAAAAAAGCCTCAATCAAGGCAAATGCCACCGGGTACAAGCCGAAGAGCAGCAGCATCCTTGTCCGCGCGCCGCGCGCCTTGAGCAGGAGCAGGAAAACGCAAGCTGCTCCTGCGATCCCGAGCTCGCAGAGGCTGAAATACAGGTTTCCTCCCCGGAGAAGGAAGACGGAGATCAGAAGACAAAAGCCCGCGGCGATCCAGGACAGGAACAGGGCGTCTCGGTCCGGCGCCCTGCCGTCTTTTCTGTTGGAAAGCAGACTGAGGATCGGAACACTTAGGAAGGAAACGGCAAACACGATCGTATCTTGAAAGCCGCTCCCGCCGATCTCGATGACCCTGTCAAAGGCGCTTCTTGTGCTCTTGGCCTCGCGCGGGAAGTGATGGTTCGGCAGGAGCGTTTCAAAACCGTCCCAAAACAGCTTCGGTCCGGCTTGGCAGAGAAGCGGAACAAGGACGATCAGGATCTCCAGGACGCCGCCCGCCATGTATAAAAACAGATTCGCAAAACGCTTTTCCTTCTTTGAGAAAAGCGGGATCAGCAGGAGGTTCAAAAGCACGGCGCAGGCATAAGCGGGATTGGCAAAAACGGCGACTGCGCTGAGAAAACCGCACAGGAAAAACACGCCGCGCGCGTTTTTTGCGTCTCTCTCGATCGCATCATACAGCAGCGCCGCGACCATGCAGAGCAAGATCAACGGGATGGTATTGTAGTTGAAATTGATGAGCCTGTTGCAGATGCACAGCAGCAGGCAGCATGCGTACAGGAGCGCGCTCGTTCGTTTGATATGGTGTTCGAGCACGCGAGCTGTGACCAGAACGCAGATAAGATGGAACGCGAAAAAGCTCAGACGAGAAAACAGGACGATGCCTTCGCCGCTCGGAACAACGTATTCGTAAAGCAGCATCAGGGGCAGTGGGACAAAGGAGTACCCGACCGCCAGGAAGAAGTTGTTGAGCGCGTAAGGCAGGTTCCCGTGGAGCATGGCGAGCGTATCGGCCAAATAAAACGACTCGTCCGTGATATCCACGCCGAAAAACGCCCGCACGAACAGTGCCGCCGCAATGGCGATCAACGCCAGCCGTGCGAGCCGTTCCGCGCGCGCCTCACCGCGTCCGGCTTCAGATTGTTTCTTCCGGATTGTCTCGTCCATCGGATGCTTACTCCAAGTAAAACTCTTCTATCGCCTCGCATACTGCATCGATCTCCTGCTCCTTGAGGCCGTAATACATCGGCAGACGCAGCAGGCGCTCGCTCTCTCGGGTCGTATAGCGGTCATCGCCGTGGAAGCGGCCGAACTTTCGTCCGGCCGGGGCGGAGTGAAGCGGGATGTAATGAAAGACACTTCCGATCTCCCGTTTTTTGAGGAATGCGATCAGAGCGGTCCTCTCGTCGAGGTCTTTGGCCTTGATATAAAACATGTGCGCGTTGTGAACGCAGCCCGCGGGGATCACGGGCAGCTCGATACGGCCCTCCCGTGCGAGACGCAGGAGGTGATCGTAATAGCAGTTCCACGATCTCATGCGGTCGTCATAGATCGTGTCCGCCACTTCGAGCTGCGCCCATAAATAAGCAGCGTTGAGCTCGCTCGGCAGATAGGACGAGCCGAAGTTGACCCAGGTGTATTTGTCGATCTGCCCGCGAAAGAACTTGCTTCGGTTCGTGCCCTTTTCGCGGATGATCTCGGCCGCTTCGATATGAGCCGGGTCACGGATCAGCAGCGCGCCCCCTTCGCCCATCGAGTAGTTCTTTGTCTCATGGAAGCTGAAGCAGCCGAAATCGCCGATCGCGCCGAGCGCGCGGCCCTTGTAGCTGCTCATGACGCCCTGCGCCGCATCTTCGATCACGAGCAGGCCATGGCGCGCGGCGATATCCAGGATCGTGTCCATCTCACAGGCGACTCCCGCGTAGTGCACAGGAACGATCGCTTTCGTTTTCGCTGTGATCGCGTCCTCGATCAGCGTTTCATCGATGTTCATCGTGTCGGGACGGATATCCACGAACACGGGGACCGCGCCGCGCAGCACAAAGGCGTCGGCAGTGGACACGAAGGTATAGGAAGGCATGATGACCTCATCGCCCGGACGAATGTCGGCAAGCAGCGCCGCCATTTCCGTTGCATGCGTGCAGGAGGTCGTCAGCAGGGCCTTGGCCGTGCCGGTCCGCTCTTCGATCCATGCGTTGCATTTCTTTGTAAACTGACCGTCGCCGCAAATCTTGCGCGAGGCGATCGCCTCGGCGATAAAATGTTCCTCTCGTCCGGTACAGGGGGGGATATTAAAAGGGATCTTTATCATTTTCTGCCTCGTTTTATGCTCTTTCAAGCGGTTTTTTGTCAAATCTCTATCTAATGGATTATACTCTGCAACTTTGAATGAAGTCAAGCAATTAACGCTTGACTTCATTCGCTGCGGCAGAGTCCTCCAGCCGCTGTTGATACATGTCTCTGTAGTAGTTCTGGTACTCGCCGGAGATAATCTCCTCCCACCAGGCCGGATGGTCAAGGTACCAGCGGATCGTCTTCTGGATCCCGTCTTCAAACTTTGTCTCCGGCAGCCATCCGAGCTCCTCGTGGATCTTGGTCGGGTCGATGGCATAGCGCAGATCATGCCCTTTTCGGTCGGCGACGTAGGTGATGAGCTCCTCGCTCTTGCCGAGAGCGCGGACGATCAGCCTGACGATGTCGATGTTGCGCATCTCGTTGTGTCCGCCGACGTTGTACACCTCGCCGATGCGGCCGCCGCGCACGATCAGATCGACCGCCTTGCAGTGATCTTCGACATAGAGCCAGTCGCGGATGTTCAGACCCCGGCCGTAAACAGGCAGCGGCTTATCGTGCAGGCAGTTGATGATCATCAGCGGGATCAGCTTTTCCGGGAAGTGGTAGGGGCCGTAGTTGTTCGAGCAGCGGCTGATCGTGACGGGCAGGCCGTAGGTGCGGCAGTAGGCCATGACCAGCAGGTCCGCCCCGGCCTTGGAGCTGGAGTAGGGGCTGGAGGTGTGAATGGGCGTCTGTTCGGTGAAGAAAAGGTCCGGCCGGTCAAGCGGCAGGTCGCCGTAGACCTCGTCCGTGCTGACCTGGTGATAGCGCACGCCGCCGTACTTCCGGCAGGCGTCCATCAGCACGGAGGTGCCGATGATGTTCGTCTCGAGGAAGATCGACGGGTTCTCGATCGATCGGTCCACATGGCTCTCCGCCGCGAAATTGATCACGGCGTCGGGTTTTTCCTCCTCGAACAGGCCGTAGATCGCTTCGCGGTCGCAGATATCGACCTTGCAGAAGCGGAAGCGCGGATCGTTCATGATCGGCGCGAGCGTGCTCAGATTGCCGGCATAGGTCAGCTTGTCAAGACAGACGACCCTGTCCTCCGGATGCTTCGCGAGATGATAAAAAATGTAATTAGATCCGATGAAGCCGGCGCCGCCGGTCACGAATACGGTCATGATTCGTACCTCATCTTTCCTTCCGCCACGGTGCGCAGATAAGCGCCGTAGGGACTCTTGCCATAGCGTTTTGCGCTCTTGAGCAGCTCGTCTTTTCCGATCCATCCCTGAACATAGGCGATCTCCTCGGGTGCGGAGATCATGACGCCCTGCCGCGATTCGATCATCTCGACATAGGCGGCCGCCTGCAGCAGCGTCTCCATCGTGCCCGTGTCGAGCCAGGCGAAGCCGCGGCCGAGGATTCGCACATCCAGTCGGCCTTCCCGGAGATACATCTCGTTGAGTGTCGTGATCTCCAGCTCTCCGCGCGCGCTCGGCTTGACCTGCCACGCCATTTCTGAGACGCCGGACGGATAGAAGTAAAGTCCCGTGACCGCGTAGTTGGACTTCGGCTGCTTCGGCTTTTCCTCCAGGGAGATCGCCCTGCCCGCCTCGTCGAACTCCACGATGCCGAAGCGCTCGGGGTCTTTCACGTAATAGCCGAAGACCGTTGCTCTGTTTTCCGTCTCGGCCGCCTTGACAGCGCCGCGGAGAAGTCTGCCGAAGCCGTTTCCGTAGAAGATGTTGTCGCCCAGGACCATCGCGCAGGCTTCGCCGCCGATGAATTCTTCTCCGAGCTGTAAGGCCTGCGCCAGGCCGTCCGGCGAGGGCTGGATCTTATAGGACAGCGACAGGCCGAACTGGCTGCCGTCGCCCAGCAGATCCCGGAAGCGGGGCGTGTCGCTCGGTGTGGAAATGATCAAGATATCGCGGATCCCCGCCAGCATCAGCGTGGAGAGCGGATAATAGATCATCGGTTTGTCATAGACGGGCAAGAGTTGCTTGGATGTCACCATGGTGAGCGGATAAAGCCGGGTCCCGGCTCCGCCGGCAAGAATGATTCCTTTCATAGGGCAGCTCCTTGTCTTTCGTTCTCTCGAAGAAGGCCGTCTTCCCGGGGCGTGTCCATCGACGGAGAAGCGCTCGATCCCGTCCCCGCACGTTCTTCTTTTCGTCTTTATTCTACAGCGAAGCGCGCGTGGAATCAAGTAAAAAGTCCCAAAAGCTCCTCCTTCCCCTCGCGCATCCGACGCAGAGACCGCCGCGGTTGTCCTCCGCGGCGGTCTCTGCAGGATATGCTTTTTTGAATCACGGTTTGCCGTTCCCCAGGGAGGACGGGCCCGTCCAGCGGATCTGGAGAATCTCCTTGCCGTTCGGCAGAACGACCGTTTTGATGATCTCATGCGATGCGTCGATCCCGAGGGAATGGAAATAGCGATCGAAAGCTTCCGCCATCATTGTATCTGCGTCGACAAAGATGACTCCGTCCGCCAAAAAGATGTGGTCGTCCCGTTCGATCCCGTACAGGCGCTTTCGCTCTTCCAGCAGCGGCATGCGGCTGCTCCAGCCTCGCGTCCCGCAGCTATTGTGCAGCGCATCCTCTTCGCTCGTATCGATCAGCGTGAATTGCTTGACCGTAGTAACGGCTGATGTCGCGCAAACATAGAAGTGTTCAGGATCATTCTGATCAGAGGAGTAAGCCGTATACAGCTTCAAATTCTCCCGGTAGTTGCTTCTTTCTTTTTCGAGCGCTGCCGCAAAGGGGACGGCGCCCAGCAGTAACACCAGCGCAGCCAGGAGCGCCGCGTTCCTCTCTGCGCGCACAGCGCCCAGCCTGCCGTCCGCAGCCAGTCGCAGCGCCACACCGAGCGCGCAGAGGATGCCGCACCAGTCGAATACCGCAATGACGCGCGTCGGCAGGCGGCCCATATTCAAAAGATACAGCAGGATCCCCAGCTCGGCCAGAACGCCGAACACCACCAGCAGCTTTTCCTCCGCCCGCAGCCGTTTCCACAACAGGACGACCAGGGCGAAGGCGAGCACAAGCAGGAGGTTCTGCTCACGGCAGCCCTGCTTGAGTGCCGACGCTTTCAGCAGACTCAGCATGTCATGGATTTTCTCGAAGGTGCCGGATTCCACATCCATGCTCCGGCTGAGTGCGGCGATCTTCCCGAGCTTTTCCGCATCGATATCCGGCAGAATACCGAAGGCCATGATCACTTCCCGCTCTTCCTCGGTCACGCCGATCTCCGCCCAGCGCTCCTCATAGCCCTCATAAGGCGGGAAACCGTTGTAGTCCAGAATGCGTGAGCGGCTGGACCGGTAACTGATGTACTCCTGCCATTCGGGAGCGGAATACGCCTCTTTGTTAATATGCTCCGAGCCCGCAAAAAGCAGCGCCAGCAGCAGCGCCGCGGCAAGCGGACGGACAGCCGCGCGCTTCCAGTTCGCCGGCTTTGTCCGAAGCAGCCGGAGAAGATCGCAGCAAACGACCAGCGAACTGATCGGCAGAAACATGAAAAAAACATTACGCCGTACCAACGCGGAAAGCCAAAGCAGCACGACCGGGATGAGATATGATCCGAAGCGTTCGTCTTCACCCCTTGTCAGCAGCAGGAAGACCGCCGTCCCCGCCAGCAGGCCGGAAAACGTTGTAAACTGGAAAAACAAAACGTGTCTCGCAAAACAGAGGGCAAGCCCGATCACAGCCGCCGCAAAGAGCCAGGCGGCATGCTTTCTGCCCGCGCAGCAGCGGCGGACGCGCAGAATGATCAAGGTCAGGCAAAGCCAGGCGCCGCCGATCATCATCAAGCCGTACCAGTCGATCCTGCTTTGAAGCCGATACAGTTCAGCCAGGGCCGCTCCCAGCACATAGTTGATAAAAATACTATGTCCGTCCGGTCGGCCCATGTATCCGCCGGCTACAATGCCGCGCATCGAAATATCATCGTTCACAGCATAGTAATAGCCGTATGTCAGTCCCAGCAGGATGAAAACCAAAAGAAGTGCGAGTGGGATCAGCAGTCTTGCCGCAGTCTCTTGTCTTCTTTGTTTCGTCATGACACAGCTCCATCTTCCGGTGCCTCATCTTCAACGGCAGAGGCACGGCCCCGCATGGAAATGGGCCGATTCCGGTCTTGAAGAAGCACGTTTTGCAGTTTATTTTACTGCATACCTGCTCAGGAATCAAGCCTTCTTTTCTCTCCTCTTCCCTTGACAAGCTGCTCAGCGCGATCCTATAATCAGGTCAAAGCTTTGCGGAAGGGGGCGTGCGCGATGAACAAACACAGGCGGCTGAACGGCCTTCTCTCGGTCTGTCTCGCCGCGCTGCTGCTGCTCGCGCTCGCGCTTCTGGCCGGGCGCGCCGCGCAGCTGCCCGCGCCCGGGGCGCCTGCAGCCCCGTGGGAGACGCTCTCCCCTTCCGCCGCGCCGGAGCCGACGCCTCACATCCACCGCTTTGCGGACGAGAGCTGCCGCTGTGCGGACTGCGGCTGGCTGTGCGACCACGCCTGCGGCTTTGATGCGGAGCACCGCTGTCTCGACTGCCGCTGGCTCTGTCCGCACACGACGCACAGCGTTGAGGCCGCCGCCTGTCCGATCTGTGGCGCGCAGTTCAACCATCACTTCGGGATGGACGGCCTCTGCGACGAGTGCGGCGCGCAGGCGGAGCTCTTCAGCGCCGCGCTGCCGGATGCCTTTTACGCTCCTGCCGCGCACAGCGGCCGCTGTTTCACCGAAACGCTGACGGACGCGAGCGGCGCGGAGCACACGATCGCCGTCTGGCTTCCCTGGGATTACGGCGCGGCGGCTCACTATAACGTTGTGCTGCTGATCCACGGAGACGGCGGCTCCTGCGTGGACTGGACGGACGAGCCGAAGGATACCGATCTCGGCGAGATCCGCTTCTGCACGGTCTACGATCAGATCGTCGAGCGCGCCTTGTGCGACCCCTTCATCATCGTCGGACTCAACAACGACGGGATGCAGTATCCCCTCTACGGCGAGGCGCTGCTCGAAGAGACCGTCCTGCCCCACCTGGCGCGCAGCTACGCCACCTGGATGGAGGGCGACAGTCACGAGCAGATCGCCGCGGCGCGCGAGCATATCGCCATCGGCGGCCTCAGCCGCGGCTCGATCTACACCTATACCTTCGGCATGACGCGCTGTATGGATGTGGCAGCGAATTTCTGCTGTTTTTCCAACGGCTACACGACCGACGTCACGCGCCGGCTCCGCTCCGAAGCGCTCCGCGGTCTCACCGTCCGCAGCTATATCGCGACGGTCGGTCTGAAGGACGACTACATCACCGTGCGCGGACACCGGCACTGCTACGAGACGCTGTGCCGCACGCTCGACGCTTTCACCGACGGGGAAAACGCGCGTCTTTTCGAGATCGGCGAGGGGCACAACTTCCTCACCTGGACGGCAAGCCTGTACGACGCGCTGCTGCTGATGTTTTAGCGCGCCGGCGGGATTTGTCATTCCGCGCCGATGCGTCTATTGCAAAATCCCGTCCCTTGCAATAGAATCAGATATCATCATCCAGATAAAGGAGCCGACTCATGCTTGAGATCAAGAACCTGAGCTTCGCCGTCAGCGAGGCGGACCGGGAAAAAGAGATCATCCACGATCTTTCCCTCACGATCGAGGACGGGAAGTTCGTCGTCATCACCGGTCCGAACGGCAGCGGGAAATCCACGCTCGCCCGCCTCATCATGGGCATCGAAAAGCCTATTTCCGGCCGCATCCTCTTCGACGGGGAGGACATCACAGAGCTCGACATCACCGAGCGTGCGAAGCGCGGCATCAGCTTTGCCTTCCAGCAGCCGGTGCGCTTCAAGGGCATCCGCGTGCAGGATCTGCTGCGCCTCGCCGCGGGGAAAAACCTCACGGTCTCTGCCGCCTGCGCCTATCTCTCCGAGGTGGGACTGTGCGCGCGCGACTACATCGACCGCGAGATCAACGCCTCCCTCTCGGGCGGCGAGCTCAAGCGCATCGAGATCGCGACGCTGCTCGCCCGCCGTACGCGGCTGAGCGTCTTTGACGAGCCGGAGGCCGGCATCGACCTGTGGAGCTTCCAGAACCTGATCCGCATCTTCGAGAAGATGCGCGCCGAGATCAAGGACAGCTCGATCGTCATCATCTCCCACCAGGAGCGCATCCTGAAGATCGCCGACGAGATCGTCGTGCTCTCCGACGGACGGATCACCAGGCGCGGGCGTCCCGCGGATATCCTGCCGGGGCTCATCGGCCGCGCGGCGCCGCTGAGCGTCTGCGAGAAGCTGCAGTAAGGGAGGCGAGGAAATATGGTCCAACTCGACGCGATCCAGAAAAGACTGATCTCGGAGATCGCCGATCTCCATTCCGTCCCCGAGGGCGCATACAACTTCCGCGCCAACAGCCGGCTCGCGGGGCGCAACACCACGGCCAACATCGACATCGTCTCCAAGGACGACGGCAGCGGCATCGACGTGCGCATCCGGCCCGGCACGAAAAACGAGAGCGTACACATCCCGGTCGTCATCTCCGAGACCGGCATCAAGGAGACCGTGTACAACGATTTCTACATCGGCGAGGACAGCGACGTCGTGATCGTCGCGGGCTGCGGCATCGACAACTGCGGCGGCAAGGACAGCGAGCACGACGGCGTGCACCGCTTTTTCGTCGGCCGCGGCGCGAAGGTCAAATACGTTGAAAAGCACTACGGCTCCGGCGACGGGCGCGGCAAGCGCATCCTGAATCCCGTGACCGAGTGCTACATGGACGAGGACAGCTCCATGGAAATGGAGATGGAGCAGATCAAGGGCGTCGACTCCACCGAGCGCGCGACCCGCGCCGAGCTCAAGAGCGGGGCGCGGCTCGTCGTCAAGGAGAGGCTGATGACCCACGGGGTGCAGAACGCCGTGAGCAGCTATCAGGTCGATCTCAACGGCGCGGGCGCGACGGCGGACGTCGTGTCCCGCTCGGTCGCGCGCGACGATTCGACCCAGACCTTCAACGCGCGCATCACGGGCAACGCTCCCTGCAGCGGCCATACCGAGTGCGACTCGATCATCATGGACCGCGGCCGCATCCTCGCGATCCCCTCGCTGGAGGCCAACGACGTGGACGCGATGCTCGTGCACGAGGCCGCCATCGGCAAGATCGCCGGCGACCAGCTCATCAAGCTCCGCACGCTCGGTCTCACCGAGGCCGAGGCCGAGGAGCAGATCATCAACGGATTTTTGAGATAAGGAGAGAGCCATGTTCCTGAAGATCACCAAGCTGATCGGCAAGCCCGTCTGCGCCGCGCTCTGGGCCGTTTTCGCCGCGCTCGCGGCAAAGCGGAAGCCCCTTCCCCTGCTCCTGCTTTTTGCGCTGCACCTCTTTGAGACGCTGACCGTCGGCCGCAGGGTCGCGAAGGAGCACGGCGTCGGCGCGGTCGCGTGGATCGCGAACTGTCTGTGCTTCGGCTTCACCTGGTGGCTGCCGCTCCGTGAGGAGGGCTGAATCGAAAATAAAAGCCGCGGACCTTCCGGTCCGCGGCTTTCGTTTTTATCGGTGGATATACATCCTTGTCAATCCGTCCTCGCCGTCGCCCTGCACCAGGCACAGGAATTCCCAGCCGCAGCGCTCGTAGAAGCCGATGTGATCCGTCACGAGATAGAGCGGCGAGATCCCCTTCGCGCGCTGGTCCTCCACCGTCAGGTCCAGAAGCCGCCCGGCGACGCCGCGGCCGCGGTACGCCTCCTCGGTATACACCGCGCAGACGTTGGGCGCGAGGTCCTTGCGCTCGTGAAAATCGTTTTCGATCACGCCCATGCCGCCGACGATCGTCTCGCCGTCGAGGCAGAGATACCAGCCGTATTCCGTCAGGCCCCCGAGATAGGCGTCCATGCACTCCAGATAGGCTTCCTCCGGCACGCCCCACTTTCTGTGGAACCAGGCCGCGGCGCGCTCGCGCAGCTCCGGCCGCTCGCGGAGCGTGACGTATTTCAGCTCGTCCATATCAAAACAGCTCCCTTTCGATCAGTGCGCACAGCGCCTCGAGTCCCGCCTTGTCCTCCTCGGAGAAGCGCTCCTTCACCGGACTGTCGATGTCGAGCACGCCGACGACCCGGCCCTGCGCGTGCAGCGGCACGACGATCTCGGAATTGGAGGCGCAGTCGCAGGCGATGTGCCCGGGGAAGGCGTGCACGTCCGGCACGAGCTGCGTCGCGTCAAGCGCGGCGGCCGTCCCGCAGACGCCGCGGCCCCGGGAGATCTCGATGCAGGCCGGCTTGCCCTGGAAGGGACCGAGCACGAGCTTGTCCCCCTCGGCAAGATAAAAGCCCGCCCAGTTGATCTCGTCGAGCGTATCGTAGAGCAGCGCCGAAAGATTGGCGAGATTGGCGACAAAATGCGGCACGCCGCCGATCAGGCTCCCGGCCAGGGCGAGCAGTTCGGCGTAATCGGTTTTCTTCACAAGGCAAGACCCCTTTCTATCGTTCCGATGATATCCCCTTGCGCCGCGCTTGTCAATTTAATTGTGCCGTGATAAAGTAAAGGCAGCTTTTTGCGGAGGTGCGGACATGGACGAGAAAGAAAAGCAGGATATGAAGAAGACGGAGCGGAGCGAGCAGAACGGACTCGCGCTCGGCATGTGTCTCGGCGTCGCGATGGGGGCCGCGCTCGGCTCGGCGCTCGGCAGCACGGGGGCCGGGGTCTCTCTCGGACTCTGCCTCGGGATGTGCATCGGCGCGATTTTTGACAACCGCGCCCGCGCAGGGGAGGACGCGGATCAGCCGGAGGAAAGCGAAGAAGAAAAACGGGAGACGGAGGAGAAGCCGTGAAGATCTATATCGCCGCGCCCCTCTTCAACGAGGCCGAGCGCGCCTTCAACGAGCGCATCGACGCGATCCTGCGCAGCTGCGGACACGAGACCTTCCTGCCCCAGCGCGCGGGCGGCTGCGTCGCCGATCTGCCGGAGCAGATCGAGGGCATGGAAAAGCGCAAATACCTCTTTCTGCTCGACTGCAGGAACCTCGACTGGTGCGACACGCTGCTGTTCGTCTTCGACGGCCGCGTGCCGGACGAGGGCGCCTGCTTCGAGCTGGGCTACTGCTACGCGCAGGGCAAGCGCTGCATCGGCTACAAGACCGACGCGCGCAGCTTCATCGACGGCTTCGACAACGTGATGCTCCACGGCGCGCCGGAGACCGTGCTGCGCAGCGAGGACGAGCTGCGCGCCTTTTTCTCCGCGCAGTAAGTCGAGCGCGATCTCAAAAGCCGGGGACGCTTTTTCCGTCCCCGGTTTTTTTCTCTTGCACACGGCGGCCGGAAGGCGTATACTGTGCCGGGATTTTCTGACGATCGAGGTAAACCATGGCAACGATCCGCTCTTTCATCCGGCGCGAGCCGGTGCTGCTGATCGCCGCGCTCGCCGCCGCGGTCAGCTGTTTTTTCGTCCCGCCGGACGCGCGCTATCTCTCCTATATCGATTTCCGCACGCTCGCGCTGCTCTACTGTCTGATGACGGTCGTCGCCGGGCTGCGGCAGGCGGGGCTTTTCGCGCATCTGGCGCACATGCTCTGCCGCAGGGTCTCGACGCTGCGCGCGATGAGCGCGCTGCTGGTCGCGCTGTGCTTCTTCTCCGCCATGCTCATCACCAACGACGTGGCGCTGCTGACCTTCGTGCCCTTCGCCGTCGTCGTGCTCGGCATGGCCGACCAGCGCGACGCGCTGATCCGCGTCGTCGTGCTGCAGACCGTGGCTGCCAATCTCGGCAGCATGCTCACGCCCGTGGGCAACCCGCAGAATCTGTATCTCTACTCGTATTACGATCTCTCACTCGGGGATTTTGTCCGCTTCACCTTCCCGGTTTGGGCGCTTTCCTTCGCGCTGATCGCACTTGCCTGCCTCTCCGTGCCCGCCTCGCGCCTGGAGCTGTTCCTCGGCGAAGAGCCGGGTGTGGAGAAGAAGGGACTGCTCCTGCACGGCGCGCTCTTTGCCGTCTGTCTGCTGGTCGTGCTGCGTGTGATCGGCTGGCCGGTCATGCTGCTCGCCGTGATCGCCGTGCTGCTGGTCTTTGACCGCAGGCTGCTCGTCCGGGCGGATTTCATGCTGCTGCTGACCTTTGTGGCCTTTTTCATCTTTTCGGGCAACCTCGCCCGGCAGGAGAGCGTCGACCGCCTGCTGCGCGGCCTGCTCGCGGGACGGGAGTACGCGGTCTCGCTCGCCGCGAGCCAGGTCATCAGCAACGTCCCCGCGGCGCTGCTGCTCTCCGGCTTCACCCAGAACGCGCACGCGCTGCTGCTGGGCGTGAACATCGGCGGCCTCGGCACGCCGATCGCAAGTCTGGCGAGCCTCATCAGCATGAAGCTCTACGCCCACTCCGAGCACGCCCATCCGGGGCGATTCCTCGCGGAATTCAGCTTTTTCAATATCCTGCTGCTGATCCTGCTCTCCGTTTTGAGCGTCTTTCTGCTTCGATAAACAAACACGGCCCGGGCTTTGCAGCCCGGGCCGTGTTTTCCGCTTGTTTTCAGGCGAAGCGCTCGATCAGCCCCTTGACGCCCTCGCGCTCATAGATCCCGCGCACCCAGACCAGCTCGTCGCCGATCAGCGCGTCGATGGCACGCATGCCCAGCAGCTCGACCGGCGCGCGGTCGTCGCTGAGGATATGCCCGCCGCCCTTCTCTGCGACGAGGCGCGAGGCGACCTGCTCCATCATGCTGCGCAGCTCGCCGGAGGGCATCCGCGCGACGGCGGCGCGGAGTCTTTCGGCGGGCGCCGCGTCCGTGCAGGCGAAGAGCTCGCGGTTCGTGTTGCCGCGCACGTCCGCCGACGCGACGCAGGGAAAGACCGCGGCGATCGTGTCGCGCAGCGACTCGTTGATGCTGCCCTCGCCGTCGGAATGCATGTTCAGGTTCACGACCATCACGCCTCCCGGCGCGAGGTGCTCGCGCACCATCGTGAAAAACTCTACGGAGGACATCTGGAATGGGATCGTGATGTCCTGATACGCGTCGACGAGGATCACGTCGTAGCGCGTGTCCACGGCCTGCAGAAAGGCGCGGCCGTCGTATTCGGTGACCTGCACCGCGTCGGGCAGCTCGAAGTATTCCCGCGCGAGATCGGTGATTTTCCCGTCGATCTCCACGCCCTCGACGCTGCTGCCGGGGAAATAACGCAGGCACTGGGCCGCGTAGGTCCCCGTGCCGTTGCCGAGGATCAGCACGCGCGGCGACTCCGCCTCCGCCATCGCGCAGGCGGCGAGCGCATAATCGTAGTACATGCCCGTAAGGCCGCCGTCCTTCATCCTCACCGACTGCACGCCGAAGAGCACGTTCGTCGCGAGCACGACGCTCTTTTCATCCTCCTTGACCTGCAGATAGTTGTAGACCGACTCGCCCTCGTATTTCAGATCGTTTTCCCAGAAAGCGAAGGCCTTGCTGCGTCCGAAAAGCGTGCACAGCAGGAACAGGACCAGCGCGATCACGGCGGCGCGCAGCCCTCTGCGCGCGCTGAAGAAGAAGGCCAGCGCGATCGCCAGCAGGATCGCGGAGAAAATGAGGAAGGTCACGGCCGTGCCGACGGCCGGGATCGTGACGAAGGTGGGCAGAAAGGTGCCGAGGATGCTGCCGACCGTGTTGCAGGCGCCGAGACGGCCGACCGTGCGGCCGCTGTCGTCGAGACTGTCCACCGTCGCCTTGACCAGCGAGGGTGTGACCGTGCCGAGCAGGAAGAGCGGATAGACGAACAGCAGTATGCATGAGACGAAGGCCGCGATCACGAGAAAGTTCGTGCTGACCGTGAAGATCAGCAGCGCCGAGACGCCGAGGATCACATACTTGCCCAGCACCGGGATCGCCGCGATCCACACGGCCGCGACGAGGATGCGCCGGTAGAGCAGCGCCGGATCGGGGTTTTTGTCCGCCGCCCTGCCGCCGTAGAGATTGCCGAGCGCCATGGCGATCATGATCGTGCCGATGATGATCGTCCAGACGATCTGCGAGGAGCTGAAATACGGCGCGAGCAGGCGGCTCGCCCCGAGCTCGACTGCCATGACGGACACGCCGGCAAAGAACTCGGTGATATACAAAAAGAGCTTGCTTTTCAGGATCGGGTATTCTTTCACGTGCCTCACTCCCGGGAAAAGTGTAGCACATTTTTCCTCTCTTGCCAAGCGTGCGCATGCTGCGGTAAAACAGGGCGAACGATGAGGAACGGAGCGCGCGCGGCCGGGCATGCACTGCACGGCGGAGAAGGGCGCGGTGCAGACGATGGAAAACCTGCGCAGGATGTACGACCTCGCCGCGCTCATCCCCGCCGTGCTCTTCGGTCTTATGGCGCGGCGCAAAAGCGGGGCAGTCTTTTACGACAGCCCCGCTTTTGCGCGAGCGGCATCATCTTTTCTTGTACAGCATAAGCTCCGGATCGGCGCCTTCCTTCCCGTAGCGGCAGATCAGGATGAAATCCGCGTTGGCCAGGACGCCGAAGCACCGCTCTTCGTCCCCTTCCGACTGCAGCTGATTCCCCAGATAGGTCGTCCCGTCGTCGAGAAATTTCACGCTCGCGCCGCCGGGGAGCGGATAAGCCAGATTCACGTAGCTTCCGACAAGCGCGTTGAGCTTTTCAAGGCGCGGCATCCCCTCGATACGCAGAGCGTTGATCTCCTCGATCAGTTTTTTCTTGAGCGCCTCGAACGCGCCGTCGCCCTTGAACTCCCCGTGTCTCTTCCAGTAGTCCAGCTCGGGCAGCTTCTGTTTGAGATAAGCCCTGGCCTGCTGTTCGGAAAAGCCCGCGCCCGCCATGTTCCCGGCGCACACGTCGATGAGATCGTCCATATCGCTGTACGTGTAGGTCCCGTCGGCATAGCACCACCGGCAGTAATCCTCGTTGAGGGAGCCGTCCCTGTTCCGCCCGAGGCTGCTGTCCTCCAGCGGCATCCCGCAGCACTGGCAGACGAGCCGGCGCGGCGAGCCCAGCAGCGTGTTGATGGAAACGTCGTACAGCCCGGAGAGCAGCTTGAGCGTCTCTGTGTTCGGCGTCGTTTCTCCGTTTTCCCAACGCGACACGGCCTGCCGCGTCACGAAAACCCGCTCGGCCAGCTCATCCTGGGACAGCCCGTGCTTTGTCCGCAGCTCATAGAGTATTTCTTTCGTGTTCATATGCTCGCCTCCTCAACGCCGATTGTAACGCAAAACGCTCCGCTATGCACGCAACTTGCTGTTGCTCCGCTCTCACGCGTCCTTATCGCGCGCGCGGAGGAACCAGACCGGCTCGTCCGTCGGCAGGCAGCGCACGGTCACGGCCGCGCCGCCGGAAAAGACTTCGCTCCCGCCGCGCAGCCGCCAGCCTTTTTCATCCGCCGGCAGACGCACCGTCACCGTCTCCGCGCCCCGATCAAAGACCGGACAGGCCAGGATCTCGTCGCCGCAGAAAAAGCAGTCGCTCTCGCAGTCGTAATCCGGCTCGGAGAGAAACACGGGCCAGATCAGCGGCTCATACAGCCGTCTCTTGCGCTCGTACTCACTCCGCAGATAGGGCAGGAGCCTTTCGCGCAGCGCAAAGAGGCGGCGCACGCTGTCCATGAGCTCGGGATAGAGCCAGGGCATCGTCGAGGGCGCGCCGGGCTTCCAGGAGTGGAGGACGAAGCGCGGCGTGAACACGCCGTACTGCAGCCAGCGCAGGAAAAGCTCGCGGTCCGGCTGCGGCCCGGCGAAGCCGCCGATGTCCGCGCCGAAGAAGGAAAAGCCGGAGAGGGCCATTGTCATCGCCTGGTAATGGTTGCAGCGCAGGTCTTCAAAGCTCGTGCGGTTGTCGCCCGTCCAGGTCGTCGCGACGCGCTGCGTCGCGGCGATCGCGCAGCGCGAGACGTTGAAGGGGACGAAGTCCTCCCCCGTCGCCTCCATGCAGGCCTCGCGGCTGGCGCGCGCCATGAGATAGGAGAAAAGCGGGCGGATCAGTCTTGCCCTCGTCTCATGCCCGAAGCCGTCCGCGAGCACGGCGGCGTCGAGCACGTCGTATTCGTTGTTGTCGTTCCAGATATGCCGGTAACCCTTTTCGACGAGCTGCCGCTTCACCTGCTCCTTCCAGAACTCGTACGCGCCGCGGTTCGTGAAATCGAGATAGCTCGCCATGCCGCCCCAGAAGGGGAAGCGGGCGGGGCTGCCGTCGGCGTAGCGGAGAAAGTATCCCTTCCCGGCCAGCTCGTCATAGAGCGGATGCGTGGTCAGGAACGCGGGCTTGACGTTGGCGACAAGCTCCATGCCGTTTTCGCGGAAATACGCCGCAAGGCCCTCCGGCGAGGGGATCTTCTCGGCGTTCCAGTGAAAGACGCAGCGTCGATCGCCGATTTGGGTATAGCCGCTGGAGAGATAAAAGCCGCCCGCCTTCAGGCCGTTTTCCGCGCACTTCGTCACAAAACCGCGCAGGCGCTTATCCGCATCGGGCGCATCGGTGTATTCCATCGTGCTGCCGCAGTAGCAAAACGCCCAGCCGGGCACCGCCGCCGCGCCGCCGCAGAGCGCGGTGAAGCGCCGCACGATCTGCGCCGTTGTGCCGAGGATGAGGTAGAACACCATGCTCTCCTCCTCGAAGCGGACGGAGGAAAAGGGCTCGTAATAATTGTCGTGCTCCCGGCCGAAGTCCGCGCGGCCGTCGGAATACGTGTCGTAAAAAACGCCGCAGCTCCCCGCGCCGTTCTCGCAGATATAGAACGGGACCTGCTTGTAGAGCGGGTCGCTGTCCTTTGCGGAAAAGCCCATCGAATCCGTGGCCGCCAGCGTGAAGCTGCGCCCGGATTTGTTCACCGCGCCGCCCTTGTCCCCGAGGCCGAAGATGCGCTCGCCCTCCTCGCGGCGCGTAAAGTGGACGAAACCCTCGCCCAGCTCGCCGTCGAAGTTGTAGGCAAGGCCGCTGCGGTCGGCGTAGAGGAGGCCTCGGTCCGTCCGCGCCGTGATGCGGAAATTCTTTTTCTCAACGCGGAAGTCCGCGCCGCCGAGAGAAAAGCGCAGCTCCTCCTCCGTCTCCCCGCACTCCGGGCAGACGGTCCGCAGGCCCTCGGTCGAGAGCTTGCCGCGCCCCTCGAGCGGGCAGTCGCCCGCGCCGGGCCAGACGTTCCACGTCGGCAGCAGGGCCGCGCCGTCGTGCAGCAGCGCGACGCGGAGCATGTCTTCAAAGAAGTCCAGCCGCATCGTCACGCCGTCGGCGGTATAGAGCCGCATGGACGGCTCGGCGTGGGTCAGAACAAAGCGGTGGTCGAATTTCATGCTTTCGATCTCCCTTTTTGAGGAAACGACCGGTCATGCGCCCTGCCCGCGCGTCTCGCGGCCGCGCTGCGGGAGCGCTCGGGCAAGCGCTTCTGCTTTCCCCTGACCCGCCTCTTCCCGATCGGTTTTTCTTCATTATAGCATCCGCACGGCGGGAGTCAATTGCAAAGCCGCCGCGGCTTTGCTATAATACGGGAAAGAGAGCTCGGAAAGGAGGCGCGCCATGACGGACCGCGAGCTTATGCAAATCGCCCTGCCGCGGATCGCGGACTGGTATGCGGGAAACCGCAGGCCGCTGCCCTGGCGGGACGAGCCGACGCCCTACCGGGTCTGGATCTCGGAGATCATGCTCCAGCAGACGCGCATCGAGGCCGTGATCCCCTATTACGAGCGTTTTCTTGCCGAGCTGCCCGACGTCGCCGCGCTCGCGGCCGTGGAGGAGGATCGTCTTCTCAAGCTTTGGGAGGGTCTTGGCTATTACAGCCGTGCGCGGAATCTGAAAAAAGCCGCCGCGGAGATCATGGCGCGCTTCGGCGGCGCGCTGCCCGCCTCGGCTGCGGAGCTGAAAACGCTGCCCGGCATCGGAGACTACACGGCCGGAGCGATCGCCTCGATCGCCTTCGGGCAGGGCGAACCCGCCGTGGACGGGAACGTACTGCGCGTCGTCTCGCGTCTGCTCGCGAGCGGCGAGGACGTGATGCTGCCCGCCACGCGGCGCGCCGTCGCGGCGCTGCTGCGCGAAAGTTACCCGGCGGGCGGGCGCGCCGCGCTCGTGACCGAGGGTCTGATGGAGCTGGGCGAGACGGCCTGCGTACCGAACGGCGAGGCGCGCTGCGCCTCCTGCCCGCTGCGCGATCTGTGCCGCGCGGAGGCGGAGGGAGGCGTCGAGCGCTATCCGCTCCGCACGCCGCCGCATCCGCGCCGCGTCGAGGAGCGGACGGTGCTGCTGCTGCGCTGCGGCGGTCGGACCGCGATCCGCCGTCGGGAGGGCAAGGGTCTGCTCGCCGGTCTGTGGGAATTTCCCTCGCTCGACGGTGCAAAGACCGCGGAGGAGCTGCACGCCCTCCTTCCGGACGCGCTTTCGATCGCGCCCTGCGGCAAGTCGAAGCATGTTTTCACGCACGTCGAGTGGCGGATGACGGGATATCGCGTCGAGCTGCCGGCGGAGACGCCCGGCTGCGTCTGGGCGGGCGCGGAGGAGATCCGGGAGAGCTATTCCGTGCCGACGGCCTTCCGGTTTTATCTCAAACAACTGTGACGCAACGAATCGCAACCGCCGGTTGCGGGATTTCCAAGCCGTCTTTATGGCCTGCAAACGGCGCGTCGGTTAAACTGAAGGCGTCCGAAAGGAAAGAAAACGGCTCGAAAGGGGTTAGAAAAATGATATTGGCAGACAAGATCATGGAGCTGCGCAAAAAGAACGGATGGTCGCAGGAGGAGCTGGCGGAGAAGATGGACGTGAGCCGTCAGTCCATTTCCAAATGGGAGAGCGCGCAGTCCGTGCCCGACATGGGCCGGCTCGTCCGTCTGTCCGAGGTTTTCGGCGTGAGCACCGATTATTTATTGAAGGATGAGCTGGAGAGCGTCGAGCCCTCCGAAAGCGAGAGCGTCGAGGGTTCGCTGCGCAGCGTCTCGATGGAGGAGGCCGCGGCCTTCCTGCGGATGCGCGAGCAGAACGCGCCGCGCGTCGCGCTGGGCGTGATGCTGTGCATCCTCTCGCCGATCCTGCTGATCGTGCTCGGCGGCGCGAGCGAGATGGGCAAGCTGGCGCTGAGCGAGACCCAGGCCACGGGGCTCGGTCTGGCGGCGCTGTTCGTGCTCGTCGGCTGCGCGGTGGCGCTGTTCGTCACCTGCTCGCTGCGCGCGTCGCGTTTTGAGTATCTGGAAAAAGAACCGATCGATACGCTCTACGGCGTGGCGGGCATGGCCCGCGACCGGCGCGAGAAGTTCCAGGGCGTCTACACGCGCCAGCTCACGATCGGGATCGTGCTGTGCGTCGTCGCGGCGCTGCCGCTGTTCGTCAGTCTCGTATTCGCGGGCGGGGACGAGTTCATCCACGTGCTCGCCGTGGGCGCGCTGCTCGCGCTCGTGGCGATCGGCTCGCTGCTGATCGTGCGCGTGTCGATCATCTGGAGCGGCTTCCAGCAGCTGCTCGAGGAGGGCGACTACGGCCGCGAGAACAAGGCCTTCGAAAAGAAAAACAGCTGGCTTGCCGGCAGCTACTGGCTGCTGGTGACGGCCGGCTATCTCGCCTGGAGCTTCATCACGGGCCGCTGGGACCAGAGCTGGATCGTCTGGCCCATCGCCGGCGTGGCCTTCGGTGCGATCTGGGCCGTGCTCCGCGCGGTGCAGAAAAACAAATAAAAGCCGCATAAGCATAAAAAAAGAGCACCCCGGAGGGTGCTCTTTTTTTATGCCGTTATGGGGTCGCGCATTCAGGGAGCCTGCTCGACGATGACGATGCGGCCCTGGCCGGTGAGGTCCTCGTACTCCTCGCCGATCACACCGCCGAGATCCTCGGTGATGTAGTCGATCAGCACCTGGTTGTCGAGTTTCACGCGGTCCTGCAGCACCGGCGCGCCGGCAAACATCGAGTAGCCGTCGCCGCTGTTGAGCAGCATGTAGTCGTGGCTGGCAAGCGTGTAGGTCGCCTCGGGATCGATGGGCTCGCCGCCGATCAGCACGTTCTGCACGCGGCGCTCGCCCTCGACGCCGGCGAACATGCCGTTCTCGTCGGTCTTGCAGCCGGACTCGATGTAGCTGTGGATCTCATAGCTCAGTCCCGCGACCTGCAGGAAGCCGCCGGTCTCGCCCGGGACGGCGCGGGAGCCCCACTCGAGCGCGTCAAGGATCTGCTGGCCCTTGACCTCGATGACGCACATGGCGTTGCCGAAGGGGTGGACGCTGAGGATATCGCCGAGCGTGATCTTGCCGGCCTTGATATTGGCGCGCACGCCGCCGCCGTTGACGAACGCGACGTCGGCGCCGGACTGGGAGAGATAAGCGTCTGCGCAGAGGTCGCCGAGGTTGGTCTCGGCCCGGCGGACCATGCGGATGGGTCTGCCGTTGTCGTCCACGGCCTCGGGATCATTGACGGTCAGGAGCACCTGGCTGCTGGCGACGACCTCCTTGAGCTTCTTCTCCAGCGCGCCGGAGGCCTTGGCCACATTGGCCGACATCTTGTTGGCGAGGCCGAGCAGAGCCGGTGCGGGGTCGCTGTTGTTCCAGGTGTAGAGGCCGGTCGTGATCGTGCCGTCGACCGCGATGCGGCAATAGCCGATGCAGGCAAGCTTGGTGCCGCAGGCGCTGCGGAGCACGTCCTCGCCGTTCTTGTTCTTCATCTTGATCTGGTCGGTGTCATGGCTGTGGCCGTCGAGGAAGACGTCGATGCCGCTGGTGTTGGCGATGACGTCGCCGTAGGTCCAGGGATGGCATTCCTCTTCGTTGCCCAGGTGGCCCATGGCGACGACGTAGTCGACGCCCTCCGCGCGGGCCGCGTCGACGGCGGACTGGACGGCGTTGTACACGCCCTCGCCGCTTTCGTCCTGGAAGAAGCCGTAGACAAACTCGCCGTTCTCATCCTGAAAGTACTTCGGCGTGGAGGAGGTCAGGGTCTTGGGCGTGGTCACGCCGACGAAAGCGATCTTCGCGCCGCCGAGCTCACGGATCACATAGGGCTGGAAGACCAGTTCGCCCTCGCGGTTGAAGTTGCAGCTGATATAGTCGAACTTGGCCTGCTTGGTCAGAGAGAGGAACTGATCCATGCCGTAGTCGAATTCGTGGTTGCCGGGGATGGCGATGCTGTAGCCCATCTTGTTCATCAGATCGAGCAGGGCCTCGCCCTTGGTCATCGTACCGATCGGCTCGCCCTGGATGTTGTCGCCGTCGTCGACGAGGATGACGTCGTTGCCCTGGGCGGCCAGATAGTCGCGGATCTCGGCAAGGCCGGCGTAGCCGAAGCCCTGATCGATGCCGCAGTGCACGTCGCTCGTGAAGAGGATCACCACGTCGGCGCTGCGCTCGCCCTCGTCGGCCGCGAGAGCCGTGCCGCAGAAGAGCGCGAAGAGCAGCGTGAGGATCAGCAGAAAGGACAGAAATCTCTTTGTCATGGGTTCTACCTCGATTCATAAAAAGGATGGAAACAGTATAGCACAGATAGGAAAAACTCTCAATCATTTCCTGGGAAATAATCGAGAGTTTTTTCATATTATACACCTTCCCGCCCGATCTTTTCGATCGTGTCGGCGAGGATCTCGCGCCGCAGCGCGGTAAGCCATTCGGAGAAAGCCACGGCGTCGAAGGCATAGCGGCGGTTGAGCTCATACTCGTTCTCCGTCCAGGTCGACAGCGGCGATTCATTGTGCTGGATCACGGCCTCGAGCTTGTCGAGCGCCTTGTAGAGCTTTGCCTCGCCCGTTTGCTGCGCGTCCATTTCCGCGTAGAGCGCGGCCATGGAGCGGGACAGCTCCTCCGGCAGCGAGGCGACCCAGCGTGCCAGCAGGCTGTCCTCGGTCTCGCGGTCCGCCGCGGTCTTGACGAAGGCCGGGATATCCCCCGTGAAGCACTCGCCCAGGTCGTGGATCAGGCACATGGCCGTGACCTTGTCCATGTCCAGCTCGGGAAACTCGCCGCGCAGGAGGAAGGCCATCAGCGCCGTGCGCCAGCTGTGCTCGGCGACGCTCTCCGGCTTTCCGTGCGAGCTGGTGCAGTGCCGCGTCGTGTCCTTGAGCCGCTCGGCGACGTGCAAAATCTCCAGAAATTCTCTCGGCTCCATGTCCTGTCCCCTTTCAATTCCAGTTCTGGAACATGACCAGCAGAGCGTTGTAGCTCTCGGTCCCCCATGTTTTCCAGTTGTGCGTGCCCTCCACGTCGACGTGAAAGGCGTTCTCGCCCCGCACGATCCCGCCGCAGGCGTCCGCGATCAGATCGAAGCGCTTTTCGGTGTTCTCCCGCTGGAAATCCGTCGTTCCGGCGCCGGTGATGAAGCAGTACACCGGCAGCTCGGCGGCGTCGGGCGCGCCGAGGCGCGCGATCACGGCCTCCGCCGTCTCGGGATAGTTGCCCGAGAAGCAGGCGTAGTTCCCGAAAAGCTCGAAATTATCCGCAAAACCCGCGCTCAGGGCGTAGAGCGCGCCGTTGGACAGGCCGATCAGCCCGAAGTGCGCCCGCGCCGCCCGGATCGCCTCTTCGGAGGGATCCGCCGCGTAGGTGTTGTAATGCCCGGCGACGTAGGGCAGGATCAGCGTCCTCAGCCGCCCGGCGAGGTTTTTCTCGCCGTATCCGGTAAAGCTGTTCTCCTCGACGAGGGAATAGACGTTCACGCTCACGAGGATAAAAGGCTCGCAGAGCTTTTCATACAGCATCCGGTCATAGATCAGACGGAAGCAGGTGCCGTCCCCGCCGTTGGGGATGTGGACCTTGTCCATCATGCCGTGCTCGTCTCCGCCCGCGCCGTGCAGCGCGATCACGACGTTGTAGCGCCTCTCGCCGTCCGCGGCGTCGTAGCCGCAGGGAAGATAGACCAGCGCGGCCTTCTTTCTCGCTTTCTTATCGGCCGGGTCCTCCGCGCTGCGGAAATCGATCGTCTCGATGCTCCCCTGCTCGGGAGAGGGGGCGAAGTAGGCCTCCGGCAGCGTGCCCGTGCAGAAGGGCGGCACGGCGCCGCAGCGCAGGCAGCGCCCGTCTCGGTAGCGATGCGCCGCATACTCGCCGCAGCAGGCGCACAGATGCGTCCGCTCGTCGTGCTCCGGGTGCGGGCAGACGTTCCCGCATAGCTTGCAGACTCCCCCCGCCCAGTCGTGCGGGCAGGCATAGCCGCAGACCGTGCAGACCCCGTCGACGTACCGCGGATGGGCGCAGGGCGTCGGGTCTGGCGTGCTCTCCGGCTCCGGCGCGGGCGTTTCGGCGGGCGCGGCCTCCGGCGCGTTTCCGCCGCAGGCGCACAGGCACAGCAGCGCGAGCGCGAGCAGCGCCGCGGCCGCCCGTTTTCCTCTTGCCTTCAAGGTCCTTATTCCCCGATATCGCCGCGCACGACCTTGCCGATGTTCCAGACCTGCGCCGCGCGCCGCGCCGCATCGAGCCGTCCCTCGGGCGTTCTGAACTCAAAATGCGCGGTCTGCGCGCCGCAGTCCATGCAGGTCACGGTCCAGCACCAGCCGTTTTCCTCCGCCAGCAGGCCGGCTCCCCCGCAGAAGGGGCAGTCCTGCAGCGTCAGCTCCTCGTGGATGTCCATGTCGATCTCCTTTGCCGCTTTTTCTGTTATTATACCCGATGCGACGCCGCTTCGCAAGCCGCGCTTTTTTTCATCCCGCTCTTTTCAAATCCGTTTCGAGCCGCTATAATGGACGCATCTTCTCTGTGGGAGGAACGAAATGAAAGCCATCGTCTCCGTCTTTGCCCGCGACGCCAAGGGCATCACCGCCTACGTCACCGGCCTGCTGGCCGCGCGGGAGATCAACATCCTCGACATCAGCCAGACGCTGATGCAGGAATACTTCACCATGATCATGCTCGTCGATCTCGCAGACTGTCCCCTGCCCTTCGACGCGCTTGCGCGCGAGCTGCAGGAAAAGGGTGAAGAGCGCGCGCTCGCCATCCACATCCAGCGGCAGGATATCTTTGACGCCATGCACCGCATCTGATCCGGGAGGCGCGAGAGTATGAGCTATCTCATGAACACGGACGAGATCCTGCAGACCATCCGCATGATCGACCAGCAGCACCTCGACGTGCGTACGATCACGCTGGGGCTGGACCTGCTCGACTGTGCCGACGAGAGCGCCGCGCGCTGCGCCGGGAAGGTCTACGACAAGATCTGCCGCCGCGCCGAGACGCTGGTCGCCACGGGTGAGAGCATCGAGCGTGAGTTCGGCATCCCCATCGTCAACAAGCGCGTGAGCGTCACGCCCATCGCGCTCGTCGCCGCCGCCTGCCGGGACGAGAGCCTTACGGAGATCGCGCTGAAGATGGACGCGGCGGCCAAGGCCGTCGGCGTCAACTTTATCGGCGGCTTCTCCGCGCTGGTGCACAAGGGCTACAGCGACGGCGACCGCAGGCTGATCGCCTCGATCCCGGAGGCGCTTGCCGCGACCGAGCGGGTCTGCGCGAGCGTCAACGTCGGCTCGACGCGCTCGGGCATCAATATGGACGCTGTGGCCAGGATGGGCCGCGTCATCAAGCAGACCGCGCAGCGCACCGCTGAAAACGACGGTCTCGGCTGTGCGAAGCTGGTCGTTTTCTGCAACGCGGTGGAGGACAACCCCTTCATGGCCGGCGCCTTCCACGGCGTGGGCGAGGCGGAGTGCGCCGTGAACGTCGGCGTGTCCGGGCCGGGCGTCGTGTACGAGGCGCTGCGCGAGTGCGCCGGCGCGCCCTTCGACGTCGTGGCCGAGACGATCAAGCGCACGGCCTTCAAGGTCACGCGCATGGGCCAGCTCGTCGCGCAGGAGGCCTCCCGGCGGCTCGGCGTGCCCTTCGGGATCGTCGACCTCTCGCTGGCGCCGACGCCCGTCAAGGGCGACAGCGTGGCGCGCATCCTCGAGGCGATGGGGCTGGAGGTATGCGGCACGCACGGCACGACGGCCGCGCTGGCGCTGCTCAACGACGCGGTCAAAAAGGGCGGCGTCATGGCCTCGAGCCATGTGGGCGGCCTTTCCGGCGCCTTCATCCCCGTCAGCGAGGACGAGGGCATGATCGCCGCCGTGCGTGAGGGCACGCTGTGCATCGACAAGCTCGAGGCCATGACCTGCGTGTGCTCGGTGGGGCTCGACATGATCGCCGTGCCGGGCGAGACGAGCGCCGAAACGCTCTCGGCCATCCTGGCCGACGAGGCCGCGATCGGCATGATCAACAACAAGACCACCGCCGTGCGTCTGATCCCCGCGCCGGGCAAGAAGGCCGGGGACACGGTGGAGATCGGCGGGCTGTTCGGCTCCGCCCCGGTGATGGACGTGCACGCCGCGTCCTCGGCGGATTTCATCGCGCGCGGCGGGCGCATCCCCGCGCCGCTGCACGCGCTGCGGAACTGATAACGCAAACAAAAAAGCTCTCTGCGATCGCAGAGAGCTTTTTTTGCTTTGATCGGGGATCATTCCTTGCCGGCCAGTCTCTTGTACTTGGCGTAGCGGCGGGCGGTGAAATCCTCCGCCTGCGCAAAGAGCAGCTCGGCGCGCTCCGGGAAGGTACGGGTCAGGGACGAGAAGCGGACCTCGCCCATCATGTACTCGCGCAGCTTGCCGTTCGGCTCGCCGGAGTCGAGCACGAAGGGATTGCCGCCCTCCTTCTCGATGTCCGGGTTGTAGTGGTACAGCGGCCAGAACCCGCACTCGGTGGCGGCCTTCGCCTCGTCCATGACCTTGCTCATGCCCTTGGACAGGCCGTGGTTGATGCAGGGCGCGTAGGCGATGACGATCGACGGGCCGTGGTAGGCCGCGGCCTCCTTGAGGCAGCGGATCGCGTGCTCGGGGTTCGCGCCGAGGTTGATCTGCGCGACGTAGACGTAGCCGTAGTTTGAGAGGATCACGCCCATGTCCTTCTTCGGCGTGGCCTTGCCGGCGGCCGCGAACTGCACGGCGGCGCCGATCGGCGTGGCCTTGGAGGACTGTCCGCCGGTGTTGGCGTAGAGCTCGTTGTCCATGACCAGGACGTTGAGGTCGAGACCCGAGGCCAGCACGTGGTCGAGACCGCCGTAGCCGATGTCGTAGGCCCAGCCGTCGCCGCCGACCATCCAGATGGCCTTCTTGGTCAGCGTGTCCTCGCGGGAGCGGATGTAGTCGATGTCGGCGCTCTGTTCCTTCGTCTCGGCGAGCGCGGCGCGCACCGCGTCGGCGACCTCTGCGGTCTTGTCGACGTCTCCGCCCTCGTCGAGCCAGCGCTGCAGCGCGGCCTTGAGCTGCTCGTCGGCGGTCGCCTCGATCACGGCGCGGGCGTGCAGGGCGGTCTGCTCACGCATCTGCTCGGCCGAGAGGCTGATGCCCAGGGCGAACTCGGCGTTGTTCTCGAACAGGGAGTTCGAGAAAGCGGGGCCGAAGCCGCGCTTGTTGACGGTCTGCGGGAAGGTCGGGGCGAAGAAGCCGTAGGCCTGCGAGCAGCCGGTGGCGTTGGCGGTGTACATGCGGTCGCCGAAGAGCTGGGTAAGGAGCTTGATATAGGGCGTCTCGCCGCAGCCGGGGCAGGCGCCGGCAAACTCGTAGAGCGGCTGCTCGTACTGGCTGCCCTTGGCGGAAAACTTGTTCATCGGGTTGGGCTTCTCGCTGAGCGTCAGGCAGTGGTCCCAGTTCTTCTGCTCGGCGCGCACGTCGTCCAGCGGGACCATGTGCAGGGCCTTCTCCTTGGCCGGGCAGACGTTGACGCAGCTGCCGCAGCCCTGGCAGTCGAGCACGCCGACCTGGATGCGGTAGCGCAGGCCCTCGAAGCCCTTGCCGATCGCCTTCTTGGTCACGCAGCTCTCGGGCGCGGCGGCGGCCTCCTCCTCCGTGAAGAGGAAGGGACGGATCGCGCCGTGCGGGCAGACCAGCGAGCAGCGGTTGCAGCCGATGCACTTGTCGGCGTCCCAGACCGGGACGTTGTCGGCCACGCCGCGCTTCTCGAACTTCGCCATGGAGATGGGCATGACGCCGTCGGCGTACTGGCTGAAGGTGCTCACGGGGATGTTGTCGCCGTCGGCGCGGTTCATCGGGATGAGGACCTTGCGCACGTACTCGGGCAGATCGCCGTCGATCTTCAGCTCCTCGTCCTTGAGCTCGGCCCACTCGGCGGGCACTTCGATCTTCACCATGTCGGTCAGGCCTCGCTCAATGGCGGCGAGGTTCATGTTGACGATCTTCTCGCCCTTCTTCGAGAAGGTCTTGATCGCGGCCTGCTTCATGTACTCCTCGGCCTGATCGATCGGCAGCACGCCGGAGAGCTTGAAAAACGCGGCCTGCAGGACGGTGCTCGTGCGGTTGCCCAGACCGATCTCCTCGGCGATGTCGGTCGCGTCGATCGTGTAGAACTGCACCTTGCGCTCGGCGAGTAGCCTCTTGGCGCGGTTGGGCAGGTTCTCGGCGAGCGTCTCGCCCTTCCAGCGGGTGTTGAGCAGGAAGATGCCGCCGGGCTTGACCTCGTTGACGATGTCGTAGGTGAACATGTAGCTCTGCTTGTGGCAGGCCACGAAGTCCGCCATCGTGACGTAGTAGGTGGACTGGATCGGCTCGTGGCCGAAGCGCAGATGGCTGCGGGTCAGGCCGCCGGATTTCTTCGCGTCATACTGGAAGTAGGCCTGCACGTACTGATCGGTGTTGTCGCCGATGATCTTGCAGGAGTTCTTGTTCGCGCCGACGGTGCCGTCGGACCCGAGGCCCCAGAACTTGCAGGAGATGATCGACTTGCCGGAGGTGACGATGTTCTCGCCGACCGGCAGGGACAGGTGCGTCACGTCGTCGTTGATGCCGACGGTGAAGTGGTTTTTGCGCTCGCCCTTCATGTTGTCGAACACGGCCTTGATCTGGGCGGGCGTGGTGTCCTTGGAGCTCAGGCCGTAGCGGCCGCCGAGCAGCTGCAGCTTCAGGCCGGACTCGGCCAGCGCGGCGCTGACGTCCTCGTAGATCGGCTCGCCGAGGGAGCCGGGCTCCTTCGTGCGGTCGAGCGTCGTGAGGACCTTGCAGCTCGCCGGGACGGCGGCGAGGAAGTGCTTGAGGGAGAAGGGACGGTAGAGGCGGATCTGGATGAGGCCGACCTTCTCGCCGCGCTCGCAGAGGTAGTTGACGACCTCCTGCGCGCACTGGCAGACGGAGCCCATCGCGACGATGACGCGCTCTGCCTCGGGGTCGCCGAAGTAGTTGAAGAGCTTGTAGTCGCGGCCCGTCAGGGCGGACATCTTCGCCATGTACTCCTCGACGACGGCCGGGAAGGCGTCGTAGGTCGGGTTGGAGGCCTCGCGGTGCTGGAAGAAGATGTCGTCGTTCTCGCCGCTGTTGCGGATCGTCGGGTGCTCGGGGTTCAGCGAGCGGTCGCGGAACTTTTTCAGCTCGTCCCAGTCGAGCATCTTGCCGAGCTCCTCGTAGTCGAGCACGTCGATCTTCTGGATCTCATGGGAGGTGCGGAAGCCGTCGAAGAAGTGCTGCACGGGGACGTGGCCCTTGATCGCGGCGAGGTGCGCCACCGCGCCGAGATCCATGCACTCCTGCACGCTGGAGGACGCGAGCTGCGCCCAGCCGATCTGACGGCAGGCCATGACGTCCTGGTGGTCGCCGAAGATGGAGACCGCCTCGGTGGCGACGGAGCGCGCCGCGACGTGCATGACCGCGGGCAGCAGCAGACCGGCGATGCGGTACATCGGCGGGATCATCAGCATCAGGCCCTGCGCGGAGGTGTAGGTGGTGCCCAGCGCGCCCGCCTCGAGCGCGCCCTGCATGGCGGCGCAGGCGCCGGCCTCGGCCTGCATCTCCATGAGCTTGACCGGCATGCCGAAGAGGTTTTTCTTTCCTTTTGCGGCCCATTCGTCAACATGGTTGGCCATGGGGCTGGACGGCGTGATGGGGTAGATCGTCGCGACTTCGGTAAAGGCATAGCTTGCGTACGCGGCGGCCTCGTTGCCGTCCATGGATTTCCTTACCATAACAAATAACCCTCCTGTTTTATTCCGTTCTGTTCGGTGGAGTTTTTCATGCTTTGGGGGCGGAGCGTCCGCACGTTCCGCCATGTCTATTATAATCTTTTTTTGAAGGATTTGGGCGCTTTTTTGCAATTCTATGTTTGGCACAAAAGCGTGCGGGCGCTTTTATGCAAAATGCGGAGGAAAAGTGAAAGATTGCTTTCATTATTTGCTTTGATCGGCTCTTCTCGCGAAAAAATGCACCTCTTTTTATTGATTTGCGGGCTTTGTTTTCCAAAAATGCATGAATCAGGCCGATCCGTTTTTTGTACGGATCGGCCTGATTCGTTTCAGTATTCGTCGTCGCACGTGACGAAGCCGCGCTCGTCCGCCTCCGTCGGGATCGTGTGCGCGCGCAGCTCCTCGACGCGGATATAGAGGCCGCGCTCGATCGCGCGGAGCACCATGTCGATCTGCGCCGGCGTGCCCTGCAGTTCCATCGTGACGCTGCCGCAGCGGTCGTTGCGCACCCAGCCGGTCACGCCGTATGCCTCCGCCGCGCGGCGCGCGCGCCAGCGAAAGCCCACGCCCTGGACGGCGCCGGAGAAGATCAGATGCCTGCGGATGATCGGCTCGCTCATGCTTTTTCCTCCGGCGAAGCGGGAACGGAAGCGAGCTCGGTGTAGAGCATGCCGCTGCGCCCGCGTTCGGAGAGCATCAGCGAGATGCGCTCTGCGCGCATTTCCGCGCACGGAAGCTGCGGCGGCGCAAGCGGCTCCCTGCCGCGGTACGACGCCTTGCGCAGCAGCGTGACGTGGGGGCGGAAGCTTTTGCGGTCGAAGGGGACGCCCCTCTCCGCGAGGGCGCGGCGCAGCCGCCGCGCGAGCGCGTCGAGCTGCGCATTCTCCTCCAGCCCCGCCCACCAGGTGTCGCCGAAGGCGCCGACGCCGGAGAGCTTGAGCGGCAGGGGCTCGAAGCGCAGCGTCTCCATCGCCTCGCGCACCGCGTCCGGGTCCGGGTACTCGCCGATGAAAGCCAGCGTCAGATGCAGGTTTTCAAGGGGCGTGTAATTGCCCTCGACGCCGCGGCGGCGAAAGCCGTTCTGGATGCCGCGCAGCGCGTTTTTCATCTCTTTGTCCAGCAGGATCGCGATAAAAAGTCTCATGTCCCGTCCTCGATGTACCGCTCGCGCAGCGCCGCGAGCTCGTCCTGCGTCACGCCGCAGGCGCGCGTGAGATAGCCGATCGGGCCGCCCCACTCGCGCTCCATGTACTTCCAGGCGTTTTCGAGCATCGGCAGATGCACGCCGACGAAGCCGCAGACCGGCGGCATGATCTCCTCCTCCACGCCTTTCTCGCGCAGCCGCCGTTCCAGCGCGGCGACGTCGTCGGCGTAATAGAGGTTCGAGGTCTCGTAGTCCGCGGCGATCGTCTCCCAGTCCGCGCCGAGCACCTCGAGGATCAGCCCCGCGGCGATGCCGGTGCGGTCCTTGCCGGTGTGGCAGTGCCAGAGCGCCGCGCCGCTCTCGTTTGCGGCGAGCTCATGGAAAAACAGGCCCAGGTTTTCGCGGCCGAGCGCGCTTTCGAGATAGGCGGCGTAGGCCGAGCCGAGGCCGAGATCGCTGCGGCCGCTGCGCGCGCCCTCGCGGGCCGTTTCGATCATCCAGTCGAGCATCCGCTCGCCGCCCGGCTCGTCCGGCTTGTCGAGCAGGCTCGACGCGTGCCCCTGCGCGCGGGTGAGCAGGCTCTCGCGAAGAAACGCGAAGTCGATGATATCGGTCTGCACCCATTTCGCGCCGGGGACGTCGGGGTCCGGCGCGCGGCGGATCTCGCTCTCGCCGCGCATATCGAGGATCAGAGAGAGCCGGTAGCGCTCGCGCAGCACACGCAGGTCCTCCTCGCTCGCGTCGGCGAGGCGCGACGTGCGCAGCAGCAGCCCGTCGCGCACGCGGCGGCCGTCGCGCAGCACGATCCCGCCGAGCTGGCGGGCGTTGTTGAGCGAGAGCGGCAGCGCGCTGCGCTCCCGGTGCTCCCGCAGCCGCTCGGGCGCGGTGGCGTTCATCTTGACCATGCTCGTTCCATCCCTTCCGTCACGCGCGCCGCCGCGCGATCATTTCTCTTCCAGCATGCTCCCCGTTTCCCGCAGTCTGCGGTGGAAGGCGAAGCACTCGTCCAGCAGGTGCGGCGTCTGTGCGCCGCCGCTCTGCGCGCAGGCGCGCTCGAAGTAGTCGCGCAGCTGCCCGCGGTAAGCCGGATGGGCGCAGTTTTCGATGATCCGGCGCGCCCGTTCCTTGGGGCTGAGTCCGCGCAGATCGGCATAGCCCTGCTCGGTCACCAGCACGTCCACGTCGTGCTCGCAGTGGTCGACGTGCGTGACCATCGGCACGATGCTGGAGATCTTTCCGCCCTTGGCGACGGAGTTGGTCATAAAGATCGAGATCGCGGCGCCGCGGGCGTAGTCGCCGGAGCCGCCGACGCCGTTGTAGACCGTCGTGCCGTTCATCTGCGAGGAGTTGACGTTGCCGTAGATATCCGCCTCGACGGCGGTATTCATGGCGATCACGCCCAGACGGCGGATCACCTCGGCGCTGTTGGAGATCTCCGAGTCGCGCAGCACGAGCCGGCCGCGATAATGCTCGAGGTCGCCGAGCAGACGCGCCATCCCGCTCTCGGAGAGCGAGAGAGAGGTCGCGGAAGCGAAGTCCGCCTTGCCCGCGTCCATCAGATCCAGGATGCCGTCCTGCATGACCTCGGAATAAAAGTTCAGATGATCAAAGTCCGAATCCTTCAGCCCCAGCAGCACCGCGTTCGCCACGGCGCCGACGCCGGACTGCAGCGGCAGCCGGTCCGCCGAGGGGCGGCCCGCCTCTTTTTCCTTCTGCAGGAAGCGCACGATGTTGTGCGCGATGGCGTCCGACACGGCGTCCGCGGGCGGGAAGGGCCGCGGCTTTTCCGCGCACTCGCTCACGACCACGGCCGCGATCTTCTCCGCCGGGCAGCGCAGGTAAGGCTTTCCGATGCGCTGTGCGGGCTGCGTCAGCGGGATCGGCTGCCGCGCCGGAGGATCGTCCGGCCGGTAGATATCGTGCAGGCCTTCGAGCGCCGCGCTCTGACGGAGGTTCAGCTCCACGACGACGCGCTCCGCGAGATCGATCCAGCTCTGCGAGCAGCCGACCGCCGTCGTGGGGATGAGGTTCCCCTCCTCCGTGATCGCCGCCGCCTCGATGAGCGCGACGTCGATCTTTCCGTAAAAGCCGTAGCGCGCGTTCTGCGCGAATTCGCCGAGATGGACGTCGCTGTATGCGATCTCCTCCCCGCCGCCGCCGTTCACCGCGGCGCGCAGCGCCTTGCTGGTCATATAGGGCATACGGCGCGCGATGATGCCGCACTCCGCCCAGGCGCTGTCGAGCTCCTCGCCCGTCGACGCGCCGGAGAGCAGCGTGAGCTTCAGCTTCCGCTCGCCGCGGCGCACCTGTCCGGCCAGCGCCAGCGGCACGGCCTTCGGGCAGCCGGAGGGCGTAAAGCCGCTGACGGCGACGGTCATACCGTCGCCGATGAGGCGGGCGGCCTCGTCCGCAGACAGGAGCCTGCCGCGCAGCGCGGCGCAGCGCAGCCGGCTGTCGAGCTCCCTCTCCCCGCTCATATTCCCTCCTTGTTCCCCTCCGGGCGGATGAGCGCCGCGCCGGCGGCGAGCGCCTTCGCGTTGATCTCCTCCGTCCCCGCGGGGATATGCCGCCGGACGCCCTCCGTGAGCGTGCCGTCGTCAAACAGGCCGAGCGCGCGGTTGATCGCGCCGACGGCGACGATGTTCGCCGTGAAGGCCTTGCCGACCTCCTCGCGCGCCGTGCGCAGGATGGGGATCGCGATCACGCGGCCGCGGTCCATCCAGTCCGGGACCGTCAGACTCTCGTCGATCATGACGAGGCCGTCCGCGGCCATCTCTTTTCCGTATTTTTCGAGCGAAGCCTGGGTCAGCGCCAGCAGGAAATCCGGCGTGCTCACCTTGGAGTACCAGATCTTTTCGCGGCCGAGGATCGTCTCGGCCTTGCTCACGCCGCCGCGCGCCTCCGGCCCGTAGGCCTGGGACTGCACGGCGTTGAGGCCGCTGATGACCGCGGCCTCGGCGAGGATCACGCTCGCGAGGATCACGCCCTGGCCGCCGGAGCCGGCGAAACGCATTTCCAAACGATCTTTCATTTCTCCCGCTCCTTTACTTCTTCTTCGCTTTCTGTCTGCATGCCTCGATCACCTTGGCATACTCGTCCGTATACTCCGGATAATCGTTGAAGGACAGGACGCCGAGGAGCTTCTTGCCCTCGCGCTCGTTTTCGCTGATGCTGTAATAGCGCGCGGTCGGGATCAGGTTTTCCTTCTGCCATTTGAGCATATCCACGGCGTCGCCCTTTTTGTTCTTGCGGCCGTAATAGGTCGGGCAGACGGAGTAGACGTCCACCAGCGCGAAGCCCTTGTGCAGGATCGCCTGCTTGATGAGATCGATCGTCTCGCGCACATGGTAGACGTCGCCCCGCGCGGAGAAGGACGCGCCCGCGCCGGTGGCGAGGTTCGCGATATCGAAGGGCCGGTCCACGTTGCCGTAGGGCGCGGTGGTAGCCTTGTCGTCGTGCGGCGTGGTCGGCGAGTACTGTCCGCCGGTCATGCCGTAGATGTTGTTGTTGAAGGCGATGACCGTCAGCCCCAGGTTCCGGCGCGCGGCGTGGATCAGGTGGTTGCCGCCGATGGCGGAGCAGTCGCCGTCGCCCGTGAGGACGATGACGTGCAGCCTGGGGTTGGCCATCTTGATGCCGGAGGCGAAGGCGATGGCACGGCCGTGGGTCGTGTGGATGGAGTTGAAATCCAGATATCCCGCGGCACGGGACGAGCAGCCGATGCCGGAGACGATGACGATGTCCTCGCGGTTGATGCTGTTTTCCTCGTCGTGGATCAGCTCGTCGATCGCCACGGCGACGTCGCGCATGATCACGCCGTTGCCGCAGCCGGGACACCAGATCTGCGGCAGATGGTCGATGCGCATATACAGATGGACCAGATCACTCGGCATGATGCGTTCCCTCCATTTCGTTGAGCTTCCCGAGAATATCCGACGGGGAGATCACGGTCCCGTCTACACGGCCGAGGAAGTGGATCGGCCTGGCGCAGCGGGTCACGCGCTGGAGCTCCAGCAGCATCTGGCCGTGGTTGTGCTCGACCATCAGGATCTGCCTGAGCTGCGGCAGCCGCGCGAGCAGCGCCTTCTCCGGGAAGGGCCAGACCGTGACGGGCCGGAACATGCCGACCTTTTTGCCCGCCGCCCGCGCCGCGAGCACCGCGTCCATGGCCGCGCGGGCCGTGCCGCCGAAGCAGACGATCGCGGTGTCCGCGTCGTCCATCGCGAACTCCTCGACGCGGCAGATGTCGTCGGCGTTCTTCTCGACCTTGTCGAGCAGACGGCCGACCAGCTTGCCGGCGATCTCGTTGCTGTTGACCGGGAAGCCGGACTCGTCGTGCGCAAGGCCGGTGATGTTGTAGCGTTCGCCCTGGCCGAAGGGCTTCATCGCCGGGACGTACTCTCCCTCGGGCACGAAATAGCACTGCTTGTTCGCGCCGTCGTGGAAGGACATCTTGCGGCGGTTGATGATCAGGCCGCCCGGGTCGGGCAGCTCGACGCCCTCGCGCATGTGCCCGACGATCTCGTCCATCAGGAAGATGACCGGCGTGCGGTACTTCTCCGCCAGATTGAAGGCGCGGATGATGAGCGTATAGGTCTCCAGTACGGACGACGGCGAGAGCGCGATGACCGGATGGTCGCCGTGCGTTCCCCAGCGGGCCTGCATATAGTCGCCCTGCGAGGGCGAGGTCGCAAGTCCGGTCGAGGGACCGGCGCGCTGCACGTCGATGATCACACAGGGGATCTCGGCCATCACGCCGTAGCCGAGATTTTCCTGCATCAGAGAAAAGCCCGGGCCGGAGGTCGCCGTCATCGCCTTGAGCCCCGCGGCCGAAGCGCCGAGCACCGCTGCGATCGACGAGATCTCGTCCTCCATCTGGATGAACTTGCCGCCGACCTGCGGAAGTCTCAGGGCGCTCTGCTCCGCGATCTCTGTGGAGGGCGTGATCGGATAGCCTGCGAAAAAGCGCATGCCCGCCGTGATCGCACCCTCGACCGCGGCTTCGTTGCCCTGCATCAGAATTGCTTTCGACATGCTCCGTCCCTCCTCACTCTTCCTCGTTGACGAGGTAGATCGCGTAGTCCGGGCAGCGCATCTCGCACTGTCCGCACAGAACGCACAGCGCCGGATCTTTGAGCGTGACCTTTTCGTTGACGATCTCCAGCGCTCCCTTTGGGCAGAACGCGGCGCAGATGCCGCAGCCCTTGCACCAGTTCTGCTCGATCACGAGCTTCCTTTTGCCGATCATATATCGATCTCCTCTGCTTTTGTCGGGGACGGGCGCACAGCCCGTCCGCGTCCGGCGCCGCCCTTTTCTGCGGGCGCGCCGGACAGTTAATCATACCATGCCGCGCGCGGAAATACAATGCTTTTCCCGGTCTTTTTCCCCGCGCGGCCGACTCTGCGCTCTATTGCGCGCGGCCGGGCGGCCGATCCCGCCGCTGCGGGCATGCCCCGGCGCCGACGGCAAAACGGCCTCCGGTCTGTATCCAATACAGACCGGAGGCCGTTTTCTGTTTATTCGGAGTTCAGCGATGCTGCCGTGCGTGAGCGCGGATGGCGTCAAAGCTCTCCACGCTCAGGTCGTGCTCGATCTTGCAGGCGTCCTCGCGCGCGGTCTCCGCGCTGACGCCCAGGCCGATCAGAAGCTCGGTCAAAAGCTTGTGGCGTTCATACATGCGCTTGGCGATCTCCAGTCCCGGCTCGAGCAGTACGATCATCCCCGCCTGATCGAAGGTGATATACCCGCTCTCCCGCAGGCGCTTGGTGGCATAGCTGACGCTGGGCTTGGTCACGCCCAGCTTTTCCGCCACGTCGATGGAACGGACGTAGCCCCGCTCTTCCTTGAGCATGAGCATCGCTTCGAGATAATCTTCCGCTGATTTGTGAATGTTCATTTCGTCACCCAATCCTGTATTGAAATCCCAAAAAACAGAGCTTCTTTGCCTGCGTTTCTTTCGGCTTTTCTATAAGATACCACTAACGCAGGGAAAAAGCAAGAAAAAGAAATAAACGCGAGTTAGTCATTGACAACATAGATTAAAGGTGCTAAACTACGCTCAGGTTAAGAAGCTTTAACCGCTTTTTTGGAGCCGTCGGTTAGATGTATTTAACATCGATCCGCGGCATAAGAGAGAGGAGGGTATGCGATGATGCCCCTGATATTGGCGGACACCGGCGAGGAGGCCATCATCAAGCGGGTCGGGGGGAGCCCCGAAATGAAAAAGCATCTGGAGGACATGGGCTTTACGGTAGGCGGCGCCGTCACGGTGATGAACACCATCGGCGGCAACCTGATCGTGAAGATCAAGGAATCCCGCGTAGCGATCAGCCGCGAGATGGCCTCGAAGATCATGGTTTGATCAAAATGAAGATAAAGGAGAAATGAGGATGAAAACACTCAGAGACGCAAAAGTCGGCGAGACCGTCAAGGTCGTCAAGCTGCACGGCGAGGGCGCGGTCAAGCGCCGCATCATGGACATGGGCATCACCAAGGGGATCGAGGTCTACGTCCGCAAGCTCGCCCCGCTCGGCGATCCCGTCGAGGTCAACGTGAGAAACTACGAGCTCTCGATCCGCAAGGCGGACGCCGAGATGATCGAAGTGGAATAAGGAGGCGCAAGATGGATAAACAACTGCGCATCGCCCTGGCGGGCAACCCGAACAGCGGCAAAACGACCCTGTTCAACAAGCTGACCGGCTCCAACCAGTTCGTCGGCAACTGGCCCGGCGTGACGGTGGAGAAGAAGGAAGGCAAGCTGATCGTCGACAGGGAGGTCATCCTGACCGACCTGCCCGGCATCTATTCGCTCTCCCCCTATACGCTGGAAGAGGTCGTGGCCCGGAATTACCTCATTGAGGAAAAGCCGGACGCCATTTTGAACATCGTGGACGCCACGAACCTTGAGCGCAACCTGTATCTGACCACCCAGCTCACCGAGCTCGGCATCCCCGTCGTGATCGCGCTGAACATGATGGACCTCGTGAAGAAGGCCGGCGACGTCGTCAACGTCAAGGAGCTATCGCGCCAGCTCGGCTGCCCGGTCGTGGAGATCTCCGCCCTCAAGGGCGACGGCGTGGCCGACGCGGCCAAGGCCGCCATCGAGGCCGCGAAGCACGGAAAGACCCTTCCGCAGCACAGCTTCTCCGGCCCGGTCGAGCACGCGCTGGCCCACATCGAGGAGGTCACCGTACATAACCTCCCCGAGGAGCAGCAGCGCTGGTACGCCATCAAGGTCTTCGAGCGCGACGAGAAGGTGCTCGAGCAGCTCAATATCCCCGCCGGCGTGCGCGCGCATATCGAACAGGACATCGCCGCGGCCGAGAAGGAGCTGGACGACGACGCCGAGAGCATCATCACCAACGAGCGCTACGTCTACATCGGCAATATGCTCAAAGGGATTTACAAGAAGAAGGGCAAGGGCCAGCTCTCGACCTCCGACAAGATCGACAAGGTCGTGACCAACCGTATCCTGGCTCTGCCGATCTTCGTTGTCGTCATGTTCCTGGTCTATGCTCTGGCGATGGGGACCTCGATCGCCGACGGCGGCATCGCCATCGGCACCTTCCTCACCGACTGGACGAACGACGTGCTCGGCGGCGCCTGGCTGCAGGACGGATCCCGCGCGATCCTCGAGGGCTGGGGCGCGGCGCCCTGGCTGGTCGGTCTGATCTCCGACGGTATCTTGGCCGGCGTCGGCGCGGTGCTCGGCTTTGTGCCCCAGATGCTCGTCCTGTTCCTGATGCTCTGCCTGCTTGAGGACTGCGGCTACATGGCGCGCATCGCCTTCATCATGGACCGGATCTTCCGCCGCTTCGGCCTTTCCGGCAAGAGCTTCATCCCGATGCTCGTCGGCACCGGCTGCGGCATCCCCGGCGTCATGGCCTCCCGCACCATCGAAAACGAGCGCGACCGCCGCATGACGATCATGACCACGACCTTCATGCCCTGCGGCGCGAAAATGCCGATCATCGGCCTGATCGCGGGCGCGCTCTTCGGCGGCAGCACCTGGGTCGCCACCTCCGCCTACTTCATCGGCGTGGCCGCCATCGTCATCTCCGGCATCATGCTCAAGAAGACCAAGATGTTCGCCGGCGATCCGGCCCCCTTCGTCATGGAGCTGCCCGCCTACCATCTGCCCGCCTGGGGCAACGTCCTGCGCGGCACCTGGGAGCGCGGCTGGTCCTTCATCAAGCGCGCCGGCACCGTCATTGTCGTTTCTTCCATCGTGATCTGGTTCCTCACCAGCTTCGGCTCCGTCAACGGTCAGTTCGGCATGGTCGACGACCTCTATGAGGACGACGCCGTCGTGACCGATGAATATATCGCTGTTGTGGCCGACCGCATGGGCATTCCCGAGGACGAGGTCGAGCCGATGGACGACTCGATCCTGGCCCGCGTGGCGCAGCCCGTCTCCGTCGTCTTCAAGCCCCTGGGCTTCGGCGACTGGAAGCCGACCGCCGCGACCGTGACCGGCCTTGTGGCAAAGGAAGAAGTCGTCGCCAACTTCGGTATCATGTACGCCTATGACGATCAGGAGGGCGAGGAAGAGCTCGAAGAGAACGGCGACCAGATCTGGGATCGCGTCGCCGAGGACTTCAACGCCTTCTCCGGCGGACACGGACAGCTCGCCGCCTTCGCCTTCATGATCTTCAACCTGCTCTGCGCGCCCTGCTTCGCGGCCATCGGCGCGATCAAGCGCGAGATGAACAGCCGCAAGTGGACCTGGTTCGCCATCGCCTACCAGTGCGGCTTCGCCTGGGTGATCGCCTTCATCGTCTGGCAGCTCGGCCGTCTCTTTGCCGGCGGCGTCAACGCGATCGGCCTGATCGTGGCGCTGGTGCTCCTGGCGCTGCTCCTGTGGCAGCTCTTCAAGCCCTACAAGGAAGCGCAGAAGCTTACGGTAAAGTAATCTCTCCTATCTCTCTTCCCATATGGCGGCGCTGTGAGGTTTCAAACCTCCGGCCTCACGGCGCCGCCGACCTTTTCAAGGAAGTGATCGTATGTCGGCGTGGTTATCCGCCAATTTCGTCAATATCGCGCTGATCGCCGTCATCGTGCTGGTCGTCGCTCTGCTGATCCGCGGCATGATCCGCGACAGAAAGGCGGGCAAAAGCTCCTGCGGCGGCAGCTGCGCCTCCTGCGGAGCCTGCGGCGGATGCAGCTCCTGCAGCCAACGCGGCGTGGCGAACGGCGCTTCAAGCGATTCTTCCCGGTAAAGCGCGTAGCGCGCTCGATTTGAGGTCACAAGTTCGAGACGGACCCATTCACGCAAAACGAAACACCCCACCTTTTGGTAGGGTGTTTCGTTTTGCCTGAGTACGTTCAAAAGGCACGCACTCGCCCCGACAAGCGGGTATTGATTGCGCTCAGTATTACAGCTTCAATACCGCGACGATTTCGTCGCCGTCCATTTCGCCGTTTTCCACAAAGCCAAAAGAACGGTAGAGTTCTCTTGCCACCTCGTTCTCCGGCTCATAAGAAAGGGAGCAATACTCGGCTTTTCCGCAGGGCCACGTTCTGATAAAGTCGAGAGCCTGCTTTATTGCTTCTTTGCCGTAGCCGCGTTTTTGATATCGCTTGTCAATCATCAAACGCCAGAGGGAGTAATTGTTGACAAGTGACTTTGGGGCTTCAACGTCATCCCAGTTTTCATACATCGCAGCCTCGTTAAAACCGATCATCAGGAATCCAACCGGTCTTTTGTCGTTATAGATGGCAAATGGAAACGCAGCTGTGGCCGAATCCCGAACACCGTATGCCTGGACGATACTTACCCAGTTTGCCGCAACGAAGTTTTTCTGAGATCGATATACTTTCAGATCAACGATCTCCCATATGTTTGTTGAATCGATTTTTTCCAAGTGTATCATACCTTTTTTCCCCACACGCAAACACCGATTTATCGTGGTGATTATACCATGCGCTGCGGCCGAAAACAAGAGAGCCCCTTTTGTCCGGCAGACAAAAGAGCTTCCTTTGATGATACAAGACTCGAACCTGCGGGCGCGGGCGCAAGCGCCCGGCGTCCGCAGTCTGATCCGCGCGCTTCGCGCGCTCAAATCGGTCACAAGCTCAAGACACACACTTTCAGCAAAAAGAACAGCCACCCTGTTGGGTGGCTGTTCTTTTTGGTGGACGATACAAGACTCGAACTTGTGACCTCCCGCACGTCAAGCGGATGCGCTACCAGCTGCGCCAATCGTCCATCGCTCTTTCAGCTTGGTCATTTTACTTCACGCGGCATTACTTGTCAAGTCTTTTTTCAGCGGAAGCAAAAAAAGACAGCTTTTTTCTGTGCGCTCCGGTGTACATAATCGATTATCATGCAAATAATTCGCCTTTTTTTGTAACTTGTTTGTCAAAATATGTTCCTGAATTTGGGCAGAACAGCTAATAACCCTCAATTTCTTTGAAAAAAAGTTTATTTTCATAATGAAAGTGGTTGACATAAATTTATTTGTATGCTATCTTTATGCTACCGAAGAATCGACAAGGATGGCGCAGCATGAAAAAAGCCGGCATGTTCATCTTGATACTGGCTTTGTGCGTTCTTCTCACCGCTTGCGGCGAGCAGAAGGCATACGATGAAGCATGCGCTCTTTTCGAAAGCGGCAACTACGCCGAGGCGATCGAGATGTTCCGCGCGCTCGGCGACTACAGCGACTGCGCCGACCGCGTCAAGATCGCCGAGACCCGCCTTGCGCAGACCAGCGCCGGCGCTTCCCCCGGCGCGCTTTCCGCCGAACACGCCGTGAAATACGCCGACGCCTGCACCTATATCGAGCAGGGCCGCACGCGCGAAGCGCATGCCTGTTTTGCCGAGCTGGGCAGCTACCGCGACGCCGAAGAATATCTCGGCCGCTTCACGCTCGTCAAGGGCGCGCTCGTACGGGAGGAAGTCCACATCGTCAACGGCGGCGAGGACACGCTGCGCGGCGCTGCGGAGTACAGCTACGGCGCCGACGGGCTCGCCCTCACCCGCACCGGCTTCTGCCGGCTGGAGAAATACGGCTGGTTCGAGGATTTCAACTATCACTACAGCTATAACGAAAACGGGCTCGTCTCCCGGATCGACGCCGTCAACACGAACGGCAGCGTCAGTTTCACGATCGACTACGAATACAACGAAAACGGCCGTCCCGTCCGCGAGCTGTATTCCGACAGCTTCGGCAAGAGCCACGAGTATCAGTACGTCTACAGCTTCGTCGACGCGAGCGACAGCGGCGAGAGCTGCACCGAGGTGCTCGAGAACGAGATGTTCAACGGCAATCCCTTCCCCCAGTCCGAGTGGCAGGAGAAATACTGCCAGTTCGGCGTGGCCTCGATGAAGGGCGACAACTGCTGCGTCGTCTACCACTACGGTGCGGACGGCAAGCGCAGCGACTCCGTACAGAGCTGTGCCGACGGCAGCAAGGTCGTTACCAAGTACTTCTATGACGACGTGTATGTTTACACCCCGGCCGCCTGAACCGGGCAGAGCACCATAAAAAACACCGCCGGAAAGCGAAAAGGCTTTCCGGCGGTCTTTGCGTCATGTTCCCTCACTCGGTAAAATGCACGTGGTTGTAAATATGGTCCTGGCAGAAGCAATGATAGCCCGCGCAGCGGGAGCAGTAGCGGAACTCGAGCTCCGGATGATCGGTATCCGTCCGGCCGCAGACCGCGCATTTATGGTGGTAGAGCTGCTCTCTCTGCTCCCGGCGGATGCGCTCGGACTCCCTGCGGAAGTTGATCGTCTGCGCGCTCGCGCGCTTCGGGATGCGGCCGAAGAGCTCTCCCCCGCAGAAGAGCAGGAAGCCCAGGATCGCCACGATGGGCAGCAGGTTGTACGGAAAGGAGCTCGTCACGACGGCGTAGGCGAAGAAGGCCGCGTCGAGATAGGCCAGATACTTCATCTTTACCGGGATGATCATCATGAACAGCACCTGCACGTCCGGGAAATAGACGGCGAAGGCGAAGAACATCGCCAGGTAGATATACTCGGCCGTCAGGGCCACGGGATAGCCGAAGGCGTACATCACGAAGCCGTAGACGATCGTGATGAGCATATTGACAAGCACATAGAGCGTGAACTTTCCGCTGCCCCAGTACTGCTCGAGCGTGGTGCCGATCCAGTAGTAAAACAGGATCGAAATGATGCCCAGCCACGAGGTGCTCGCCGGGATCAGCATGAAGCTCAAAAGCCGCCAGACCTGGCCGTGCAGCACGGCGGCGGCGCTGAACGTGAGATAGCCGTAAAGCACCCGGTTGACCAGACCGATCACCCAGGCCGCGCCGCTGCCGACGGCGATATAGCGCGCAAGCCCCGGGATGCCGAAGTTGGGGTGCTTGATGCAGAAGCGGTCGACGAAACGCATCGGGTCCTTCATGTTGACTCTCCTTCCTCTTTTCGCTCTCATCATACCCTTTTGCACCTGCAAAGTCTATGTCTTTTTTGTAAAAATGGGAAAAATAAACCTTTGCCTTTTCTCTCGCCTGTGGTATAGTAGGATATTAGAGTATAAAGGCGAATTATGGAGTTTTATCATGGCGGATACGGAACAGCGTGAATTGAAGAACGATCTCATCGAGGGCCGGAACGCCGTGATCGAGGCGCTCCGCGCGGGGAGAAGCATCGACAAGATCTTCCTCGCCAAGGGCGACGTGGACAAGACGCTCGGGCATATCGCCTCCCGCGCGCGGGAGAAGGGCGTCGTCGTTGTGGAATGCGACCGGCGCAAGCTCGATTTCATGAGCGTGACGAAGGCCCACCAGGGCGTGATCGCGCTCTGCTCCGTGCGGGAGTACTGCACGATCGAGGATATCCTCGCCCTCGCCGACGAGCGGGGAGAGAAGCCCTTTGTGATCGTCTGCGACGAGATCAGCGACCCGCACAATCTCGGCGCGATCATCCGCAGCGCGGAGTGCGCGGGGGCGCACGGCGTCGTGATCCCCAAGCGCCGCAGCGCCGGGCTGACCGCGATCGTCGACAAGGCCTCGGCCGGCGCGGCGGAGCACATGCTCATCGCCCGCGTGCCGAACCTGCCCGCCGCGCTCGACACGCTCAAGAGCCGCGGGCTCTGGATTTACGGCACGGCCGCCGACGGCAGCAGCGGATTGTGGCAGACCGATTTTTCCGGTCCGATGGCGCTGGTCATCGGCTCGGAGGGAGACGGCATGGGCCGTCTCGTCCGGGAGAGCTGCGATTTTACCGTGAGCCTCCCGATGAAGGGCCGCGTGAGCTCGCTCAACGCCGCGGCAGCCGCCGGCATCGTGATGTATGAAGTGCTCCGCCAGCGGAGCGCGCCGGGCGGCGGACAAAAAGAATAACACGACATCGACAGTACGTCTGCGCCGCCTGCGGCGCGGCGGACGGGGAACATGCGGATATGGATACCTTGACTTCGGATCTCGATCTGACAAGTGAATACGGCAGCATGTCCGTCGATGCGATCCTTGCGGAGTTCCGGGCCGAGTCGGCTCGTGACGCCGCAGGCTCGGATGCGCCCTCCGGCCGCGTCTCCCGGCGCGGAGAAGCGCAGATAAAGAAAGCAAAGGGGGATCACCTTTCCATGCCTTCAAAGCACCGCAGCAAACACGAATCCCAGCGCCGCCGCGCCCCGGAAGAGCGGGCCGCGCGGGACGCTTCTGCATATATGGAACAGCCGGAAGAAGACGCCGCTCTCCCCTACGGGGACGTGAGCGCGCCGCGTGAGCCGATCGCCGTGCCGGAGGAGCGCGTCTCCGCCGTGCGCGAGCCGGAGGAGCCCGAGCGCGCGGAGAGCGTCCCGGCGCCCGCTCCGAAGGCGGAGCGCCCCTCGGCCATGCCCTCGGCGACGGCGGCCCCGCCGCGCAAGAGCGCGCGGCCGAGCGACGAAGAGGTGCGCGAATTTCTCGACGCCTTCAAGCGCGGCGACTTTCTGAATCTGACCGAGCAGGAGGTCAGCAATCCGCCGATCCAGCCGGACGCGCGCTTCTACATGGGCGGCGAGCGGCCGAAGACCCTGCAGTACAACGGCGTCGAGATCGACACGAGCGCCGATGAGAACTATACCGCCCCCGCCTCCGCCTCCTTCATCTCCAGCTATGCGCGGGACGACGGCGAGGACGACGCGGATGAGCCGGAGGCCCCCGCGGGCGCCCTCGGCCGGGTAGGCGCGAAGCTCTCCGGCATACTCGGCCGCGGCGAGCGCGCGGAACGCGAGGAGCGCGAGGAACGTGCGGAGCGCGTACAGAGCGTGCGGCCGCAGCGCGGCGCCCACAGCGCCGAACCGGTCGAACGCCCGCGCCGCAAGCCGAAGGAGAGCGTGCGCGTCGAGCAGGAGACGATTCCCTCCGCTTATGAGAAGGCCAAGGAAAAAGCGGAAGACGACGCGCGTTTCGAGGCGTCCTTCACCGATTACGGCGAGGGCGAATACGCCGTCAAACGCGAATTTGAAAAGCCCGACTACGACGACCTCTACGACGAGGCCGCGAATCCCGGCACCTTCCGCGAATACCTCTTCGCCCGCGCGGCGGCCTTTCTCTATTCCTTCCGCCGCGCCAGCTCCACCGGCTCGAACACGATGGAGGAGGACGAGGAGGACCTCGGCCGCGAGGTCAGCTGTGCCAAGGCCTCGAAGTACTACGGCAGCTACATCCGCTCGATGCGGATGCGCCTGCGCATCAGCGGGATCCTGCTCTTCATCATGATCTGGATCTCCCTGGGTCTGCCCGTCCCGGGCATGCTCAAGACGACGGCGGTCTCCAACGCCGTCTGTCTGGGGATGCAGCTCGGCATCATGCTGCTGTGCCTCGACACGCTCACGACCGGCGTGATGAACGCCGTGCGCGGCAAGCTCGGCGCGGACGGCATGGCCGTGCTGTGCTGCATCGTGACCTCTCTTGACGCGATCCTGACCGCGAAGGCGGACTTTGCCTCGCCGCATCTGGCGCTGTGCCTGATCTCCTCGCTCTCCCTCACCGGTGAGATGTTCGCCTCGGTGCTGCATGCGCGCGCGATGCGCAAGTCTCTGCGCGTCCCGGCGATCGGCAAGCGCTGCTTTGCCGTCACCGCCGAGACCGACCCGGCCTCGGGCGAGGTCACGATCCTCAAGTCCGTGCGGCCGCCGCTGGGCTTCGTGCGCCGCAGCGAGCAGTCCTCTCCGGACGAGATCCTCTTCCGCAAGCTCTCGCTGCCGCTGCTGACCGTCAGCTTTCTGCTGGCGATCGCGATCGCGCTGCTGAAGAAGGACTTTGCGGACTTCCTGTACATATTCTCCGTCACGCTCTGCCCCGCCGTGCCCTTTGCGGCGATGTGCTGCTATTCCCTGCCCTTCTTCCTCGGCTCGATGCGTATTTTCCCGAGCGGCGCGGCCATCGCCGGCTGGTCGGGCATGAGCGACATCGGCCAGAGCAAGAACCTGATCGTGACCGACCGCGACCTCTTCCCGGACGGGACCGTGGAGATCGGTACGATCCGCATCTTCGCCGACGAAAACCCCAATCTGATCATCTCCTACGCCGGCAGCATGATGGCCGCGGCCGGGAGCTGCGCTGCCGTCTCCTTCGGCGAGCTGATGGAGCGCAACGGCTGCCGCACGCACAAGATCGAAAACTTCGAGTTCCTCGCCGGCGGCGGCATGAAGGGTGTGATCGACGGCAAGATCATCCTCTGCGGCAGCACGGATCTGATGCGTCTGATGAACGTCCGCATCCCCTTCCGTCTCGTGGACAAGACCTCGGTGCTGCTTGCGGTCGACGGCATCCTCTGCGGCATTTTCAACATGAAATACACCGCCAAGCCCCAGGTGCGCGAGGCGCTGATCGATCTGATGCGCTCCAACCGCCACCCGGTCTTCGCGATCCGCGACTTCAACGTCACGCCGGAGATGCTGCACGTCGCCTTTGACGTGGCGACCGACGGCTACGACTTCCCGCCCTATATCGAACGCTTCGAGATGTCGGCGGCGACGCCCTCGGAGGACAGTCAGATCGCCGCGGTCATCTGCCGCGAGGGGCTCGGCCCGCTCGTCCACACGGCGGACACGGCCCGCAGCATCTATACCGCTACGCGCCTCAACACGCTGCTCACCTCGATCAGCGCCTTTCTCGGCGTTGCGCTCGCCGCGGTCAAGCTCCTCGGCGCGGGCAGCCTTCCGATCAGCTTTCTGTTCCTGTTCATGCTCTTCTGGGCGCTCGCGACCGCCGCGATCAGCTTCTTCACCCGCATCTGACCGCCTTCGCCGGGATTTTCTATCTTGCCAAAGGCAAAGGGATAGTGTATACTTAATTAGTGATGCTGAAATCGTTGTACCAAAACGCTTTTCATATATCTTCACAGAGAGGAATCGACACACATGGAAACTAAAAACATCCGCAACATCTGCCTGATCGGCCACGGCAACTCCGGCAAGACCAGCCTGGCGGAGAGCATGCTCTTCGTCACCGGCGCGATCGACCGTATGGGCAAGGTCAGCGACGGCAACACCGTCTGCGACTACGACGCCGAAGAGATCGCCCGTCAGATCACCATTTCCACCGCCGTCGCCCCGGTGAGCTTCGGCGGCTGCAAGATCAATGTTCTCGACTGCCCCGGCTACTTCGACTTTGTCGGCGACGTGCTCTGCGCGCTGCGCGCGGTCGAGGCCGGCGTGATCGTCCTCTCCGCGAAGGACACGGCGGAGAACGTCGCCGTCGGCGCCCAGCGCAGTTGGAAATACCTCAAGAAGGCCGAGCTGCCCGTCATGTTCTGCGTCTCCAAGTGCAACGAGGAGCACGGCGACTACTTCAAGGCGCTCGCGACCCTCAAGGGCAAGTACGGCAGCATCGTCTGCCCCGTCACCATCCCCAGCTCCGACGGCAAGGGCGTCATCGACCTCGTGCACAACGTCGCCTACGTCACCAACGGGGCGAAGGTCGAGAAGGCCGCCGTTCCCGCTGCGGACGCCGGTCACGTTGAGGACCTGCGCGCCGAGCTGATGGAGGCCGCCGCCGGCGCCACCGAGGAGCTGATGGAAAAGTTCTTCGAGAACATGGAGCTCGAAGAGGCCGATATCATCGAGGGTCTGAAGGTCGGCGTGAAGGAGCGCGCGGTCGTTCCCGTCTTCGCCACCGACGCCATGACCAACGTCGGCACCGTCGCCATGCTCCAGGGCATCGCGGACTACTGCCCCGCCCCCGAGGAGAAGGCGGGCCCGACGCTCGGCTTCGTGTTCAAGACCATTTCCGACAAGTTCGGCAAGTACAGCTTCATCAAGGTCCTGGCCGGCTCCGTCAACGCGGGCATGAGCCTGCGCAACTGCCGCGCCTCCAGCACCGATAAGCTCGGCCGTCTCTACACCATGTGCGGCAAGAAGACCGCCGAGGTCGACGGCGCCTGCTGCGGCGACATCGTCGCCGTCGGCAAGATGGACTGGAAGACCGGCGACGTCGTCGTCGATTCCAGGGAAGACGTCGAGCTGCCCGCCATCGAGCTGCCCGATCCGATGTACTCCATGGCCATCGCCCCCAAGACGAAGGGCCAGGACGACAAGGTCGCGGCCGGTCTCGCCAAGCTGGGCGAGGAGGATATCTCCTTCACGCTCGTCAACAACGCCGAGACGCACCAGATGGTCATCTCCGGCGAGGGCGACATCCAGATCGGCGTGCTCTGCTCCAAGCTCAAGAACCTCTACAACGTCGAGACCGAGCTGCTTCCCGCGCGCGTCGCGTACCGCGAGAAGATCAAGGGCAAGGTCGAGGCGCACGGCCGCCACAAGAAGCAGTCCGGCGGCAGTGGCCAGTTCGGCGACGTGTGGATCCGCTTCGAGCCGCAGGAGGAGCAGGACGACATGATCTTCGCCGAGGAGGTCTTCGGCGGCTCCGTTCCCAAAAACTTCTTCCCCTCCGTTGAAAAGGGTCTGCGCAACGCGGTGCAGAAGGGCGTCCTGGCGGGCTACCCGCTCGTCGGCCTGAAGGCCACGCTGTACGACGGCTCCTACCACCCGGTCGACTCCAACGATATGGCCTTCCAGACCGCGGCCCGTCTGGCCTATCAGGACGGCATCCCCAAGGCGCGTCCCACGATCCTCGAGCCGATCGGCCAGCTCTTCGTCACGATCCCCGACGAGTACCAGGGCGCCATCATCGGCGACATCAACTCCAAGCGCCGCGGCACGATGATGGGCTCCATGCCCGCCGAGGACGGCATGACCACCATCGAGGCCGAGGTCCCGATGGCCGAGATGAGCACCTACACGATCGATCTGCGCTCCATGACCCAGGGCGCCGGCTCCTTCACCTGCAAGTTTGTGCGTTACGAGGAAGCCCCCGGCAACGTCCAGCAGAAGGTCATCGAGGAAGCCAAGGCTCTGGCCGAGGCCGAGTGATCGATTTCCGGCAACTGAAAAACGGCGGGGTCCTCCCGCCGTTTTTTGACAGCTCCACGTTCAATCCACCGCCCTGGGAGGGTGAAAGCGATGTTCGACAGGCTCAACGGTCTTAAAAACATGATATGGGCGATCTCGATCGTGCTGTGTCTTCTGGCGCTGTTCGTCGGCTTTATCTTCGCCGCCGTCACGCCCTACCACGGCGAGTCCGACCCGCGCACGCCGGATCTCAACGCCGTCAGGGAGCAGAACGCCGGGACCGACGTCGAGGCGCTGAACTTTGTCGAGCCGGACGGCGCGCTGCATGCGCTGGGCGAGACGAAGGATGCGGGCGCCGGCTATCTGAGCTCCTCTGTGTTCCTCACCGACAGCGTGATGCTTGCGCTGCGCGAGCAGGCGCTCACGGGCGGCGACGTCTGGAGCAGCGAAAACGGCTTCCTTTCGATGGAAAACATCGCCAACTGGGGCATCCTCTACAGCGACGGCTCGCGCATCTCCCCTGCCGACGCCTGCATGATCACCAAGCCCTCTCTGCTCTTCATCGCCGTCGGCAGCGACGGGCTGGCCTCCGTCACGGAGCAGGACTTCATCTCCGGCTACGAGGCGCTGATCCGCGGCATCCAGGCCGTCAGCCCCGACACGAAGATCGTCTGCTGCTCGGTCGCGCCGGTCGGCGTGAACTACGCCTCGCTCGACGGACTGACCACCAGTATGGCCAGCCAGGCGACCGAATGGGTGCAGCAGGTCTGCACCGACACCGGCGTCTACTATGCCGATACGGCTTCCGTGCTGCGCAGCGGCATCGACCTCAACCCGAAATACGCCGCCTCGAACGACAAAACGCTCAACACCGCCGGTCTGCAGGCCGTGCTGGGCTATCTGCGCTCTCACGCCGTGGGCGGCTGACCCCCCATTGAAGGTTCGAAAAAGCTCCGGGAAATCGTCCCGGAGCTTTTTTTATCAAGATACTTGACAAAGCGATATTGCGGTGATATCATTTTGATATCAAGTCAAAGGAGGACTTTGGAAATGGAAGAAAAAATCCTCAATTCCAAAAAGAACGGCATGGCCGTGCTTCTGCTCTCGATCCTGCTCTACGTCGGCGCGATCCTGTGCGTCGTCTTCGGCGGCGTGATGCTTGACGACGGACGCATGGGCGGCGCGGCGCTGCTCGTCGTCGGCATCCTCTGGGTGCTGGCCGGCTGGATCCCCTTCTGCGGACTGAAGGTGCTCAAGCCCCAGGAGGCCTTGGTGCTGACGCTCTTCGGCAAATACATCGGCACGCTCAAGGGCGAGGGCTTCTACTTCGTCAATCCCTTCTGCGTCGGCGTCAACCCCGCCGCGGCCACCCGCCTCAACCAGAGCGGCGACGTGGACAGCGGCGCGCAGAACAATCTGCTCGGCGTGCTCTCGAACGCCAACAGCGCCAACGCCGCCGCGGTCGCAGCCGCCGAGAGCGGCAAGAAGATCTCGCTGAAGATCATGACGCTCTCCAACAGCCGCCAGAAGATCAACGACTGCCTCGGCAACCCCATCGAGATCGGCATCGCCGTCATGTGGCGCGTGGTCGACACGGCCAAGGCCGTCTTCACCGTCGACAACTACAAGGAATACCTCTCGCTGCAGTGCGACAGCGCGCTGCGCGACATCGTGCGTATCTATCCCTACGACGTCGCGCCCGGTGTGGACACGACCGGCGACGGCGTCGCCGACGAGGGCAGCCTGCGCGGCTCGTCCGAGACCGTGGCGCAGCGCATCCGCGACGAGATCCAGCAGAAGGTCGAGGCCGCGGGGCTGGAGATCCTCGAGGCCCGCATCACCTACCTTGCCTACGCGCCCGAGATCGCGGCCGTCATGCTGCAGCGCCAGCAGGCCCGCGCCATCATCGACGCGCGCAAGATGATCGTCGACGGCGCGGTCGGCATGGTGGAGATGGCGCTCGAGCGCCTCAGCGAGAAGAACACCGTCCAGCTCGACGAGGAGCGCAAGGCGGCGATGGTGTCCAACCTGCTTGTCGTGCTCTGCGGCAACAAGGACGCCCAGCCCGTCGTGAACTCCGGCAGCCTGTACTGATATGGCCGACAACGCCAAGAAACAGGTCCCGCTGCGCCTCTCGCCCAAGCTCTACGACGCGATCGCCGCCTGGGCGGAGGACGACTTCCGCTCGATCAACGGGCAGATCGAATACCTGCTCAGCGAGTGCGTGCGTCAGCGGAAGAAGAACGGCAAATACGTCTCGGACGAACTCGACGTTCCGCCCGAGCTGGACATTTCCTGAAAGGAGCATTACTATGGACGGAATCACCCGCGTCCCGGCGCTGAACATGGCCGGCATGGCCGTGAGCCTGCTCGTCTCGCTCGCCGCGGTGATCGCGGTCTTCGTGTACGGCCGCAAAAAGCTCCGCGCGCCGGTCGCCAGCTTTTTTGTCGGCGTCGGCACCTTTGTGCTCTTCGCGCTGGTGCTCGAGTCGCTGCTTCACAACCTGATCTACCCCACGCCCGCGGGACAGAAAATCTGGGGAAACACCTGGCTCTACGCGCTCTACGGCGGCGCGGCCGCCGCGCTCTTCGAGGAGACGGGCCGCATCTTCGCCGCCAGGACCTTCCTGCGCAGACGGAACGACCCCGTGAACGCCTACATGTACGGCGCGGGCCACGGCGGCGTCGAGGCGCTGGCCGTCGGCGCGGTCACGCAGATCAGCAACCTGGCCCTTGCCGCGACGATCAACGCCGGCAAAGCCGCGGATATCCTCTCCCCGCTCTCCGGCGCGCAGTACGACTCCGCTCTGGCGCAGCTCCGCGCCCTCTGCGGCGAAGGCTCCGTCTTTTTCCTCGCCGGGTATGAGCGCATCCTCGCCATCGCGACCCACATCTGCCTGTCGATGCTCCTCTTCCGCGGTCTGCGCGAGCGCAGAGCGGGGCTCGTCGCGCTGTGCTACGTGCTGCATTTCGCGCTCGACGCGATCCTTGTGCTGATCAACAAGGCCTTCGGCATGATCGCGGCGGAGGCACTCTGCACGGTCTTTGTGCTGCTCCTCTTGCTGCTGACGGCGAAGCTGGCTCCCCTGCCGAAGAAGGACGAGGAGGAGGCGGCATGAACACGAAGCCGCGCATCGTCGACTACGTCTTCCTCGCGCTCGCCGTGCTGTGCTTTCTCTTCACGCTGATCCTCGTGATCGTGAAGTATCCCTCGCTGCCGGACGTGCTGCCGAGCCACTTCAACGCTCGCGGCGAGATCGACGGCTGGAGCGGCAAGTCCTCCGCGGCCTTTTTCCCCGCGATCATCGGCTTCATCCTGCTGGCGATCCTGGGCCCGATCCAGTTTTTCCCCAAGCTCTGGAACAACACGCAGGGCGTGCCTGCCTACAAGCTGCCGCGCGTGATCCGCTCGACCCGCACGGGGCTTTGTCTGATGCTGTTTCTGACGGAAGGCTATTTTGCCTGCGTCGCGGTCTGCACGGCCCGGCTCTCGCCGATCCCCGTCTTCGTCAGCTACCTTTTCATGGGGCTGACGGCGGCCGTCATCGTCTTTATCCTCATACAGACTTACCGGAAATAGCGCCCCTCTCCCCCGCCGCTTCACGCTGCGGAAACGCGGGCCGGAAACCCGGCCCGCGTTCCTTTTTCCCTTCTTCGATATTTTTTTTCACGAATTTGTAAAGTTCGCTTGACATACTCTGTGTTGTGTGCTATGCTGCGCATGTAAAGTGAACTTTACAAGGAGGATGCGCATGAAAAACCGTATCGAGGAGATACGCCGGACGAAGGGCATCCGACAGGAGGAGTTCGCGCGGGCGATGGGCGTCTCGCGGCAGACGATCAGCTCGCTCGAGACGGGGCGCTACAACCCTTCGATCTTCCTGGCCTACCGCATCGCCCGGTATTTCGGCATGACGATCGAGGAGGTCTTCCTCTTCGAAGAAAGCGAGGAAGGGAAATGAACAACAACAGAAGGATGATCCTCTCCGTACTGGAGATCGCGGTCGGCGCGGCGCTGCTCGTCTGCGTCAAGCTCGCCGGGGGCGACAGCGTCTGGCTCGGCATGGGCGGCGCCCTCATCGCGGTCGGGCTGATGCATCTGATCCTGGGGCTTCGCTACAAGACGGACGAGAGCTACCGCGAAAAGGTCGAAGTCGAGGCCGCGGACGAGCGCAACGCCTTTATCCGCTCCCAGGCCTGGGTCTGGGCGGGCACCGGCTTCGTGATCGCCGGCGGCGTGCTGACCGTTGTTTTCCTGCTTCTCGGCAAGCAGGAGCTCAGCACCTTTCCCGGCTTCGCCGTGAGCATGCTCGTGCTGCTCTACTGGCTCTCCTATCTTTATCTGAAAAAGAAATACTGAACAAACGGGAGGTATGCGCCATGCTGCGTATCGAACACCTGACCAAGACCTTCGGCGAGAAGCTCGCCGTAGACGATCTCTCGCTGCACATCGCGCCGGGCGAGATCTACGGCTTCATCGGCCACAACGGCGCGGGCAAGACCACGACGCTGCGCTCCGCAGTCGGCATCCAGAGCTTCGACGCCGGCGAGATCTTCATCTGCGGGACCTCGATCAAGACCGATCCCCTCGCCTGCAAGCGTCAGATCGCCTACATCCCGGACAACCCGGATCTCTACGAGTTCATGTCCGGCGTCAAATATCTCAACTTCATCGCCGACGTCTTCGGCGTCCCGGCGGAGCTGCGCGCCGCGCGCATCGCGGACTACGCCGCACGCTTCGAGCTGACGGACGACCTGGGCCAGCCGATCTCGGCCTACTCCCACGGCATGAAGCAGAAGCTCGCGATCATCTCCGCCTGGCTGCACGACCCGAAGCTGATCCTGATGGACGAGCCCTTCGTCGGGCTCGACCCGAAGGCCGCCTTCCTGCTCAAGGGCATGATGCGCGAGCTCTGCGACCGCGGCGGCGCGATCTTCTTCTCCACGCACGTGCTCGAGGTCGCCGAAAAGCTCTGCGACAAGGTCGCGATCATCAAGCAGGGGCGGCTGATCCGCTCCGGCACGATGGAGGAGGTCAAGGGCGACGACTCGCTCGAAGAGGTCTTTCTGGAGCTGGAGGCGGACTGATATGGTCAAGACGCTTCTGAAAAAGCAGTTTGCGGAGATCTTCCGCAGCTACTTTTACGACACGAAAAAGAACCGGGCCCGCTCGAAGGCCGGGACGATCGCCTATATCGTCCTGTTCGTGCTGCTCATGGCGGGCATGCTCGGCGGCACCTTCGGCGCGATGGCCTTCTCGCTCTGCTCGCCGCTCGTCGAGGCGGGCGCGGGCTGGCTGTACTTCGCGCTGATGGGCGCGATCGCGATCCTCCTCGGTCTGTTCGGCAGCGTGTTCTCCACCTACACGGGGCTGTACCTCGCCAAAGACAACGACCTGCTGCTCTCGATGCCGATCCCGACGGGCGCGATCATGCTCGCGCGGCTGCTGGGCGTGTATCTGATGGGGCTGATGTACAGCGCGGTCGTGATCGTTCCGGCCGTCGTCGTCTATCTCATCACGGTCCCCTTCTCCGGCGCCGCGCTGCTCGGCTGCCTCGTGCTGATCCTGCTGCTGTCCGTGTTCGTGCTGACGCTCTCCTGCCTGCTCGGCTGGGTCGTGGCGAAGATCAGCGTGAAGCTGAAAAACAAGAGCATGGTCACGGTGCTCATCGCGCTTGCGTTCATCGCCCTGTATTATTTCTGCTATTTCAAGGCGATGAACCTGATCCGCGAGCTCATCGCGAACATCGCCGTCTACGGCCCCGCGATCCGAGAGAAAGCCTGCGGCATCTATCTCTTCGGCAGCGTGGGCGAGGGAAACTGGATCGGCATGGCAGTCTGCACGGCCGCCGTCGCGCTGATCTTCGGCCTGATGTGGAAGCTGCTGGGACGCACCTTTCTTTCACTCGCCACGGCAACGGGAGCCGCAGAAAAGGTCAAATACACCGCGCGCCGCGAGAAGCAGCGCAGCGCGGCTTCGGCGCTGCTGCGAAAGGAATTCGGCCGTCTCTCGTCGAGCGCGAACTACATGCTCAACTGCGCCCTGAGCACGCTGCTGCTCCCGATCCTGGCCGCGGTCTTGCTCGTCAAGGGGCCGGCCGTCGTCGAGGCGCTCTCGTCGGTCTTCGGCGGGATCGGCGGCGCGGTGACGGTGCTCTTCGCCACGGCGCTGTGCATGGCCGCGACGATGAACGACACGGCCGCTCCCTCCGTCTCGCTCGAGGGGAAAAACATCTGGATCCCGCAGTCGCTGCCCGTCGAGCCCTGGATCGTCCTGCGCTCCAAGGTGCTGGTGCAGCTCATCCTGACGCTGCCGGGGCTGCTGCTCGCCATCGTCTGCTGCCTCCTCGTGCTGCGTCCGGCGACGGCGGAGGCCGTCCCCCTCGCCGTCCTGCCGCTGTGCTTTGCGGTCTTCTTCGCGCTGCTGGGCGTGACGCTCGACCTCAAGCGCGCCAACCTGAAATGGACGAACGAGCTCGCGCCGATCAAGCAGAGCTTTCCGGTCACGGTCGTCCTCCTCGGCGGCTGGTTCCTCGCCGCGGCGCTCGCGGGCGTGTATCTGCTGCTCGCGCCTCCCTTCGGCGCGGCCGCGTATCTCTGGTGCTTCGCCGCGCTCATGGCGGCGGGCTCGCTGGCGCTGTATCTCTGGCTGCGCCGCAAAGGCGGAACGGTGTTCATGGAGCTGTAAAAAGTCAAAAAAAGACAGGCCCTTCCAGGCCTGTCTTTTTTTGTTTCGGGGCTTATCCCTTGACCGCGCCGCTGGTCATGCCGGCGATGATCTGTTCCTGGAAAAGGATGTAGCCGATGATCGAGGGGATGATCGAGATCATGATCGCGGCGTACATCGAAACATAGTCCGTGGAGAACTGGTTGGTGAAGTAGCGGATACCGACCTGGATCGTGCGCAGCTTCTCCGACGAGACGAGGAGGTTGGCAAACACAAACTCGTTCCAGCAGGTGAGGAACTCGAAGGTCGCGGCCGTTACGATGCCCGTGCGGGACAGCGGCAGGATGATGTGGAAGAAGCGGCCGAAGAAGCCGCAGCCGTCGATGTAGGCGGCCTCCTCGAGCTCCATGGGGATGGAGTCCATCAGCCCGCGGATGAGGAAGGTGGACATCGGGATGCCGATGGCGCAGTACAGCAGGATCATGCCGCCGTAGGTGTTGATCAGCCCCAGCTTCGTGATGATGACGAAATAGGGCACCATCAGCGCGTTGAGCGGCACGAGGATGCCGGCCGTGAAGAGCGTGAAGATCTTTTCCCGTCCGTTGAAGCGGAAGCGGGAGATGCAGTACGCGCCCATGCTGGCGACGATGATGTTGAACACCGTCGCGCTCAGACCGACGATCACGGAGTTGAGCAGCATGCGCCCGAGACCGGCGACCGTGAGGGCGTTGATGTAGTTCTGCCACTGCGGCACGGCGGGCAGCGCGAAGGGCGAGCCGGCCAGGAACTCGAAGTTCGTCTTCAGAGACGAGATGAACAGCCAGATCAGCGGGAAGAGCGTGTAGAGCGCGAAGAAGATGATCAGGAACCAGCGCAGGACCGCAAGGATCAGCTCCCTGCCCTGCAGGCTCGGGCGAACTCTTGTCTGACTCATTTCCCTGCCCTCACCTTCTTGACCTTCACCGTCTCGCTGCGCCCCTCAAAGAGCTTGCGGATGGCGACGATGAAGACGACGCCCACGAGGATCAGGATGACCGCCGAGGCGCTCGCCACGCCGTAGTTGGAATCCTGCAGCTTCTTGTACATATACAGCACGATCGTCGAGGTCGTGTTGGCCGGGCCGCCGTTCGTGAGCATATAGACCTGCTCGAACTGACGCAGGCCCATGACGCTCGCGAGCGTCACGCAGGTCAGCAGCGAGGTGCGGCGGATCAGCGGGATCGTGATGTGGATCGCCTGCTGGAAATCCGTCGCGCCGTCGATCGTCGCGGCCTCGTAATAGCTCTCGTCGATCGTCGTGATGTCAGCCATCATGATGACCATGTAGTAGCCGACGTAGAAGACCCAGTAGATCAGCACGGCCGGGAAGGCGGTCTTGATCCCGCCCAGCCAGTCGCAGGCCAGGTGTCCCATGCCGACGGATTTCAGGATGCCGTTGAGCAGGCCGGTCTCGGCGTTGTAGACCGCACGCCACAGCATGGCCAGCGCGATGCCGGAAATGACCTGCGGGAAGAAATAGACCGTGCGGAAGAACTTCCATCCCTTCGGCTTGCGCGAGAGGATGATCGCCATGACCATGGCCAGCGGCACCTGGATGAAGCCGGCCACCAGCGCCCAGATGACGTTGTTGGTGACGGAACGGATAAAGGCCTTGTCCTTGAACAGCAGCATATAGTTGCGGATGTTGCGGAACTCGGGCGCGGAGATGCCGTTCCATTTCATCAGGCTGACGACGGCGACATAGATGACGGGGATCACGAAGAAGACCAGCATCAGAATGATGGCGGGCCCGAGAAAAGCCCACAGCGGCCCTCTGTCGGAGCGCTCTAACTTCAAATTGCCACCTCCTTGGAAAAGTGCAGAATAGGGTGCGCGGTGAGACGCACCCTATTCGGAAAAGCGAACTGTGACAGCCTTACTCGGCCATGTCGATCGCGGTCTGGAGCTGATCGACGAAGCCCTGGGCGTCGACCTGGCCGCCGATGAGGGCGGAGACCGCAGCCGGGAACTCGGTGGAGAAGGCGGTCGGGAAGGCGCCGTTCACGTGGATGATGGTGAAGTCGGCGTCATTGGCGACCTGGGTGAGCTTCTGGGAGATCAGGTTGGTCTCGGGCGAGGGCTCGTACTTGACGAAGAACATCGCGCCGGAGGTCAGCGCCAGCTCGGAGACGTGCTCGGGATCGGTGAGGTACTTGATGAACTTGACGACGGCCTCTTTCTTGGCCGGGTCGGTCTGCTCGGCAGCGGCCAGGAAGGCCTGAACGGTGGTCACGAGACCGCCCTCGCCCTTGCCGCCCTCATACTTGGGGTTGGCAGCGACTTCGCAGTCGTCGGCGAGCAGGACGCCGTCAACGGCGTTCTCTTCCTTGTAGAGGTTGGCGACCCACCACGGACCGTTGAGGTAGATGGCGGTGTCGCGCTTCAGCCAGTGGCCGTTCACGTCGCCGGCGCCGGCGGAGAGGGCGCCCTCGAAGGTGTAGTCATACATCTGCTTGAGGACCTCGGCAGCCTGCACGAAGGCGGGGTTCTTCAGACCGTCGGCGTAGACGTCCTTGCCGCCGATGGCCTCGACGATCAGGGAGTACCACAGCATGGAGCTCCAGCCGTTCTCGCCGGCCATCTGGCCCATGGCGTTGTAGCCGGCAGCCTTGGCGTCCTTGCAGAACTGGAAGAACTCGTCATAGGTGGCGGGGAAGTGATCCCAGCCGATCTCGTTGAAGATCTTGGTGTTGTAGATCGGGGTGAAGACAGCGGACTCGAAGGGCAGGAAGCAGACCTTGCCGTCGACGCTCCAGGCGTCAATGGCGCCGTCCGTGAAGTCCTGGCCCCAGCCCTCGGCGAGGTACGGGCTCAGGTCCATGAACTTGCCGGAGGTGGTGTAGGCCTTGATGTCATAGGTGGTATCGAGGATGCACAGGTCGGGGGTGTTGCCGGTGGTGATGGTGGTGCGCAGCTTGTCGCGGGCAGCCTGGTAGTCGGTCTGCTCCTCGACGACGACCTTGATGGAGCCGGCGTTTTCCTCATTGAACTGCGCGATCAGCTTCTCCATGTAGGGGGCCTTGGAGTCGGTGCCGACCCAGACGCTGGGGAAGTTGATGACGATCTCCTCCGCGGGAGCGGCGGGAGCCTCGGCGGCGGGGGCCTCGGCGGCGGGAGCCTCGGCAGGCTTCTCGGCGGCGGGAGCCGGAGCCGCCTGCTGGCCGCAGGCGCAGAGCGCGAAGATCATGCAGAGCGCAAGCAGCAGAGCAAGTGCTTTTTTCATGTGTTCTCTCCTTTTCCTTTTTCGGTCCGGTCTCGCCGGGCCTTTAATTAACAGCGTTAAATATTTTGCCGCAAAAAAACGCCTTGCGGCTTTACAGCTTGATTATACGGGTCTTTTGGCATTTTGTAAAGCCCTCGCCGTCTCACGAATATATAGATTTTCCCCCGGTGTTTTTGTGCATCTTGTATAAAAAGCGCCCCGGAGAGTCCGCAAACCGGCTCCCCGGGGCGCTTTATTTAACCATTTTAACCAAAATCCTTTGCGAGCCTGCGGAACAGCGCCTCGTGGGCGCAGCCTTCGCGGAAGAAGACCGGCGGGAAGCCCATCGGCGCGGGGACCGTCGCGTCGCCGCCCGCGAAGCGCTCGCCGCTCCAGAGGTGGACCCAGCTGCCCGCGGGCAGATACAGCGTCCGCGCCGCCGCGCCCGGCTCCACGACCGGGGCGACGAGCAGCTCCTCGCCGAGGAGGTAGCTGTAGTTCTCCCGCGCCCAGGCGCGCGCGTCGGCCGGATCGTCGAGGAAGAGCGGCCGCATGACCGGGACGCCCGTCTCGCTGTTGAGGCGCACGCACTCCTTCATATAGGGCAGCAGCGCCGTGTGCAGCTTCGACAGACGCGCCGCCTTTTCGATGATCTCCTCGCTCGAATAGAGCTGGACGTTGCTGTCCGGGCGGTTGCCCTCGTGCGTGCGCATGACGGGCGTGAAGCAGGCGAACTCCAGCCAGCGCAGCAGCAGCTCGGCGTCGCGTTTGAGATGGAACAGCGTCGTGTAGCCGCCCGCGTCGCAGGTGTGCAGCCCATAGCCGCTCATGCCGAGCGTGAGCGCCGCCGTGACGACAGAGGGCAGGCCGTCGTCCTCGCTCCAGTCCACGCACTGGTCCCCCGCCCAGACGAGCGTGGCGTAGCGCTGGCTTCCGGCCGCGCCTGCGCGCATATAGAACACGCACTCGCCCAGCAGGCCGCACTCCTCGACCGCCTCGCGGCAGCACTTCGCCCAGAGCATCGGCCAGGCGTTGTGCTCCTCCATGCCGCAGCCGCCGAAGCAGACCGCGTCGGCGGGCAGATACTCGCCGAAATCGGCCATCCAGCCGCGGAAGCCCAGGCCGATGAGATTCGTTTTGACGACGTCCTTGTACCACGCGAAGGCCTCCGGCATCGTCAGATCGACCACGCCGCAGTCGTATTCGCCGAAGTCGAAGAGGTAGTCCTCTCCTTCCCGGTTTTTGACGAAATAGCTCTTTTCCTTCGCCTCGCCGAAGAGCACGCCGCCCTCGACGAGATAGGGATTCATGTAGCCCATCCAGCGCGTGTCCGGGTCGGAGGCGATCACGGCGTCAAGGCCGGGATACATCTCGCGGTTCCAGCGCCAGTCCCACTGCAGGCGCTTGCCGAAGGAGGTCACGCGCTTGCCCTCCCAGTCCTGGATCCAGACCGCGGGGATCTCCATGCCGCCTCTGCGGCAGCGCTCCAGCAGCTCCGTCACGCGCTCGGTTCCGCCCTGTACGCCGAGCCAGATGCCGCGCATCGCCCAGTCGGGCAGCGCGGGCTGGCGGCCGAGCAGCTCCGTCAGCCTGCCGAGCAGCTCGCGGAGGCTCTCCCCCGCGCCAAGCACGAGCGAGAGCGCCGTCGACCACAGCGCGAGCTCGTGGAAGCGCGCGTCGCGGAAGTCCAGCTCGCTGTATTCGTAGTTCTCCAGATGCGCGAAGTACAGGCGCGAGGAGAGAAAAGTCGGCTGCGGGAAGAAGGTCGTGTGGTAGTCTCCGCCGCCGCCGTCGCTGCAGTCGGCCAGGCGCGTGATCTCGGTAAGCTTGTTGCGGCCCACGCCCTGCTCGCGCGTCCAGATCGGGAAGCTCCTCCCGCGCAGATCGAGACAGGAGAACTGCTCGCCGCCGCCCGTGACGTGCTCGTCCGCCTCGGCGGGAAAGCGCAGATACAGGCGGTTGAAGCGCGCGTCCTCCGTGCTGCCGCGCAGGAAGACGAGCCCGTCCCGCTCCTCGACCGTCAGCACGTAGTCTCCCGCGAGCTCGCCGCTCGTGAAGCGGGCCTCGCCGTTTTCAAACGAGACGAAGTGCAGCGGCACGCGCTCCGAGACGCGGTCGGACACGTCGAAGTTGCCGCGGTACATGGTGATCGTCTCCTCCCCGCAGCCGAGGAAGAGCGCCGGGCGCTGCGGCGTGTGGGAAAGAATCTCTATGCCGTTGAGGGAGAGGCGGAAGCTGTCCCAGGTGGTGTGGATCGAAAGCATGGCGTACCTCTTATCTGTATTATTCGTTGAACCAGTCGTCCCCGTCCGTGCTCGTGCTGTCGGCCGTCAGGGGCTTGAAGACCGGCTCGATGTGCAGGCTCAGCAGCAGGCAGAAGAGCCCCGGGAGCAGCGGGAGGATCGCCGGCATCAGCCAGACGACGACCAGAAAAGCGACGAGCTCCGCCGTCATCAGCAGCGTCGCGCCGATGTGGCGCAGCGCGAGATAGCCGCAGTATTTCAGCGTCCCGCCGATCGTGTTGGAAAAGCGTGAGATAAAGGCGAAGAGCCAGGGAAAGAGCGCCAGCGGGATCAGCAGCAGCATGCGTCCGATCATGCCGAACACCGGCTTGGCCCCCATCATGCCGAAGCCCCAGCTGTCCGCCGCAAAGAGCGCCGCGGCGGCGAGCAGGATCAGCCAGAGCAGCGTGCTCTGTCTGAACTCGCGCCGGAAGGCGGCGAAAAAGCTCTTTGTCAGGTTGCCGCGCTCGTGCCGGATGCACTTGACGACGGCGTAGTACAGCGCCGTCGAGGCCGCGCCGAGCGTGAGGACGGGCAGCGAGCACAGCAGCCACAGCAGCCCGGCCCAGACGATCTCGATGATCGCGGTGAGCACCGCGCCGATCTTCGATTCCTTTTTCACGCCGCTTCCCTCCTTTGCGCTTCACAGCATAATACAGCCTCCCGGCAAAAGTCAACGCAGAAATGAGCCGCCGGGGAAGAAAGCGGCCCGCCGCTCGAAAAAGGAAGCGGCCCCGCCTCCCTTTGAGCATGGAAAAAGAGCCGTGAACCGGGCGCTTCCCGCCCTGCCCGCGCAGGCGCGGGAGCGGGGGGCTGAACGGTCCCCGCATGAACACAGGGCCGCTGCGCGGGGCAGCGGCCCTGTTTGTCCGATCCTGTCCGGTCAGTAACGGCAGACCTCGAAGCCGTACATCTCCGCCAGCGCCTCGAGCGCGGCGGCGTGACGGCCGCGGATCACGACGAAGTGCGGCTCGAAGCCGGCCTTCACGCTCTCCTCGACGATCTCGCGCGCGCCGTTGTCGGTCCTCACGACGATGGAGGTGCCGATGAACTGCTTGGGCTTGTCGAGCGCTTCGCCCTCAAGGAGGAAGAAGCGGAAGAAGCCGTCCGGCTCGCGTCCGATGCGGAAGACCGTCGCGTCCGGGAAGGCCTCGCAGCCGAAGTCCATGGCCGGGCCGATCCTGCGGTTGGGGTGCACGCCGACGACCGCGCCGGTATCCCTGCGCGCCAGCGAGCAGGCCGCCGCGCCGCAGTGCCAGAAGGTGATCGTGTTCTCGCCCTCGTCGAGGGAGACGGGATCGCCGAAAAAGACCGGCTCGCCGCTCAGCTGCATACCGATCCACATCGACAGCGCGCCGTAGACGTCGGCCTCGCAGGCGGCGGCCACGCCCTCGTCGTTGAGCATCGAGAGCACCGTGCACACCGGCGTGCCGAAGGCCGTGAAGAAGTCCGGCCAGCAGCGGGAGGCCAGCGCGCCGACGCCGCGGTCGCGCACGTAGTCGCTGTAAGCTTTGAGCAGCCGCGCGTGGTCGAGACGGTTTTTCTCCGGCGTCTTGTCCAGGCCGCAGGTCGCCGCGGCGGTCTTTTCGAGATACGCCGCGCACTCCTCGTCCGAATAGCCCCCGGCCTTCTCGATCAGCTCGCGTGCCTCGATCGCCTCGAGCTCGACGCCAAAGGCGTTCATCAGCTCGGCGTCGAGCGCGCGGCCGAAGCCGAAGCCCTGCGGCGTGTGGCCGACGGCGGCCATTTTCAGGCCGCGCATGTCGTGCTTGAGCCGGGCGGCTTTCGTCACGTTCCCGATCGTCTCGCGCACGCGCTCCTCCTCGGGCGAGCCGAAGAGATAGGCGAAGGGACGATCGTCGAAGGCGCGCAGCGTGTTCGCCGCGCTGTACGCGCCGGTGAGGGAGTTGAGGCGCAGGCGCCCGCCGTCGATGACCGGCTCGCGCAGCGTCCAGAGCAGCATCGGGCAGTCAAAGCGGCGCAGCACCTCGGACATGTAGGCGGCGTTGGCGAAGGTCAGGTTCTGAAAGACGATCAGATCGGGCGAGAGCGTATCGAGATACGCGCGCAGATCGTCGAGCGAAAGCAGCATTTTCTCCGGCACGGCGAAGCGCTCGTCGACGCCGCGGAGCAGTTCGGCGGACAGCTCGAACTGCCGCTGGGCGCTTTCGAGATGGAAGGTCGGCACGCCGACCGGGATGTAAACGGGGGAGAAAGCTCTCATAAAAACCTCCGAATTATTTAATAAACTCTGTGAAACATCATAGCGTCCGCCGGCCGTGATGTCAACAGGGAATGCGAAAAAGTTTTTCTTCTCTTTTCCCTGTTCTCCCTTGACAAAGCCATGTCCATGCATTACAATCTGATTTAGTTAAACCTTTTAATCAAATCAGGAGGACGATCACCTTGAACAACGATCTTAGAGCCATTTGCAAGGATATCCGCTGCGATATCATGACCTGCATCGGCCATCTCGGCGTGGGTCACATCGGCGGCTGCCTCTCCATCGTAGAACTGCTCGCCGTGCTGTATTACGAAGAGATGAACATCGACCCGGCCAACCCGAAGATGGAAGGCCGCGACCGCTTCGTCTGCTCGAAGGGCCACGCCGGCCCGGCCGTCTACGCGACGCTGGCCAACCGCGGCTACTTCCCCAAGAGCGAGCTGCTGACCCTCAACCGGGGCGGCACGCACCTGCCCAGCCACTGCGACATGAACCTCACCACCGGCATCGACATGACCACCGGCTCCCTCGGCCAGGGCTTCTCCTGCGCCGTCGGCGTCGCGCTCGGCTCGAAGCTGGAGAAGGACGGCGCCACGATCTTCGCCCTCGTCGGCGACGGCGAGTCCCAGGAAGGCCAGGTCTGGGAGGCGGCCATGTTCGCCGCGTCCAAGAAGCTCGACAACCTTGTCGGCTTCACCGACTACAACAAGCTGCAGATCGACGACACCGTCGCGAAGGTCAACGACATTGCGCCTCTGTGCGACAAGTGGGCCGCCTTCGGCTGGAATGTCATCGACGTGGTCGACGGCAACGACGTCGACGAGGTCCTCGCCGCCGTACGCAAGGCCAAGAGCTTCCGCGGCAGCGGCAAGCCCACGATGGTCATTCTCAACACCGTCAAGGGCAAGGGCGTGAAGTGGATCGAGGAGCTCGGCGCCGGCAACCACAACACCAACATCAGCGAGGAGCAGGCCGAGGCCGCCATCCGCGAGATCAGAGGGGAGGACTGATACAATGGAAATGAGAGCTGCTTACGCCGAATGTCTGGCGAAGTTCATGGAGGAAGACCGTCACGTCGTCGTCCTCGACGCCGACCTGGCCAAGGCCAGCGGCACCCGCAAGCTGTACGAGCGTTTCCCCGAGCAGATGTTTGACTGCGGCGTGGCCGAGCAGGACATGGCCTCCATCGCCGCCGGTCTCTCCAGCTACGGCTTCAAGCCCTGGATCGAGAGCTTCACTCCCTTTGCCACGCGCCGCATCTGCGACCAGATCGCCATCTCCATCTCCTACGCCAAGCAGAACGTCAAGATCGTCGGCACCGACCCCGGCATCTCCGCCGAGCTCAACGGCGGCACGCACATGAGCATGGAGGATATCGGCGTCGTGCGCTCGATCCCCGGCGTCGTGATCTTCGAGCCGGTCGACGAGACCCAGCTGCGCGCCGCGATGCCCGTGCTCAACGACTACTACGGGCCCGTGTACATGCGTCTGTTCCGCAAGGTCACGCCCGACGTCTTCGGCGAGGGCTACCGCTTCGATCTCTTCAAGGCCGACACGCTGCGCGAGGGTAAGGACCTCACGATCTTCGTCTCCGGCATGTTCACCCGCGACGTGATCGACGTCGCCGACGAGCTTGCCGCCGAGGGGCTCGACGTCGAGGTCGTCAACGTCCACACCATCAAGCCCATCGACCGCGAGACCGTGATCGCCTCCGCCCGCAAGACCGGCGCCGTGCTGACCGTGGAGAACCACAACATCGTCGGCGGTCTGCACTCGGCCGTGTGCGAGGCGCTCGCGCTCGAGCGCATCCCCGTCAGCGCTCTCGGCGTCGCCGACCGCTTCGGCGAGGTCGGCAAGATCCCCTACCTGCGCGAGGCCATGGGCCTGACGAAGGAAGACATCCGCGCCGCGGCGAAGAAGGCCGCGGCCGCCAAGTAAAAAACAAACAAAACAAGACCAGGAAACGCCGATCCGTATGCAATCGGCGTTTCCCAATGAAAAGGAGTATTCACCATGAAGATTGCGATCGGCAGCGATAAATCCGGCTTTTCCGCGAAGGAAGCCGTCAAGGCCTGGCTCGTCGAGGCGGGCGTCGAATTTGACGACCTCGGCACGCAGGATCTCGACCACGTCGTGCCCTACTACGCCGTGGCGAACAAGGTCGCCCCGCTGGTGCAGAGCGGCACGTATGACAAGGCCGTGCTGATCTGCGGCACCGGCGCCGGCATGAGCGTCGTGGCCAACAAGTTCAAGGGCGTCTACGCCGTCGCCTGTGAGGGCGTGTACAGCGCCAAGATGGCCCGCGCGATCAACAACGCCAACGTCCTGTGCATGGGCGGCTGGATCGTCGGCCCGGAGATGGCCGTGGAGATGGTCAAGACCTTCCTCGCCACCGCCTGGTGCCAGGATCTCGAGGACTGGCGCAAGGAGAACATGAAGAAGTTTGCCGTGCAGGTCGCCGCGATCGAGGATTCCGTCTATGGCAAGTGATTTCGTTTATTCCCAGCCGGTCAGGATCTATTTTGGCGAAGGGAAATTCGCCTCTCTCGGCGAGATCCTTGACGAGCTCGGCGCGAAGCGCTGCGTCGTCGCCTGCGGAAAGCACTTCGCCCCGGAGGCCGAGGCGCTGCGCGGCAGGCTCGACGCGATCGTCGGCGTGTTCGGCGGCGTGGAGCAGAACCCGCAGCTGAGCGGCATCGAGGAGACCGTGCGCCTGTGCCGCAAGCTGCAGGCGGACACCGTCATCGGCATCGGCGGCGGCAGCTCGCTCGACACCGCGAAGTTCGCCGCGGCCGTCACGCTCGGCGAGGGCGAGCCGCTGGAGTACTACCGCGGCGTGCGCCCCTTCCCCGCCGAGCGGCTGAACATCATCGCCGTGCCGACCACCGCCGGCACCGGCAGCGAGGTCACGCAGGTCTCCGTCGTGTCGCACGGCACGGAGAAGAAGACGATCAACAACCCCGTCTTCATGCCCCGCGCCGCGATCGTCGACCCGCTGCTCTCGAGCACCGTGCCGCCGCGCACGACGATGAACACCGGCCTCGACGCGCTGGCCCACGCCCTGGAGGGCTACTGGAGCCGCAACCATCAGCCGATCTCCGATCTCATGGCCATCGAGGCCGTGCGGATCATCCTCTCGAACCTCGAGACCGCCTGGCGCGACGGCTCGAACCGGGAAGCGCGCGCCAACATGGCCTATGCCGCGCTGCTCGGCGGCCTGTCCTTCGCGCTGCCCAAGACCGCGGCCAGCCACGCCTGCAGCTATCCCCTCTCCGAGGATTACCACCTGCCGCACGGCGAGGCCTGCGCCTTCACGCTCGACTCTCTCGTGCGCATCAACGCCGACGAGCGGCTGGAGTATCTCTGCCGCGCCGTCGGGCTGAAGGATACCGAAGAGCTCGCGCAGCGCATCGCCGCGCTCAAGGCGCTCGGCGGGCTGCGCACGCGCCTTTCCGATCTCGGCGAGGTCGATCTCGGCAAGCTCTGCCGCGACTGCGCCGCGCATCCTCTGATGAACAACAACCCCGTCCGCATGGACGAGGACGCGCTGCGGAGGATGTTTGAAGCGCTGAAATGAAAGCTGGTCTGAAAAACGCGGGCATGATCGGCGCGATGGTCGTCTCCTGGTCGATCTACTACGCCGTGTCCAAGGTCATGGTGGCCGCGACGGGCTCGCCCTTCCTGGCGGGCTTCCTGCTGCGCAGCGCCGCGCTGCTGTTCCTCACCGCGCAGCTGCTGCTCGACGGGAACTTCCGGCGTCTGTTCCACCAAGGCAAGGCCGTGTATATCCTGCTGCTGATCGGCCTGTTCGGCTTCCTGCTGGACGTGTTTGCCAATCTCGGCTACCAGGGCGGCAGCCTGAGCACCGGCACGGCCCTTCTCAAGACCGACGTGCTGATGGTCAATCTCGTGACCGTGATCCTCTATCACAAGAAGCTCTATCTTTCCGACTGGGTCGGCACGCTCGTCATGCTCTTCGGCGTGCTGCTCGTGCTGGGGGTGGACTTCTCCGGCATGCGCTTCAACGCGCACGACCTTTTCTTCATTCTCAGCGCGATGTGCGTCACCGCCAACGCCTTTATCATCAAGACGGCGCAGGAGCGCTACCGCGAGGACGCCGACATGATCTCGTACTACAACAACTTCGTCGTGCTCGTCCTCTTCGGCTTCGCGGCCTCCTTCGCGGGCGATCTGCGTCTGCCCGCGCCGGGCACGCTGCGCGGCTTCTGGTGGCTGGTGCTGCTCGGCGGCCTCGCGCAGACCGGCATCTACTTCTTCTACTACCGCAACCTCAAGCACTATGAGGTCTGGATCGTCAAGCTCTATCTGCTGCTGATGCCGATCGTCAGCTGCTTCATCGGCGTGACTTTCCTCGGCGAGGAGCTGACGATGAAAAAAGCGATCGGCATCCTGGTCGTGCTGCTCGGCGCGGCGGTGATCCTGCTGCGCAGCCGCCTTCACCGCGAGGAGAACACGCCGGACGATCAGCTGCGGCACCGCAGCCTCCATCACCATGAGCACCGCGTCAGGGACCTGCGCCGCTGAACTGCAACGGGGGTGAGACAAATGCCCTATGAAGGCGACAATATGATGGGCGTCAAGCGCACGAACCGCAGCGCGGCTCTGCGCATCCTGCACGAGCGCGGCAGCATGTCGCGCAAGCGCCTCTCGGAGAGCATCAAGCTCACGCCCGCCGCCATCACGAAGATCGTCGGCGAGATGATCGCCGAGGGTCTGCTGACCGAAGGCAGTCTCCTGCCCGGCAGCGGCGTCGGCCGCCGTGAGGTCATGGTCGAGCTCAATTCCCGCGCCCGCGTGGCGCCCGGTATTTTCATCAACCTGCGTCAGGCCGTCGTCTCGGCCGTATGGCTGGACGGCTCGGTCCTGTTTGACGAGTCGATCCCCCTGCCTGTGCGCGCGCCGGCGGACGAGAGCGTCGCCATGCTCTGCCGCCGTCTCATGGAGCTGTGCGCCGAGCACGGTCTGGAGCGGGAGCGCATGCTCCCCGTCGGCGTCGCGATGCGCGGCGTGCTCTCGCCGGACGGACGCGTCGTCCGCAGCAGCTTCGGCGCGCTCGACGCCGCGGACTATCCGGTCTGCCAGCGCGTCGAAGAGCTGACCGGCCTGCCCTGCCTGATGCACAACAACGTCCGCGCGCTCTTTGCCGCGCAGATGTTCCTCTCCGGCGACCACGAGCTCTCCAGCCAGTTCTTCCTGCGCTGCGAGGCCGGCATCGGCGCCTCCTTTGCGATCGGCGAGCAGATCTGGCTCGGCAGCTCCGGACAGTGCGCCGAGATCGGCCACATCCCCGTGGTCAGGCGCGGCGGAAAGCCCTGCTCCTGCGGCAAGAGCGGCTGTCTCGAAACGATCGCCTCGCCGAGCGCGATGGTGCAGGATGCGCTCGCGCTGCTCGACGAGGGCCGCGCGCCGATCCTCGGGCGTCTCGCGGAGGGACGCGGCCGCGGCGCGCTGGATCTCGAGGACGTTTTTGAGGCCGCGCGCAGCGGCGACGGCGAGATCGCCGCGCTGGTCGACCGCGCGGCAGAGACGCTCGCCGCGGCGCTCAAGGGCGTGATCTACGCGCTTGATCCCGGCAAGATCGTACTCTACGGGCGGATGTTCGAGAACCCCTACTATCTCTCCAAGCTCATCGCCGAGATGCGCGAGGGCGTGGACTCCGGACACAACGTGCCGATCGAAAAGAGCCGCCTCAACCACAAGCTGGAGGACAAGGCGGCGGGGCTCCTCTCCGTCGAGGACTTTTTTGAAAAGGGCGGCCTGCTCTGAAGCGGGCGCCGGGCGGTACGCCGCCGGCGTTCCGTCCCCGCATTTCGCCCTGCCCGTTCTCCTTTATGTTTGACAGCAAAGCTCCGGACGTGTCCGGGGCTTTGCTTTTTTTTCTTTTCTATGCTATGATGGAGAAAAAAGCAAGGAGAGATCACCATGAAGGTTTTAGTCATCAACGGCAGCCCGCACGTTCACGGCTGCACGGCCCGCGCGCTTGACGAGGTCGTCGCGGCCCTGAACGCCGAGGGCGTCGAGACCGAGCTGCTGCAGGTCGGCAGCGCGAAGATCAGCGGCTGTCTCGCCTGCCGCGTCTGCCACAGGACCGGCGCGTGCGTGCAGAACGACCTGGTCAACGAGGCCGCGGCGAAGCTGCGGGAGGCGGACGGGCTGCTCGTCGGCAGTCCCGTGTACTACGCCTCGCCCAACGGCACGCTGATCTCTTTTCTGGACCGTCTGTTTTACTCCTCCGAAGGCACGCTGCAGAACAAGGTCGGCGCGGCCGTCGTCAGCTGCCGCCGCGGCGGCGCGGCAAGCGCTTTCGACGTGCTGAACAAATACTTCACGATCGCGGGCATGCACGTGGCCTCCTCGACCTACTGGAACAGCGTGCACGGCTTCACCGCCGCGGATGTGGAAAAGGATCTCGAAGGGCTGCAGACCATGCGCAACCTCGGCCGCAGCATGGCCTTTCTGCTCAAATCTCTCGCCGACGGCAGGGAACGCATGGGCGCTCCGGTCCTTGACCGCACGGCCTTCACGAGCTTCCCCGACGGGAAATAAGGAGGAAAAACGATGGAAGAACGAGCATTCAAAACCGGCGACATCGTGCGTCACTTCAAGCGCGAGACCGTCGATCCCGCGTCCGATCTCTATCTTTACATGATCGTCGGCGTCGCGAAGCACAGCGAGACAGGCGAGGAGCTGATGGTATACAGCCCCCTCTACGGCGAGGGCGGACTTTACGTGCGCCCGCTGGACATGTTCCTCTCCGAGGTCGACCACGCGAAATACCCGCAGATCCGGCAGAAATACCGCTTTGAACTTGAAGAGCGGCCGGAGGAATAACACGACCGTACAGCGCCGCCTCACAGAGGCGGCGCTTGATGTTTGCTCTGCGATGTGGTATGCTGGATCAGATAGGATTGGAGCGTGATTTCCTTGCGGATGAGAAGAAAACCCAATCTCGACGCGCGGCTGGAGCGCTGCGCGGGTCAGCTCGTCGAGCGGCCGGAGGAATACGCAGGCCGCTGGCGCGAGGCCTTCGGCGGCTATGCGGCCGTGGAGGTCGAGCTCGGCTGCGGCAAAGGCCGCTTCACGGCGGACGCGGCCGAGGCCGCGCCGGAGACGCTGCTCGTCGCCGTTGAGCGCGATCCGAGCGCGCTCGTCATGGCCATGGAGCTTGCGCGCGCGCGGGAGCTGCGGAACATCCGCTTCATCCTTGGCGACGTCGGCATGCTCGGCGGGCTTTTCGCCCCCGGCGAGGTCGGTCGGATCTATCTCAACTTCCCCGACCCCTGGCCGAAGAGCCGCGACGCCAAGCTGCGCCTGACCGCGCCGAACTTCCTGCGGCGCTATGCCGCCGTCCTCGCCGCGGGCGGCGAGCTGTGGTTCAAGACCGACAACACGCCCCTCTTCGACTGGTCGCTCAATCAGTTCTCTGCCGAGGGCTGGACGCTGCGGGACGTCACGCACGATCTGCACGCGAACGGCCTTACCGGCATCCTGACCGGCTACGAGGCGAAGTTCGTCGCCGAGGGGCTGAAGATCAACCGCCTGGTCGCCGTGAAGGCGGCCGGCACAAAGACCCTGGACGACGGCGAGGTGCCGCGGCTGCGCAACGCCTCGCTGTGCGACGCGCGGGGCTACGAGGAGAGCGTCGAGACGAACGCGAAAAAGGAGCGGGCATGAGATTTATTTCCTGGAACGTCAACGGACTGCGCGCCGCGCGCGGCAAGGGCTTCGACGAGATCTTCCTCGCCCTTTCGCCGGACTTCTTCTGTCTGCAGGAGACCAAGCTCCAGCAGGGACAGATCGACATCGACTTTCCCGGCTACGAGAGCTACTGGTGCTACGCCGAAAAGAAGGGCTACTCCGGCACGGCGATCTTCACGAAGCACCATCCTCTGTCCGTGAAATACAACATCGGCGTCGAGGCGCACAGCCACGAGGGCCGCGCCGTCACGCTCGAATACGCGGACTTCTACCTTGTCTGCGTCTACACGCCCAACGCGCAGGACGGCCTCAAGCGCATCGACTACCGTATGGACTGGGAGGACTGCTTCCGGGCCTACCTGCTCTCGCTCGACGCGAAGAAGCCCGTCGTCGTCTGCGGCGACATGAACGTCGCGCACGAGGAGATCGACCTGAAGAACCCCAAGCAAAACATCGGCAACGCGGGCTTTTCCTACGAGGAGCGCGGCAAATTCACCGAGCTGCTCGAAAGCGGCTTCACCGACACCTTCCGCTCGCTCTATCCCGACCGGCGCGACGCCTACTCCTGGTGGAGCTACCGCGCCGCCGCGCGGGAGCGGAACGTCGGCTGGCGCATCGACTATTTCCTGGTCTCCGACCGGCTGCGCGGCAAGATCAGGGAGGCTTTCATCCTGCCCGAGGTCATGGGCTCGGACCACTGCCCCGTCGGGCTGGACCTGCAATGGTAAGCATCGGCGGCGTCAAGCTGCGCGGCGCCTTCGCGCTCGCGCCGATGGCTGGCGTGACGGATTTTGCCTTCCGTGCGCTGTGCCGCGAAAAAGGCGCGGCGCTGACGGTCAGCGAGATGGTCAGCGCGAAGGCTCTGCACTACGGCGACGAGAAGACAAAGGCGCTGCTGTACATGCCGCCGGACGAGCACCCCGCCGCCGTGCAGATCTTCGGCCACGAGCCGGAGATCATGGCCGAGGGCGCGCAGCGCGCGCTCGAGCTCTCCGGGGCGGATATCCTCGACATCAACATGGGCTGCCCCGTCGGCAAGATCGTCAGGAGCGGCGACGGCTCGGCGCTGATGCGGGACCCCGCGCTCGCCGGGCGCATCGTCGAGGCCGTCGTCAAAGCCGTCGACAGGCCCGTCACGGTCAAGTTCCGCAAGGGCTACGACCTCGGCAGCGTCAACGCCGTGGACTTCGCCCGCGTCTGCGAGAGCGCGGGGGCCGCCGCCCTGACCGTGCACGGCCGCACGCGCGCGCAGATGTACGCCGGGCGGGCCGACTGGGACGTTATCCGCGACGTGGCCGCCGCGGTGAGGATCCCGGTGTTCGCCAACGGCGATATCTTCTCGGCCGGGGACGCGGTGCATATCCTGCGCTATACCGGCTGTCAGTGCGCGATGATCGGACGCGGCAGCTTCGGCGATCCCTGGATCTTCGAGCGCGCCAACGCCGCCCTCGCCGGCGAGCCGGTCCCCGATCCCCCGCCCTTTGCCGCGCGCATCGACGACGCCGTGCGGCAGATCGAGCTGCTCGCCTCCGTACAGGGCGAGCGCGCCGCCTGCCTCGAGGCGCGGCACCATCTGCCCTGGTATCTGCGGGGCGTGGCCCATTCCGCCGCCTACCGCGCGGCGCTGACGCATGTGGAAACGCTTGCGGACGTCCGCAGGCTTGCAAAAGACATGAAACGCGATCTGCGCTGAAACGCAGCATCGCCGAGAAAGGGGTGAGAGCCCTTGACGGAAGAAGAGATCCTTGCGGTCATACAGGACGTGCTCGACGGCGACGTCAACGCCTTTGAAGCGATCGTAAGGGAATACGAGAAAAGCGTGTTCAACCTCGCGCTGCGCATGAGCGGCAACCGCGAGGACGCGCTGGATATCTCGCAGGATTCCTTTCTCAAGGTCTACAACTCGCTGCACAGCTTCCGCGGTGAGAGCAAATTCTCCGTCTGGCTGTACCGGATCGTCTCCAACACCTGTCTGGATTTCCTGCGCAGCCGCTCGCGGCGCGCCGAGGACTCCCTTTCCGTCGACGACGGCGAGAGCGGCTCGGCGGAACGCGAGATCCGTGACGAACGCTACGCGCCGGAGCGCCAGTTTGAGCGCAGGCTCACGCGCGACGCGCTGCAGCGCGGTCTGAACACACTGCCGGAGGAGCAGCGCAAGATCCTGCTGCTGCGCGAGCTGCAGGGTTTGAGCTACGAGGAGATCGGCCGCGTGCTCTCGATCGAGAGCGGCACGGTGAAATCCCGCATTTTCCGCGCCCGCAAAAAGCTCTGCGAATTCCTCGCCGAGGACGGGAACATTTCCCTTCCGTTTTCGTCTGCAAAAGCGGAAGGAGGTGACACGCCGTGAAGGACTGCGCCTATTATCAGGAGCTGATCAGCCGTCTGATCGACCGCGAGCTCTCCGCCGAGGAAGGCGAGGAGCTGGCCGCCCATGCGCGCGAGTGCGCGGAATGCCGCGCCGTGTATACCGCCTTCTGTTCTCTCTCCGACATGCTGGCCGACGGGACGGTCGAGCCGCCCGAGGAGTTGAGCGAGAACGTCATGGCGCGTCTGCGCCGGCAGGAGCTGCGCAGGCAAAAGCCCTCTCCCTGGACGCGTTCGAGGATGCTCGCCCTCGCCGCCTGCGCGGCGCTGGTGCTCTTCGGCGGCGCGCTCGCCATGCCCCGCCTGCTCCGCAGCAACGCGGCCGCTCCGACGGCCGCCAAGGAAGCCCGGGCGGAGTCCGCCGCCTCCGGCGCCGTGTATGACAACGCCCCGGCGGAATACGCCATGGAGGCGCCGGCCGCCGTCAACGACGATTCCACGGAGCGGGAGGGTACGCCGATCCCCGTCAGCGACTCCTTCGCCGCCCCGGCCGCCGACACGACGATGAGCGAGCAGGAGATGATCTCCATCGCCATCGCCCGCTCCGAGGAGCCGGAGACCGCCGCCGACATCGTCGACGTCAGCGGCGAGGGCCGCGGCGCGCGGCTCTCGCGGCTGCTGGTCGGTACGCAGGGCGATCTGCCCTCCGACAGGACGCCGGACCATCGCTTCCTGCTGCGCTTCGATCTCAACGGGGTCAGCTCGCAGGTGCTCGTCAGCGTTTACGGTGAAAAAGTCTTCTTCATCTCCCTCTCCGGCGAGGAGAGCGACATGGTGCAGGCGGACTGCAGCTGGTCGACGCTGCGAAGCGCGATCTACGGATAGGCTCCCTCATGAAACAGTCCGGGCGCTGCCCGGGCTGTTTCATGCCGGTGTTGAAAAACCGGGGATCCCGTGTTATATTGAGAAAAGAATCACAATCGCTCAAAGGAGGACCATCCTGCCGTGAAGCGTATCAAGGTCTCGAACAACGTGATCCGCCGTCTGCCGCGCTATCTGCGCAAGCTTGACGAGCTCAAGGCCTGTGGCGTCAGCCGCATCTCCTCGTTCAATCTCGGTACTCAGCTGGGCCTCACCCCCTCGCAGATCCGTCAGGATTTCAGCTGCTTCGGGGAGTTCGGCCAGCAGGGCTACGGCTACAACGTCTCCGCCCTGCGCGACGAGATCGCCTCGATCCTCGGGATGGACCGGGGCTTCAAGGCCGTCCTGATCGGCGTGGGCAACATCGGACGCGCGCTGATGGACAACTTCTGCTTCAGCGAGTGGGGCTTCGAGCTCGCCGCCGCCTTTGACATTGACCCTGCCGTTGTGGGGACCTCCCCGAACGGCGTGCCGGTGCGCAGCATGGACGAGCTGCTGGACTTCCTGCGCGGCAACCGGATCGACGTTGCGGTGCTCACCGTCCCCAAGGAGGCGGCCATCGCCGTGGCGAAGCTGCTGTGCGACAACGGTATCAACGCGATCTGGAACTTCACGAACGTCGAGCTGACCGAGCCGAACAGTCCCACGATCGTCGAAAACGTCCATTTTTCCGACAGTCTGCTCTCCCTCGGCTATTATGTGGCCGAGCGCTATGACGAGGAGGCGGCGCACGCCGCGCGCCTCGCGCGCAGCGAAAAGGGCAAGGATTGATCGCTCGCTTGTGCGGAACAAAAAGCTCCCCCTGCGGGGAGCTTTTTTCGTAGAGGAGGCCGTATGAAACAGGCCAGTCTGATCTTCGATATCGACGGTACGCTCTGGGATTCCTGCGAGGCTGTGCGCCGGAGCTGGCAGCTCTCGCTCTTTCGACGCTACGGCTGCACCGGCTCGCCGAGTCTCGAGCAGGTGCGCTCGATCATGGGCATGACGCCCGACGAGATCGCCGGAAAGCTTTTCTCGCGTTTCGGAGCACACGCGCGGGAGGTTTTCGACGCGCTCTCCGGGGACGAGTGCGCCTATCTCGCCGCGCACGGCGCCGCGCTGTATCCCGGCGTCGGCGAGACGCTCGGGACGCTCGCGCGTGCGCACCGGCTCTTTATCGTCAGCAACTGCCAGTGCGGCTATATCGAGAGCTTCCTCGAGAGCACGGGCTTCGCGCCCCTGTTCGAGGGGTATTTGAGCGCGGGCGCGACGGGACTGGCCAAGAGCGGGAACCTCCTCCTGCTCCGGCGCGAGTACGGGCTTGCCGACGCCGTTTACGTCGGCGACACGCATGCCGACGAGCTCTCCGCCCGCGAGGCGCACTGCGGCTTCATCCATGCCGCCTACGGCTTCGGCACGGCCGAGCGGCCCGACGCCACGCTCCGCCGCTTTACCGAGCTGCCGGAGCTGATCGAAAAACTGTGAGGTGACTTCCATGTCCGACACCATCGCCGCCCTCGCCACCGGCGCTCAGATCAGCGCGATCGGGATCGTGCGCCTCTCCGGCGAGCGCGCCGTCGAGCTGGCCGGGACGCTCTTCCGCCCCCGCGCGGGGGTCGCGCTGCAGGACTGTCCCGCGCACACGCTCGTCTACGGCGAGCTTTTCGACCGCGGCGGCGCGCTGCTGGACCTGTGCCTGTGCACATACAGCCGCGCCCCGCACAGCTATACGGGCGAGGACACGGCCGAGTTTCAATGTCACGGCTCGCCCCTTGTGCTGCGCGCGCTGCTTGACGAGCTCTTTGCGCTCGGAGCGCGCCAGGCCCTGCCCGGCGAGTTCACCAAGCGCGCCTTCCTCAACGGCCGCATGGAGCTCTCCTCCGCCGAGGCCGTGGCCGATCTGATCGACGCCGAGAGCGCCGAGAGCGCCCGCAACGCCGCGGCGCAGCTTGCGGGCGCCCTGGGCGTTCGTATGGACGGTGTCTACGCCTCGCTCGGCGACATCAGCGCGCACTACCACGCCGTGCTCGACTATCCGGACGAGGATATCGAGGATTTCCGTCTTGCGGAATACCGTGCGGAGATCGCGCATGCCGCGGAGGAGGTCGCCTCGCTGCTCGCCACCTTTGCGCGCGGCAGGCTGATGCGCGGCGGCATCCCCGCCGCGATCGTCGGCCGCCCGAATGCGGGCAAAAGCTCGCTGCTCAACGCGCTGCTCGGCTATGAGCGCGCGATAGTGACCCGCGTCCCCGGCACGACGCGCGACACCATTGAGGAAAAGCTCGTCCTCGGCGGGCTGTGTCTGCGTCTGATCGACACGGCCGGCATCCGCGAGACCGACGACGAGGTGGAGCGTCTCGGCGTCGAGCGCAGCCGTGATGCGCTCGAGCGCGCCGAGCTCGTTCTCGCCGTCGTGGACGGCAGCGAAGAGCCGACCGAAGAGGACGCCGCCGTCATCGCGGCGGCGGAGAAGGCGAAGCGCGCCATCGTCGTGATCTCGAAAAAGGACCTCTCCGGCGGCGTGCGGATCGACACGGCGCTGCCGACGGTCAACATCAGCTCTCTCACCGGCGAGGGCATCGAAGCGCTCGGGGAGGCGATCAAAGGCCTCTTCCCGCTGCCCGAGACGCCTGCCGGCGGCATTCTGACCAACGCCCGGCAGGCCGAGGCGCTCGGCCGCGCGCAGGAGCATCTGCGCGCCGCGCTCGACGCGCTGGACACGGGCGCCACGCCCGACATCGTTCTGACCGAGACCGAGGGCGCCATGGCCGCCATCGGCGAGCTGAACGGCCGCACGGTGCGCGAGGATGTGACCGAGCGCATCTTCAGCCGTTTCTGCGTCGGAAAGTGAGCCGCGGCGCAGGGCAGGAAAGGCTTGACAAGCCCCCTGCCCTGTGCTACTATATTCGGGCAACGTCCGGGACGCTGCGTTTTCGGCTCTTCGTGCAGAAGTACCCAAGAGGCCGAAGGGGCTCCCCTGCTAAGGGAGTAGGCCGGTTTAGACCCGGCGCGAGGGTTCAAATCCCTCCTTCTGCGCCATGAAAAGGACCTCCACCGTCGGTGGGGGTCCTTTTTATATCGGAAAGCGGATTTGATCCCGAGCGGAGCGAGGGAATTGCGACTTTGCGCCGCCGGGGGCGGATGCAGCAAAGACGCAATTTCCGCAGCCGCGCCGCTTTGCGGGCTGAGGCTTTACGCCGAGGCGCGCAAACGGCAACTGCGGCAAGGTGGAATTGCGGCTTTGCGCCGCCGGGGGCGGATACAGCAAAGACGCAGCAATTTCCGCAGCGGTCGAAAAATGCAAGCGAGCGCCGCCGCGCGCAGCATTTTTCGGGCACCGCAAGGTGGATCAAATCCCTCCTTCTGCGCCACGATAAGTGGACGCTTTATTTATAATAAAGCGTCCACTTTTTGCAAGCTATACTGTTACAAGCAAGCATTCTGCAATAATACAAAAATGAGAGGATTGTCTCCTCTCATTTTTATTACAGATTATTGGAATAGTTAGTATTATGTAGTTGCAGAAGCTGCCGTTTGCTCTTTTGCATATTTTTTTGACATCGTCTTCCAATATGATTGCAGACCGTCAATATGCTCAAACAAGTCTTCTCTTACACTACTTCCCATAGGGTCGAGCACAAAATCAATACCTTCCCGCCGTGCTTATTTTGCGGCAGGAACGAAATCACTGTCACCGGCAATAAGCACAATCTGATCAACTTGTTTTTTGTATGCGAGAGATGCAATATCAACTCCTATTTTCATATCAACGCCTTTTTGCTGGGCACTAAACAAAAAATCAGCCTCAGTCAATGAATCTACAGTACGTTTTCCGGAGCAAAGATTTTTGGTTACTGACGGCTTAAGATTGTAATAAATCTGATCTGAAAGATGACCAAGACGAAGCGCAAATTTACGTCTTCTCTTACCGCGTCAAGCCCGAGGAGATCGAATCCGTGAAGGAAGAGCTCGTACCCGGCGAGTGGAAACCGATCGGCGCCTCCGTGCCGAAGCTCGCGGGCGAGTACTTCCTCGTCACCGGCTCGGGCAAATACTTCCGCAACGTGACGATCAGGCCCGAGGACAGCTTCTGCATCATCGAGCTCGACGGCAAGGGCGAGAACTACCGCGTCTGCTGGGGCCTCGTGAACGGCGGCCGCCCGACGAGCGAGCTGCCCAGCCACCTGATGAACCACGAGGTCAAGATGCTCGCCACGAACGGCAGACACCGCGTCATCTATCACGCGCATCCGGCCAACACCATCGCGCTGACCTTCGTCCTGCCCCTGACGGACGAGGCCTTTACCCGCGAGCTCTGGGAGATGGCGACCGAGTGCCCGGTGGTCTTTCCCGACGGCGTCGGCGTGGTGCCCTGGATGGTCCCTAGCGGCCGCGACATCGCCGTGGCGACGAGCGAGCTGATGAAGAAGTACGACGTGGCGATCTGGGCGCATCACGGCATATTCGCCTCCGGCGAGGATTTCGACCTCACCTTCGGGCTGATGCACACGGTCGAGAAGAGCGCCGAGATCCTGGTCAAGGTGCGTTCCATGACGGCGCAGAAGCGCCTGTTCGAAAAAGACTGACAGGCGCCCCGCCTGACGGCAAAATCCCCGAAGCCCGGGTCTCACGGGCTTCGGGGATTTTATCATGCGCAAAAAAACAGTGCCGCAGACCGCGAAGACAATTGCCGCCCGGTCCGGATCGTGATATAATACCATATCATTGTTTTTATCCCGGGCCGCGGGCTGTTCGGAGGCCCCGACCGCAGGATAACGAGACATAAAATGCGCTCCGTCGCAGGAGGGAAGGACCATGGCAGGAAGCAAATCGCTTTTTGATGAATACCTGGCGCAGGAAGTGGAGAACAGCAAGGGCGTCCGTTTCCCGGTCAAGACCGGGATCCTGAGCCGCCTGCTGATCCGCGAGGCGCGCTGCGACGATCTTCATCCCAACCCGGAGGATGAGTTCTGCTCCCCGCAGATCGGCCCGAATTACAAGATCATCTCCGCGTACCAGCAGCAGTATGTGGACGCGCTGAAGATATCCCAGTACTATTACGAGGGCGAGCCGATCATCGTCGAGCGGACGCATCCGGACGGATATCGGATCATCAACGGGCATCACCGCTGGGCTGCCGCGCTGCGGACCGGACAGGCGAAGATCCCGATCCGGGTCGTCAACCTCACGCACGAGGAGGACGTAAAAAAGATCCTCGAGAATTCCCGGCATACGAAGCGCGCGGCGATCGATCTCGACGAGGTGATCTTCCGCAGGGAGGGCGAAGCGCCGCTGGAACGGCCGCTGCCCTTCCCGTGGAGCCGGCTGTATAAAGAACGGATCCGTCTGGGCGTGCCGGCGCTGTTCCATCTCCTCGCCAAAAACGGCTATGATATCTGGCTGTACTCGTCGCAGTACTATTCCACAGACTATATTCAGAACCTGTTTCGCAGATACCACGTCCAGGTCGACGGCGTCATCACGGCGATCGGCAAGCGGGCTCACGCGGCCGGCGACGCGGGGAAAAAGCTCGAAAAGCAGATCACGGACAAGTATCAGTACACGCTCCACATCGACAACGAAACGGTCCTGCAGATCTTCAGCGGCTCGAAGGAATTCCGCGACTTCCCCCTCGGCGGCGAGAGCGCCGACTGGTCAAAAGAGGTCATGGACGCGGTGGAGACGATCGAAAAGGGCGAGGGAGAGAACGAGCAGCCATGAGAGTTTCCTTCGATCTGGACGAGGTGCTTTTCGTCTCGCCCCAAACGCACAAGACCGAGCCGCCGCTGCCTTTCCCGCTGAACCGCATTTTCCGGGAGCGGCTGCGCCTGGGAACGCCGGAGCTGATCCGCTCGCTGCAGGAGCTCGGCTATGAGGTATGGATCTACACCTCGTCCTTCCGCACGGAGAAATATATCCGGCGGCTGTTCCGCTGCTACGGCGTACGCCTTGACGGGATCGTGAACGGCGAGCGGCACCTGCGCGAGGTCCAGCGCGGCAACAGTTCCCCGCTGCCCCAGAAGCTGCCCAACCGTTACCGGATATCCCTGCATGTGGACGACGAAAGCGTCGTCTGCTCCTGGGGCAGAGAGTATGGCTACGAGACCTATCAGCTCAATGCGCAGGACGACGACTGGAAAGAAAAGATCCTGCAGAGGGCGAAAGCGGTACAGGAAAAAGAACGCCGCATCAGAGAACAGGCGCCGTCGTTCTGACACGGCGGAGCCGTCTTCCGCATCTGCAGAAAGAAAGGAATACATGCCATGAAACCGCGCAGACGCATCGTCGCGCTCGGGCTGCTCCTGCTTATGCTGGCGGCAGCAGGCTGCGCCTCGGCAAAAACAGACGTTCAGACGGAGTTCGACATTCGGGCGGACAACGAATATATGCAGGTCGCGATCGACGAGGCGCTCGACGGGATCAGCCGTCAGCACGGAGGCCCCTTTGGCTGCGTGATCGTCAAGGACGGCAGGATCGTCGGGCAGGGCCACAACCGGGTGCTGAAGAACAACGACCCGACCTGCCACGGCGAGGTCTCCGCGATCCGGGACGCCGGGCAGAAGCTCGGTACCTTCGATCTGAGCGGCTGCGAGCTGTACACGACGGGCGAGCCCTGCCCGATGTGCCTGTGCGCCTGCCTGTGGGCGAACATCGACAGGGTGTATTACGGCTGTACGATCGAGGACAACGAGCTCATCGGCTTCCGCGACGAGGATTTCGACGAGCTCTTCGGCGGACGCGAGGCCTTCTCGGACTATCTCGTCTGCATCGACCGGGAGGCCTGCCTGCAGCTCTTCGACGCTTATATGCATATGGATCGGACAAATTACTGAGGAGACAGGGATGAAAAGATCTCTCTTCACGCGCGTCTTCGCGCTCATTTCTGCGCTTTCCCTGCTCGTCCCGTGTACGGGCTGCGGGAAGCGGGAGGAAAAGGAGAAGAGGCTCCCCGAGACGATCATCGAGGAGATGGTCGTGGATTACGGCAGCTACGGCGACGAGGCGAACGCGCACATCGAAGCGCTGCTGGAAGAACTGGGCGCCGTCGACGCGGACGCCGCCGCGCGCTGGGCGCGCATCATGCCGCTGTGGAGAGCCGTCAATGCGGATCTGAAACTCAACTACGACGTCCTCCCGGACGGTCTTCCGGACACCGACGAGCTTTGTCTCGTCGTGCTGGGCTTTCAGCTCGCGCCGGACGGCAGCATGCGCGACGAGCTGATCGAGCGGCTCAAGGTCGCGCAGCGCAGCGCGGAGAAGTATCCCAACGCGCTGATCGTCTGCACCGGCGGAGGCACGGCCGCCGAAAACGAATCCGCCGCGGAAGCCCGGGAAATGTCGAAATGGCTGATCGAAAACGGCGTCGCTCCCGCGCGCGTGATCGTGGAGGACCGCTCCCTGACGACCGCGCAGAACGCGATCTACACCTTTGATATCCTCGCCGAGCGGTATCCGCAGGTCAGCAAGCTGGCCATCGTGTCCAGCGACTATCATATCGCCACCGGCGCGCTGCTCTTCGGCGCGGAGGCGATCCTGCGCGCGGAAAAGGCGGGAGAGGACCGTGTGACGGTGGTCTCCAACGCCGCGTGGAAGGCGCCCTCCGGCAGCCTCTCGACCATGTTCCAGGCGGGCGCGCTGATCGAGCTCTCCGGAGATGTGGACACGGCCTTTGAGATCTACTTCGACACCTATGACATCCACGAGCTCCCGCCGCTGCGGGAAGGAGACAAGGCATGAGAACGGAATACAGGAACGATCCGACCATGGATCCCTCGGGCTTTGTGCTGCTCACGGACTATGTGCCGCAGATCGTGCAGGAGATCCGCTATTACTCCACCTACAACTTCATCGGCGAGCGCATCGACGGCTATGAGGAGCCCTGCGCGCTGCTGACCATCGAGGCGGCGCGCGCGCTCAAGGCCGTGAGCAGCGAGCTGATCGTGCAGGGCTATCGGCTGAAGGTCTTCGACGCCTACCGGCCTGCCTGCGCGGTCAGGCACTTCGTCCTCTGGGGCATCGAGGATCAGGATATCCGTATGAAGCCCTATTTCTACCCGGAGCTGGAAAAGCAGGCGCTCTTTTCCGAGGGCTATATCGCCAAACAGTCCAGCCACAGCCGCGGCAGCGCGATCGACCTGACGCTGCTGGACATGAAGACCGGCAGGGAGCTGGACATGGGCAGCCCCTTCGATCTGTTCAGCAGGGTCTCGCACCCGGATTACCGCGGAATCACGGACGAGCAGTATGAAAACCGCATGATGCTCCAAAGGGTGATGCTGCGCAACGGCTTCCGCCCTCTCGACTGCGAGTGGTGGCATTTCTGCCTGGAAAACGAGCCGTATCCGGACACCTATTTTGCCTTTCCCGTCTCGGCGGAGTATTTGAGAAGATAGGACCGATCCGCGCGTTTGAAGGAATATCGCGCCGCGCGGAAAGGCTCGCAAATTTTTTTTGAAAAAGCGAAGACTGTGTGACATTTGTGTGCGTGTTGATGTGCTATCTTACAGGTGCAGACAAAAAGCAAAGCAAAAAAACAAAAAACAAAAAAACAAAAAACAGGAGGAAAACACAATGAGCATGGATAAGGTTTTTGAGAAGATCAACGACGAGGCCCTCGGCACGATCGCCGGCGGCATGAGCCGCAACATGAAGGCTGCCTACGACGTGTACGACGGCAAGTACGGCAACGGCGCCGAGCGCAAGGCGAAGCTGGAAGCGGCCGGTTACGACTACGAGACCGTGCAGCGTCTGGTCAACGGCCTGGTCAAGGTTGCGAAGGACGTGATCAACGGCAAGTACGGCAACGGCACCGCCCGCGTCAACGCGCTGAAGGCCGCCGGCTTCGACGCCCAGCTGGTGCAGGACATCGTCAACGGCATGCTGGCCTAAGCGATCGGCAAAAAAAGAAACAAGCGAACGGACCCGCTCCTTCTGGGGAAGCGGGTCCGTTCGCTTATCCTTCGCCGCGCCGGAATCGGACAAAGTTTTTTGCCCGGATAGAAAAAATTCACAACTGTGTGACATTTGTGTGCGTGTTGATGTGTTATCTTACAGGTGCAGACAAAAAGCAAAGCAAAAAAACAAAAAACAAAAAAACAAAAAAACAGGAGGAAAAACAATGAGCATGGACAAGGTTATGGAGAAGATCAACGACGAGGCCCTCGGCACGATCGCCGGCGGCATGAGCCGCAACATGAAGGCTGCCTACGACGTGTACAACGGCAAGTACGGCAACGGCGCCGAGCGCAAGGCGAAGCTGGAAGCGGCCGGTTACGACTACGAGACCGTGCAGCGTCTGGTCAACGGCCTGGTCAAGGGAAGGACGTGATCAACGGCAAGTACGGCAACGGCACTGCCCGCGTCAACGCGCTGAAGGCCGCCGGCTTCGACGCCCAGCTGGTGCAGGACATCGTCAACGGCATGCTGGCCTAAGCGATCGGCTTTAGAAAAACAAGAGAAACAGCGGGCCCGCTTCAATGGGCGGGCGCCGTAAAACGGATTAAAGAAGACGAGAAACACAAAAGCTGTGCTTTCTCGTCTTTTTTTGTCCGAGCCTGCCGCCCGGACATCCGGATCGGGTTTTCCTTCAAAACGGTCTGATGAATATCCGGATGAAGAAGCGGGTCTGTTTGCGTCCGATACGGTCTCAAAAAGGCGTTTTTCATCTTGCACCGGCTCATAGTTCTGTTATATAATAAAATATCATGTTATGCGCAAAAAACAGGGAAACCGCCGAAAAACAGGATCCGCGGTCCGCCCGACGATCAAGTGAGGACATATCATGGACGAATCGATATTCAGAAAAAAGAGCATTGACAGGATCACGTCGCCTGAGGCGCTCAACGACTATCTGCGCGTGACGACCCCCACGGTCTGGCTGATCCTGGCGGCGATCATCCTGTTGCTCGTCGGATTTCTGGCCTGGAGCACGGTCGCCAACATCGACAGCTTCGCCGCCGGGACCGCGCAGGTGGAAAGCGGCGCCATGACGATCCGCTTCGACGACGAGCAGATCGCACAGAACGTCCAAAGCGGTATGACCGTCGTCATCGGCGAGACGGAAAGCAGGATCAGCGGCGTCGGGACGGATGAAAACGGCAGTCTCTTTGCCGTCGCGCCCACGACGCTCGCGGACGGCAGCTATCCCGTCAAGGTCGTCTTCCGCCGGACACAGGTGCTGAGTCTGCTGTTCAACTGAGGAAAAGCGTATGCCGAAGAAAAAGAATCGCAGCCCCGTGACAAAGGGCCGCGCGCACGTGCCGGTCATCATGCAGATGGAGGCGCTGGAATGCGGCGCCGCCTCGCTTGCCATGGTGATGGCCTATTACGGGAAATGGGTGCCGCTCGAGCAGGTCCGCCTCGACTGCGGCGTATCCCGCGACGGCTCGAACGCAAGAAACATGCTCGTCGCCGCGAGAAGCTACGGCTTCGAGGCGCAGGGCTTCCGCTGTGAGACCGCCGCGCTCAGGGACGGCATCGAGCTGCCCTGCATCATCCATTGGAATTTCAACCACTTTGTGGTCCTCGACGGATTTCGGGGCAACTACGCCTGGATCAACGATCCGGCGCGGGGCGAGGTCAAAGTCCCCCTTGAGGAATTCGACCGCGCCTTTACGGGCGTCTGCCTGCAGATCGTTCCGGGCGAAGACTTCGAGCCCTCTGGAAAGCGCAAGAGCACGCTCGCTTTTGCCAGAAGCCGTCTCAAAGGCGCAGGCGCGGCGGTCGCCTTCGTACTGCTCTCCACGGTGATCGGCTATCTCTTCGGGATCATCAATCCCGCCTTCTCCCGCTTCTTTATGGACCGCCTTCTCACGGGCGAGAACCGCGAGCTGCTCTATCCCTTCCTCCTGCTGATGATCGCGATGGGGCTCGCGCAGGTGATCGTGTCCTGGGTGCAGGCCGTCTATTCCCTGAAGATCAACGGCAAGATGGCGATCGTCGGCAGCAGCGAGTTCATGTGGAAGGTCCTGCGCATGCCGACGGAGTTCTTCTCCCAGCGTCTTGCGGGCGATATCCTGCAGCGCCAGGGAACGAACGCCTCCATCGCCTCGACCCTGGTCAACACGCTCACGCCGCTGCTGCTCAACACGCTGATGATGATCGTGTACCTCGTGGTGATGTTGCGCTGCAGCGTGCTGCTGACGGTGGTCGGCCTGGTCACGATCGTGCTGAACCTGCTGGTCTCGCAGCTGATCTCCGCCAAGCGCGTGAACATCACCCGCGTGCAGCTGCGCGACGCCGGCAAGCTCTCGGCCGCGACGGTCTCCGGCATCCAGATGGTCGAGACCATCAAATCCAGCGGCGCGGAAAACGGATATTTCCAGAAGTGGGCGGGCTACCAGGCCTCCGTCAACGCGCAGAGCGTGCGCTTTGCCCGGCTCAATCAGATCCTGGGCATGATCCCCTCCGCGCTCTCCGCGATCGCGGACGCGCTGGTGCTGATCCTGGGCGTGCTGCTTGCCATGCAGGGGAAATTCACGCTCGGTATGATCATGCTCTTCCAGGGCTTTCTGAACTCCTTTATGTCGCCCGCGATGATGATCATCTCCGCCGGACAGAGCCTGCAGGAGATGCGCACCGATATGGAGCGCGTGGAGGACGTCATGCAGTACCCCACGGACCCGCACTTCTCCGACGCGCCCTTGTCCGAGGATGAGGACTACTCCAAGCTCTCCGGAGAGGTGGAGATCAAAAATATCTCCTTCGGCTACTCCCGGCTGGGGCAGCCGCTGATCCGGGATTTCTCCATGCACATCCGGCCCGGCAGCCGGGTCGCCTTCGTCGGCCCCTCGGGCTGCGGGAAATCCACGCTTTCCAAGCTGATCTCCGGGCTCTATCAGCCCTGGAGCGGCGAGATCCTCTTCGACGGCAAGCCGATCGAGAGCATTGACCGCAGCGTTTTCACCGGCTCGGTCGCGGTCGTCGATCAGGACATCGTGCTCTTTGAGGATACGATCGCCGGCAACATCAAAATGTGGGACGAGTCGATCGAGGACTTTGAAATGATCCTCGCGGCTCGCGACGCCCAGATCTACGACGATATCATTGCCCGCGACGGCGGCTTTTACGGCACGCTCACCGAGGGCGGCAAGGACCTCTCCGGCGGTCAGCGTCAGCGCCTGGAGATCGCGCGCGTCCTGGCGCAGGATCCTTCGATCATCATCATGGACGAGGCTACCAGCGCGCTCGACGCCAAGACGGAATTTGAGCTCGTCAAGGCCGTAAAGGACCGCGGCATCACCTGCATCGTCATCGCGCACCGCCTCTCCACGATCCGGGACTGCGACGAGATCATCGTGCTCGATCACGGCGAGGTCGTGGAGCGGGGGACCCACGAGGAGCTCATGGCCCGCGGCGGAGCCTATACCGAGCTCATCGCCAGCGACTGAGGAGGTGTGGAAAATGGGTTGGTTTGACGAACAGATCCGTCAGCGCAAGCTCTCGGATCAGGAGATATTCGAAGACTCGCTTTTCCGCATGGCCTCGGCGGTGCTGGGCAAACAGCGCGCCGGCGTGCTGGACGATGAACGCATCATCGTCAAGGCGGCCATCGACGAAATACTCAAATACTATCACTGCAAGGTCGCCGAGGTCCCCGACGAGATCCGGGACCTGGACGAACAGCTGGAATACTGCCTGCGCCCGCACGGACTGATGCGGCGCAGCGTAAAGCTCGAAAAGGGCTGGTATAAGGACGCTTTCGGCCCGATGCTTGCCTTCCGCAAGGAGGACGGCACGGCGGTCGCCCTGCTGCCCAAGGCCTTCCCGGGCTATTACTACCGCGACCCCGTCAGCGGGGAGCGCGTCGAGCTCAACCGCAAAACGGCGGAACAGTTTGAGGAAGAGGCGATCTGCTTCTACCGGCCGCTGCCGCTCAAAAAGCTCGGCATCCCCGATCTGATCGCCTATATGAAGGACTGCCTGAACACGGGCGATTATATTCTGATCATCGCGCTGACGCTCGCGACGACGCTGCTGGGTCTGCTGCTGACAAAGATCACACGCGCGCTCACGGGCTACGTCCTCGAGAGCACAAACGTGCCCCTGCTGTGGGGAACGGCCGTGTTCATGATCTCCGCGATCCTCGCCTCGCAGCTCATCGACGCCTCCAAACAACTGATGATGAACCGCATCGAGATCAAGACCTCGCTGGCGGTCGAGGCCGCGATGATGATGCGCCTGCTGAACCTGCCCGCGAATTTCTTCCGGAAATACTCCTCCGGCGAGCTCTCCAGCCGCTACGGAGCGGTCAACCAGCTCTGCGAGCTGATTTTGGGGAACGTCTTCTCCGCGGGCTTGGGCGCGGTGATGTCGCTGCTGTACATCACGCAGATCTTCCATTACGCCCCCGCGTTGGTCGGCCCGGCTCTGCTGATCCTGCTGGCAAGCATCGTCGTGAGCGTGATCACCGCTCTGACACAGGTGCGGGTCAGCCGCCAGATCATGGAAAAAAGCGCGCAGGAAAACGGTCTGAGCTTCGCGCTGATCTCGGGCGTGCAGAAGATCAAGCTCGCGGGAGCGGAAAAGCGCGCCTTCGCCAAATGGGGCCGCCGCTATGCCGAGGTCTCGGAGCTGATATATCATCCGCCCGTGATCCTGCGTGCGAACGGGGCCGTCACCACCGCGATCTCGCTCATCGGCACGATCGTGATGTATTATCTGGCGGTACAGACAAGGGTGTCGCCCTCGGAGTACATCGCGTTCAACACGGCCTTCGGCGCCGTGTCGGCCGCTTTCGCTTCGCTCACGGGCGTGGCGCTGTCCGTCGCGCGCATCAAGCCCATCCTCGAGATGGCCGAGCCCATCCTCAAGGCCGAGCCCGAATCGTCCGAAAACAAGAGCATGGTCACAAAGCTGAACGGGAACATCGAGCTGTCCAACGTCTACTTCCGCTATGACCAGAACATGCCCTGGGTCGTCAACGGCATGAGCCTGAAGATCCGCGCGGGCGAGTATGTCGCGATCGTCGGAAGGACCGGATGCGGCAAGAGCACGCTGGTGCGTCTGCTGCTCGGCTTCGAAACGCCGGAGAAGGGCGCGATCTATTACGACGGCAAGGACCTCGCCGGGCTGGACCTGCGCTCGCTGCGCCGCCGGATCGGCACGGTCACGCAGAACGGAAGCCTCTTCCAGGGCGATATTTATTCCAACATCGTCATTTCCGCGCCGCAGCTGGGGCTCGACGACGCCTGGAAGGCGGCGGAGCTGGCCGGGATCGCGGACGATATCCGCGCCATGCCCATGGGCATGCAGACCATGATCGCCGAGGGCCAGGGCGGCATCTCCGGCGGGCAGAAGCAGCGCCTGATGATCGCGCGCGCGGTCGCGGCCAGACCGAAGATCCTGATCTTCGACGAGGCGACCTCGGCGCTGGACAACAAGACGCAGAAGCAGGTCTCCGACGCGCTCGACGGCCTCAAGTGCACCCGCATCGTCATCGCGCACCGCCTCTCCACGATCCGGAACTGCGATCGCATCCTGGTGCTCGAGGGGGGCAGGATCCTCGAGGAGGGCAGCTATGACGAGCTGATCGCCCGGGGCGGCTTCTTCGCCGAGCTGGTGGAACGACAGAGACTGGACGTGTGACGCTTCTGTGCCGGATAGGAGCGTATCCTCCGGAACAGATCTCAGTTGATATATCGACAGACCGAAAAAGGAGAAGCATTATGGCGCATCCGCTGATAGACAAGACCTTTTATGACGCGATCCTCCGTTTTGAGGAGAGCGACGAGGCACAGGAGACCTATTACCGGGTCATGGCCTCGACCGTGGAACGCAACGGCAAGAGCTATTCCGTACGCGATCAGATCCTGCGCGCCTACGCGATGCTCTTCTGCGACGACATCGGCGCGGTGGCGGGGCAGCTCGCCACGGTCGAGGACGTCGAGGCGACCGCCGACCGTCTGTACGTCGGGCAGGCGAGCTTTGATCCGCGGCACTGGTATCGCATGCAGCACCACTTCCCGGTGATCGACGAGGACAACTACGAGCGCTTTGCGGCGCTGGTGATCGCGGACCTGAGCGCGGGGCCTCTGCACGAGGCCGCCTCGGACGGTGAAAAGATGCTCCTCGTCGGCGAGCTCAATCCTCTGACGATGAGCGCGGAGGAGAGACGGCATCAGAAGCTGCGGACGGTGTTCGCAGAGGAGCTGCCCGCCGAAGGAGGAGAGAAATGACCGTCCTGATCGTACTCAAAGACGAGCGGGAGATCCCCGCTCTCACGCAGATGCTGACAAAGCTCCTGCCCGAGGCGGAACTGCTCTGCTTCCCCGGCCCGCTGCCCGCGCTGGCCGAGGCCAGAAAGACGGAGATCGATATCGCGCTGCTGGACGTCGACCTGCCGGAACTGGGCGGGATCGACCTCGGACAGTATCTGCGGGAGCTGTATCCCTTCGTCAATCTGATCTATCTCTCGGAGGGCCCGGAGCGGGCCTTCGAGGCGATCTCCCAGCATGCCAGCGGCTATCTTCTCAAGCCCGCGGAGGCGGAGAGCGTGCGCCGGGAGATGGACGATCTGCGCCATCCCGCTTCCGAGAAAAAACAGAAGCGGCTCTTCGCGCAGACCTTCGGGAACTTTGAACTTTTTGTCGACGGCAAGCCGGTCATGTTCAAGTATACCCGCACCAAGGAGATCGTCGCGTTGCTGATCAACAACCGCGGCGCGCAGACCACCAACGGCGAGATCATCGCGACCCTCTGGGAGGACGACGGAGACCCGGAAAAGAAGGCCTCGTACCTGTCCAACCTCCGCCAGGATCTGCAGAACACCTTTTCCCGTCTCAAGCTCAACGGGATCATCCTCAAGCAGCGCGGGAGCCTGGCGATCGCGACCGACCGCATCGAATGCGATCTTTTCGACTGGCTGGAGAAAAAACAGGAGTCCCGCTACCATTACCTCGGCGATTACATGAACCAGTACAGCTGGCCCGAAGTGATGCACGCGGAGCTCGACGAGATCAGCTGGTCTTTTGATGAAGAATGAAACTGCCTTCGGGCAAGGAGAAACACCGATGGAAAAAGAAGTACTTGCCATAGACGACGGGGAACTGGAAAGCGTCGCGGGCGGCCGTTATGTAGGGCCGACCTTCGTGTACGTGGTCCAGCCGGGCGACCGTCTGCCCACGCTGGCGCACCGCTTCGGGACGACGGTGCGCGTTCTGACCGAGCTCAACGGCCTGCACGACCCGCGCCAGCTCCTGCCCGGGACGCGGCTGCTGATCCCGCAGAGATAAGATGCGCCGTACCTGGGTCCGGCTCCTGGCGGCCTTTGTGCTGTGGGCCGGGATATTTCTGCTGTGCCTGCTTCCGGTGCGCGGCGGACTGACGCTGTATTTCGAGATCCCGCCGGAGGCGGAGGGCTATTCCTTCCGTTTCGCGCCGGAGGGGATCGTCGGCGTCTCCGACAGCAGGCTCTCCGCCGACGGCAGCGAGCTTGCCGTGCGCTTCGAAGCGCTCGGCCGCGGCTTGACCGAGGCCTCCGTTTACTGGGAAGGCGTCGGGGAGAACAGCTTTTACGACAGCGAGATCCGCATGGAGCTCAGGGCGCTTCCTTTCGGGATCCTCAGCGACAGCGTCACGGGCAACTTTACGGGCTGGGGCTATCTCACGGCCTGCCTGTGCCTGTTCCTGCTGAGCGCGGCCTGCATCATCCTCGCGGACGCGCGGCGTGAGAGAAAACGCCTCTACTTTTCCTACCGGGCCACGGGAGAACTCGGCCTTGCGATTTTTCTGATGCTCAGCGCCATCTTCCATCTCGGCACAGTGCTGCCCTTCCTGCGCGGCGAGAACGCGGGAACGGTCTGGTCGCTGCTCGTCGGCGTCATCGTTTCGGCGCAGACCTTCATGCGCTGGACGGCGGTGGCGCTCGGCGTCTTCTCGCTGATCCTCGCCGTCAGCAACCTGGTGCTGATCCGGCACGAGGGCTTCCGGGCCTCCAACCTGCTCGGCGTCGCCGTCGCCCTGCTGATCGTGGGCGGCGCGGCCTTCGGCATCTGGATGTCCTATTCGCTTTTGACCTTTCCGCTGCGGAACATGCTGCTGAATGTTTACGCGGGCATTTTCACATATCTTGAATGTATGCTCGCCGCGACGGTGATCCACGCGCTGCTCGCCGGGCGGCACGAGCCGGCCTATGACCGCGACTACGTGATCGTCCTCGGCTGCAGGATCCGGCCGGACGGCTCGCTCTATCCGCTGATCCGCGGGCGCGTCGACCGGGCGATCGCCTTTGTGCGCGCCCAGGAGGCCGCCACGGGAAAACAGGCCGTGCTCGTCCCCAGCGGCGGGCGCGGCGCGGACGAGCCGGAGAGCGAAGCCGGCGCGATGGCGCGCTATATGCTCGCGCAGGGCATAGCGCCGGAACGGATCCTCACGGAGGAAAACTCGAAGACCACGCTTGAGAATCTGCGTTTCTCCCGCAGTCTCATCGAAGAGAAAACGGAAAACGCGAAGGTCGCCTTTTCCACCTCGAGTTATCATGTGTATCGCGGCGGCATCCTCGCCGCGAATTCCGGCTGGCATATCGACGGCATGGGGAGCCCCACGATCTGGTATTTCTGGCCGAACGCATTCCTGCGTGAATTCATCGGGCTTCTGGTCTCTTCACGGCTCCAGCAGATCACGGCCATGGCGGTCATCGCGCTTGTGAGCGCCGCGCTGACCGCGCTGGTGATGTGATACGGAGCGTCCGCAGCGATCAAAATTCTTCGTTTCGCCATGATTTAGTGGAAAAAACTGTTTATTTGTCGTCCCGCACGTGTTATTATCGTCATGTGATGCTTGTGTGATATTTCATATGATACAGTAAGCACGTAAACAACAGACGCGCCCCGGAAACACGGACAGCTCTCTCAAAAAAAGAAAAAAACAATTTATAAAAACAGGAGGAAACTAAAATGGCAAACATCATCAAGGACAGCGATCTCGAGAAGGTCTCCGGCGGCTGGCAGTACGCCAACGGCCCCTACATCAACCACGGCAGCTACATCATCTATACGGTCGTTCCCGGCGACGTGCTCGGCGGCATCGCCCAGCGCTTCGGCGTGACGGTCGAGGATATCGCCAAGTGGAACAAGCTCACCAACGTGACCATCATCCACGCCGGCGACCAGTACGTCATCTACCCCAAAGTCATTCGCTGAAAAAGGAACGCCGCCTCCGCTCCGCCCCGGGCGGGTCGGAGGACTACAGAGGAAAGAAGGAAGAAAAAATGAAGAATCATAGATTCATCGCAATGCTTCTCGCGCTCGTCATGGCGCTGAGCCTCGCCGCCTGCGGCACCGCCGCTCCGGCCGCCGAACAGCAGAGCGCCGAGCCCGCGCAGCCCGCAGAAGCTTACCAGGCCGAGCAGCCCGCGCTGTCCGATATCGACACGCAGCTCACGCTGATCTATTCGCAGGTCACCGCGCTGCTGCAGGCGGAGGGCGACCAGCCCTGGTACTACACCGTCACCGATCTCAACCACGACGGCAACCTTGAATTCATCGCGGCCTCGCAGCATCCGCAGGACCGCTCCACCAACCTGAGAATCTGGGAAGTCGGCAGCGACCGCAAGACCCTGGTCGAGCGCAGTGTCGAAAAGGACCCCGAGGAGTCCTTCCCCGACATCATGACCGACAGCGCCGACACCTTCTTTGACGCCGCGACGGGCACCTGGTCGTACATGTTCTACGATCACGTCATCATCTCCGACTCCGACGTCTACACCAGCAAGAGCGCCTTCAACCTCAAGGACGGCGTAATCAGCTACCAGGCCTTTGCCGTTGAGCATACGCTCGTCGACAACGGTGCCCGCAGCGTCTCCTACACCGACGCCGAGGGCAACGACATCATCGCCGAGCTTTATCTTGAGTCCGGCAACGCCGCCTTCAAGGGTGCCGAGAGAAGCAACACCAGCTTTGAGTGGCTCACCCTCAGCGAGGCGAAGGACTTCACCCGCCTGGTAGAGAGCTACAAGGTCTTCATGGGCGAGAGAAAGGCCTCCGAGACCTTCCCGGTCCCCGCCCCGGCCGCTTTCGGCTATCCCGAGGCCACCCCCGCTCCGAGCGCCACTCCGGCCCCGAGCGCGACCCCGGCCCCGACTCCCACGCCGGATCCCGGTCCCAAGTATCTTGAGATCACCAAGAACCCGACCAACGAAGACAGAAAGATCGGCAGCACGGCCAGATTCGTCGCCTGCGCGAACGCCTTCGAGTCCCTTGAATGGGTGCTTGTCGCCCCGAACGGCGACCGCTTCACCCCCGAGAACTTCGCCGCCAAGTTCAGCGGCTGCAAAGTGCTCGGCTACTACACCACGACGCTGGCCATTGAAAATGTGAGCGCCGACATGAACGGCTGGGGTGCCTTCTGCATCTTCCGTTACAAGGGCCAGGTCGCGAGCACCAGCACCGCGTACATCCTGATCAAGGACGCGCCCGCTCCCGTCACGCCCACGTCCGCTCCGCAGGGCGGCAGCTACGTCGGCTACGTCTCCGACTACGGCTATGACTATGTGACGGTCCACGTCCAGGGCGTCGACTACTTCACGATCGGCATGAGTGACTGCCGCTTCGCTCCCGGCTCCGGCACCGAAATCTACGTCGGCGCGTCTGCCACGGTCTACTATGAGTCCATGGGCGCCAGAGGACCGATCGGCCTGAGCTGCATCATCGAAGGCAGAGATCCCGAGCCTGCGCCGGTGGAAGCCTGCCGCAACGGCCGTGCCTTCCGCGAGCCTGACGGCCGCATCTTCGTCGGCTTCGACGACGCCAGCATCTACCTCGCTCCGCCCGTCACCGGCACCTACGGCATCAAGACCTACGGCGGCAACATCACCGAACTCCCGATGGCCGGCGCCGGTGCCCGCTGCACCGTGTACTACCGCGGTGAACTGAAGGCGGAGAACGTCTACCTGATCGAGGTCTACATCGAGCTCGCTCCCGATCCCGATCCCGAGCCCGCTCCCGAACCCGCTCCGGCTCCCGAGCCCGAACCCGAGCCCGCTCCCGAACCCGCTCCGGAGCCTGAACCCGAACCCGCTCCCGAGCCCGAACCCGAGCCCGCTCCCGAACCCGCTCCCGAGCCCGAACCCGAACCCGAACCCGGCGAAGGCAACGGCTGAGCGATCCCCGATCGCGGCGCCGAGGCGCGAGAGATCGCCCTCCCCGCCGCGGGGGGGGAACGGCTGCAGGCGCGCTGTGAAGCGCCCCAACGCGATCCGGCTGCGCGTTTTTGAAAAAGAAAACCGCGTGTGACGGATTTGTGACAGATGCTTTGTTATACTGCAGCCGTAACCTGAAAAAAACAAACGGAGGTAATGAAAATGGCTAACGAAAAAATCATCATGAACGAAGAGATGCTCGACGATGTCACCGGCGGCACGATTCTTCCCTACCGCGTCAAGAAGGGCGAGACCCTCGCTGACGTCGCGAAGAAGTACAACGTGACGGTGGAGCAGCTGATGAAATGGAACAACATCGAGGAAGGCGGCGTCCTGACGGTCGGCCAGCTTCTGAAGGTCAAGTTCTGATTTCTCAAAGAGCAAAGGGCGTGAAGACTGCGTGATCCTCTCCCAGGCTTCACGCCCTCTCTCTTTCCCGCTGCATCCGGCGCGGAAGCGACCGTACGGGCAGGATCTCACTTGTCGCCTTTCCGCAAAAGATTTTTTGCAAAATCCCCCGGCTGCGGAACGCGCAGACGATTGCCGTTCCGCCGGAAATATGATATAATATGTTAATTCATACGCGGCCCGGACACAAAAAGCGGACCCGGAGCGCGGGAGACCGTCAAGGGACGCAAAGCACACGACAAAGGAGTATTCGCCATGCTGACCATCAACAAGACCATCGAAGACGGGAAAGCCGTATTCACCCTGGAAGGACGGCTTGACACGACGACCGCGCCCATGCTGGAGAAAGAGCTGAAGGAAGCCCTTCCCGGCGTGAACGATCTGACGCTGGATTTCGCCGATCTGGAGTATATCTCCTCGGCAGGACTGCGCGTGCTGCTCGCGGCGCAGAAGATCATGAACCGGCAGGGGCAGATGAAGATCGTCCGCGTGAACGAGATCGTGCGGGAAGTGTTTGACGTGACCGGCTTTTCGGATATCCTGACGATCCTTTGACCCGCCGGGACAGAACAACAAGGAGGAAAAAGCATGAAAACAGACGTCATCAGCATCGACAACCGTGAACGCGGCTTCAGCGAGGCGCTGTCGCAGACGCTGAAAGCTGCGGCGTTCCGCGACCTGAACAACAAGCAGACCATGCAGCTCAGGCTCTGCACGGAGGAAATGCTCAGCCTCGCGCGCAGCGTGACCGGGGAGCTGGCCGCCACCTTCTGGCTCGAGAGCGAAGGAAAGGACTTCGAGCTGCATCTTTCCACGAAGACCGTCATGGACTCGGAGAAGAGAAAGCTGCTGATCGACTCCGCCACGTCCCGGAAAAACGAAGCCGCCAATTCCTTCCTCGGCCGGCTTCGGGACGCCTTCGAGGCGGCCATGGTCTCGGATGCGAGCGCCGACATCCCGGACGAGGCGCTGGACGATCTTGCAAATCACCCGATCGAGATCCCGGAGTGGGACAAATACGAGCAGTCGATCCTCGGCAGAGTAGCGGACGACGTCAAGATCGCGATCCGCGGCGGCATGGTCGACATGACTGTTTCCAAGAGCTTTGCATAAAAAAGGAGGAACATCACAATGACGATCGGCGAACACAGAGACGGAAGCGCACTGACGCTCGCGCCGGAGGGCCGGCTGGATACGATCACTTCCCCCGAACTGGAGAAGGTGCTCAAGGAATCCCTTGACGGCGTGAGTGAGCTGACGCTGGATTTCGGGAAACTGGATTATATCTCCTCTGCCGGCCTGCGCGTGCTGCTCGCGGCGCAGAAGACCATGAACAGGCAGGGGAGCATGAAGATCGTCCATGTATGCGAGACCATTATGGAGATCTTTGAGGTCACGGGCTTTCTGGATATTCTGACCATCGAATGACGGAATGAAGAAAAAGACAGAAAGGGTTCGCGCCAATCTCTCGTTCAACATCATCGGGGCCATTGTGCTCGTGCACGTGCTCTTTGGCGTCCTCGTCAGCTTTCTCGGCTTTGCCAGTTTTACCGAGGCCTTCAAAAGAGAGTATGAAACCACCACCTACCACATGGCGGACACGGCGACGACGCTCGTGAACGGCGACCATCTCAAGGCCTATCTCGCCGGGGAAGAGACGGAGGAGTACCAGCGCTCAAAGCGTAATCTGAACCTCTACTGCAAGAAGATCAACGTTTCGCTGGTCTATGTCATCGACGTGGATACGAGCGACTACGGCAGCTTCGTCTCCGTTTTCAATTCGGTGAACAACGAGGTGGACGACAGCTCCTATACGGAGTGGGAGCTCGGGCACAAGCGGAACACGACCAACGACGAGTATCGGCGGAAATACCGGGCCATCTACGAGCAGGGCTCGGTATGCGAGACGGTCTACCGCCTTAGACCGGGCGACGGAGCGCATCCGCATATCACGACCATGGTGCCGGTGAAGGACTCCGCGGGCGAAGTGAGAGCCATCCTCTGCATACAGCGCCCCGCCCGTGAGATCCGCGAGGCAAGGAGGCCTTATCTGCGCAACATCGCCCTGTCGACGATCCTGCTGGCGCTCGTCTCTTCGACGGTTGCCGCGCTGTTTATCCGCAAGCAGTTCGTCGCCCCCATTCAGAAGGTCTCCGACGAAGCGACGCGCTTTGCAAAGGAGAACACCAAGGGAGAGCCGCTCGGCGAGATCAGCAAATTCGAAGAGTTTGCCAGGCTCGCGCACTCCATCGACACGATGGAGACGGACATGGTCAGCTATGTCGAAAACCTGACCACGTTCACGGCGGACAGAGAAAGGATCGTCACCGAGCTGTCGCTTGCCGGCAAGATCCAGGAGGCCTCGATCCCGAACGAGTTTCCGGCCTTCCCGGATCGTGAGGAGTTCGATATCTTCTGCACCATGGATCCGGCCAGAGAGGTCGGAGGCGACTTTTACAATTTCTATTTCGTCGACGACGATCATCTGGCCCTGGTGATCGGGGACGTATCCGGCAAGGGGATCCCCGCCGCCCTGTTCATGATGGTCACCAACATCCTTATCAGCGACCGGACGCGCATGGGAGGAAACCCGGCGGAGATCCTGCGCTTCGTCAACGAAGAGATCTGCGCTCACAACGAGGCCGAGATGTTCGTCACGGTCTGGCTGGGGATCCTGGAGCTTTCCACGGGAAAGCTCGTCGCCGCCAACGCGGGGCACGAATATCCGGCCATCCGGCACGCGGACGGCGCCTTTGAACTGCTCCGGGACAAGCACGGCTTCGTCATCGGCGGCATGGAGGGCGTGACCTACCGGGAATACGAGCTGCAGCTTGCTCCCGGCGACAGGATCTTCGTTTACACCGACGGCGTCCCGGAGGCGACGGCTCCCGACAACACCATGTTCGGAACGGAACGGATGCTCGCCGCGCTCAACGAAGTGCCGACGGGCTCGCCCGAGCAGATCCTGAAAAAGGTCCGAAGCGCGGTGGACGATTTCGTAAAGGGCGCGGAGCAGTTCGACGATCTGACCATGCTCTGCCTGGAATACAAGGGCGCAAAAGCGCAGGAAGAAACCCTTATGTCTGAAACGAACAAAACCGAACTGACGCTCGCAGCCGCGCTCGAAAACCTCGACACGGTACAGAGCTTTGTCGCCGAAGCGCTGGAGAGGGCGGGCTGTCCTCTCCGCACGCAGATGCAGATCGAGGTCGCCGTAGAGGAGATCTTCGTCAACATCGCGCAGTATGCCTACGCTCCCGAAACGGGCGACGTCACCGTCTTCGCGGAGGTCTCCGGAGATCCCGCCGTCCTGACGCTGCGCTTTTCGGACGGAGGCATTCCCTACGATCCCCTTGCGCGGCAGGACCCGGATATCGGCCTCCCGGCGGAGGAGCGGGACATCGGCGGTCTGGGCGTCTATATGACGAAGCAGTTCATGGATGAGCTTCACTACGAATACCGGGACGGCCGGAACGTCCTGACCATGAAAAAAACGCTTTGACGAAAACGTCGCGCCAGACTCCGGATCACGCAAAAAAAGAGGAGCTTTCAGGCTCCTCTTTTTCCCGTGTACTGTTCATGGAGACCCGGGACTCCGCATGACGGGAAAACGGAACGCCGCGGCAAAGAAAATGCTTTTTCTGTGACATTTTTGTGATCAAGCGCGTGGTATCCTGTGTTCAGAAAACACGGGAAAAACGGAGCAGCTCTGCTGCACGCTTGAAAAGGAGAAACGATCATGGGTATTTTTTCGGACATCCAGAGATTCCACGGCGCGGGCGAGCGCCCGAACGAGAACGTCCTTGAGCGCTTCGGCGCTCCGGCCCGTTCGCTCTATACCGAGCTCGATCCCGGCGATCTGCATCAGAAGATCTCCGTCAGGGACGAGCAGGGACAGCTCCTGTACTGGACGAAATCCTCGGTGTTTACCCTGCGCGGGAAGACCGATCTGTTCGACGCGGGCGGCGCGCAGGTGGCGCACCTCGAGAAAAAGCCGATCAGTCTGCACGAAGAGCACTACATCACCCTGGACGACGGGCGGCAGATCACGCTCTCGAACGAGCTGTTCCATATCTTCCGCGACGTCACCAACATCAAGGGTCTGGACTGGCAGCTCCGGGGCAACGTCATCGGGCTGAACTTCACGCTCTATGACCAGAACGGCGAGCCGATCGCCGCGATCGGGCAGAAGATGCTCTCGATCCATGATCGCTACAGCATCGACCTCTATCAGCCGCAGTACGAAAAGACCGTGGCGGCGATCGTGATCTCACTGCAGAAGATGCTCATCGCCCGACGCAGTCGGGACAACGGCAGCAACTGACAGCTGCACATTTAAGGGAGGAAAAAGTCATGAAAAAAATCATTGCCATCGTATTACTGCTCGCCGCTCTGTTCAGCCTCACCGCCTGCGGTGACGCCGTTTCGATCGGGGCCTTCTCGTCCGTCTATTTCAACTCGGACGACTATGACGCAGCGGTCCAAGAGGTCATGACCGCTTTCAAGGAATATGAGGGCTGCACGCTCAAGGAGATCGGCTATGCCGGCGACAAGGCCGTCAAGGCGGAGGCGGAGAGCCGCGGACTCGCGCCCGAGCAGATCATCGTGCTCAAGTCCACCTTCACCACCGACGACAAGGACCACGGTCTCGTGTTCGAGCCCAACCAGACCTATAAGGACTATCTTTGGATCCTGACCCGCAGCACCTCGGCCGATCCCTTCTGGACCGTCGCGGACCGCGGCTACAACTGAGAAACGAGGAGAACGACATGAAAAAACTGCTCAGCCTGCTGCTGGCCCTGTGCATGATCTTTTCGCTGGCGGCCTGCGGCGAAAAACAGGAGAAACCCGAAGAGGCTCCCGCCGAATGGACCCGACAGGGCTTCTATATGGATGAAAACGGGAACATGCTCTCGGTCACCTGGATGGACGACGTCGACGAGCCCGGCTGGTACGTCGGCTTCATGAACGGCGAGGACCTGATGGAGGATTCCTACGGCGGGATGCTGCCGCAGGAGGGCGGCGCCCTGCGCGGCGAGCTCCCCAACGGCGGCAGCCGGGCGGCGATCAAGGTCACGGTCTCCGAAGAGGGCGAGGACGGCCTGCAGCTCGTCGTCGAGGGCGGCGAGACCTACCATTTCAGCCCCCTCGAAACGGAGACGCCCGTCGCGACCCTGTGGGTCAACACGGAGGGCTACGGCTTCTTCACCTGCAGCGAGCAGGGACAGGAGAGCGACGACACCCTCTGGACCTCGACGCAGCACGGCATTGCCGAGCCGACGAGCTTCGTGCTCACCGCAAAGCCGGGCGAGGACTGGTATTTCGTGAAGTGGACGCTCAACGGCGAGGACTACTCCACGGATGAGCAGATCACCCTGGAGGTCGCGGAGGATGCGGACGTCGTTGCCGTGTTCGACTTCGCGGGCGGCGACGTACAGAATCCCGTGATGAACTTCATCGGCGACTATCAGTGCGACCGGGCGAGCGCGCATGTCGAGTGCATCGGCGACGACGGCGCTCAGATCACGATCAAATGGGGCGGCAGCGCTTGGGAGCTGGCGCGCTGGGAGATCGTCGGTGCGCTCGACCTTGACACGCTCACGGTCGATTACAGCGGATGCACGAAGTCGATCCTCGTCTACGGCGACGACGGCGAGCTCAAGAGCGAGGACGTGGAATATGAAGACGGCACCGGCAAGATCGTTTTTCACGACGACGGGACCTTCACCTGGCACGACGACAAGTCCGAGTACGGTGAGGACATGCTCTTCGAGTGGATGCCTGTGGGAGAGTGACCACGCGGCTTTGAGGACCGCCGGGACGAGGAGATCACGGGCCGCTGTCAGATCGCTTGTGCCTGCCCCGTTCCGAAACGCTGAAAAAATCCGGGCCATCCCTTTTGGGATGGCCCGGATGCTTTTTGTCGCCGGGGAAAAAGCCGCGCGATCAGTGATGGCCGTGCAGCGGATAGTGGATGTGCAGCAGCTCGTGGGCGCGGCCCTTGAGCAGCTCGTCGTAGACGTAGCCTAGAGCCGGGTTCTGCTGCGGGATCTTGGGTTCGCACTGCTCGTCCGCCTTGAAGATGGCCTCGCAGCGCTCGGCCTTGCGGGCGTTGGAGGCGGGCGGCTGTCCGCCGCCGCCGATAAAGGCGGCGGTTTTTCTTCAATATAGCGCAGTTTTTAGGGGGTCAAAACCCATGTTTTTATACCCCTGAAAAAAGGGCACACTTTTCTGATTTCAGCCGATTTCTCGTTTCTCACAGAGTTACGGAGCTTCGTTGTCGCACTTCCCGGTTAACAAGATCATGCCTGGAAAGTTCTGAAAACCTTTGAAAACACGGCATTTTTTGAAATCTGCACCCCCCTCTGCACCCTGCATAGCAGAGAGGAAGAAAAATTTGTTTGTATCAACGCTTATGTCCTAAGGCAAAAGGGTACTCTGAAATTGATAGAATGTCAGAGTGCCCTTCGTTTTTCAAACCCTTTGGTATCAGCGCTTTTCAAGATTTACGGCTCAATTGAGAGGATCTTTATTTCTCCCAATTGAGCCGTTTTTTGCGTTATTTGTGTCCAGAAATGAGTGTAATCAGTTTGAAATCGTTCAGTTATAGGGCAAAAAGTTTTACTAGTTGTGTAAAAGTTTCGGGATTAGTGCAATAGTTTCTGGCGTCATTATTAGTTGGCATAATGTCTATCTCTTTCCAATAGTCCCAAGACGATTAAGAAAAGCTTCCGTACATTGCAACTGCCTCATCTATGGTGATCTCACCTTTTCCCACCTGGAACGCCGCGACACGGATCTGAACCGCGAGAGGATCTGTGATGCCGACCACTTCCGGGGATATGGTACGCTCTGAGGGCACCTGACCGAAGGGCGCGTAAACCGTATCGAATGAGAGATCCGTAGTAGGCGTTACCAGGCGCTTCACGGAAGCCATGGCATTGAGCTCTTTGTTTGTAATCAGAAACCGCATGAATTCGTTTGTCATATCCAGATCATCGCAGTTTTTGTTCACGGAGAACTGTATCGAAGGACTATCTATAAAATATCCGCCGTCATCTGACAAGGGGATCGGCGCAAATGAGTAATTGAAAGGCGCATTGGTAAACGCCTCGGACTGGCTTTCCCGCTTTTTGGTCCCGGACACGGTATCCGCGGGGCAGATCATCATCGGCACATCGCCTTCAAAGAAGCGCAGGATCACCTTGGTATAGTTGTCTTCGATCTTGTCGCACTCCGTTAGATTGATGCAGCCGCTCTGAATCAACTGTCCCACCGCCTCCAGTGCCGGACGCATGTATTCTCCCGCGGCGGGATCCAGTGCGTTGGCCAGCTTGAGCGCTTCCGGGTTTTCCGCCAGCGTGGCCACGAACAGCGGATAAGCGACAGTGTTCATGAAGGTGCTGGTGTTGGATTTGAGGCTGTAGCCCATCATGGGGCTGGCGTAGCCCTTGTTTTTGAACTCTTCGCAGACCGCCATCAGCTCTGCCCGGGTCGTCGGGACGCTGAGGCCTTCCTTTTCAAAGAGATCGTTGTTCACCAGCATGCCGTAGGTCCTGGAGAAGACCGGCGCCATAAACACATGGCCTTCCGCGTCATGATTGAGGAGGCCCGGGCGGATGCAGTCCAGATTCAGCCCCAAAGCGGAGTCTGAAAGTTCCTCCATATGCGCGCATACCGAAGCGTATTTTTCGTTTCCCATCATCCAGGTGTAGGAGAAAAAAACGTTGGGCTTGTCATTGCTTTCCAACGTCGTGCCAAGGACGTCGTTATAATCATCAAGCTTCACATAGCTCAGCTGCACATTCGGATATATCTCATTGAATTTGTCGAATTCAGCCTCCAATGCCTCAAAGTTGTCATAGCTTCCAACTACAGTGATGCTGCAGCCGGTACTCGTATCGAGGGAGGGCTTGAATCCGGCTGCGGTTTCTTCCTGAGGTTTCCCGCCGCAGGCCGTCAGCGACAGCAGGGTGCAGATGAGCAGGATGCCGCAGAGTAACTTCTTCATGATCTTTTTTCCTCCTTAATTCTGCGAATCTCTTTGATGACGAGTTTAATGTCTATGGGTTTTGCGATATGTCCGTTCATGCCGGCGTTCAGACACTCTGTGACGTTTTCAGAAAACGCGTCCGCCGTCATGGCGATGATCGGTATGGAAGAAGCCCACGGATCATCGAGCGCGCGGATATTCCTTGTGGCGTCGAGCCCGTTCATCTCCGGCATCTGTATATCCATAAAGATCAGATCATAGCTTCCTTCTGCCGCCTGTTCCATTTTGTCCACGCAGATGCGTCCGTTTTCAGCGCGCTCCGTCGTGATGGCGAACATACTGAGCATGGTGGAAATGATCTCCCAGTTGATATCATTATCCTCCGCAATGAGAATGTTCATTCCCTGCAGATCGGAATAGTCGTTCTCCGGTTCAACGGACTTTGCCTCGGTTCCGAGGAGTTCGTTGATTTTATCGTAAAGTATGGAGCGGAACAGCGGCTTACTGACGAAGCCGTTTGCTCCTGCTTCCTTCGCCGCGTCTTCAATATCAGACCAGTCATAAGCGGAAATCAGCAAAATTGGAATGTTCGCATCCACTTCCGTGCGGATCCGGCGGATCGTTTCAACGCCGTCGATATCCGGCATTTTCCAGTCAAGGATCACTATGCTGTAATCCCGTCCTGTTTCATGGCGATGCAGGATCATGCCGAGCGCTTCCAGGCCGCTTTCTGCACGGTCGGCTGTCAAGCCGAGAGACTCCAATGTATCGACTGCAGTCTCCAGAAGGATCTCATCGTCATCGACGATCAAAGCATCCATGGGCTCAAGCATCATATCTTCTCTTTGTCGATCCGCAATTGGGATATCCAGTATTACGGTAAAGGTTGTTCCTTTTCCCTGCTCGCTCTGACAGTCGATGGTGCCTCCCATCAGATCGACCATTTGCTTCGAGATAGCAAGGCCGAGCCCGGTTCCCTGAATGCTGTTTACCCGGCTGTCTGTCTGGCGCGAAAACGGCTGATACATGTTTTCCATAAATTCCGGACTCATGCCGATGCCGGAATCGGATACTGTGTAGGTCAGCCGGACGCAGCCGGGCGTCGGGCTTTCCTCCTCGCGCATATCCACGCTGACATGGCCGCAGGGTTCCGTGTATTTAATGGCGTTGGAAAGAATATTGATATAGATTTGATTCAGCCGGAGCCGGTCTGCGTAGAGATATTCTATTTCCATCCGGCTGGTGCGGAAATTGAAATCGATGTTTTTTTCTTTTATCATCGGCTGGGAGATGTTCACAAGGTTTTCCACCGTTTCGACGATGGAGAAGGTCTGCGGGCTGAGATTCAGTTTTCCGCTCTCGACCTTTGAGATATCCAGAATATCGTTAATCAGCGTGAGCAGATGATTGCTGGCCATTGTGATCTTCCGCAGGTTTTCTCCTACCGATTCCGTATCGCCGAGATTCTTTTCCGCGATCGTAGTAAGGCCGATAATTGCGTTCATAGGCGTGCGGATATCATGAGACATCGTTGAGAGAAAATCGGTTTTTGCCTTGTTCGCTGTCTCCGCTTCTCTGGCCGACGCTTGGAGCTGTTTATTGAAAGATAGCATAATTGCCAGATCGAATACGAACAATATCAAGAGGCCCGCAGAAACAAAGCCGATCAACAGCCAGTTTTCGGTATTTACATTCAGATCCTTCTCGGGCATGAAGCTGAGAAGCGTCCATCCCTCCGCCGCATCAACCGGCGTATAGGCAAGTATACATTCCTCATTGCGGGAGTTAAGCATGGTAAAAGAGCCCGTTGAAGATGTGACTTTTCCAAAGAGCTCCTTGGCGGAGGCGGAGTCTATGGCGTTGTAAGATCTGTAAAACTCAAAGAAGCTGGAATTTTTGAAGGAATGGCCCTTGATGATATAATCGCCGTCAGCGTCGATCAGGGAAAGTTCGGCATTTTCAAACTCTTCCTGAGGGAAGACCCATTTTTGCGCCAACTCTGAGAGCGGCAGCACACGCAGCAGTATTGCGTCCCGAGGAGCAGCGGTTTCCGGATCATGAAGCGTGATATGATTACAGAAGGCCAGGGACTGTTCACCATTGACCGGGTTCGTGTAAGCACGGGAAATGTTGATGGATTCCCCTATCATTTTGATCCAGCTCACATCGTTCAAAAAGTCCATCTGTTTATACGAGACGGAATAATTCCCGGGATCGTCCTGCCTTGCTCTCGTAGACAGACCGGACAGCGTGTCAAGATACACAATGTGAGCAGAGGCATTCGGCAGCACATGAGAGATACGAATGAAGGAGACGGCGTCTTCAATGGTCATGTCCTCACTGTTGATATAGCGAGCCCAAACATCACAGATACGCTGTTCGCCCTCCAGATAATTCTCCGTGACATGCTCCATTGTAATCGTGGTATTTTCAAAATGCTCAATTTGCCTTTGGGCCGCAGCTCTGACCTCAAAGTTGGAATAAAAAACCACGAAGGTCAGCATGGCGATTATAATGAAGACATTGACCAGGATGACCCATGTTTTTTTCATAGCGTTTTTTGCCCCCTCCTCTCATCTTTTTTCAAACGAGCTGGCACATCTGCAAATTAATGACGCATATTGGGATTCTCTTCCGTTCCCGCTGAACAGGACGGGAGAAAAGGCCCCGGATGATGGGCGGTCAGGGAAGGTCAGCGTTATTCGGCGCCAGCGAATTTCGGGAAGATCATGGCGCAGTTTTTCCGGAAGACGCCGCTGGTGGGCCTCGTGGTGCAGCGTTCGCATGGAATTGCTGAAGGCGCTCACACACAGGAACAAGGCATAACAGAACCCCATTTTATAATCCTTTTACCAACTAGTATAATAATACTTTGATTCTTGACTGATTTCAAGCGATTATTTACAGGATGCGCGACAGAATTTTAGGGTTTACGGTCCTGCCGGACGTCCGGACATGTTTTATTACTCAGCCACACAGAAGCTGGCCGCCGAAAAGGCCATCCAAATCTTCAACTACGGCAATATGCGCCGGGACTTCACCTATATCGACGATATCGTGGAGGGTATTTATCGAGTGACGCAGGGATAATGCGTTTCCACTGAGCAAAAACAACTAATGCCAGCAAAGCTGCAATCCGTTGCGGCACAACGCTGACCAAGTTTTTGACCCTCTGCCCGGTTTTTCGGAGGTCTTCCCCGCTTTTGAACCCTCTGCCCAGAAAACGTGTTCTCGTTTGGATTATCATCGTACTCTTTCATGAAACGGCGCTCCATCCGAATGGATGGAGCGCCGTTTTTTGTATAGGAGGGATCCCATGGGCAAGCATGCGAAAGAACGCCGCCCTGCTTTCCATGACAAAGAATTCCTCCTCTCCGGCTTGTCTCGGAAAGAAGGTTTTGATATAATGGAAACGCTGGGTCTATCCGATCCATTCCGGGATCCAGCCAAAAGGAGGGCCATCATGGGCGCTGTCAAAAAAGCGTATTACCGCGGCTTTCAGGCCGTGTTCAATATCGGCGCGCGCTGCCTGTACTGGCGGAGGCCGATCCCGGTCTCCGGCGTCGGCGCCGTCAGAAGGATCCCGGAGCTGCTGAAGGCGGAAAAGGTCGAGCGGGTCATGGTCGTCACCGGCCCCACCGTCGGCCGGACGCTGGCGCCGCGGATCCTTGCCGAGCTGGATTCTGCCGGCATCGCCTGGACGCATTTCCCGGAGGTCGAAGCCAATCCCTCGGTCAGCACCGTCGAGCGGATCCGGAAGCTGTACCTTGACAGTGCTTGTCAGGGCTTCATCGCCGTCGGCGGAGGCTCGCCGATGGACGCGGCCAAGGCCGCCGCTGCCCGCGTCGTACGGCCGAACACCCCGCTCGGGAAAATGGCGGGTCTTCTGAAGGTCATGCGGAGGATCCCGCCCTTCATCGCCGTGCCCACTACGGCGGGGACCGGCTCGGAGACCACGATCGCCGCCGTCATCACCGACGGCGAGACCCATCATAAATACGCGCTGATGGACCTGCACCTCGTTCCGAAGTACGCCGTGCTCGATCCCGAGATGACGCGCGAGCTTCCGCCGAAGATCACCGCAGCGACTGGCATGGACGCGCTGACGCACGCAGTCGAGGCCTATCTCTGCTGGACCTACAACACCGCCGAGAGCATCCGTCTGGCCGAGGAGGCCGTATGCGGGATCTTCCGTTTTCTCGAGCGCGCCTACCGCGACGGCGAGGACATGGAAGCCCGCACCGAAATGCTCATCGCCGCCTTCAAAGCGGGCTTCGCCTTCACGCGCGCGGGCGTCGGCAACGTCCACGCCATCGCGCACACGCTCGGCGGGCTGTACAACACGCCCCACGGCCTTGCCAACGCGGTCATCCTGCCGATCGTGCTGGAGGATTACGGCGCCGCGGTCGAGAAAAAGCTCGCGAAGCTCGCCTCTCTGACCGATCTGATGACCGGCGGCGGCGACGCGGAGAAGGCCGCGGCCTTCATCGCCGAGATCCGCGCGATGAACCGCCGTATGGGCATCCCCACGGGTTTTGACTTCATCCGCGAGGAGGACATCCCGCAGATGGTCGCCTGGGCGCTGGCCGAGGCCAACCCCGTCTACCCCGTGCCGGTGCTCTACGACGAGGCGCGATGCGAGAAGGTCATCCGCCGTATCATCGCCGAGGCCTGAAGCGCCTCCCTCCGCCCGAAAAAAAGAAATCACGAGCGCCCGGGAAACCGCCGATCCGCGCGGTCTCCCGGGCCTTTTTGCGTCCGCGCCGAGAGACCTTGACAAGGGCCGGGAGCGGATATATAATAACAATCGTTATAATATTTTGAAAAAGGGATGGACCGGGCATGCCGAGAAAAGCCGTCACCAGCCGGGAGGACATGATCGAGGGCGCCTTCCGTCTGATCCGCCGCGAGGGGCACGAGGCGCTGACCGCGCGGCGGCTTGCCTCCGCGCTCAGCTGCTCCACGCAGCCGATCATGTACCAGTTTCCGAATCTTGCGGAGCTGCGCGAGCTCGCCTACCGCAGGGCGGACCGTTTTCACTCCGACTATATCCTCTCCGGGGACGACCCGCTGGCGATCGCGCTGAACTACATCCGCTTTGCGGCCGAGGAAGCGCCTCTCTTCCGCTTTCTCTTTCAGTCGGGGCACTTCGACGGCGCGAGCCTTGCGGACATGATCCGCCGGCCGGAGGCCGCGGACCCGCTCGGGGCGATCGCCGCCGGTCTCGGGCTCAAAGAGGACGAGGCTGCCGCCGTGTTCGAGACGCTCTTCGCCACGGTGCACGGCTATGCGAGCCTCGTCGCAAACAACGCCATGGAATATGATCCCTCCGCCGTCGAAAAGGCGCTGGCCGCCGTCGCAGAGGGACTGATGAACAAAGGAGAAACGCCATGATCAAGCTCTATCGGAAAAGCGAACTCGGCTTTGCTCTCGCCTGCATCGCCGCATACGTGCTCGTTTTCGGCAATCTGCGCTCGCTGGGGGACGACAGCCCCTGGATCGCGCTCTGCCTGCTTGCCTTCGCCGTGCTGCTGTTCGTTTTTGTCAAAAAGAACGGGCTCATGGAAAAGTACGGGCTCGACGGCTGGGCAAAGGAGCCCGGGAAGCTGCTCTGGTTCATCCCGCTGTGGATCCTCTCGACGGGCAACCTCTGGGGCGGGATCCTGCCCAAGTATACGGGTCTCGGTCTCGTGTGCGCGGTCGTCATGTTCGCGCTCGTCGGCTTTGTCGAGGAGCTGATCTTCCGCGGTTTCCTGTTCAAGGCGATGCTGCGCGGCGGGAAGGCCGTGACGGCGATCGTCGTCTCCTCCGTCACCTTCGGGATGGGTCATATCGTGAACCTGCTCTCCGGCCACGGCGGGCCGGAAACGCTGCTGCAGATGGTTTTCGCGATCGCGATGGGCTTTATCTTCACGATGGTGTATTACAAGAGCGGCAGCCTGCTGCCGGGCATCCTCGCCCACAGTCTGATCGACGTGTTTTCCGTGTTCTCGAAACGCTCGGAGCTCGGCGACTGGATCTTCGTCGCCCTCGTTCTGGCGACCGCGGTCGCCTACGGGCTCTGGCTGCGGCGCGTCGAAACGCCGGCCGTCAACCGCGTCGGGCAGCGCGCAACGGGCGGAGAATAAGGGCACTAAAGCTCAAGCGGGCGTCCTTGCGGACGCCCGCTTTTTTCTGCCGCGGCGAAGGGAAACATCTTTTCTTTTTTTCCGTCATGCGTTACAATACAGACAACGATCCGCGCCGCCGCGATGTACGGGCGGATGAGCTCCGAAGGAGGAAATCTGTATGAAAAAGCGTCTGTCCCTGCTGCTTGCGGTGATCCTGCTGCTGTCTGCGCTGAGCGGATGCGCCTCTTCCGCCCCCGCGTCCCAGCCCTCCGAAGCCCCGTCCGTCGAGACGGAAAGCGCCGCGCCCGCCGCCGAGGCGGAAGACGGGAGCGCCGAGCCGGAGGCCGAGGAGCCTCCCGCGCCGCAGATCTGCGACGACGGCCGGGCCCGTCCCTCCTCCTGCGGCCGCCTGCAGGTCGTCGACGGCAAGCTCTGCGACGAGAGCGGCGAGAGCGTCATGCTCCGCGGCGTCAGCACCAACAGCCTCATCACCTCCGAGGGCTTCCTCAACGACGCGCTCTTCCGCGAGCTGGCGGAGGACGACGGCGTCAACCTCGTCCGTCTGGCGATGTACACCTACGGCGTCGGCGTCATCGGCTACAGCACAGGCGGCGACAAGGATCGCCACAAGGCCGACATCTTCAACGGCGTCGAGCTCGCACGGCAGCATGACATGTACGTGCTCATCGACTGGCACATCCTCAGCGACGGCGATCCCAACCGCTATGCCGACGACGCGGAAGCCTTCTTCGCGGAGATGGCGGAGCGCTACTGCGACTGCGACAACGTGCTTTATGAGATCTGCAACGAGCCCAACGGCGTCGACTGGCCGACCGTCCGGCAGTATGCCGATCGGATCATCCCCGTCATCCGCGAGCGGGATCCCGATTCGGTCATCATCGTCGGCGATCCCCAGTGGTCGAGCGATCTCGGCAGCGTGGCCGCCGACCCGCTCGATTACGACAACATCCTCTACACCCTGCACTTCTACGCCGCCAGCCACGGCGACGACTCGCGCGCCCTCGTCGAGCAGGTCAGCGCGCAGGGTCTGCCCATCTTTGTCACCGAGTACGGCGTCACGGCCGCGACCGGCGGCTTCCCCCGCGATCTTGAGAGCGCCGACAAGTGGATCGAGCTGCTCGAGCGCGAGCGGATCTCCTACTGCATGTGGGCCTTCTCCACCTCGCCCGAGCCCTGTTCCGCCGTACGCTCCAGCGTGCTGAAATACAGCGGCTTCGAGACGGAGGATTACACCCAGACCGGTCTGTGGCTGCTCGAAACGCTCGCGAAGTACAACACGAAGTAAACGGCATGGCACTCTACGCGATCGGAGACCTGCATCTGCACTTTTCCTCGCCGCTCAAGGCGGGGGCGCAGCGCAGAGAGCGCGTCTGGAAGGACCACGAGGAGAAGTTCCGGCGCAGCTGCACCAGCCTGCTCGGCGAGGACGACACGCTCGTGCTCGTCGGCGACCACAGCTGGGGCCGCGACCTTGACGAGAGCGCGGCGGACCTGCGCTGGATCGCCGCGCTGCCCGGGCGCAAGATCCTGACGCGCGGCAATCACGACATGTTCTGGGGCGCGTCGAAGACCCCGCTGCTCAACGAGCGCTGGGCCGGGGAGCTTTTCTTCCTGCAGAACAACTACGCCGCCTGCGGAGACGTCGCGCTCGTCGGCACGAAGGGGCACTGCTTCGAAGGGCCCTTCTGGCTCGACGGCCGCGGGCGGATCCTCGGCTGGGACGGAGAGGCCGAGGAGCAGGCGAAAAAGCTCGTCGAGCGCGAGCTGGCCCGTCTGCGCCTCTCCTTTGAGGCTGCGAAGGCGGACGGCTACCGGCGCTTCATCGTCTTTCTCCACTACCCGCCGACGAGCATCCTCGAGGACGAGAGCGGCTTCACCGCGATGGCCGAGGAATACGGCGCGGAGAAGCTGATCTACGCGCACTGCCACGGCGAGGCGCGCTTCCACGACAGTCTCGAAGGCCTGCACCGCGGCGTCGAATACCGGCTCGTATCCGGGGATTATCTGAACTGGCAGCCGCTGAAGCTGCTCGACTGAAGGGTCCGGGAAAAAGCGCCGTCCCGGTACTTGAACATGCCCGGGCCTTGTGCTAACATAGCGATATATAAAAAAAGGGAGGAGATCGCCATGACAAACGACTTCTGGATCATGCGCCCCTTCAACACGCTGTTCCTGATCATATTTGCGGCCTTTATCCTGCTGCTCGTGATCGCGAGCCTGCTGCTGCGCGGCAAGAGCGAACGGGCGCGCCGCATCGTGCTCGTCGCGGCCTGCGCCGTCACCTTTGTGGGCTATTTCATCTACAAGTACATGCTCTCGCTCGACAGCGACTACAACGTCATCACCGCCAACATGGGCGGCTTCAACTGGTGGGGCGAGCTGCCGCTGCAGCTGTGCAACATCAACATGATGCTCATTCCGATCGCCGTGCTGAAAAAGAGCCGTCCGCTGATGTGCTTCGGCTTCTTCCTCGCGCCGCTCGGCGCGCTGATGGCGCTCGTGATGCCGGGCAACGGCTTCTCCGGCTATTCGCTGCTGCTTCCGCGCATGCTGGGCTATTACGGCACGCATTTCATGATCGTCATCGAGGGTCTCGCCCTCGTCTGCTTCGGGCTGTACCGTCCGCGCTTCTGCGATCTGCCGCGCGCCGTGCTCGCCGCGTTCATCATCACGCTGTGCATTTTCCTCATCAACATGCTCCTGCGCTGGAGCGGTCTGCACCCGAAGGCCAACTACTTCTTCTCCGTCGAGACCGAGGGAAACTTCCTGCTCGACATCTTCTACGGCTGGATCCCCTATCCCTTCCTGTACCTGCTGCCCTGCATTCTGATCCTCGGCGGCTATATGCTCCTGGTCACGACGCCCTTCGCGCTGATCGACCGCGCGCGCTCGAAGGCGGCGGCAAAACGGTAGCGCCGCTTCGGCCGCGGGCCTTTGCGTTCCTCAAGCAGGCAGAGTGAAACGGCTTCGCCGGTTTTATCCCGGCGGAGCCGTTTTTTTGTCCCGGCGCTTGAAAAAGCCGTTCCGCTCTGATAAAGTGATATCGAACAAACAAGGAGGGCGATCGTTATGACGTACGAAGAGATTCTCGCAAAAGCCCGCGCGGTCATGGGGCCGAACTGCCGCGTCTGCCCGGTCTGCGACGGGCGCGCCTGCCGCGGCGAGATCCCCGGTCTCGGCGGGATTGGCAGCGGCAGCTCCTTTACGGTCTGCCGCCCCTTTTTCGACAGCGTCAAGGTCATGATGGACGTCGTCTACGAGCCGGGCAAGCTCGACACTTCGATCGAGCTCTTCGGGCAGACCTGGCCCTTCCCTTTCTTTCTCGCGCCGCTCGGCGGCATGGGGCTGAACTACAACAGCTATCTCACGGAGGACGAGTGGTCGCGCATGAGCGTCGGCGGCATGGCGAAGTGCGGCTCTCTCGCCTTCACGCCGGACGGTGCGCTCGACAAGTTCTTTGATCTGTCGATCCGCTCGATCCGTGAAAACGGCGGCCGCGGCATCCCGACGGTCAAGCCCTGGAAGACGGAGAAGCTGCTCGAACGGCTGCGCGCCGCCGAGGAGGCGGGCGTGACGGCCTTCGCCTGCGACGTGGACTCCTGCAATCATCCGAACATGCGCAGGCTTGGCGCGCTGCAGGTGCTCTCGCCCTCCGCGATGGCGGGGCTTATCAGGAGCACTACGCTGCCCTTTATCGCCAAGGGCGTCATGACGGCTTCCGCCGCGCTGCGCTGCGCGGACGCGGGCTGCTACGGCATCGTGGTCTCGACGCACGGCGGCCGCGTGATCGAGGACGCCCCCGCCCCCGCCGCGATGCTGCCGGAGATCCGCGCGGCCGTCGGGGAGCGCATGAAGATCTTTGTCGACGGCGGCATCCGCAGCGGTCTGGACGTGTTCAAATGCCTCGCGCTCGGCGCGGACGCCGTGCTGATCGGGCGGCCCTATGTCGTCGCCGGCTGCGGCGGCGGCGAGGAGGGCGTCGTGCTCTACACGAACAAGATCCTCGCCGAACTGCGCGAGGTCATGCTGATGACCGGCTGCGTGACGCTCGCCGACGTCACGCCTGAAAAGATCCGCCTCGCAAATTGATTTTCCCGCCCGCGCGGCGTATAATAGCGCAGAAAACTCGCGTTCAAAGGAGTGGAGCGTTCATGGACGATCTTCGTAAAAGGACCTGGGCCGAGATCAGCCTTGCCGATCTGCGTCACAACTACGAGGCCATCCGCAGCCGTCTGCCGGAGGGCTGCCGCTTTCTCGGCGTCGTCAAGGCCGACGCTTACGGTCACGGCGCCGTGCAGGTCTCGCACCTGCTGCAGGAGGCGGGGGCCGATTACCTCGCCGTGAGCTGCCTCGACGAGGCGATGGAGCTTCGCCAGAGCGGCGTCTACCTGCCTGTCCTCATCCTCGGCCACACCCCGGCCGAGTTTACCGAGACGCTCGTGCGCAACGATCTCACGCAGGCCGTGAGCTGCCTCGCCAAGGCCGAGGAGTATTCCGCCGAGGCCGCGCGCCTGGGGCTGACGCTGCGCGTACACATCAAGCTCGACACCGGCATGTCCCGTCTGGGCTTTCTCTGCGCCGGGGAATTCTTCGACGAGGGCGTCGAACACGTGATCCGCTCCTGCACGCTTCCGGGCCTGCACGCCGAGGGCGTGTTCACGCACTTCGCCGTCTCCGACGAGCCGGGCGAGGACAACGAGGCCTACACGCGCGCCCAGTTCGCGCTGTTCCTGCGCGTGATCGAGGCCGTCGAGGCGCGCGGCGGCGTGCGCTTCGCGATCCGGCACTGCGCCAACAGCGGCGCGGTCGTGCACTATCCGGAGATGCTGCTCGACATGGTGCGGCCCGGACTGCTGCTCTACGGCTACGGCGACGATACGGGCACGCTGGGGCTGCGTCCCTGCATGCGTCTCGTGACGCGCATCACGACGATCAAGCACTACGCGCCCGGGACGGACGTGAGCTACGGCCGCCGCTTCACGACCGAAGGCGTCACGCGCATGGCGGTGCTCGGCATCGGCTATGCCGACGGCCTGCCGCGGCTCTGCTCGAACAAGTGCAGCTTCGCCGTGGCGGGCGGCTTCGCGCCGCAGCGCGGCAGCATCTGCATGGACATGTGCATGGCCGACGTCACGGCCCTGCCCGAGGCCGCCGTGGACAGCGAGGTCGAGATCTTCGGAAAGAACTGCGGCATCGCCCCGCTCTGCGCCGCGGCGCAGACCATCCCCTACGAGCTGCTGTGCGCGGTCTCCAAGCGCGTGCCGCGGGTGTATCTGGCAAAGTAAAGACCGAAAACCGGAGAGCGTGCTCTCCGGTTTTTTTCGTCCCGGCGCGGCCGCGGGCCGTTGAAAACGGCGGGGCGGGATGATATAATGATTATTTAGAAAAAGAACAGGTCAGGAGGCGTATCCGATGAAGATTCTATTCTTGGGCGCGACGCACGAGGTCACGGGCAGCTGCACCTTCATCGAGGTCGGCGGCCGGTACGGGCTCGTGGATTTCGGCATGGAACAGGGCAAGGACGTCTTTGAGAACCGCGCGCTCCCGGTCGAGCCCGCCGCGCTGGATTTCGTACTGGTCACGCACGCGCATATCGACCACTCCGGCCGACTGCCGCTGCTGGTCAAGCGCGGCTTCCGCGGCGGCATCTATCTGACCGAGGCGACCGCCAATCTCTGCGACATCATGCTGCGCGACAGCGCCAGCATCCAGCTGCAGGAGATCGAATGGCAGGCGCGCAAGGCGAAGCGCTCCGGCGAGCCGGTCGAGGAGCCGCTCTACGATCTCGAGGACGTGCAGCGCACCGTCAACTGCTTCCGTCCCTGCGCGCCGGACAAGCTCATCCACATCGGCGAGAACGTCGCCGTGCGCTTCGTCAGCGCGGGACACCTTCTCGGCTCCGCCTCGATCGAGCTGTGGCTCACCGAGAACGGCGTGACGAAAAAGCTGGCCTTCAGCGGCGACCTCGGCAACAAAAACATGCCGATCATCTGCCCGATGGAGCATATCCGGGACGCCGATTACGCGGTCATCGAGTCCACCTACGGCGACCGTCTGCACGAATCGAGCGCCGATTCCGTGCGTTTCCTGGCCGACACGATCCAGCGCACGCTCGACCGCGGCGGCAACGTCGTCATCCCGGCCTTCGCCGTGGGACGCACGCAGGAGATGCTCTACATGCTGCGCGAGCTGAAAAACGCGCACCTGGTCACGGGCCACGGCGATTTCCCCGTGTACGTGGACAGCCCGCTCGCCGTCGAGGCGACGAGCATTTTCCTCCAGTGCGACCGCCGCTGCTTCGACGAGCCGACGCGCGCGCTGCTCGAGCGCGGCGTCAATCCGCTGATGTTCCCCGGGCTGCACGTCTCGGTCTCGAGCGACGAGTCCAAGGCCATCAACAGCGATCCCATCCCCAAGGTCATCCTCTCCTCCAGCGGCATGTGCGAGGGCGGCCGCATCCGCCACCATCTCAAGCACAATCTCTGGCGCGCCGAGAGCACGATCCTTTTCGTCGGCTATCAGTCCGTCGGCACGCTCGGGCGCATCCTGCTCGACGGGACGAAGGATACGGTCAAGCTCTTCGGCGAGGACATCGCCGTGAACGCCGAGATCCTGTTCATGCCCGGCAAGAGCGGCCACGCCGACCGCGACGGTCTGCTCGACTGGCTCGGCGCCTTTGAAAAAAAGCCGCAGCTGGTCTTCGTCAACCACGGTGAGGACGCCGTGACCGTCTCCTTCGCCGCGCTCGTGACGGAGCGCTTCGGCTGCGGCACCTGTGCGCCGTACAGCGGCACCTGCTACGACCTGCTCGCGGACGAATTCGTCGAGAAGCCCGAGGGCGTTCCCGTCGTGCGCAAGTCGCCCGAAACGCCGCAGGCGCAGCGCAAGCGCATGCTCTACGAAAAGCTCGTCGCGGCCGGTCAGCGTCTCATCGCCGTCATCCGCGCCTGCGAGGGCATGCCCAACAAGGACGTGGGCAAATTCACCGATCAGATCAACCGCCTGTGCGAGAAGTGGCAGAGGTGAGAGGAGCTTATGCGCTGGATAGAGGTATGCATCGACACGCCCCGCGAGGAGATCGACGCGCGCTGTGAGGCGCTCGCCGCGCTCGGCGCCGGCGGTTTTGTGATCGAAAACGAAGAAGATTTCCGCGAGTTTCTGGAAAACAACCGCCAGTACTGGGACTATGTGGACCGGGAGCTGGAGGATCGTTTTGCCGGCAAAAGCCGCATCAAGACCTATCTTGCCGACGACGAAGACGGCCGCGCCGTCCTCGCCGCGATCCGCGCGCTCTGGGAGGCCTCGGTCTCCTTCGTCGAGGACAGCGACTGGGAGAACAACTGGCGGGAATACTACAAGCCCATCGAGGTCGGTGAGAAGCTCGTCGTCGTGCCCGAGTGGGAGCCGATCCCGGCGGACGGACGTCTGCCGCTGCGGCTCGACCCCGGTCTGATCTTCGGCACGGGCAGCCATCCCACGACGCGGATGTGCCTCGCCGCGCTCGAGCGTTTTGCCGCGCCGGGCGCGCGCGTGCTCGACCTCGGCTGCGGCAGCGGCATCCTCGGCATCGGCGCGCTGGTGCTGGGCTGCGGGAGCTGCCTCGGCTGCGATATCGACCCCAAGGCGCCGGAGGTGGCCGCGGCCAACGCCGCGCTCAACGGCGTCGGGCCGGATCGCTTCCGCGTGCTCGCGGGCGATCTACTCTCCGACCGCTCGCTGCGCCGCGCGCTCGGCGGCCGCTACGATCTCGTTCTGGCCAACATCGTCTCGGACGTCATCATCCCCCTCTCCGCCTTTGCCGGGGACTATCTCGCGCCGGACGGCGTTTTCATCACCTCCGGCGTCATCGAAGGCAGGCAGGAAGAGGTCGCCGCCGCGCTGCGTGCAAACGGCTTTGAGATCAAAGAGCATTTCAGCGAGGAGGAATGGCATTGCTTCGTATGCAAAAGGGGCTGAGACGCCTCCTGCCGCTGCTGCTCGTGCTCGCGCTGCTGCTTGCGGGCTGCGGTGAGACCGCCGCGCCGGAGCCGACGCCCGAACCCACGCCGCGCCCGACGCCGCGGCCGACCCCCGTCCCCACGCCGGAGCCGACGCCCGAGCCCACGCCGGAGCCTTTCGCCGAGCAGATCGCGCTCGACTCCACGCTGCGCTCCTATATCAAGGCCGACCTGCTGGACGGGGACTATATCACGGACCGTCTCTTCGCCGCAAACGCCGAGATCCCCTTCACGGCGGAGCGGCCCGTCTCGGCGCTCTACGTCGTCTTCGGCAGCTATCCGGGCGAATGGACGCTGCGCGCCGGCGAGACGGAGATCCCCTGCGGGCGGAACAACTTTCTGCATGAGTATATCCCGCTCGACGAGCCGGTCGAGTGCTTCTCGATCGTCCTCGGCGATCAGAAGACCCTGCTCGCCGACGTCTACGCCCTCTCCGAAGGCCGGACGCCGGGCTGGGTGCAGCTCTGGCAGCCGCCCGATGAGACGGCGGACCTTCTGATCTTTTCCACGCACTCGGACGACGAGCTGATCTTCATGGGCGGCATGCTCCCCTACTACGCCGTCGTGCGCGGTCTGAAGGTCCAGATGGTGTACATGACCACGAACTACGTGCCCGCGGGTTATGGCGTGAGCCACTATTCCTACGACTACCGCTACCGCCCGCACGAGACGCTCAACGGTCTCTGGGCGGCGGGCGTGACCCGCTATCCGATCACCAACACCGCCAAGGACATCTACTGCGAGAATCTCTGGTACGCCCAGGCGCGCTACGGCAAGGACGCCTTTGCCGCGTTTCAGACCGAGATGATCCGCCGCTTCAAGCCGCTCGTCGCCGTGACGCAGGCCGAGGACGGCGAGTACGGCCACGGCGCGCACATCCTCACAGCCCTCTCGCTCGAGCGCGCGGTCGAGGCCGCCGCCGATCCGGACGAGTTCCCGGAGTCTGCCGAGCGCTGGGGCGTCTGGGACACGCCCAAGACCTACCTGCACAAGTACGGCGATCCCGACGAGATCACGATCCTCAACTATGAGGAGCCCTCGGAGGCGCTCGGCGGGCTGACGCCCTTCCAGGTCGCGCAGGAGGCCTACCGCCAGCATCTGACGCAGCAGCAGTGGTCGGATTTCTTTGTCTACGATTTCGGCCATCCGCAGGACAGCCACCGCTACGGGCTGTTCCGCTCGCTGGTCGGACCGGACATCGACAAAAACGACCTGATGGAGCATGTCTCCCGCGAGGCTTTCCCCCTTCCGGAGGGCTGATCTTACAGAAAGAGCGCGGCGCCGCGCCGCGCACGCGAAGACTATGAAACGCAAGCTCACGATCGTTCTGATCGTTCTCTTCATCCTGATCCTGCTCGTCGGCGCGCTGCTGCTCGCCGGCGCCGACGGCCTGCGCCCGGCGGAGGAAGCGCCGGAGCCGACGCCGGAGCTTGTGATCATCTCCGCGCCGGAGCCGACGCCGGAGCCGACGCCGGTCCCCACGCCGGTGCCGGAGTATCCCGCGCGGCAGCTGGAGCTGACGCTCGACTATGACGACTGGCGCGCGGCAAACCATCTTTTCGACGACGACTACGGCTCCGACTACACCTTCGACGCCGGAGAAAAGCTGACGCTCACCGCCGACGGCGAGATCCGCGCGCTGTATATCATCTTCGGCAGCTACCCGGACGACTGGACGCTGCGCGTCGGCGAACGGGAGATCCCCTGCGGCCGGGACGGCTTCCTGCATGAATACATCCCGCTCGACGAGGGGGCGGATTCCGTCGTGATCGAGCTGCCGGAGGACCGGGACGTGCTGATCCGCGACGTCTACGCCTTTTCCGAGGGTTATCCGCCGCCCTTCGTGCAGACCTGGAAAAACCTCGACGAGCCGGCGGACGTCCTGATCTTCTCGACGCACTACGACGACGAGCTGCTCTTCATGGGCGGCATCATCCCCTACTACGCCGGCGTGCGGGGGCTGAAGGTCCAGGTCGTGTACATGACCAGCAACTATCTCACGAACTTCTCCAACTACCGCTTCCGCCCGCACGAGGCGCTCAACGGCCTGTGGACGTGCTATCTGCACTACTATCCCCTCACGCACGAGGTGCCCGACTACGAGTGCGACGGCTACTGGGCCGCGGTCAGCACCTACGGGCAGGACGAGTTCGCCGCGTTCCAGACCGAGATGATCCGCCGCTTCAAGCCGCTCGTCGTGGTCACGCAGGCCGAGGACGGCGAATACGGCCACGGCGCGCACATCCTCACCGCCCTGTCCGTCGAGCGTGCGGTCGAGGCCGCCGCCGATCCGGACGAGTTCCCGGAGTCTGCCGCGCGCTGGGGCACCTGGGACACGCCCAAGACCTATCTCCACAAATACGGCGACCCGAACGAGATCACCATCCTCAACTACGAGCGCCGCGCGCCCGAGCTCGGCGGCCGGACGCCCTTCGAGGTCGCGCAGGAGGCCTATCGTCAGCACCTGACCCAGCAGAAATGGGTCGGCTTCTACGTCTACAACTTCGGCCACCCGCAGGACAGCCACCGCTACGGCCTGTACCGCTCGCTGGTCGGCCCGGACGAAGACAAAAACGATCTGATGGAACACGTCACGCGCGAGATGTTCCCCGCGGGATAAGCGCGCGGATGCAAAAGCGGCAGAGCCGACGGCTCTGCCGCTTTTTACAGGGCGAAAAGCGATGCAAAGCGTTGACTTTTCCCGCGCCGGAAAGTAGAATAAGCGGGACACTACGCCAAACCACCCCGCGATTTGAGGCATTCCTATGTTTTTTCGCAGATATATCGGCGACCGCGCTTTTTACCGCAAGCTCTTTGCGGTGCTGGTCCCGATCCTGATCCAAAACGTCATAACGAACTTCGTCAATCTGCTCGACAACATCATGGTCGGCCAGGTCGGCACCGAACCGATGAGCGGCGTCGCCATCGTCAATCAGCTCGTATTCGTGTTCAATCTCTGCATCTTCGGCGGCCTTGCCGGGGCGGGGATCTTCACGGCGCAGTTCTTCGGCAAGGGCGACGACGAGGGCGTACGGCAGAGCTTCCGCGCCAAGCTCTATATCGCGCTCGGCGCCTTTGCGCTCTTTTCACTGCTTTTCCTCACGAAGGGCGAGCGGCTGATCCGCCTCTTCCTGCACGAGGGAAAGGAAAAGCTCGACCTTGAGGCGACGCTTGCCTTCGCGCTGTCCTATATGCAGGTGATGATCCCGCAGATGCTGCCCTTCGCGCTCTGCCAGGTCTACGCCGGCACGCTGCGCGAGACCGGCGAGACCCTCCTGCCGATGAAGGCGGGCATCACGGCCGTGTTCGTCAACCTCGTGTTCAACTACCTGCTGATCTTCGGCAAGCTCGGCTTCCCGGCCCTCGGCGTCGTCGGCGCGGCCGTCGCGACGGTGATCGCGCGTCTCGTCGAGTGCTTCATCGTCATCCGCTGGACGCACCTTCACCGCGCGCGCTGCCGCTTCATCGTCGGCGCCTACGCTTCGCCGCGCGTGAGCGGCGAGCTTGCGCGCCGGATGCTGCGTCTCGGCACGCCGCTGCTGCTCAACGAGGTCCTCTGGGCCTCCGGCATGACGACGCTCAACCAGTGCTATTCCGTGCGCGGGCTGGAGGTCATCTCGGCGCTGAACATCTCCACAACGGTCACCAATCTCTTTCTCTGCGCCTTTTTCGCCACGGGCAACGCCATCTCCATCCTCATCGGGCAGCTGCTCGGCGCGGGCGAGCTCGAGCGCGCCGTGGACGAGGACCGCAAGCTGATCGCCTTCGCCCTGGCTTTGAGCCTGCTGGTCGGCGGTCTGATGGCCTGTGTCGCGCCGCTGATCCCCGAGATCTACAACACCACGCCCGTCGTCAAGGCGCTTGCCTGCGACCTGCTGCTCATCAGCGCTGCCGCGATGCCGATGAACGCCTACACCAACTCCTGCTACTTCACGCTGCGTTCCGGCGGCAAGACGATCATCACCTTTATTTTCGACAGCGCCTTCCTCTGGTGTCTCTCGGTGCCGGTCGCCTTTGTGCTTTCCCACTATACGGGCATGCCGATCCTGCCGCTTTATATCGCCGTCTACGCGCTCGATCTCATCAAGTGCGTCATCGGCTTTGTCCTCGTGCGCCGCCGCAGGTGGGTCAACAACATCGTCTCGTTCGAACAGGGCTGATCCCTGTCCCCGAACAAAAAAACCGTGATGTGCTTTCGCACATCACGGTTTTTTTGTTGAAACGGATCTCTTACTTGGCGGCCTCCATGCCGGCGACCAGCGCCGCCTTGTTGCCTTCGAGGAAGCGGGCCTTGCGCTCGCCGAGCTCGATGCGGATGGCCTCGACCATCTTGTCCATGCTGACGGAGGCGTCGTCCGCGCCCATCATGGCGCCGAGGATCGCGACGTTCGCGCCCTTCGGGTTCCTGACCTCGTCGGCGATCTTCGCGGAGTCGCAGTAGACGACCTTGACGTCGTCGCGCTGGACCTTGCGGTCGATGATGGAGCTGTTGACGACGATCAGCCCGCCGGGCTTGACCGTGTGCTCGAACTTGTCGAGGGACGGGAGGTTCATGGCGATGAGAACGTCGGCTTTGTCGATCATCGGGGAGGCGACCTCCTCGTCGCTGACGATGACGGAGCAGTTGGCGGTGCCGCCGCGCATCTCGGGACCGTAGGAGGGCAGCCAGCTGACGTGCTTGCCGTCGAGCATGTTCGCCATGGCGAGGAATTTACCGATCAGCAGCATGCCCTGGCCGCCGAAGCCCGCAAATATATACCCTTTCTTCATGGTTATTCAGCCCCCTTGTCTTTCTTCACACCCAGCGGATAGTAGGGGATCATGTTGTCCTCCAGCCACTTCATGGCCTCGATCGGGTTCAGGCCCCAGTTCGTGGGGCAGGTGGAGAGGACCTCGATCAGGCAGAAGCCCTTACCGTTCAGCTGGTACTCAAATGCCTTCTTGATGGCCTTCTTGGTCTTGAGGATGTTGGCGTTGTTGTTGACCGCGCAGCGCTCGATGTAGTAGGCGCCGGGGACCTCGGAAAGCATCTCGGAGACCTTGATCGGCGCGCCGCACCAGGCCTCGTCGCGGCCGTAGGGAGAGGTCGTCGTCTTCTGGCCGACGAGCGTGGTCGGGGCCATCTGGCCGCCGGTCATGCCGTAGATCGCGTTGTTGACGAAGATCGTGACGATCTTCTCGCCGCGGTGGGCGGCGTGGACGATCTCGGCCGTGCCGATGGAGGCCAGGTCGCCGTCGCCCTGGTAGGTGAAGACCAGCGTGCCGGGGCGGGCTCTCTTGGCGCCGGTGGCGACGGCGGGAGCGCGGCCGTGGGCGGCCTCGTACATGTCGCAGTTGAAGTAGTCGTAGGCGAAGACGGAGCAGCCGACGGGGGCGACGCCCATGACGTTGCCAGCCTCGAGCTTGCCCTCCTGGATCAGCTCGTCGATGCTCTCGGCGACCAGGCGGTGGATGATGCCGTGGTTGCAGCCGGGGCAGTAGTGGAACTGCTTGTCAGTCAGCAGCTTGGTTTTCTCAAAGACAACGGACATCTTATTTACCCTCCTTAATTTTGAGGATCTCGCCGCGGATCTCATCGGTCGTCGGGAACTGGCTGCCCAGGTGGCCGAAGAAGCTGACGGGCTTGCCGCCCTCGATGGCGAGCTTCACGTCCTCGAGCATCTGGCCCTCGTTGACCTCAACGTCCAGAACGCCCTTGACCTGCGGCTTCATGACGGTCTCGCGGAGCGCGTCGTACGGGAAGGGCCACACGGTGATGGGACGGAACAGGCCGACCTTCACGCCCTCCTCGCGCAGCTCGTCGATGACGGACTTGACGACGCGGGCGACCGTGCCGAAGGCCGTGACGACGACCTCGGCGTCGTCGGTCTTGTAGCATTCCCACATCTGCTCGTTCTCACGGGCGGCCTTGTAGGACTTCTGCAACTCGGCGTTGTGGACGGTCAGGGACTCGGTGTCGATGTAGATGGAGTTGATGACGCCGCGCTTCGCCGGGTCGTCGCCGGGCTTCCAGCCGGTGCAGGCCCAGGGCTTCTTCTCCGGATCGACCTTGAAGTCGACCATCTCGGGCATCTCGACGGGCTCCATCATCTGGGCGATGATGCCGTCGGCCAGGAAGAGGACGGGCATGCGGTACTTCTCGGCCTTGTCGAAAGCGAACATCATGATGTCGATGGCCTCCTGCACGGAGGAGGGAGCGTAGGTCAGCAGATGGTAGTCGCCGTTGCCGCCGCCCTTGACGCCCTGGAAGTAGTCGCCCTGGGAGGCCTGGATGTTGCCGAGGCCGGGGCCGCCGCGCATGACGTTGAGGATCACGCAGGGCAGCTGGGCGCCGGCGCAGTAGGAGATGCCCTCCTGCTTGAGGCTGACGCCGGGGCTGGACGAAGAGGTGATGACGCGCGCGCCGGTGCCGGCGGCGCCATAGACCATGTTGATCGCCGCGACCTCGCTCTCGGCCTGGAGGAAGCATCCTCCGACCTCGGGCATACGGGCGGACATGTACTCGGGGATCTCGGTCTGCGGGGTGATGGGGTAGCCGAAGAAGAAGCGCGCGCCGGCGCGAATGGCGGCCTCAGCGATCGCTTCGCTGCCCTTCATGAGAGTTAAAGCCATTTTTCAGTCCTCCTCCTTAATCCTTCTCGATCCTGATCGCCACATCAGGGCAGGTGCGGGCGCAGGATGCGCAGCCGATGCACGCTTCGGGCGTGACCACCTCTGCCGGGTGGTAGCCCTTCGCGTTGAGCCGTGTCTTCGAGAGGGCGAGGACGCCTTTCGGGCATGCCCTGGCACAAAGACCGCAGCCCTTGCAGATGAGCTCATTGATTGTTACTTTGACCATGATACTCCTCTTTTCTGTTATTTTTTGCCGTGTTTACAATATCAAAACCGCAAAAGCGGGGTATGCGCTCGCGTTATTTTTCTCCGACGCCGAAGGGGTTGTCGTTCAGTCCCCGGATCCAGCTGTCCCAGTCGCGCTGCATGTAGGTGTCGATCACCAGCGGCGTGCCGACGTACTTCGGATCGTGTCCCTCGGACAGGAAGACGTCGAGCATGGCCTTCTTGCCGGAGGTGTACAGCACCGGGACGCCCGTTTTTTCCGAGACCTCGCGGATCATCTCATAGCCGTCGCGCAGCTCGGCGGGAGTCGTGCACTGGGCCAGGTTCGTGTTGTTGATCATGCCGGTGATCTTCAGGCGGGAGTGGATCTGCATCTCCTCCTGCAGCTTTATGATCTTCTCCGCCGTGCCGGCCAGCGGACGGCGGATGTTCACGACGTTGAGCACCTCGAGCTCGCCCGGGCCCAGGTCCATGAAATCCTGGTGATAGCGGCCCAGCGCCGTCGAGCCGACCGCGTCGCCGCCGACGTCGAAGACCACGCAGTCCCAGTCCATATCGAAGGCCGAGGCGACCTCCGCCGGAAGGGAGAGCGTTTCGATGCCGGACGAGGCGTAGTTCGGGCTGACAAGGCGGATCTCCTTCATGCGCGCCATTTTGCCGCGCTCGGTCAGGCGGAAATAGGTGTTGACCATGTCGAGGTCCAGCAGCTCGGTCCGCAGGCCCTGCTCGGCCGCCTTGAAGGCGAAGTTGAGCGCAAGCTCGGTCTTGCCGCTGCCGTAATTCCCGATCAGAACATAGTATTTCTTCATGGCGCACCTCGTCGGATTCTGGGTACGCGGAGAGCGGCTCCGCATACCTTACCGATTATTATTTTAGCATCGGCCCGTGCCTCCGTCAATGAACAAACTGCCGATATTGGGGCGTATTTTAGTATCAAAATGACGAATATATTTTTTCTGTGCTTTGATTACAATGCAAAAAGTATCGTTTATCCCGCTTTTTGTGTTTTTTGCATGCCGCTGCGTGAAAGCATAAAAAGGCAGGCACGAAAGGTGCCTGCCTTTTTTGTTCAGAACTTGCCGTGCGAGCCGCCGTGGACGTGTCCGGAGGAGCTGAAGTGGACGCTGCTCCCGCCGCCTCCGCCGCGGTGTTCGCTCTCGCGCGGGACCGGTACTTTGCTGACGTTGGCGTAGAGGAAGCGGTCGTCGCTGCGCCGCAGCCGAAGCCCGCCGCGCGCGTAGTTCGCCGCGCCGTAGTTTTTCTCCACGCTCTTCATCCTGCGCTTCATCGCCCCTGCGGGGATGCCGCCGGAGAAGAAACCGATGATCGCCGAGATGACGGCAGCCAGCGGCGCGCGTTCCGCCGCGCTCTTTTTCTCGACGGTCGGCGCCGGCCGCGGATCGTCATGGCGGTCGTAGGGCTGGCCGTCCCGCGCCTGCTTGAGCAGCACGCCCGCGTCGCGGATGAACTGCTCGGCGCCGCCCGCCCATTCGTTCTCGCCGAGGTAGGGCGTGAAGCGCGGTTCGAGATAGTGCTGCATCCCGTAATCGGTAAAGGCGGTCACGCCGTAGCCGTAGGTGGTCTCGCCGAACTCGCGGTCGCCCACGGAGACGAGCAGCAGGATGCCGTCCTTGTCCGGACCGTAGCCGTAGCCCTTATAGTCGTAGAAGTCGTCGGCATAGGCCTCGATATACTTCCCTTCCAGGCTCGGCACGAAGGCCACCGCGACGTCGCAGCGGTAGGTCTCGCTGATCTCGTCGGCCAGAGCGTTGAGCTCCCGCAGCTGCTCGTCGGACAGCACGCCCGCGAGGTCGGCCACGCGGTCGAGCTGCCGCTCGTCGGGGATCGTCTCCCCGCCGGAGCCGAGACGGGCGTAGACGAGATTCATGTAGTTTTTCGCGCCTTCGAAATAGGTGTCCGAAGAGAGATAGGCCTCAAAGATCTTCGTGAGCTCTTCCTCGCCGATGCCCTGGAGCTGCTCGCCGATGAAATAATACGCGAGCACGCCGGAGACCGGGTTGTGGATGATCACGATGCCCTCGCCGTCGCCGATGCGGCTGTCGTAGAAATCGGCGGCGTAGGCGCGGACGTCCTCCGGGGTATCGTTCGTCAGGCAGATGCACACCGCGACGCCCGTGTTTGCCCGGATCGTCGCGCCCAGGTCCTCGAGGATCTCCTCGTCGCCGTCGGCGATATAGCCGCTCTCGTCGAAGACGAAGCGTTCGGTGTCGGCCCAGGCGGCCGCGGACAGCGTCAGGACGAGCGTGAGGAGCAGCAGCAGGGAGAGGATCCGTTTTTTCATTGCAGTCCCCTCCTCACATCGATCCGATGAGCATCTGCAGCACGAAGGCCGCGGCGGCCACGATGCCGCCGTAGAGAAGCCGGTACTTCCAGTATGCTCCCTTGTCCGTGGGAAGATCGCCGACGAACTTGCCGGTCTGGCCGTTCATGGCGAACTGATAGTTCTTCCCGCGCCAGCTCGTATTGAGGATCCACACCGGCAGCAGCGCGTACTTGGCCTTGCCGTTATGGAAGCGCAGATTGCTCTGGGCGGGCGAGACGCCGGCATAGCCTCCGGTCGTCTGGGAGAAGGAGCCGATGGCGCTGTTGCGCACGCGCTCGTTCGCACGCTCCACGCAGTCGCGCGCGCCGACGTCGTAGCGGTCGGCGAGGTAGCCGGAGAGATAGCCCTTCTGAAAGGGCACGGCCTTGGAGGTGTCGAAGGGCTCGAGCGATTCCATGACCTCGTCGGGCATTTTCTCCGAGCCGTCGACCGGGACGTTTTCAAAGCGGATCGAGCCGCTGCGGTAGAGCTTGTAATACCGCGTTTCGGTATAGTTGAAGCTCCGGTCGCTCCAGCTGCGCAGCTGGGTGGCGTTGAAGCACATGTCCGCGTCGACGTCGGCGTCGAACAGCCAGAAGGGCACATAGACGCCCTTGATCTCGTCGAGGTGGTTTTCGGAGGAAAAGGCCCTCGGCAGCAGCTTTTTGTCGCGGAAGTGTTCGCGCAGCGCGGCCTTGGCCGCCTCCTTGTCGAGCCGGAAGGGCACGACCAGGTCCGGCATCAGCGAGCCGGAGAACTGCCCGGGCACGATCGAGGGGTTGCCGCAGTAGGGGCAGCTCGTCGCGGCGGTCGTCTCGTCACAGATCAGCTCCGCCCCGCAGGAGGGGCAGTTGTAGGCGCGCAGGCCGGCGCTCTCCGCCCCCCAGGCGGAGCCGGCGCCGCTGACGTCCCAGTCTGCGGAGAGCCCGTCGACGATCTCCTCGTCGCGTCCGCTCTGGACCTGGGCCTGGGCCGCGGCGTTAAAGGCGCTTTCCGCCTGGTCGTTTTTCTCTTTATACAGCTGCTCGATCTCCTCCACCGTGAAGGAGCTGCCGCAGTATTCGCAGTCCATCCGCCCGGTCTTGCTGGAATAATGCAGCGGGCCGGTACAGGCGGGACATTGATAGTTGGTGATCTGGGATGGCATGGTCAGCCTCCTGTCGGGATTGGCAAACGACCCGTGCCCGCGGCCGGATCGGCTGCGGGCGCGGGCGGATGTCGGTTCTGTCGATCAGACCTTGTCGGTCTCGTTGAAGGGATCGCCGCAGTTGGGGCAGAACTTCGGCGGATTTGCCGGGTCCTCGGGCACCCAGCCGCATTTGTCGCACTTGAAGGTCGCGGCGGCGGGCTTCTTCGCGCCGCACTGCGGGCAGAAGTTGCCGGTGCAGATCGCGCCGCAGGCGCACTTCCACGCGCCGGCAGGGATCACCTCGGGTTTCTTCGCGCCGCACTGTGCGCAGAAGTTGCCGGTGTTCACCGCGCCGCAGGCGCATTTCCAGCTGTCGGCCGCGGGAGCGGCGGGAGCGGCGGCCTGCTGCTGCGCGCCCATCTGATAGAGGCTCTGCGCGTTGACGCCGCCGGCGGACTGCGCCATGTTCATGCCCATGAAGGCCATGGCGGCGCCGCCCTCGTTCTTCGCGGCGTCCTGCATGGCGGCGGCCTGCGCGCCGACAAGGTGAGCGGCGGCCATCGTGGGATCGCGGAACATCGCGTTGCGCTGGGCCTCCTTGATCATGGCCTCGTCCTCTTCGCTGGCCTTGACGCTGGACACGCCGAAGGAGACGATCTCGATGCCGCGCAGATCACGCCACTTGCCGCTGAGCACCTCGTTGAGGGCGTCGGCCATCTCGGCGGTGTGCCCGGGCAGGGCGGAGTAGCGGATGCCCATGTCGGAGATCTTTGCGAAGGCGGGCTGCAGCGCGGTCAGCAGCTCGGTGCGCATCTGGCCTTCGAGCCGGTCGATCGTGTAGTCGGCGATCACGTTGCCGCAGACATTGGTGTAGAACAGCAGCGGGTTGCTGATGCGGATGCTGTACTCGCCGAAGCAGCGGATCGCGATATCCACGTCCAGGCCGATCTTGCTGTCGACGACGCGGAAGGGCACCGGGGAGGGCGTGCCGTACTTGTTGCCAGGCATCTCCTTGGTGTTGAAGTAGTACACGCGCTGGTCCTTCGGGGGCTCGCCGCCGAAGGTGAAGCGCTTGCAGACGTTTTTGAAGACCTCGGCGATGCTGCTGCCGAGGTTTCCGGCAAAGACGGAGGGCTCGGTGGAGCTGTCGTAGACATACTCGCCCGGCTCGGCGCAGAGGTCGACGACCTTGCCCTGCTCGACGATCAGCATGCACTGGCCGTCCGCAACGGCGATCACGGAGCCGTTGGAAATGATGTTGTCGCTGCCGGCGTTGGTCGAGCGGCCGGAGACCTTCTTTCTGCCCTTGACCGCCATGACGTTGGCGGGGAGCGCCTCACAATAGAAATACTCTTTCCACTGGTCGGCGAGAACGCCGCCCGCCGCGCCGAGTGCTGCTCTGATAAGACCCATGATAGTTCTCCTTTCGGTTTTTAAATGTTGGTGAAAAGGTTTTTACTCTTTTTTCTCTTTCTTATCGCACGCGCCGTCTCCCGCCTCGGGCGGAGGATCGCTCTCGCCGCGCGCGTCTCCGAGCGTCTCCTCGCGCTCCTGCTTCCTGCCGATCGCGCGCAGCAGCAGCCAGGCCAGGCCGATGGCGAGGGCCGTCAGCATGGCCATGCCGCCGAAGGCGATGGCAAAGGCGTTGGAGCGGTCAAAAAAGTTCTCGCCCGGCTCGCTCCGGCTCGGAGGGGGAAGCGTGGGGACGGGCGTCGGCTCCGGCGTGGGCTCCGGCTCGGGCGTGACGGCGGCCGCCGTATAGATGATGGCGACCGGCGAGGTGTAGACCGGCGCGCTGGACATCCGGCCGTTGACGCACCACACCCCGGCATAGTAGAACACCTGTCCGGTCTCCTCCGGCGGGGTATAGCTGGAGCCGGTCGCGCCGAGGATCGGCTCGCCGGAGTTCCGCGCCGCGGAGTAGCTGCGGTACCACTGGTATTTGAGCACGTCGCCGCCCGGCGAGGTCGCCTCGACCGAGAGCGTTTTCCGTTCGCCCGCCTTGAGTTGAGCGCCCGAACTCTTCAGCCTGACCTCCGGGGCGGGCACCGCGCCGCGCAGCACGACGATCTGCGCCTCGTCCGTCAACGCCCAGTTGCCGTCGCGGTCGATGAACTTGGTCCGCACGCTCCAGCCGTTGAGAGAATACGGGATTGAGATCAGCGTCAGCTCCTCGCCCTCGAAGCCGGACATGTCCAGTCCCGGAAAGGCGTTGAGCGCGGCGTCGTTGTCGAAGACCGTCTCCCCGTCGGGGCTGACGAGCTGCCAGACCAGGCCGGTATAGGCGGCGGCGCGCGAAACGAACAGCGCGTCCTCACCCTCGGTGACGCGCTCGCTGCCGGGATTTTTGGTGATGACGATGACGCTGCTCTCCTCCCCTTCCGCGAAGGCGGCGGGACAGATGCCGGAGACGCAGGCGAGGGTCAGGCACAGGGCAAGCAGGATCGAAAACAGCCTCTTCACGTGATTCTCTCTACTCTCTTTCCCCCCGTGGGGGAGATGATGGATAAACGTCTTTATTCAGTATAAAACAAAGCCCCGGAAAGTGCAATAAAAGAGTTGCGCCTCTCTTCTCTCTTTACGAAAAATTAACAACGGCGCGCGGGGGGGAGAAAAGCAAAAACAGGGCTGCCGGGCAGCCCTGTTTTTATTGAATGGGGAGCTTATTTCTTCGCGAGGCCCTTCTGGCGCGCATACTCCGCCGCGCCGAGAGCGCCCATCAGCTGCGGGTCCGTCTTCAGGTTCACGACCTTCAGCTTC
>CACWIS010000006.1 GCA_902761055.1 Oscillospiraceae bacterium
ATCGGCTGCGGCGAGCGCGGCAACGAGATGACCGACGTTCTCATGGAGTTCCCCGAGCTGAAGGACCCGCGCAACGGCGAGCCGCTGATGAAGCGCACGGTACTGATCGCCAACACCTCCGACATGCCCGTTGCGGCGCGCGAGGCCTCGATCTACACCGGCATCACGATCGCGGAGTACTTCCGCGACATGGGCTACGACGTCGCCGTCCTGGCCGACTCCACCTCCCGCTGGGCCGAGGCCCTGCGCGAGATGTCCGGCCGTCTCGAGGAGATGCCCGGCGAAGAGGGCTACCCCGCCTACCTCGCCTCCCGTCTGGCGCAGTTCTACGAGCGCGCCGGCGTGGTCGAGTGTCTCGGCTCCGACGACCGTCAGGGCTCCGTCACCGCCATCGGCGCGGTCTCGCCTCCCGGCGGCGATATCTCCGAGCCGGTCTCCCAGGCCACGATGCGTATCGTCAAGGTCTTCTGGGCGCTGGATTCCTCGCTGGCCTACGCCCGCCACTTCCCCGCCATCAACTGGCTGACCTCGTACTCGCTGTACCTCGACACCCTGGCCCCCTGGTATACCGAGAGCTTCGGCGAGGCCTACATGAAGAATCGCGAGCGCGCGATGCACATCCTCCAGGAGGAGAGCGAGCTGCAGGAGATCGTCCGTCTGGTCGGACAGGACGCGCTCTCCCCGGCCGACCGTCTGACGATGGAGACGGCCAAGATGATCCGCGAAGACTTCCTCCAGCAGAACGCCTTTGTCGACGAGGACGCCTACTCCTCCTACAAAAAGCAGTTCCGCCTGCTGGACATCGTGCTGCACTACGACGTGCTCTGCCGCGAGGCGCTGAGCAAGGGCGCGAATATGGACGCGCTCTTCGCCATCGACGCGCGCGAGAAGATCGGCCGCGCCAAGATGGCCGATCCCAAGGCCTTCGAGGAGGCCTACGACGCGATCGACGCGCAGATGAAGCAGGAGATCGAAGCAGTCATTGCCGGAGGTGAGGACGCATGATTAAAGAGTACAAGACCATCAAAGAGATCGCGAGCCCTCTGATGATCGTGGACGGCGTCGAGGGCGTCACCTACGACGAGCTCGGCGAGCTCGAGCTTCCCAACGGTCAGGTCCGCCGCTGCAAGGTCCTCGAGGTCGAGGGCAGCAAGGCCGTCGTCCAGCTCTTCGAGAGCGCGCAGGGCATCAACCTCGCCCAGACGAAGGTCCGCTTCCTGGGCCACCCCCAGCAGCTCGCCGTCAGCGAGGACATGCTCGGCCGCGTCTTCAACGGCATGGGCCTGCCCATCGACGGCGGCCCCGAGATCCTGGCCGACGCGCACATGGACATCAACGGCCTGCCGATGAACCCGGCCGCCCGCGCCTACCCCGCCGAGTTCATCCAGACCGGCGTGTCGACGATCGACGGCCTCAACACGCTGGTCCGCGGCCAGAAGCTGCCGATCTTCTCCGGCTCGGGTCTTCCGCACGCCGCCCTCGCCGCGCAGATCGCGCGCCAGGCCCGCGTGCTGGGCGACAACGAGACCTTCGCCGTCGTCTTTGCCGCCATCGGCATCACCTTTGAGGAGTCGGAGTACTTCATCAACGACTTCCGCCGCACCGGCGCCATCGACCGCACGGTCGTCTTCTCGAACCTCGCCAACGACCCCGCGGTCGAGCGTATCGCCACCCCTCGTATGGCGCTGACCGCCGCGGAGTATCTGGCCTTCGAGAAGGACATGCAGGTGCTGGTCATCCTCACGGACATCACGAACTACGCCGAGGCGCTGCGCGAGGTCTCCGCGGCCAAGAAAGAGGTCCCGGGCCGCCGCGGCTATCCCGGCTATCTCTACACCGACCTTGCGACGATGTACGAGCGCGCCGGCCGCCGCCAGGGCAAGAAGGGCTCGATCACGATGATCCCGATTCTGACCATGCCCGAGGACGACAAGACCCACCCGATCCCCGACCTGACCGGCTACATCACCGAGGGACAGATCATCCTCTCGCGCGATCTGCACCGCAAGGAGTTCGAGCGTCAGTACGTCTCGCAGGGCAACACGACCAACCGCAGCATCCAGGAGACCCTGGACCTCGGCTGGCAGCTGCTCAAGATCCTCCCGCGGCGCGAGCTCAAGCGCATCAAGCCCGAGATGATCGAGAAATACCTCCCCAAAGACTGATCCGTCTTATGAGTAAAGCAATCAGGAGGTGATGTTTTTTGGCAGGTACCGCAGTAACCCCGACCCGTATGGTGCTCAATCAGCTCAAGGGCAGATTGAAGACCGCGCGGCGCGGCCACAAGCTGCTGAAGGATAAGCGCGACGAGCTGATGCGCCAGTTCATGGACGTCGTCCGTCAGAACAAGGTCCTCCGCATCCGCGTCGAGGAGGGACTGACGCAGGCCTTCGCCTCGCTGCAGGTGGCGAGCTCGATCATGTCGCCCGAGATGCTCGAGCAGGCGCTGCTCTATCCGCGTCAGAGCGTCGAGCTCGGCATGGACTTCAAGAACATCATGAGCGTCAACGTGCCGCTCTACAGCTTCACGACGAAGAACAACGACCCCTCGGAGATCTACCCCTACGGCTTCGCGCAGACCTCCGGCGAGCTGGACGACGCGCTCGACAAGCTCTCACGGGTGTTCGAGGACATGCTGGAGCTGGCCCAGGTCGAAAAGACCATGCAGCTCCTCGCCGAGGAGATCGAAAAGACGCGCCGCCGCGTCAACGCGTTGGAGTACGTCATGATCCCCGAGCTGGAGGGCAACATCAAGTATATCTCCATGAAGCTCGAGGAGAACGAGAACGCCACGAAGGTCCGTCTGCTCAAGGTCAAGGAGATGGTGCTCGAACAGGCCCATCATTACAGCCAGTAACCCGGAGCACAGAGAAAAAACTCCCCGTCGAAAGACGGGGAGTTTTCCTTTGCGTCTGGCTTTCTGTAAAAAATAAAAAATATTTTGTAATATATACTTGACATTTAGGAAGCTGTGTGCTACATTATGTCCAGAGGTGAGGAACATGGCGAAAAACCTGAAACTGAAAGCCGCCCGCGCCGGGCACGATCTGTCGCAGCAGGAGCTGGCCGAGCTGGTCGGCGTCTCCCGGCAAACGATCAACGCCATCGAAAAGGGCGAATACAATCCGACGATCAAGCTCTGCCGCGCGATCTGCCGCGCGCTGGGGACCACTTTGAACGATCTTTTCTGGGAGGAGAATGAGGAATGAAAAACATGAAAAACAATCTGGATGAAATGCAGGAGGCCAAGCTGCTGCAGATCGAGCACAACGCCTGCTGGCTCGCCTTCTGGGGCCTGCTGGCCGCACTGGTCGTACAGCTTTTTCTCTTTGGTATGGACAGCTTCCGCATCCTTGCCGGCGAATGGATCGTTTTCATGGTCCTGGCCGTCTATCTCTCCGCCGCCTGCTTGAAGAACGGCATCTGGGACCGTCGGCTCAAGGCCGACCGCAGGACCAACCTGCTCGTCAGTCTCGTCGCCGCGGCGGCCGCTGCGCTGCTCTTCGGCGGCGTGGCTCTCGTCCGCTATCACAGCGCGGGCGGCGCGCTCGCGGCAGCGCTGATCTCCCTTGTCCTTGTGTTCGCCTGCTGCTTCGCGGCCCTCAGCCTTACCGCGCGCAGCTATAAAAAAACGCTCGCCCGCCTCGAGAGCCAGGGCGACGAGGACGCGGAGAGCGACTGAGCCGGGAGCGCAGGCTTCCGCCGATGCGACGGAGCGTCTTTCTGAACAAAAAACGGAAGGGAACGGGTCGAACCGTTCCCTTTCGTTATTGGATGAGGACAAAATGAAAAAGATGAGTCATTCTTGAATGCACTTATAGTTTACGGTAAATTTGTTACGTAAACAAGCCGAAAAAAATTTCGAGAATGTAAAATGGTTTTTCAGTCCATCGTGAGATTCCAGATCGTGCCCGCGGGCAGCGCCGTGTCGGAGGCGATATAGCGCTCGCCGCCCCGCTCGCAGGGGAGGTCGAACACGGCCTCCCGGCAGCCGAGCCGCGCCGCGGCGGAGGCGGCCGTCTCCGCCGGATCGCCCTGCACGCAGAGGATCTCGCGCGCCACAAGCGTCCCGCCGTCGCGATAGGCGGCAAAAATGCCGTCGCTCGAGGCGTAGAGCCCGCCGCCGTATGCCTCGCACAGCGCGCGCTGTGCCTCCAGCATTGGGTGGGACAGGTGCACGTGCGGCCTGCCGCGCAGCATGTTCTCGCGCCAGAGCATATACTCCGTCGAAGTGAGCTTCATGATGTCGAGCGACGCCCGCGCCGGGATGCTGCGCCGCGCGCGGTAAAGCAGATGCTCCGTTCCGATCTGCCTCTCATACCAGGCGTAGAGCCCCTCTTCCGCGGGCAGGGTCGTGACGATGACGGCCTCGCGCTCGCGGCAGATCTCCGCGGCCTTCCTCGTCAGCGCCGCGCCCAGGCCTCGGCCGCGCGCGTCCTCGTCCACAGCCACGGCGTAGACGTAGCCGATATGCGGACTCTCTCCGTCCGCAAGCAGCTCGTAGCCCGTCAGCGCGTAGGCCGCGCCGAGGAGCTCTCCCCTCTCGTCCGCGGCCACGGCCGCGCCGCCGATATCCGGCAGCAGCGTGAAGAAGGCCTCGAGAAAGGCCTCGCTCTCGTTGAAAACGCGGCGCCACAGCGCGCGCATCGCGCCGATATCCTCTTTTCGATAGTGTCTGATCATCCTGTCTCCACCCAGCGCGCGGTGTATTTCCGCAGCAGGAACGCAGGTTTGTACGATTCCTTCGAGCGGCGCAGCGCCTCGATGCCCATGTCGTCCTCGCGGTTCATGTAACGCAGCGAGGGGTACTTTGCCAGCAGCATGCGCGTCAGCTCGCGGCAGGTCATCGGATAGGCGCCGTTGAGATCGACCTCCGCCTTTTCGAAATGCACGTCGAAGGTGTCCTCGGAGGCGAATTCGCCCAGCGTGAAGCCGACGATCTTCCCGTTCGCATAGAGCACGCCGCCCTCGAGCCCGAGCTTCTCGAATGCCGCGAAGGCGCGCACGATGGCCGCATGCTCATAGACGATGCTGCGGAAGAGCCTCCCGGCGTTCTCCTCGCTCCACACGTCCAGCATGTCGAGACAGCCCGGGATCTGCTCGCGCGTCAGCGGCACGAAGCGCCAGTCGTTCTCCGCCTCGAAGCGGTTGCAGTGGTTTTTCTTGCCGTGCAGGGCCTTGCCCGCGTAGGTCGCGAGCTTTTCCGCCTCGTAGAGATAATCGGCGTTGTCCGTGTCTTCGGTATAGGCAAAGGCGTCGGGATACTCGCGCTCGAGCAGCGCGCGGTGCTCCTCGGTGATGCCGCGCAGACAGAAGGGCTCGTAGCCGCGCGCCGCGGCGAATTCGCGCAGCGCCTCGATCGCCGGGCGCAGCGGCCCGGTGCCGATGGGAAAAACAAAGGTCGGCTTGCCCTCGTAGCGCAGCTTGGTCAGCATGCGCCCGTCCTTGCGGGCGATCAGCTGGCGGAAGCGATTGTCCCAGATATAGATGTTGCCGAAGTTGTAGTCCGCGCTGCGGCTGCCCTCGGCGCGCACGATCTCGTCGACCCAGCGCTTGTCACAGAGCGTGACGGGTTTGAAATCGATCATAAACTCTCTTGTGTCCGCTTTCGTTTGATTACTCTTTGTAATAACCGCTTTCCCGGCGCAGCACGCGGCGAAGCTCGCGCAGGTCCGCGAAGGTCTCCGGCCGCTTGGCCACGTCGCGCAGCAGCGCGGAGGGGTGGTAGATCGCCATGTATCGGATCCCGTCCCGCTCGAACCACTGACCGTGCTCGCGCGTGATGCGGAAGTCCTTTCGGATCAGCTCGCCCGCGGCGATGCGGCCGAGACAGACGATGAACTTCGGCCGTACGAGCGCGATCTGCTCGTCGAGCCAGGGCCGGCAGGCGGCCATTTCCTCCTCCTGCGGGTCGCGGTTGTGGGGCGGGCGGCACTTGACGGTGTTGGCGATATAGATGCGCGAGCGGTCGAGCCCGATCATCTCCAGCATGTCGTCGAGCAGCCTCCCCGCGGGGCCCACGAAGGGCTCGCCCTGCAGATCTTCCTGCTCGCCCGGGCCCTCGCCGACGAGCATCAGCTCGCTCGGCGCCGTCCCCACGCCGAAAACAAGCTTCGTCCTCGTCTCGCCGAGGGGGCACTTGCGGCAGCCGGCGCAGCGCGCCTCCAGCGTCCTGAGTTCTTCACACGCCATCGTCAGCTCTCCTCCGTTCCGCCCGCAAGCTGCAGCAGCAGCTCGCGCCGGTTGTTCTCCGGATAGTCCATCACATAGTCCAGCAGGAAATTCAGCATCTCGCCCAGCTCCCTGCCGCGCAGACCGAGCTCGACGAGGTCGTCGCCCGTGACGGCGAGGTGCCGGATCGAAAAGCACTCTCCGCTCTTGAGCACCGCGCGCAGCTCGTCCCGGCAGTGCCGGGTATACAGTATATCGCTGCACTGCGCGGCGCAGGAGGTCGTATCCACGCCGTAGCGGTTGAGCAGGATCTTCCACTCCTTCGGCGTTTTGGGCGGCGGATCGCGCAGCAGCGCGCAGCAGTCGCCGCAGCAGCGCAGCGTCCGCCCGTCGAGACGCAGCGCCTGGAGAAAGCTCTGCGGCGAATCGATCAGCCCGTGCCGCTCTAATATGGCGCAGAAGGCCGCCCAGCGCGGCAGCGCCTTCTTGGGCAGCGCCGTGATGCGGATCAGCTCCGCGACCGGATCGTCCCCGCGGCGGCGCAGATAGCGGTCGAGCAGGCCGGCATCGATCACGGTCAGCAGGATCTGCGGCTGCTTGGTCAGCAGCATTTTCTCGACCTCGTCGCGCACGCGCTCGGCGGAGAGCGAGGCGGCGAGCGGCGCCTTCTCATAGATCGCCGCAAGCGTCTGCTCCTCCACCGTGAAGCCGAGCCGCGCCGAGAAGCGCAGCGCGCGGAACATGCGAAGCGCGTCCTCCTCAAAGCGGCGTTTCGGCTCGCCCACGCAGCGGATCAGTCCCTTTTCGATGTCCGCGATGCCGCCGAAGGGGTCCGCGATCAGGCCGTCCGGCGGCAGGGCGATCGCGTTCATCGTGAAGTCGCGCCGCGCGAGATCGGAGGTCAGATCGCCGACAAAGCTGACGGCGTCCGGATGCCGGTGGTCGGCGTAGCCGCCTTCGCTGCGGAAGGTCGTGACCTCGACGGCATGCGAGCGGAGCATCACCGTGACCGTCCCGTGGCGGATGCCGGTCGTGACGGTGTGGGCGAAGAGCTCCCTCACCTGTTCGGGCCGCGCGCTCGTGCAGATGTCCCAGTCCTGCGGATGCACGCCGAGGATCATATCCCGCACGCAGCCGCCGACGAGATAGGCCGGATAGCCGTGCGACTGCAGCGTGATCAACACCTGTTTGACATATTTGGGAGGCGTGATTTTGGCCATGATATCCCTCTTTCGCGGCGAATCCGTGCTTGCATTCGGGACGGCGCAGGTTTATAATAGCATGGAATATACAGTACATACCCGCGCAAGGTATCCCTATATATTGTACCATTCCGCACGGGCAACATCAATACTCTTTTTCGGAGCGCGTTGTATCATGATTGGATTTGAAAACTATCTCTCCCCCGGCCGCAAGGGGCACCTCGTCGGCATCGGCGGCGTCTCCATGTCCTCCCTCGCGGAGGTGCTCAAGGGCATGGGGCTGATCATCACCGGCTCGGACATGAACGAAGGGCAGAACGTCGACAAGCTGCGTGAGCACGGCTTTCCCGTCTTCATCGGACACCGCGCCGAAAACATCGGCGAAGACGTGGACTTCCTTGTCCGCACCGCCGCCGTACACGACGAGAACCCGGAGATCGTCGCCGCCCATGCCCGCGGCATCCCGGTGTTCGAGCGCACGCAGGCCTGGGGCGCGATCTCGAAGGACTATCAGAATGCCCTGTGCATCGCCGGCACCCACGGCAAGACCACGACGACCTCGATGTGCACGCACATCAACATGGCGGCGGACCGCGACCCGACGGTCATGATCGGCGGCACGCTGCCGCTGCTGCACTCCGGCCACCGCGTCGGCCGCGGCAACACGATCATCATGGAGGCCTGCGAGTATTACAACTCCTTCCTCTCCTTCCATCCGACGATCGCCGTGATCCTGAACATCGAGGCCGACCATCTGGACTTTTTCAAGGATCTTGAAGACGTCAAGCATTCCTTCCGCGCCTTTGCCGAGCGCGTCAGCGAGGACGGCACCGTCGTCGTCAACGCCGACGACCCCAACGCGATGGACGCCGTGGCGGGGATCGACCGGAAGATCATGACCTTCGGCCTGAGCTCGAAGGCCGACGTCTGGGCGCGGAACATCCGCTATCTCGGCGAGACCAGCCAGTTCGACATCGTCTATCACGGCCGGAAGTACACCGACGTCACGCTGCACGTCCCCGGCGTGCACAACGTCAAGAACGCGCTCGCCGCCGCGGCCGCCTCGATCTGTCTCGGCATCCGGCCCACGGCCGTGAAATACGGTCTGGCGGGCTTCAACGGCGCCGGCCGCCGCTTCGAGTTCAAGGGCAAGTTCAACGGCGCGGACGTGTACGACGACTACGCCCACCACCCCGGCGAGCTGCGCGCCCTGCTCGACATGGTGCAGACGCTCAACTACAAGCGCACCGTCGTCGTCTTCCAGCCGCACACCTATTCCCGCACGGCCGCGCTCTTCGACGATTTCGTCGCGCAGCTCCGCCGCCCCGACGTGCTGCTGCTTGCGGAGATCTTCGCCGCGCGCGAGCAGAACACGATCGGCATCTCCTCGGCCCAGCTGGCCGATCGGATCCCCGGCGCGAACTTCTACGGCAGCTTTGACGAACTGGAGAACGCGCTGCGCTCCCTGGCCCAGCCCGGCGACATCATTCTGACGGTTGGCGCCGGCGATATCTACCGCATCGGCGAGAGACTTGTGGAAGAAAAGGAATAACGATCAAACCGCCGACCAGGCTGCCGGCGGTTTTCGTATGGTACGATTATGAAAAGAACGCTTGCACTGCTCCTCTGCCTGCTGCTGCTCGCCGCGCTCTGTCCCTTCGCCTCGGCGGAGGAGGGCGCGCCGCACGAGTGCAGCGGCATCGTCTTTGACCGGCCGATGCACGGCGTGGTCAGCGGCACGCTTGAGCCGGGCAATTATTACGTGGACGGCGAGTGCTCTCTGCTCGGCCACGTCCTCATCGAGGGCGAGGTCAATCTCTGCCTCAACGGCCATCCGATCGCCGTGCAGAGCTCGACGACCTTTCTCGTTTGCGACGGCGGCGTGTTCAACATCTACGACTGCGTCGGCACGGGGCTGATCGGCTATTACAACACGCAGCTGCACAACCACCCCCTCACCGTCGATCCCGGCGGCACCGCCAACCTCTACGGCGGCTGGCTTTACGGACGGGACGGCTCGAACGCCGTCAACAACCGCGGCGGCACGGTCAGCATCTACGGCGGCAAGGTCGAGAGCGGCTGGGACTTTCAGTGCGCCGTGCTCAACGAGGGCGTGCTCAACCTTTACGGCGGCGAGCTGATCGGCTATATCGGCATCTCCCAGCGCCACCACGCCGTGCTGAACTTCTACGGCAACGAGTTTTCCGTGAAAGGCACGCGCAAGGCGCTGCAGTACATCGAGCCGATCAGTCCGCTTGAGATCCACACGCCGTACTACCGCTGGCGCTCCGACCCGGAGGGGGAATTCACCGACTCGACCGAGACGCCCTTTGTGTCCGTGGACAGCTACAAGTACGTGGAGTTTGCGCCGCTGACGGCGCAGATCGAATATGAGACCGACGGCGGCACGCTCGGCGGCGACGCGCCGCGGGAGTACGTCTGCGGCGTGGGCTGCGCGCTGCCCGAGCCGGACGCGCCGGACGGCTGTGCCTTTGTCGGCTGGTATGACGCCGCCGAGGGCGGCGAACGGCTGGAGGCTGTCGGCGCGGACCGGGCGGGGGATCTGACGCTTTACGCGCGCTATGAGCCTCTCCCCTCTCCGACCCCCGAGCCCATGCCGACGGTCGAGCCGACGGTCGAGCCGGCGAGCGAGCCGACGGTCGGGCCGACGCCGGCGGGCGCCCCGCGCGCGGCCCTTCCCGCGCATCTGCAGCGCCCGCTGCTGATCCTCGCGCTCGTAGTGCTGGCGGTCCTGCTCAGCGCGCTGTACGCGATCCTCCGCGTCGTGAAAAAGAGACCTCCTTCGGACGGCGAATGATCATGCATCAAAAAAGAAACCCGGCAGGTTTGCCCTGCCGGGTTTCTTTTTTGATGCTTCAGCTCTGAAATGCGTTCATCGCGGCGGCGTACCAGACGCCGTTGCGCTGCACAAAGACCATCTTGTAGCCGTCCTGCATCGAGTAGGAATGCTTTTCGTGCCAGTTGGTGGCGGTATAGTTCGCCTTGAAATAGATCGTACAGGTGAAGCAGTCGCTCCGGACAAAGTGGAAGTTGTCGAACTTCAGCTCCTCGTATTTGACCTCCGTGGCCGAGGCCCAGATCATCGCGTCGTAGGAGTTGTTGACGTTGCTGTACAGATCCGTCCCGTACAGGATGCGGCCCAGCAGATCCATCAGCGCGCCGCCGTTGTACTTGTACGAGCTGTAGTTCATGTAGGACTTGAAGAACTCCTCCGCAGCCGAGCGCATCGCCCAGTCGGCGTTGGAGTCGCTGGGGTAGAAGAAGAAATACTTGCCGTTCTCGCCGATCACGGGCGTGAGCTCCTTGCCCTCGTAGGTCGCACGGATCTCCGGCTCGGTATACAGTCCGTCCGCGGCGTAGTGGATCGTCTCGTACCAGCTGTCGGTCACATAGTTTTCCAGATGGCGGAACATGTTTTTCTCGCGCGAGGTGATCTCGCCCTCGCCGAGCTCCGCTCCGCAAACGCTGACGATAACGCCCTCGGGCGCTTCGACGCTGAAGGAATAGGTCTCCGTCGGCTCGATCACATAGCGGCAGACCCCGTTCTCCACCGGGCCGAAGGGGGCGATCTCGTTCCCCTCGCCGTCCGTCACGACGATCTCGCCGTAGAGCGGCGTGACCGCATAGCGCACCAGACGGGGCTGGCGCTGGAAGCGCGCTTCCAGCTCGCCGACGCCCGGCACGGTCACAGCCGGGTCGATGATCAGCTCCTCGCGCAGCGGGCGGCCGTTGATGCAGACCTCCATGCCGTCCGGCGCGTCGACCTCCACGGTGAGGGCCTCCAGCGTGGAGGTCAGATCCGCCGCTGTGATGCTGTCCAGCTTCCATTCGCTGCGCGCCCATTCGCTGCGCAGGAAATCGATCCGCGTGCCCTCCACCGGGACAAGGCGGACCTCTCCGAGGCGGGACGGGCCGGCATACACGGAAAAGACCGCCAGATCGGCGCCGCTCTTTCCCATGTCGCGGCGGTAGGACAGCGTCCGATCCTTCACGGAGCTGTCAAAATAGCTCTCGAACAGGGCCTTTCCGTCCTCAAACTCGCCGATCTCGCCGGCGGTCGGGGCCATGGCCGCGCGCCAGTCCTCCGGGCTCATCGTGTCCATCAGCTCGTCCATGACCTTCTCGGGCCGCGTATCCTCGTAGGCCGCGGCGTAGCGGTAGAAGAACACGCAGATGACGAAGCCGGCGGTGAGCAGCAGCAGCGTCCAGAACAGCAGGAACAGGCCCCAGCCGTCCTTCCTTCTCTTCCGGGATTTAGCCATTGGCCGCCTCCTCCCTGAGCACGATGAAGCCCGTGGGGATACTGCGCGGGCCGGTCACGGAGGCGCAGTCGTTGATGATCTCGCCCTCCCAGACCATGACGGAGGACGAGCCGCCGTCGAGGTTGCCCGCGTTGACGGCGCCGCGTTCCTTCATGATGTCCACCACGTCGTTGAGCGTGGCGCCGAGCGTCTTGCTGCTTCTGCCGTCGAGGACGAGCAGCAGCAGATCGCCGTTCTCGCACTGGCCGATGGCCGTGCGGGGATTGACGCCGGGGCCGAGGTTCCGGTTCTGGATCTCGCCGTTGATGATCAGCGAGGACGCGATGCCGTCGTGCGTGGTAAAGCTCACGCCCCAGCGCATGCCGCGGTCGAGCGCCTGCTGGCCGGTCATCGTGCCGACGATCAGGACGCCGTCGTAATCCAGCCCGATAACGTTGTAGCGCGCCGTCGCGCTGCCGAAGATGATCTTGCCGTCCGAGAGCACCATGCCGGTCGGCGTGCCGCCGTTGCCGCGGCCGTTGTCGTCGATGAAGCCGCCCGCGTTCGTGCCGGCGATGCCGTTATACTTTGCCACCATGTCGGTCAGCTGCAGACCGGGCGCGGAGCCGAAATTCTCCGAGGTGCCGAGGATGACCAGCCTGGGGTCGTGGATCGTCAGCAGCTTGCCCTTGCAGGCGCCGTAGGCGATATCCTCCAGCTCGACCATGGGGCGCGTCTCGCCGTCCTCGGTCTTCTCGCGCACGGGAGCGATGTGGATCATTGAAGTGTTGACCTGCTCGGTCTCCAGATCCTCGGTGCGCTGGAGCAGATAGGGCTCGATCTCCTCGTCCGTCAGATAGATGTTGGGGATCCAGCGGATCGCGCTCGTCTCGCGCAGCGAGTTGCAGAACGCGCCCGCCAGCGTGGGCGAGGGTCCCTTGATCGCAACGCCGAAAAAGCCGAGCAGTGTGACGACAAGGCACAGCAGCGTGACGCCGAGGAAGGCCAGCAGACGGCCGACGACGTTCACTCTGCGTCTTTTTCTGCGCTTTTTCGGTTTGCTTACGTTTTCATCCATGAAAGATCAGCCTTCTTTCGAGGGGGAATTGGAGAGGCTGTACGCCCAGCCGCGCGTCCGGTTGACCTCGTAGAGGAACAGCTCGCTGACTTCTTTGTACCACGCGGTCTCTCCGTTTGCGTCATAGCGCCAGCCGCCGGAAAAGGCCGGATGCCCGCCGGCCGTACTCACGACGGTGTCCGGCATGCGCTCCCGGAGCTCGTCGATCTGCGCCTTCGGCAGCCTGGGATTGTCGCAGAGGCGGACCAGCTTGAGGTTCTGCAGTTCAAACAGCGGGCTGATATCCGAGATGTTCGGGCAGTTGCCGAGATTGAGGTATTCCAGTTTCTCCATCCCGGCCAGCGCGCTGATGTCCTTCACCGGCGTGGTGAAGCACTCGAAGAAGGTGATCTCCGGGCAATCCTCGAACGGCGTGATGTCCGAGAGGTTCGTCAGCGAGATGATGACCGTCGTCAGCTTGGGAAGATCGCGGACGAATTCGAGGTTCGTGATCGCCAGGTCGTGACCGATATCCAGGCCGATCACGTCGCGAAAATACTTCATCATCGGCGCATCCTTGTCGTGTAGCTCCTGGAAATGGATCATCGTCGTGTCCGTCATGAAGGGATAGCCGGAGAGATAGATCGTCCAGACGATGTTGACGTCGGGGAACTCGTCGCGCAGCGCGTCCATGCCCGCATGGTCCGTGATGCCGCAGTCCTCCAGACGGAGCAGCCTGAGGGAAGGCAGATAGGGCAGCGCGGCGCCGAAGGTCTCGACCGCGCCGTCGCCGATACGCTGGTTTTCATAGCGCAGCTCTTCGGTCGTCCAGTCGGCCGTCAGGCCGTAAAGCTCGAAGCGGCAGCGAAGCTCCGCCTGCGGAGCGGCCGCGGCCAGGGCCGCGAGCGACTCGCCCGAGAGCTCCGTCAGTCCCTCCTCTTCGGGCGCGAGCAGGATGCTCCTGAGCGCCGGCAGGCGCGCGATCGACGCCGCGAGAGCGGCCGCGTCCTCGTCCTTTGCGGCCGTGAGGTCCAGCGATTCCGTGCCGCAGTCCTTCTCTTCGCCGAGCACCAGCGTCTTCCAGCTGATCTCCGCGTTCGGGAAGGCCGCCTGCACAGCCTTGATCTGTGCGAGGTTCCCCTCCGTCAAGCCGAGGTCGATCGTCTTGAGCGACGTCAGGCGGTCGCTCACGCTCATCAGGTCCTCCAGCGAAGCGCCCGCCGCGGCGAGATCCAGGCTCTCCGCATCGAAGGGCAGCGTCAGGGAGCCGATCGTCACCGGCTCGGGCGTGGGTTCCGGCGTCGGCTCCGGCGTCGGCGCGGCGGCGGGAGCGGGGACGCCCGGCATGCCGCAGCCCGCAAGCAGCAGCACGAAGGCCAGCAGCACGCACAAAGACAGCTTCTTCATGTCATTCCCTCCTCTGATAGACGATCAGGACCAGCGATTCGACGATCACAAGGACCAGGAATATCAGGAAGGGGATCTTGAACACGTCGCGCGAGAGGAAGTGCATCGCGCCGTTGACGCGGTCGAGCACCCACAGCACGAGGAAGATCACGGCGACGTCAAGACAGATGTGCGGAAGAATCTTTTTCATCTTGCTCATCCCTCGCTTTCCACGGGATCGTCCGTGACATAGACGATATCCGAGATCGTACGTCCGTAGTTGACGCAGATCTGCTCGCCCATCCAGCATACCGCGGCGCTGCGGCCGCCGTCGAAGTTGTAGGCGCTCTTGCAGCCGAGCTTTTCAAACAGCACGCCCATCTCGTCGAGATCCAGGCCCCAGGAGCCGATGAAGCAGCCGGCGCGGTTGCCCTCGATCTCCACGAGGCAGTAGTGTCCGGGCTCGTAATAGCCGATCGCGCAGCGCGGGTTCTTCGGCCGGATGCCGAGCGCGTTGCTCTGGCGGTCGGCAAAGGTCTTGGCGTGTCCCTCCCCGTCCAGCAGACCGGGGCCGAAGCTCCAGACCTGCCAGGGGCCGGCGGCCTTGATCGCCTCGATGTCCACCTTGTCGTCCGTCAGCGTCTCCATCCTGCCGTCGGAATAGATCACGCAGATATCTTCAAAATGCGTATCGCGGTACAGGACGCCGTTTCGCACGACCAGGCCCTCCCGGCGGCCGTAGTAGTGGTCGCCGCAGATCGACGCAAGCGCGTTGACCCGCTGGGAGATCGCCGCGCACGTGGCGAGACCGCCGGAGAAGTCGCCGTCGCCCGTGCCGTTGGCGGAGGCTGTGCGGAGATACTTCAGGTCGCTGACGTAGATGTCCGCGACGTAGTAGATCAGACCCGGCTCCTCGACGCGTTCGATCGTGACGCTCACGTTCTCGCTCCGGTAGCTGTTCTCGGTCTGGATGACCTCGCCCTCGGTAAACTTGTCGGCGAATTTCTCACCCCAGACGCCGGAGTAGACGCGCGCGGGCGTGGGCTCGGGCGTCGGCTCGCCCTCCTCGCCCTCCTGCGGGCCCTCGTCCGGCGGGGCGCTGGGCTCGGGCGTCGGCTCGAGCGTTGAGATCACGACCGGCTCGATCTTTTTCTCGCCGAGACGGATGCCGTACCAGTCCAGCACGTGGTGGAACAGGGCAAAGACGCACAGTCCCACGCCGATGGCCAGGAGGTCCAGCACGATCATCGCGCCGACGCTCATGTTTTTCTTCTTTTTTCTTTTCGCGCGATTCCGGTTCTGGATCTCGCTTCGTGTTTCGTTCTGATTCATTTCCTTGTCCTCATCTCGCGGGGAAGTATTCCTGCATCGCCGCGTCGCTCGCGCCGGTGATGCTCTGGACGATCTGCAGCCAGGACTGGTCGCGGCTCGGCACGAAGGCGTTGCGCTGACGCTCGAGGTTGGCCTGCGTCATGTACGGGCTCTCGCCCCAGCGGGCCAGGTTCCGCTCCATCTCGGGCTCGAGCTCCTCGACCATGTCGTTGAGGATCTCCAGCGCCAGCTCATAGCCCAGGCCGTTCTTGTACAGGCCGGAGGCGGTCTCCAGCAGGACCTGCTTGAACTCCGGGCTGCGGAGCAGGTTGTGGTACATCCGGCCGATCTGCGACTCGCCGGGGTTGACGATCTCCCAAATGTAGGCGTTCTGGTTTTCCATCGAGATATCCAGATCGAAGAACATCGTCCTCCACTTGCCGTCGGGCTGGACGCCCTTGAAATAGCGGATGTTGCCGGCGGTGTCGCGGTTGTTGAAATAGGTCTCCAGCAGCAGCCACTGGGCGAAGGATACCATGTCGATACGGTCGGCGATATAGTTGTAGTTCTCCGGATCGGTGATGTCGCAGCTGATGATGAAGTTGTGCAGCTCAAACAGCTTCGGCTGGACCTCGGGCTTGATCGGCGCGCGGCTGATCGTGTTGAGCTCCTCGGGCGAGCCGGTGTGGCTCTCGATGTATTTGTTGGAATAGGCCTCGCGCAGCGAATAGATGCCGCGGTAGTTGCCGTTGACATACAGCACGCAGAAGCGCGAGTCGAGCGCGTAGGGCTCGGTCACCGCGACGCGGTCGGCGAAAGCGGCGGCCAGCGGCTCGCGGTAGGTCTTCATATACACGGTGTCGCCGCCGCGCAGGTTCAGCGAATGGAACTCGGTGATGCCGTTGCCGAAGAGGTCGAAGTGGATATCGCCGCCGTTGCGGTCACGGAAGGTGACCTTGAAGCTCTTTTTGTCCCAGGCGCTCTTGGAGGCCGCGCCGTGCAGCGTGATCATGCAGTCCTGCGCGAAGCTGCCCTCCGGTCCGTAGTACTCCGTATGGGAGTCGTACTTCATGTTGCCGTTGTTGTAGTAGAGGATGTTGAGCTTTACCGGGTCGAGCGCCACGCACACGACGGGCAGCGTATGATGCTCGCCCAGCAGATAGGTGAAGGTCTCGACCTCGCTGGGGATCCTGCCGCTCTCCGCGCTGACGGCGCGGATCGTGGTCGTTTTGTCAAGACGGATCGGGCCCGTGTAGCGCAGCGAGGCCGTCGTCGGCTCGGAGCCGTCGGTCGTATAGTAGATCGTCCCCGCGGCCGCGAGCTCGACGTCCAGCACGCTTTCCTCATCGTGGACGCCCGGCGCCGTCACGCTGACGGGCCGCGCGGAGGCGTAGCGCGTGCCCTGGGCGTTTGGCGCGGCCGGCGTGCGCTTCGAGAAGAGGAAGAAGCCGCTCTGGCCGTCCATCCTGCCCTTGGAACAGTTCAGCGGGATGTTGTGCAGGCTGATATAATCCGAAAAGCTGCCGTCGGCGCGGGATATGTAGAACTCGTCCCCCGCGGAGTCGAGCTTGAAGGGCGCGTGGCAGGCCGAGGTCGCGATCGCCGCCTTGCCGCAGTAGACGACGTAGGTCGCGCCCGGGGCGAGCACCGCCGCCGGAAGCTGGAACTTCATCGGCTCGTCGGCGCTGTCGCTCACATAGTATTCCTCCAGCGAGATCGCCGCGGAGGAGACGTTCTTCAGTTCGACCCAGTCGTAGTAGTCGCCGCTGTGATACCAGAAGTCGTCGTTGTAGGTGACGGCCTCGTTGACGACGAGCGCGCCGTGCGTGTCGTTCGCGGCGGCGAAGGCCTCGTAGCCCGCCTCGTCGTTGGGATAGCCCGGCGTGGGATAGGCGCTCACGCGCGTCTCGCTGCCGTCAAAGCAGATCGAGCAGTCCTTGGGGCACTCCTCATAGCTCTCTTCCCAGAGCAGCACGCCCTCCGGCGAGGAGAAATACAGCGCGTCGCCCTTGCGCGAGAGCGCGAAATTCGTATGCAGCTCTTCCTCCCGGCGGTCCTTGCCGGAGGCAAAGACACGCAGATACTCCCCGCTCTGCAGCGTGACGGCGCCGAGCTGCCACTTGCACAGCTCGCTCGCGTCGTCCGAGAGCCAGCAGCCGCTGATGTCGGCCGCCTCCGCCGCGGGGTTGCACAGCTCCAGCCAGTCGGAGAATTCTCCGTCCGCATCGGTCACGGTGGCCTTGTTGGCAGCCTGCAGCTCGCTCAAAATGACCGTCGTGCGGTATGGCTCGGGCGTCGGCTCCGGCGTCGGCTCGATCTCCGCCGCGGCAGTCGGAGCCGGCTCGTCCGCCGCGGGCGGGGCGCTCTCCTCTCCGCGCGGGCCGAGCAGCCCCTCGACGATCGAGCCGCAGCCGCTGAGCAGCATGGCGCACAGCAGGAGCAGCACGACGAGCAGCCTGCCCCGGGATACGAACGAATGTTTATCGGACATACTCTGCGTCTCCTTCAAACGCCTGCTTCACAGGCGCATAATCATTCATGTTAGTTTACCATTTTCTCCTTGCGGTGTCAAGTTTTCGCGCCTCTTCGGGACATGCGGCGCAGAGGGACGAAAAGGGGCGCGATCCGTTTTTCTTTTTACATTTTTGAAATACTATTTCTCTTATTTGTGAAACAATTACATGCTATCTTATAAGCGTAAACAGAAAAGAATCTTTTTCATTTTTCTCCTTTTTTCCTCTCACTTATACAAGATCAAGGCAGGGCGGCTCGCCGCCCTGTCTTGATCTTTTCTTATGGGGAACGAGGGCGCGGCCGCCGAGAGCCGGCTGCGGATGCTTTGCGCCCCGTCCCGGTCGGTTTTCCGCTTCTTTGTACGGGAATCGGGACAGTACGCCTCCCCGCTTCGCTTGAAATCCGCACGCGAAGCTGCTACTATGAGAGCAGGAAAACGCTGTGAACGGAGGTGAGGGAAACGGAAGAACGCAGCTATATCGCCATCGATCTCAAGTCCTTCTACGCCTCGGTCGAGTGCCGCGAGCGCGGGCTCGACCCGCTCGACGCCAACCTTGTCGTGGCCGATCCGACGCGCACCGACAAGACGATCTGCCTTGCCGTCACGCCCTCGCTCAAGGCCCACGGCATCCCGGGCCGCGCGCGGCTTTTCGAGGTCGTGCAGCGCGTGGGCGAAGTAAACGCCGCGCGCCGCGGCCGCGCCCCGGGCGGCGCCTTTTCCGGCCGCTCATACCTCGCGAGCGAGCTGCGGCGCGATCCCTCGCTGGAGCTCGACTACATCGTCGCGCCGCCGCGCATGGCCTTCTACATGGACTACAGCATGCGCATCTACAAGATCTATCTCAAGTACGCCGCGCCGGAGGACATCCACGTCTACTCGATCGACGAGATCTTCCTCGACGCGACGGACTATCTGCGCACCCGCGGCATCGGCGCGCGCGAGTTCGCGATGCTCATCGTGCGCGACGTGCTTGCCGCCACCGGCATCACGGCGACGGTCGGCATCGGGACGAACCTGTACCTGGCCAAGATCGCGATGGACATCGTGGCCAAGCGCATGAGCGCGGACCGCGACGGCGTGCGCATCGCGGAGCTTGACGAGCTGAGCTACCGCAAAACGCTCTGGGAGCACCGCCCGCTGACGGACTTCTGGCGCGTCGGCCGGGGCATCGCGAAAAAGCTGGAGGACCACGGACTCTATACGATGGGCGACGTCGCGCGCTGCTCGCTCGGCGGCCCGGAGGAGGCGCACAACGAGGAGCTGCTCTACCGTCTTTTCGGCGTCAACGCCGAGCTGCTGATCGACCACGCCTGGGGCTGGGAGAGCTGCCGCATCGCGGATATCAAGGCCTACCGTCCCGCCTCGCACAGCATCAGCTCCGGCCAGGTGCTGCAGACGCCCTACGATTTTCAAAAGGCGCGGCTGATCGTCAGCGAGATGACCGAGCTGCTCGTGCTCGAGCTGGTGGACAAGCGCCTTGTGACCGATCTCGTCGAGCTCGCGGTCGGCTATGACCGGAGCTGCCTCGCCGACGCGGCGCTCGCGCGCGAATACGCCGACGGCGCAGAGGACGACCGCTACGGCCGCAAGGTCCCGAAATCCGCGCACGGCTCGGCGCGGCTCGATCGCTATACCTCCTCGACGAAGAAGATCATGGAGGCCATGCTCGCGCTCTATGACCGCATCGTCGACCCGGCGCTGTCCGTCCGGCGCGTCACCGTCGCCGCCTGCGAGATCGAGGGCGAGGACTTCGCCGGCCGCGAGAGCGAGCGGCAGCTCACGCTCTTCGACGAGCCCGGCGAGGCCGCGCGCCGCGCCGGGGAGGAGCGCGCCCTGCAGAGCGAGCGCAGGCGCCAGCAGGTCATGCTGGACATCAAAAAGAAGTACGGCAAGAACGCCATTTTGAAGGGCACGAATCTCGAAAAGGGCGCGACGACGATCGAGCGCAACCGTCAGATCGGAGGGCACAAGGCATAATGGGACGCTACGACGACATGCTCCGTCTCCCCCACCCCGAGCCGCGGACGCGGCCGCGCATGCCGCTCGCCGACCGCGCGGCGCAGTTCTCCTCCTTCGCCGCCCTCAGCGGCTACGAGGACGCCGTGGCCGAGACCGCGCGCCTGACCGACGTGCGCCGCGAGCTTGACCGCGACGCGCTCGAGGCGCTCGATGCGGCGCTCTCCCGCCTCCGGGAGCGCATCGGCGAGACGCCGAAGGCCGAGATCCGCTATTTCGTGCCGGATGAGAAAAAGAGCGGCGGGCGCTACGAGACCGTGCGCGGCGGCGTGAAAAAGCTCGACGAGTACGGCGCGCAGCTCGTCCTTGCGGACGGGAAGAAGATCCCGCTCGGCGAGATCACGGCGATCGAGGTGTTGTAAAAAGGCAGGGTCTCCCTGCCTTTTTCCGTTCTTGACAAGCGCGCCGCCCGCCCGCTATACTTCAGATAAACGAAGCGCAAACGCTTTGACGCCAAGGAGGAAACGCCATGAGCAAGCCCGTTCCCGGCAAAGACGGCAACCGATACGTCCCTTATGAGGCGCGTACGGGTGAGAGCTCCGTTGTGTTCTTCACGCGCGAGCTCTCCGAAGAAGGCCTCAAAAAGATCTACGACCGCGTCGGCTCCGTGCTCTGCGGCCGCGTGGCCGTCAAGCTGCACACCGGCGAAGCCGAGGGGCCGAACATCCTCCCCCGCCCCTGGGTGAAGGAGCTGTTCGCCTCCCGTCTGCCGGAGGCGACGATCATTGAGACCAACACCTACTATGAGGGCAGCCGCTACACCACCGAGGATCACCGCAAAACGCTGGAGATCAACGGCTGGACCTTCTGCGGCGTGGACATCACCGACGCCGGGGGCGTCGCGGCGCTGCCCGTAAAGGGCGGCAAATGGTTCCGGGAGATGCACGTCGGCAAGAGCATGCTCGATTACGACTCGCTGCTCGTGCTGACACACTTCAAGGGCCACGTCATGGGCGGCTTCGGCGGCAGCAACAAGAACATCGGTATCGGCTGCGCCGACGGGCGCATCGGCAAAAAGGAGATCCACTCGCGCGAGGGCATGTGGAGCATCCGCGAGGAGGAGCTGATGGAGCGCATCAGCGAGAGCACGAAGGCCACGGTCGACTACTTCGCGCCGCACGTGTGCTATATCAACGCGATGCGCAACATGTCCGTCTCCTGCGACTGCGAGGGGCCCGGAGCCGAGCCGGTCGTCACGCCGGATATCGGCCTTGTCGCCTCGCTGGACATCCTCGCCGCGGACGCCGCCTGCGTGGATCTGATCTACGCGCTGCCCGACGGCGGCGGCAAGGCGCTGATCGAGCGCGTCGAGAGCCGTCATGGCCTGCGCCAGCTGAGCTATATGAAGGAGCTCGGCATGGGCAACGACCGCTACACGCTCGTCGACATCGACAACGGCGACGCCGTCATCACGGCGGCCGAGGCCGTGAAGGACGTCGCGCCCGGCTGGCGGCCGGACCGCTACAACGTCTTCTGGGGCCGCAACAGGCGCCCCTGAAAAAGAAAGAGCTCGCTTCTTCGGAAGCGAGCTCTTTTCTTTTTTTATCATTCTCCCGCGAAGCCGAGCATGACCTTGAACAGATCGCCGTCCACCGTGACGGACAGGCTGCCGCCCTGCAGCTCGGCGAGGCTGCGCGCGATCGACAGCCCCAGCCCGCTGCCCTCGGAGGAGCGCGAGGCGTCGCCGCGCACGAAGCGCTCGGTCAGTTCCTCCGGGCTCTGGACGATCTCGCTGCGCGAGGTGTTGCGGAAGATCACGGCCGCGCCGTTCGTTTCCTCCGTCAGCTCGAGATAGACCCGCGTGCCGGGGAGCGCGTATTTGAGGATGTTGTTCATCAGATTGTCGAAGATGCGCTGCGTGTGGCGCACGTCGGCGCGTACGAAGACCTCCCGCTCCGGCCTGCGCAGGACGAGCGTCAGCTCCTTTCCCGCCAGCCGCTCGCCGTACTCCCCCGCCGTCTGCTCGAGCATGACGCCGAGCTCGCAGCGCTCGAGCGTCGTCGGCAGCGCGCCCGAGGATGCCTTCGAGGCCTCGACGAGATCGTCCGTCAGCTTTTTGAGCCGCGCGCTCTGCCGCTGCAGCACCGCGATATACTCCCGCGCCTTTTCGTTGTCGATCTCCTCCTTCGAGAGCAGGTCGACGTAGCTGACGATCGAGGTCAGCGGGGTCTTGATGTCGTGCGAGACGTTGGTGATGAGCTCGGTCTTCATGCGCTCGCTGCGCAGGCGCTCGTCCACGGCGCGGGAAATGCCGGACTGAATCCGGTTGAGGTCCTCGGCGTGGCGCTTCGCCTCCCCGAAAAGATATTTCGTCGGCACGGTATAGGCCGTGTTCCCATCCGCGATCTCCTTTGCCCCGTCGCGCAGCCGCCGCGCGGCGACGAGCGCCCAGAGCACGAGCGGGAAGAGGAGCAGATTGCCCGAGAACCACAGTCCGAGGGCGTCGCGGCGGTTGGCCATCGCGGCAATCAGCCCGACGAAGGCCGCGCCGCCGTAGACCAGCAGGCCGCGCCAGACCAGCGGGATTGAGACGATCAGCGTCTTCAGCCAGCCCCAGAGGGCCTTCAGCGCACGCCCCGCAAGACGGAGGAGCTTATAACAGATCGTGCCGCGCAGCAGCGTCTTTTGCTTCACGCGCACTGCGAGGCTCATGCACCACCACAGGCCGAGAAGCGCGGCGGCGAGGACGGCGAAAACGACGACGGCGAGCTGTATGACGAAGGAGCCGCGGTTGATCTCTTTATCCAACAGCTGCATCACGAGCAGCAGCCCGGCGGCGATCAGGACCGTGAAGAGATCGAAGGGGATCTTCTCGGCAAAGCGTCCGGCGATCTCGTCCGTGCCCCTGCGGCGTCCGGCCGCGCCCATCAGAAAGAGGAAGACCAGGAGCGCGAGCAGGGCCGACGCGCCCGCCGCGCCGATCAGCGCGCGGTCATTGGCCGCGGCGAGCTCGAAGCAGCGCATCTGATACCAGGCGTTGTCCTTCTGCGTCATGTCGCGCAGCAGATAGCACACGACCGTGAACTCGACCGTCCTGCCCCGCGCCGCGCCGCTCATGTCCCCGGGGCTGCCGTAGACGTCGCCCGGGGTCGCGATCCGGGGCGTTGGCGTGACCTCGGCGAGGTTCGGCCGCGGCGGAGGCGTCGGCAGCGGCTCCTGCGCCAGCTGCGGCGTGGAGAGCGGCTCTTCCAGGGGAGGAGTCGTCTGCACCGGGACCGATACCGATGCGATCCCGTCCGGCAGCGGCGTGGGCAGCGGCTCCGCGCCCGGATCGCCCTCCTCCGCTTCCTCCTCGCCCCAGAAGCTCCCGCGGGCGAACGCGATATACGGATACCAGTTGCCGCCCGGGATCGTGACGACGGCGATCGCGTCCTCGCCGTCCCAGGTCCGGGCGCGCAGCGCGCCGTCGCGGTCGAAGATCTCGTAGCGGAAGTTGGCGCTGCCGGCCAGCTCCGGGTTGTTTCCTCCCTCCGTTTTGAGGGGAACGACGCGCTGGACGATGTTCCAGGCCTCGCTTGCGCAGAGGCTCTGCGCGAGATCCTCCCTCGCCGCGGCCTCGCTCTTCGTATAGTATCCTGCCGAGTAGAGCATTCCGACGGCGAGCGCGCTTCCGGCAAAGGCGAGGCAGAGCGCGCACAGCAGGATCACGGCGATCGTTTTGGCAGCCGGGCTGCCCTTGAGCTTCTTCATTTCTTTTCCCTCTCGAATTTATAGCCCTGACCCCAGACCGCCTTGATCCAGCGCGGCTCGGCAGGGTTGATCTCGATCTTCTCCCGGATGTGGCGGATATGCACCGAGACGGTGTTTTCCGCGCCGTAGGGTTCGCCGTTCCAGACGCGGCGATAGAGCTCCTTCGGCGGGAAGACCTCGCCCGCGTGCCGCATCAGGAAACGCAGGATCTCGTACTCCGTCGGCGTGAGGGCGACGGTCTCGCCGTCGCGCGTGACCTCCTTGGCCCTGTCGTCGAGACGGATCGGCCCGATCGTGAGCGCGTCGTCCTCCGTCCTGCCGCCGCCGAGCCGGAGATAGCGCCGCAGCAGTGCCCGGACGCGGGCGCAGAGCTCGACGGGGTTGAAGGGCTTGGTGACGTAGTCGTCCGCCCCGACGTTGAGCCCCAGCACCTTGTCGCTGTCCTCGCTCCTGGCCGTCAGCAGGATGACGGGCACGTTGCTCTCCTCCCGCAGGACGGCGAGCGCGGAGATGCCGTCCAGCTCGGGCATCATCACGTCGAGCAGCACCAGATGGATCGTCTCGCGCCGCAGCAGCTCCAGCGCCTCGCGGCCGTTGGACGCGGTGAAGACCGCGCAGCCCTCGGCCTCGAGATAGATCTTCAGCGCCGAGACGATATCCTTTTCGTCGTCGCAGACCAGAATGTTGTACAAGCCTCTCACCTCTCGCGTCTATCTTACGATAAAAGACCTTAAGTTCCAAGCGGGAAAGCCATTAAGATTTTCTTAAATCCTCATCCGCCGCGAAGCCGGACGGTTTTCGGGATACGAAAAAGCAGCCCCGGAAGCGTCTTCCGGGGCTGCTTTTTCCATGATCGGCGTTTACGCCTTGACCGTGCCGTCGGGGTTGAACAGCGGCAGAGGAGCGAGGACGATGATGTCGTCGCGCTCGATCGCGTCGCCCTCGGCCAGGACGGCCATGCGGCCCGCGACGATGCCGCCCGCGGCGGTGACGAGCTCCTCCATCGCGCGCAGGCTCTCGCCGGTGGAGATCACGTCGTCGAGGATCAGCATGCGCTTGCCGCGGATCTGCTCGGCGTCGGCGCTGTCGATGATGAGGCGCTGCACGGCGGCGGTGGTGATGGACTTGACGTTGACCTCGAACACGCCGGACATATAGGCCTTGGCGACCTTGCGGGCGAGAAAATACTTCTCCGCGCCGCTCTGGCGTGCCATCTCGTAGAGCAGCGGGATCGCCTTGGCTTCGGGCGCGATGAGGTAGTCGTACTCCGGCGCGCGCTTCAGAAGCTCGGCCGCGCAGTGCACGGTCAGCTCGACGTCGCCGAACATCACGAAGGCGCCGATGTAGAGATCGTCCGTGACCCTGCAGATCGGCAGATCGCGCTTGAGGCCGGCGATATCGATTTCATAAGTCATTTTTATTTCCTCCCGAAAAGTGAGTCGTTGCTTTCAAACAAACCATATTTTACAGGAACGGCGCGAAAAATCAAGTGGCTTTTGCAAAAAAAGAAAGGACGCGGCGCGCCCTTTCCTTCTTCTTATTCCTTCACGATGACCGAGATGCCGTTGGGGATGTAGGTGACAGAGCGCTTGCCCATCGCGCGGGCCGTGTCCAGCGCCTCGTCCAGCGTCGCGGCGTAGCGCATCTTCATCTCTTCGACCATGTTTTTGAGCTCCGGCCGCGTGACGAAGATCACCGTGTGGTGCATCAGGATGCGCGCGAGGATCTGGCTCTCCCACTGGTCCGGCACGGTCCTGTCCTGCGGCGTCGCCATCTGCTCGGCGTAGAGCGCGGAGGGCGAGGCGCAGTCGCGCAGCGCGCGGTAGAAGCCCTCGCCGCCGTGGCCGTCGGCGCACTCGGCGCACAGCACGATCACGCCGCCCTCGACGCAGCTGGCCTCCGCGGCCGTCATGCTCTTGACGCACTGATAGAGGTTCTGGTCCAGCGGCGCGCCGCCGTTGGAGGTCACGACGATCTCCGCGGGCGCGGGCGCGACCTTGAAGTAGTCGAGCATATAGTCGCAGCCGCGGCGGTGCGCCGTGCGGAAGTTGCCCGCGAAGGCCGCGACGGTCTTCTTGTCCTCGTCGATGACGACGTTGACGATGAAGGCCAGCTTCGCCATCCCGGCCGCGGCGAGCATATCCTCGTGGATCGGGTTGCCGTCGAGCACGCCGGTGCGGGCGAAAGGGCTGTCGATGAAGCGCGAGCAGTGATTGCCCAGCACCGTCACCTGATCGGCCACGCCCGGCAGAACGCTCTTGCGCCCGCCGGAGAAGCCCGCGAAGAAATGCGGCTCGATGAAGCCCTCGGCGAGCAGCAGTTCGGTCTCGACCGCGAGACGGTCGACGACGCAGGGCGCGCCGGAGGGCAGCGTCCCGATCTCGACGTTGGAAGCGGCGTCGCGGCAGTCGTGCACGACGACGCGGCACTGCGAGAGGATCTCCGCGCCGAGCTTGTCCTCGAGCTCCTTCGTGCTCGTCGGGCGGTGGAAGCCCGTCGCGACGAGCAGCGTGACCTCGATCTCCGGACTTCCCGCGCGCAGCTCGTCGAGCATCGGCGGGAGGATGTCCCGGCTCGGGACCGGGCGTGTGTGGTCGGAGACGATGATCACGCAATTTTTCTTCCCGCGCGCGAGCTCGCGCAGCGGCGGGCTGTCGATGGGCTCTGCGAGCGCGGCGCGCACGATCTCCCGACCGCCGCCCGCGGCTTTGAGCTCGCCGATGCGGGAGCGCAGCACGGGGGCCCCGCCCTCGTCGGCCTCGATAAAGGTCTTTCCGTACGGGATGCGGATCATTTACGCCCTCGCTTTCAGCTGCGCGATCATCGCGTCGCAGACCTCGTCCATGTCGCCGACGATGCCGTAGGTGCAGTAGCCGAAGATCGCGGCCTCCGGATCGCGGTTGACCGCGACGATCGTGTCCGAGTCGGTGATGCCGGTCACGTGGTTGACCGCGCCGGACACGCCGAAGGCGAGATAGAGCTTCGGCTTGACGACGACGCCGGACTGGCCGATGACCAGCTTGTAGGGCAGCACGCCGCGGTCGAAGACCGGGCGCGTGCAGCCGAGCTTGCCGCCCAGCAGCACGGCCAGCTCGCGGTAGCGCGGCAGCGCGTCCGCGCCCTTGAGACCGTTGCCGACGCAGACGATGACCTCCGCGTCCGCGATGTTGAGGCTCTCGTCGTACTCGTCCGCGCGGAAGGACAGCGCCCTCGTGCGGATCTTCTCGATCGGGAAGTCGAAGCGCTCCTCGATCGTCTCGCACCCGCGCGCGCCGCCCGGGACGTATTTGAAGGTGCCGGGCCGGATCGTGCCGACCTGCGGGCGCACGAAGGGCACCGTGATGACGGCCATCATCTTGCCGCCGACGGCGGGCTCGATGAATTCGATGTCGCCCGTCTTCGGGTCGTAGACGAGCTGCGTCGCGTCGGAGGTGCAGCCGGTCGGCAGACGGCAGGCGAAGCGCGGCGCGAAGTCGCGCCCGTCGATCGTCCCGCCGACGAGCACCGCCGAGGGCTTATACTTGCGGCACAGCTGCGTGAAAAGCTCGGTGTAGGCGTCGACGCTGAAGCGCTCGAGCCCCGCGCCGGAAACGCGGATCAGCTTCTCCGCGCCGCACTCGAGGATCTTTTGCACTTCGCTCTCCGGCAGCTCGCCGACGAGCACGGCGGCGAGCTTCTCCCCCGCCGCGTCGCAGAGCTTGCGCGCCTCGCACAGCAGCTCGAGCGAGACCTTCCGGATCTCCGTGCCGTCGTGCTCGATATAGACCCACATATCCTTGTATTCGGCTTTGTTCATCTCGCCACCCCCTTCACAGCTTGTCCGCGATGCGGCCGAGCAGCGCCTCGACGTCCTTCGCGGCGCTGCCGGTGCGGATCATCTCGCCGCCGGCGCCCTTCTCGGGCGGATAGGTGCGCGGCACCTTCGTCGGGGAGCCGGGATCGCCGATCTGCGCGGGGTCGAGCCCCGGGATCGTTGCGGAGTTGTAGCGCAGGATCTCGGCGCGGCGCGAGGCCTTCCAGCTCTTGAGGTTCGGGATGCGGGGACGGTAATTCGCCTTCTCCACGGTCATCAGGCAGGGCATGAGGGCCTGCGCCGTCTCCACGCCGCCGGCGAGCTCGCGCTCGGCCGTGACGGTTTTGTCCTCCTCGTCGATCTCCGGCAGCGAGAGCACGGAGCTGAGCTGGCTCGCGTCGAAGCGCTCGGCCAGCTGGCTGGCCATCTGGCCCGTCGCGCCGTCGAGCGACTCCTTGCCGCAGAAGATCAGGTCGAATTCGCCCAGCAGCCTGGCCGCCGTGACGATCACGTAGCTCGTCGCCAGCGTGTCGGCGTTGGCAAAGGCGCGGTCGGAGAGCAGCACGGCCCGGTCCGCCCCGGCGGCGAGGCATTCGCGCAGCGCCTCCTCGGCCTGGTCGGGGCCCATCGTGATGACGGTCACGGTCCCGCCGACCCGCTCCTTCACGCGCACGGCCGCCTCCAGCGCGTTGGCGTCCAGCGGGTTGAGGATCGCGGGCACGCCCTTGCGGATCAGGCTGCCGGTCACCGGATCGATCTTGACGAGATTGACGTCCGGCACCTGCTTGACGCAGACGAGAATGTTAAGCATCTGCGGCACCTCCTTCCGCGTCGTGGCAGACCTTGCCGGGGTTGAGCAGCCCCTTCGGGTCAAAGACCTTCTTGATCGCGCCCATGAGGCCGTAGGCCGTGTCGCCCACGGACTCGCGCAGATATTCCTTCTTCGCGTGGCCGATCGAGTGCTCGCCGGAGACCTGGCCCTCGAACTCGGTGCACTTGGCGTAGCAGGCGTCCATCAGCTTTTTGACGCGGCGCTTGAACTCGTCCTCCTCCAGGTCGTTCGAGCAGCAGTAGATGTGCAGGTTGCCGTCGCCCGCGTGGCCGAAGGAGCGTACGTACACACCCTGCTCGACGGCCTCGTCGTGTGTGTAGACGAGGAATTCCGCGATGCGGTCCACCGGAACGACGACGTCCATCTCGTCGAGCAGCTTCGTCTCGGCCTCGATGACCGTGAGGAAGGCGCTGCGCGCGCTCCAGACGTCCTTTTTCAAGCCGTCCGTCCACACGACGAGCGTGTCGTAGGCGCCGGTCTGTTCGGCCACCTCGCCGAGGCGGTCCATTTTCCCCTCGAGCTCGCTCTCGCTGTCGCCGACGAGCGTGACGAGGATGTAGGCTCCGGCCTCTTTGCCGTCCACGACGGTCGGGAACACGGCGTTGCCCGTGAAGGCCGCCGAGGAATCGACGATGTCGCGCTCCATGAACTCGATGGACTGGGGGTCGAGGTTCGCCAGCTTGATCGCAGGGACCGAGGCGATCGCCGTGGCGATGTCCCGGAAGGGCAGGATCAAACTGACGTCCATGCGCGGCTTGGGCACGAGCTTCAGGGTCAGCTCCGTGATGACGCCGAGCGTGCCCTCCGAGCCGATCATCAGATGCAGCAGGCTGTAGCCCGAGCTGGTCTTGCACACGGTCTTGCCGAGCTTCATCACCGTGCCGTCCGGCAGCACGACCGTCATCGCCAGGACGTAGTCGCGCGTCACGCCGTATTTCACGGCGCGCATGCCGCCGGCGTTGGTCGACACGTTGCCGCCGACCGTCGCGGTCTTCTCGCCCGGGTCGGGCGGGTACATCAGCCCGTGGGCGAGCGCGTCGGCCGCGAGATCGCACAGACGCACGCCGGGCTGCGTGTGTACGACGAGGTTTTTCATGTCGTACGAGAGGATCCTGTTCATGCGCATCGTGCTCACGACGACGCCGCCCGCGATCGGCACGCAGCCGCCGACGAGGCCGGTGCCCGCGCCGCGCACGGTGACGGGAACGTCGGCTTCATAGCAGCGCTTCAAAATCGCCGAGACCTCCTCGGTGCTCTCGACGAGGCAGACCGCCTCGGGCAGACGGCGCCCGTAGATCGGCATTTCGTCATGGGAATACTCCTCGCGCACCGCCTCGCCGAGCTGGAAGCGCCCCTCGCCGACGATGGCGCGCAGCTCCTCGGCCAGGGCCGGCGTGAGCTTTTTGTAATGAGCCATAGGCTCCCTCCTTTATACAGAAATACAGCGGTTTTTCGATAGATCCAGTATAGCATCGGCCCGGTGAGCCGCGCAACTGTCATTTGCTTCTCATTCGCAAAAACAGAGCCGCAGACCTTGCGGTCCGCAGCTCTGTTTTCGTTCGTCGGTCAGCTGAAGCTTGCTTCGCGCGCGCCGGCCTTGTGCAGCGTCGCCACGCCGGCGAGCAGCAGGATCTGGCCGAGCGTGTTGACGCCCTGCTCGACCCAGTTCATCGCCGCGGAATTGCCCTCGCGCGAGGCGAGATAGCCCATGGCCATGTAGCACAGGAAGGTGAGGACGAAGACGACGATCAGGCCCTTCTTCTTCATCTTCACGGCCACGACGCTCAGCGCCGCGCACATCGCCCCGAGGCCGAGCACCATCATCGCGATGAACACGAAGGTCCCCGTGAAGACGGGCGGCGCGGCCGCGAGCATCACCTGCTTTTTCGCGCAGAGCATCAGCACGAGGCCGAAGCCCGTGAGCAGCAGCCCGATGGACTGCACCGGCAGGAACATCATGTTGAGCACCTGGAAGTCGCACACGCCCATCGCGTAGAGCAGCTTCCACGTCGCCTTGAGGAAGCCGGCGAGAAAGGCGTTGACGCAGCCCGCGGCGAGGCAGGCGAAGGCGTACTTGGGCATCTTGTTGTAGTAGTCGCGCTGCATCAGCACGGCGGCGACTGCGAAGAGGATCACCGGGACGTAGTCCGCCAGCGCCATGGGAACGGAAAACTCGTACATGGTTTTTCTCTCCCTTTCTGTCTTTCTTCGGCGCCGGACGATCAGCCCTTGCCCTTCTCCTTGGCGCGCTTGTCGTTGATGATCTTCATCTCGGCGGCCGTGACCTCCGTGACGCCGTGCTCCTTGGCCCAGGCGACGCAGCCCTTGAGCACCGTCGGCAGGAAGATGCGCGGGACGTTGAGCAGCATCTCGAGCGCGTCGTCGGTGAAGTGGACGTCGGGGTCGGTGCGGTCGGCCGCGTAACGGACGGACGAGAGCGTGGCGTTGCGGATCGGCAGCAGCTCCGGCACGAGACGCGGGGTCTTGGCGAACCAGAAGTTCTTGCTGTCGCGGTAGCCGTGGCAGATCAGCACGTTCGGCCAGAGCCTGCCCTTGACGCCGTTGATGATGTTGTCGTAGAACTTGGGCTTCATCAGCACCTTGTCGATGCGCAGGATGAAGTGCGCGCCGTACTGGCTGGTGATGCCGTTGAAGTTTTTATAGGGGGGCGGATAGCAGCCGTCCTCGAGCTTGCGGCCGATGTCCTCGTCGGCGTTCTCCAGCTCGCTGACCCAGGTGCACTCGAAGACCTGATAGGCCTCGGCGACGACCTTCGGACGCGGCGTGGAGGGGTCGGCGGCGATGCACAGGCCGTCCTCGAGCGTGAAGCCAAAGTTCTTCATTTTCTCCGCCGGCGTGTCGCCGGGCCAGCCCTGGGCGACGATCTTCTTGTGATAGCCGCGGCCCTCGGGCATGAAGTTGATGGCGACCTGCCTGCGGCCGGCGAGGAGGTGCTGCGCCGTGTTCGAGGAGTTGCGCGCCTCGAGGATCATGGCGTAGTAGCCCTTGCCCGCGATGTAGTACGGGAAGCACAGGGAATAGGAGCCCACGGAGGTGCTGCCGTCCTCGGCGAGGGTCGAGAGCATGACGGTAGGCATGGGGATGTAGGAGCTGGTCTGGTAGAAGTTGTCGACGATGCGGAGGTCTTTGAAGCTGCTCATGTCGTTGGTTTCCTTTCTTGTCGATGTATGTCAGTTTTCCTTTTGCTTTGCGTAAACGAGGAAGAAGAGCGCCATGCAAACTTCTCCGAACATGCTGATGAAGAAGATCAGATCGAAGTTGCCCGTCGCGGGGCCGAGCGCGGAAAAGGCAAACATCAGAAAGCCCGCGAGGAACAGCGCCGGGGTCTTCTGTCTGATCCACACAACGACGCCCGCGGCGATCAGCGGGACGACCGTTCCGTAGGACAGAACGCCGCTGACGGCCTTCGCCCAGCCGGGCGTGCCCTCGCCGGAGGTGCAGCGCAGGATGCCGGCGACCTGCTGCACGCTCAGCTCCGTGGCGAAGCCCTCGGCGACGCCGAGGACGATCAGCACGCCGGTGAAGACCCAGACGACCGTCTTCCAGGTCCTGTTGAAGTCCAGCGCGTAAGCACAGATCGGAAAGAGCAGCGGGATCAGCGCGCCGTGGAACACGAAGCGCAGACGGCTGAGCAGCAGAAAGGCCGGGCCCTCCTTCATCACGCCGCCGAGCGCGAGGATCAGCGCGTCGTAGAACAGGCCGAAGGCCACCAGCGCCGTCAGCAGATGCAGCGGCTTTTTGCCCTTGCCGCAGCCGCGCAGGGCGAGGATCACGAACAGGCACTCCAGCGCCGCGATGACCCATACGGCGGCGGGGCAGATCTTCAGCAGGAACTCTCTCAAATCCTTCTCCTCCTTGTATGCTTCGGTCCTGTTTTATTGTCTTTCGATATGGTGATTATACCCCTCCCGCGGGGGCCTTGTCAATCGCGGCGGGGCTTTACAGGCGGCCCTGGCCTTTGCTATAATAAAGAAAAAAACGGGAGGAAGAAACATGAAGACGATCCCCCTCGGCTCGACCGGGCTCACGGTCACCAAGACCGCGATGGGCTGTCTGCCGCTGCAGCGCTGCGACAGGGACTACGCCGTGGAGCTGCTGCGGCGGGCCTATGACGGCGGCATCCGCTATTTCGACACCGCCAACGCCTACACCGACAGCGAGGAGAAGATCGGCCTCGCGCTCGCGGACGTGCGCGATTCGATCGTGCTGTCGACCAAGAGCCAGGCGCGCGACCGCGACGGCGTGCTCGCGCACATCGAGAACAGCCTGAAAATGCTGCGCACCGACCACGTCGACCTCTTCCAGTTCCACAACGTCCCGGAGGTCCCCGACCCGGACGACCCCGCGGGCGCCTACGCCGGCGCGCTCGAGGCGAAGCGCCGCGGCTGGATCGACCACATCGGCGTGACGACGCACCGCGTCGGCGTGGCCGAGGACTGCATCGCCTCCGGCAATTTCGAGACGCTGCAGTTTCCCTTCAGCTATATCTCCAGCGAGCGCGACCTCGCCCTGGCGGACAAGTGCAGGGCCGCCGGCATGGGCTATATCGCGATGAAGGGCCTCGCGGGCGGCCTGCTGACCGACGCGCGCGCCTGCCACGCCTTCATGAAGCAGTATGACAACGTCGTGCCGATCTGGGGCATCCAGAAGCTGGAGGAGCTCGAGGAGTGGCTGGCCGTGGCCGAGGAGGACCCGGACCTGGACGAGACGCTCGCCGCGCGCATCCGCGCCGACCGTCAGGAGCTCGCGGGCAGCTTCTGCCGCAGCTGCGGCTACTGTATGCCCTGCCCCATGGGCATCGAGATCCGCAACTGCGCGCGCATGGACCGGCTGCTGCGCCGCTCGCCCTGGCAGCAGTACATGACGCCCCAGTGGCAGGCAAAGATGAACAGGATCGAGGACTGCATCGGCTGCCGGCAGTGCGCGAGCCGCTGTCCCTACGGGCTCGACACGCCGAACCTGCTCAAGTACATGCTCAGGGACTACCGCGAATTCTACGAGGCGCACAAGGACCAGCTCTGAAGCGCACAGAACGGAAAGAGGCTGTGAAACCATCGTTTCACAGCCTCTTTCCGTTTTTTCTCTCACTCGAGGAAGCGCAGCTCCCCCGTCAGGATGTCGTAGACCGCGCCGGCGATCTCCGCCCCGCCCGCCTCCGGGTGGGCGGCGAACTCGGCCTTCAGCCGTTCGACCGCGTGCAGCACGTTCTTCTCGCAGGCCCGCAGCGGATCGCGCTCCTCTCCGATCGCTTCGCGGATCTCGTCGGTGATGTAGCCGATGAAGCCGCCGCTCTCCCCGGCGAGCGCCGCGCCCACCGCGCCGCAGCCGGTGTGGCCCAGCACGAGGACGAGCGGGCAGTGCAGATGCGCCGCGGCGTATTCGACGCTGCCGAGCTGGTGGCGGTCCAGCACGTTGCCCGCGACGCGGATCACGAACAGCTCGCCGAGCTTCGCGTCGAAGATGCGCTCCGGGATCACGCGCGAATCCGAGCAGCAGATCACGATCGCCCAGGGCCGCTGCCCCTGCAGCGCCGTCCGCTCGCGCAGCGCGGCGTCCTCCGCGGCGCGGCCGCGCGCTCCGCCCGCGCGGAGACACTCGATCAAGGCATCGTTTTTCATATCGTCACCTCATTTTACAGCCAGGTCGCCCACAGCGGGATCGTGACCGCCGAGAGCGCCGTGGACAGGAAGATCAGCTTGGCCGAGAGCTCGCGGTTGCCGCCGTAGATCGTGCAGAGCATCGTCGAGTTCGTCGCGGCGGGCATGGCCGCCATCAGTACGAGCACGCCCTTGAGCACGGCGGGCGCCTCGACGAAGCGCAGCCCCAGCGCGACGAGCGCCGCGACGCCGAGCAGGCGCAGCAGCACATAGGGGATCGCGCGCCAGTCGCCGAAGAGCGCGTGCAGCTTCACGCCGCCGAGCACCGAGCCGATGATCAGCATCGCGCAGGGCGAGGTCGCCTGGCCGATGAAGGCGCAGCCGTCGAGCAGCAGCGCGGGCACGGGGACCCTGAGCATATAGAGGATCGCGGCGGAGAGCCCCGCGAGGAAGGCCGGGTTGAGGATCTTTTTGAGCGGCAGCTTGCCCGCCAGCAGATACACGCCCAGCGAGAAGCAGATCAGGTTGTAGGGGATGTTCAGCAGCGAGGCGTAGAACGCGGCCGAGGGGCCCAGCACCGCGGCGCAGACCGGGATGCCGATATAGGTGACGTTGCCGCACATCAGCTCGAAGAGATAGACGCCGCGGTCGCCCCGCTCGGGGCGCAGCAGCGCCGTGAAGGCCAGCGCGACGAGACCGCTGAAGAGGAACAGCGCCGCGCTCAGGGCGAGGGCCAGCAGCACGCCGCCCGCCTCCACGTCCGCGGGCGTGTTCAGGATCGCGCTGAAAAGATAGAAGGGCAGGATCAGCTTGACCACGAGATTCGACAGCGTCGCCGTTCCCTTTTCATCGAGCACGCCGAACACGCGGCAGCCCAGACCGGCGGCAATGCCGATGAAGATCACGATGATCTGATGCAGCGCCGCAGACATGCTCTCTCCCTCCTTTTCCGGATCCGATGGAATGATTATAGCATGCCGCCCCGCGGATGGGAAGCGGAGAAAAAAAGATTTACAGCTCCCGGTTCTTTTGATAAAATAATATTTCAGACGGATACGATCCGTTTCGGAATACCAAGGAGGGATCCTCCCGAATGAAAAAAAGACAGGGCTTCCGTTTCGGCCTGTTTCTTGTGACGATCGGCATCGTCTACGGCGACATCGGCACTTCGCCGCTGTACGTCATGAAGTCGATCCTCGAGGGCAATGGCGGCATCACGCAGGTGGACGACGCCTTTATCATCGGCTCGCTCTCGCTCGTGATCTGGACGATCACGCTGCTGACGACGATCAAATACGTGCTCATCGCCATGAAGGCCGACAACCACGGCGAGGGCGGCATCTTTTCGCTCTACTCGCTGGTCCGGAACTGCGGCAAGTGGCTGATCCTGCCGGCGATGCTCGGCGGCGCGGCCCTGCTGGCCGACGGCGTGCTGACCCCGGCCGTCACCGTCACCACGGCGGTGGAGGGCCTGCGCAGCATCGAGGTCATGGACCGCTTTCTCGGCGCGGGCCAGTGGAAGGTCGTGCTGATCACGCTGCTGATCATCACCGCGCTCTTCTCGGTCCAGCACGCGGGCACCAGCAAGATCGGCAAGGCCTTCGGCCCGGTCATGCTGCTGTGGTTCAGCTTCCTCGGCGTCACGGGCCTGCTGCACATCGTCTCGCTGCCCGTCGTGCTCAAGGCCTTCAACCCGATCTGGGCGGTCCGCGTGCTCCTGAGCCCCGCGAACAAGCTGGGCTTCATGATCCTCGGCAGCGTCTTCCTCGCCACGACCGGCGCGGAGGCGCTCTACTCCGACATGGGGCACGTCGGCAAGGAGAACATCTATTTCTCCTGGCCCTTCGTCAAGCTGTGTCTGATCCTCAACTATCTCGGCCAGGGCGCCTGGATCCTGCAGAGCCGGGGCAACAGCGCGCTCTACGCCATTGAGGACCTCAACCCCTTCTTCCTGATGCTGCCCGAGGCGCTGCGTCCCTTCGCCGTCCTGCTCGGCGCGGCCGCCGCGATCATCGCCTCGCAGGCGCTGATCACCGGCTCCTACACCCTCGTGTCCGAGGCGATCCTGCTCGACCTCCTGCCGCATCTCGAGATCCGCTACCCCTCCGACACCAAGGGCCAGCTTTACATCGGCAAGGTCAACAACCTGCTGTGGATCGGCTGCAGCCTGGTCGTGCTCTATTTCCGTTCCGGCGCGCGCATCGAATCGGCCTACGGTCTGGCCATCACGCTCACGATGCTGATGACGACGCTGCTCATCAGCGTCTATCTGCGCAGGCTGCGCCGCAAGAGCCTTCTGTCGTTCGTCGTGCTGCTCGCCTTCGGCACGATCGAGGCGGTCTTCTTCATCTCCTCTCTCGGCAAGTTCATGCACGGCGGCTACGTCACGGTCTTCCTGACGCTGCTGCTGCTCGTCATCATGATCGTCTGGTATCGCGGCACCCAGCTGGAAAAGCAGTACTGCACGCGCCTGAAGCTGCGCGACCACATCCCCACGCTCATGGCGCTGCACGACGACGAGAGCGTGCCCCTGCTGGCCAACAACCTCGTCTACCTCGAGGGCGAGACCGATCCGGAGCTGATGGACCGCGATATCCTCTATTCGATCCTCGACAAGGACGCCAAGCGGGCGGAGGCCTACTGGTTCGTCTCGATCCACACGCTCAACGAGCCCAAGACCATGAACTACACGCTCGAGCGCTACGGGACCGACTGCATCTACCGCATCCGCATCAACCTCGGCTTCAAGTGCTCGCAGCGCGTCAACGTCTACCTGCGCCAGATCGTCGAGGACCTGCAGGAGAGCGGCGAGCTGCCCGTGCAGGACAAGAAATACTCCATCTACGGCCAGTCCACGGTCGGCACCTTCAAATTCTGCGTGATCCACAAGACCGTCACGACCAAGACGGAGCTGAGCGACATCGACGAGTTCATCCTCAACGCGAAATACTCGATCCGCAAGCTCGCGGGCTCCAAGGAAAAGTGGTACGGGCTGGACACCTCCTCGCTCATCATGGAGAACGTGCCGCTGATCACCGGCGGCGGCAGCGCGGAGGGCCGCATCCGGCGGCTCGAGCAGGCCGACGCGCAGAAGGGAGAGGATTGACATGGCCGTCGTAAGCTTTATCGGCACCGGCAATATGGGCGGGGCGCTCGCACGCGCCGCGGCGAAAAGCCCGCTGTGCACCAGGCTGCTGCTCGCCAACCGCAGCCCGGAGAAGGCCCGCCGTCTGGCGGACGAGCTCGGCGCGGAGGTCTGCGACAACCGCCGCGCCGCGGCGGAGGCGGAGCTGCTCTTCCTCGGCGTCAAGCCGCAGGGCCTCGCGCAGATGGCCGCGGGCATCCGCGACGTGCTCGAGCGCCGCGAGAGCCGCTGCGTCCTCGTCTCGATGGCCGCGGGCTGGACGATCGAACAGCTCGAGGGCCTTTTCGGCCGGCGCCCCATCGTGCGCATCCTGCCGAACATCCCCGTCGCCGTCGGCGGCGGCGTGACGCTGCTGTGCGCCTCCGAGGCCGTGACGGACGAAGAAAAGGCGCTCGTTCGGGACGTCCTCGCCGCCTCCGGCATGGTCAGCGAGCTCGCCGAGCCGCTGATGGAGGCCGCCTCGGGCGTCACCGGCTGCGGCCCGGCCTTCGCCGCGATGTTCATCGAAGCCCTTGCCGACGGCGCGGTCGCCTGCGGTCTGCCGCGCAGGGAGGCGATCGCCTACAGCGCGCAGATGCTCAAGGGCACGGCGGAGCTGCTGCTGCGCAGCGGCGAGCATCCCGGCGCGCTCAAGGACCGGGTCTGCTCCCCCGCGGGCAGCACGATCGAGGGCGTGCGCACGCTCGAGCGGCGCGGCTTCCGCTCCGCGGTCACGGACGCGGTCGTCGCGACCTGGGAAAAGGAATTCTGAATAAAAAGAAAAAACGGCTGGGGAGCCGAGCTTCCCAGCCGTTTTTCTTTTTTTCGTCACCGCCCGATCAGCGCGTCGAGCGCGTCGGCCGCGGCGGCGAGATCGTCGCTGTTGAGGCGCGCGTCGCAGAAGTCCGACAGCGCGCGCTCCCGCGCGGCCGTCTCGAGCCGCAGCGCGCACTCCAGCGCGCTGTGCGAAACGGCGCGGTACCGCGCCTCCAGCACGCTCGCGGAGGGCTCGATATAGACGCAGACCGCCTCGGGCATGTTCGCCTTGAGCTGCGCCGCGCGCTCGACGCCGAGCTCCAGCAGCGCGTTTTTGCCCGCGGCGAGGACGCGCTCCACCTGCCGGCGCGAGGTCCCGTAGTCGTTGCCGGCGAACTCGATCCCCTCGAGAAGATCGCCCGTCTCCTTCAGCGCGTTCCAGCCCTCGAGATCGTAGAAAAAGTATCCGACGCCGTCGGCCTCGCCCGGCTTCATTTTTCTCGCCGTGACGGGGACCGGCGCGGCCAGATCGTCCCGCCGGGCAAAGACCGCGGCGGCGATCTCCCGGATGCCCGCGCCGGACGGGCCGGAAACGACATAAAGCTTCCTGCTCATATCCATCCTCCGAATCGTTCTCTTAACGGAAGTATATCATGCGCCGCGGCCGCGGCGCAAGCCCCCCGAGGGGATCCTTCACCGCTTCTCCCGCGGCCTTGCGTTCATCAGGATCACCGCCGCGACGACCAGCGCGACGCCCAGGATCTCCGTCGCCGAGAGCCGCTGGCCGAACAGCAGCGCGCCGAGCAGCGCCGCGAAGACCGGCTCGACCGTGGCGAGCTGGGCCGCGCGCGAGGGCTCCATGTCCCGCAGACCGTTCGTGTAGAGCACATAGGCAAGCAGCCCCGTGAACAGGCCGCACACGACGCTCAGAAGCGTCGCCCCCGGCAGTCTGTACATCTGCGCGGCGCTCCCCTCGCAGAGCGAGATCGCGAGATAGGCCGCCGACGCGATCGCGAAGGTCCAGCAGACGTTCGTATAGGTCGAATAGCCCCGCTGCTGGAGCAGGCGGCTGAAGATCGAATAGAGCGCGTAGCCCAGTCCCGCGCCGAGGCCGAGCAGCAGGCCGCGCGCCGTCAGCGCGCTCCCGCCGTTCCCGAGTCCGGACACCAGCGCGCAGCCGAGCACCGAGAGCAGCACGCAGCCGCCCTTGCGCGGCGTGAGCTTTTCGCCGAAGAGCAGCGCCGAGAGCAGCATGACGATGGCCGGCGCGGTATAGAGCAGCGCGGCCGCCGTCGCGATCTTCGTCTCGCGGATCGCCGCGGCGTAGCACGCGGTGAAAAACAGGATGCTCGCCAGACCGTTGGCGAGGAAGAGCGGAACGTCCGTCCTTTTCACGCACAGCTGTTTCCGCCCGCACAGGCCCAGCCAGACGAGGATCGGCAGCGAGGTGGAGGCGAAGCGCAGGAAGTTGACGACGTTCGCGCCCATGCCCTGCGCCGTGATGAAATTCAAAAACGAGCCGTAGGTCCCCCAGAGCATCGCCGAGGCGACGACGAGCAGCACGGCCTTTTTCTTTTTTTCCATCGGTCCCCCTCCTTTCGCGCTTTTTGAGGAGTATACCACATCCGCCGCCGGAACGCAAAGAAAAAGGACGGTTTCCCGTCCTTTTTTATTCCCGTATCACGTAGTCGAACAGCTCGAGCTGCGTCACGCCCATTTCCCGCAGCTTCGCGGCGCTGCGCGCCTGATCCTCCGGCGTGTTGTATTCCGGGATGAGCGGCACGCGGACGTGGACGCGCTCCGGCCCCACGGCCCCGAGCAGCGTGCGGAGATTGCGCTCCATGAGCGCGCCGTCGCCGCCGGTGTAGCGGCGGTAGATCCCGCGGTCCATATCCTTGCAGTCCACGATGAAATCGTCCACCGCGCCGATCGCGAGCGCGAGCCGCTCCTCCGGCACGGCCAGACTGGTCTCGGCCCGGACGCGCCACTGCGCGGGGCAGAGCGCGCGGAAGCGCGCGAGAAAGGCCGCGTGCAGCAGCGATTCTCCGCCGCCGAAGGTCGGCCCGCCGCCCGTGGCGAGGAAGTACAGGTCGTCCACCCGCAGCCGCTCGACAAGCTCCGCGGCCGTCACTTGCTCGACCGGGGCCTCGGCAAGCGGTCGTTTGTTGATGCACCAGCGACAGCGCAGCGGGCAGCCTCTCGAGGCGACGAGCGTCGTGACGCCCGCTCCGTCCGTGCCCATACGCAGGCGCGTGAGGCCGATGAGCGGATAGCGCGGCTCATCCATTGTCCGCGTCCTCCGGGAACCAGGCCACGTCGCCCATCAGCTCGAAGGGCTCGGGCCCGGCCGGCTCCGGATCCTCCGCGGGCGGGGCAATCTCGCCGGTCTCGATCTCCGTGTCGGGCGCCGTCGGCTCCCCGCCGTCCTCCGGGTAGGCGATCTCGCCCATCAGGACCGTCGGGTCCTCGCCCGGTTCCTCCGTCGGTTCGATGAAGCTGATGTCGCCGACGATGTCTCCTCCCCGCGGGCGGAGAGGCAGCAGATCCGACGGCGCGCAGCCGGAGGCGGCGAAGCCCATCGACGCGCACAGCGCGGCCACGGCCACGCGTTTTCCCAACGCGGCGCGCGCGGCCAGCTGCCGTTCGAGATAGCGCAGCTCGCTCTCGCATTTGGGGCAGGTGCCGCGGCATTCGCCCCGAAAGCCGCAGTCTTTTGTTGCATAGGGGATGTCGTTCTCATCGGCGATCCTCTGACGGATCTCTCTGAGGATCCTGCATTTCTCTTTTCCGCGCATGGCAGCGGCCTCCTTTTTTCTTCTCTCGCCCATACGACGAAACGCGGAGGGAAAAGTTCCCTCCGCGCCGAAGTATCCCGATGCTGTTTTTTTCACGCTTCTCTTCGAAGCTGCTCCATTTTCAGCACGCCTGCGATCTGACTGCCCAGATTCGTCCGTCCGCCGAACAGGGAGCGGAAGGGGTAGAGCAGCCGGACGAGCAGCCCGAAGCCCGGGCGATAGCGGACGCGCAGGCGGCAGTAGGCCTTGCGGAAGCCGAAGTATTTTTCGAGATAGTCCTGAAAAGCCGTCTCATGGCGGATCGCCCGCTCGCCGTCGCAGATATAGAACGCGGGCGAGATCCGCTCTCCGTACAGGCGCAGCACGCCGGCGACCAGCGCGGCGTTGACGCCCGCCTTTTCAAAGGCCGGGTCCGTGCGCAGCACGCTGAAGGCCACGTTGTCCTCCGACTCGATCAGCCCCGCGTAGCCGGCGAGGCGCCCGCTCGTCCGCTCGAAGGCGCCGAGGATCACGCGCTCCTCCCAGCTGCCGACGCCCGCTTTGAAAGCCGCCTCGTCCACACGGGGGCGGTATTTCTCCGGCCAGGCGGAGTAGGCCGCGACGGTCGCGCGGTACAGCTCGTCCGCGCAGCTGCACGGCTCAATGCGCCGCACCTCGAAATTGCGCTCGCCCTTTGTGATCTCATAGCGCCGCTTGGCCTTCATCGACGCGAGATCCAGCGGCTCGTCCTTGATGAGGTACCACCAGTCGGTCTCCGCGCCGCAGTCCCAGTCCTCGGTCCAGCGGGCGAGCAGCGCTCTCCCGCCGCCGACGCGCCAGATGCTGCCGTCCTCGAGCGGCGCGAGCGGAGGCGTCTCGTGCGGCGCGCAGGAGGGGATCGCCGCGTGGTTGTAGTAGGTCCAGCCCGAAACATCCAAGCCCTTGCCCAAGCGCGTCTCCCTCCTTTTTGTGTCTTTCTGCTCGCAGGATAGCATGGAAAAGCGGAAAAATCAAGCCGCGCGGGGACAATGCATCTTGCGCGCCGCTGCAAAAGCGGATAGAATGAAGAAAAAAAACGCCCGCCTCGGCGACGTCGGAAAGGGTCATGCCGGCATGGAACGCAGTTATATCGCCTTCATCAGCTATCGCCACCTCCCGCTGGAAATGGCGACGGCCAGAAAACTGCATAAACGCATCGAGCGCTACGTGATCCCGAAGGATCTGCGCAGGGACGGGCAGAAGAAGCCCGGCCTCGTCTTTCGCGACCAGGATGAGCTGCCGATCTCCAGCAATCTCAGCGCGAACATCCAGGAGGCGCTGGACCGTTCGCAGTATCTCATCGTCATCTGCACGCCGGAGACGGCGAAGTCCGCCTGGGTGCTGCGCGAGATCAGTTACTTTCTCGAGCATCACGACCGCGATCACGTGCTGGCCGTGCTGGCCGACGGCACGCCCGAGACCTCCTTCCCGCCCCAGCTGACCGAGCTGCGCGGCGAGAGCGGCGATCTGCTCGGGCGCATCGAGCCGCTGGCCGCCAACATCGTCGCGCCGAACGAACGGAAACGCGCGCAGCTCTTCCGGGTGGAGAGCCTGCGCATCCTCGCCGCGCTCATCGGCTGCCCCTTCGACGCGCTGTTCCGGCGCGAGCAGCGCTACCGCCGCCGCCGCGCGGCGATCGCGCTCTCGGCCGCGGCCCTCGTGGCCGCCGCCTTCATCGGCATGCTGCTCAACCGCAACGCCGAGATCCGCGCGCAGCTGCAGCGCGCGCTCGTCAGCGAATCCCGGACGCTCGCCGCGCTCTCGGAACGGGCCTACCGCGAGGGCGACTACAACGGCGCGCTGCGCTATGCGCTCCGGGCTCTGCCCGGCGAGGGGCGCGAGCGGCCCTATGTGGCCGAGCCCGAATACGCCCTCTCGCGGGAGCTCGATCTCTACCGCAGCGGCGTGCTGCGCTATGCCCGCTCGCTCGAGCAGGACACCGTGATCCGCGCCGCCGCTCTCTCGCCGGCGGGCGATCTCCTCGTCACGGCGGACGAATACGGCACGCTGCGCGCCTGGGACACCGGCAGCGGCGCGCTGCGCTGGCAGCGCGGCGGCGCGGCCGTCTTCCTGCTGCGCTTCTTCGGAGAGGACGGCCTGCTCGTCCTCACGCCGGAGGGTGCGTTCGCGCTCGACGCGGACGGCGGCGAGCTCTGGCGGCGCGACGATATCGGCATGCTCGACCTCACGGCCGTCTCCGCCGACGGCAGGCTCGCTCTCGCGACCTCCTTCCTCGCGCCGGAGGGCACGCCGGAGCGCGCCTCCCTGCTCGAGCTTGCGAGCGGCCGGACGCTCACGGAAATAACGCTTTCGGACGGCGCGGCGCGTCTCTGCGCCGCCTCGGCCTTCTCGCCCGACGCCGCGCGCGCGGCGCTGCTGCTGCATCGGCCGGAGGACGCCAGCGCCGATCTCCTGCTCTGGGATATCGGCGGCGGCACGCTGCGCGAGATCGACACGGGCCTGCGCTTCTCCGCCGGCGCGGTGAGCTGCCGCCTCCGCTTCACGCCCGAAGGCGGGCTGCTCCTCGGCTGCGACGACCGTGACGGGCAGTCCTTCGTCCGGCTCTACGACGGCGCGCGGGATTGGACGCCGCGCTGGGAGACGCCGCTCGAGACCGAAAAGGTCACGCTTGAGACCGGCGGCGGGGCCAGCGTTTTCGCAAGCGTCGACCTCTTCGAGACGGCCGCCGGGAAGCTCGTTTTCGGCTGCAAGCACGAGCTGTATCTGCTCGACGCGGCGGACGGCGCGCTGTGCTGGCACCGGACGCTGGGCGGCTTCCTGCTCGCCGGACGCGTGTACGACAACGCCTGCATGGCGCTCGTCCTCGGCGACGGCACGGTCAGCTTCTGCACGGACGACGGCGTTCTGAGCGACAGTTTGGGCGTCGACAGCTTCCGCGGCGGCAACGATCTCTCCCTCGCGGCGATCGCCGGCGCGAGCTACCCCGAGAGCACGGTCGCGCTCGTGGCCGAGGATTTTGCCCGCCGCGTCTCGCTCGTCCGCTTCGCGGACGATCCGCAGATGTTCAAGGTGGCCGCCTTCTCCTCCTCGGTCAGCCACGTCACGCTGATCCCCTCGCCCTCCGGCTCGCTGGCGCTCGCTCTGGGCTACGATCCCTCCGGCCGCGCCGTCGAGGCGCTGCTGCTCGACGCCGGGAGCGGCGAGAGCTTCGATCCCTTCCCGCTGGACGGCAGCGGCGGCTGGGACGATCCCGGACGCCTGGCCCTGACCGAGAGCGGCCTGCTGCTCTCGCCGCGCGGCGCGCTCGACGTCCGCAGCCATGGCTTCACGCCCTTCCCGGACGGCGGCGCGCTCGTCTCGGCCGCGGGCGGCGGACGCGTCTTTTCCGCGCGCCTCACGGACGACGGGCAGCTGTGCTTCTATTCCGACGGCGCGCCGAGCGCGGCCGTTCCCTGTCCCGACGGCGCGTGGCAGATCGAAGCCGCGGGCGGCTGCGGCGCGGCGCTGCTGCGCTCGGAGGAGGGCGCGCTCGCCCTCTGCTCCGGGGACGGCGTCTGGACCGCGCTCGACGGCACGGACGGAAAGCGCTTCGCCCTCGGCGCGGACAAGCCGCTCCTGGCCGTCTGGGACGGCGAAAGGCTGACGCTCCGCGATCTTGCGAGCGGCGCGGAGAGCGTAACGGAGGGCCTGCCGGCCACGACGGCGCAGCTGCTCTTCGCCCCCGGCGACGGGGAGCTGCTCGCCTTTTCCGAGGCCGGCGAGCTCTGCGTGATCCGCTGCGGCGACGGCGCGCTGCTGCACAGCTCGCAGCACGGCGCGCTGGGTCTGCGCTTCCTCGCCTCCGGGGCGCGCTATACGCTCGCAGACGCCGTGAACGAGGACCGTCTGCTGATCTTCTACGACGATCTGAGCCGCAGCGAGGCGATCTGCCTCGTCTACGACCGGCCGAGCCGCGGCTGCGCGGGCGCCTACGACGCCGTGGCCGCCTACCTGCCGGGGCGGGACTGCGTGCTCGTCTGCCCCTTCACCGACGGCGTGTATCTCAGCCCCTACCGCAGCCGCGCGGAGATCATCGACGCGGCCGAAGCGCTGCTCGGCGGGACGCCGTAAGCCGAAAGCATGCCAAAAAAGCAAAAGCCCTGAAGCATCGTGCTTCAGGGCTTTTGCTTTTTCGCTTTCATCCGCCCGCGAGCCGCAGCGGCAGCTCGAGGTGGTTGCGCTCCAGCAGCGCGCGGTCGCGCAGGATCTCCTCCGCCGGGCCGTCGGCCGCGATCCGCCCCTCGGAGAGCAGGATCACGCGCGAGCAGGTGTCGAGGATCATGTCGAGATCGTGCGAGGAGATCAGCTTTGTCTGCTCCAGTCCGCGGATCGTGTTGATGACGAGCCGCCGGTTGCAGGGGTCGAGCGCCGAACTCGGCTCGTCCATCAGGATCGCCTCCGGCTCCATGGCCAGGATCGTCGCGATGGCGGCCATGCGCTTCTCGCCGCCCGAGATGCGGTGGTTGTGGCGGTGCTTGAGCGCCTGCAGATCCAGACGGGCGAGCACCTCGTCCACGCGCCGGTCGGCCTCCTCGCGGCTGACCATGTAGTTGAGCGGCCCGAAGATCATATCCTCATAGACCGTCGGCATGAACATCTGGTTGTCGGAGTTCTGCAGCACGAAGCCCAGCTTGCGCCGGGCGGAGGCGAGCGTCTGTCTGTTCAGCTCCTCGCCGTCGATGAGGATCCGTCCCTCGCCGCTGAGCAGCCCGAGCGCCAGCTTCATGACCGTGGACTTGCCCGCGCCGTTCGCGCCGATGAGACCCACGGCCTCGCCGCGAGCGATCCGGAAGCTCAGATCCCGGATCACCTCGCGCCCTTTTTCATACGCGAAGCGCACATGCTGAAATTCGATCATCCTCTCACCTCACAACAAGGCCGCCCAGCAGCCGGCCGAGATTCACAAAGCGCAGCAGCAGGAAAGCCGCTCCGCACGCCAGCGTATAAAGCCCGTCCGGGAGGCGGAAGGCGCGGATCGGCGCATAGTGGAAATGCTCGTGATAGCCGCGCAGCTGCATGCTGCCGTAGAGCTCCTGCGCGCGGTCCATGCTGCGCAGCAGCAGCTGGCCGAGGAAGGAGCCCCAGGCCGAGACGTGGATGCCCTTCTGTCCCGGCGCGCGCAGGTGATAGGCGTCGGTCATGATCGCGAGCTCCTCGGTCATCACGCCGACGTAGCGATAGGTCAAAAGCAGCAGCGTCACGAGCATGCCCGGCACGTGCAGCCGGCGCAGCGCCGCGCAGAGGCTGTCGATCGGCGTCGTCGCCATCAGCAGGAACGAGGCCATCAGGCAGAACACGCCCTTGAGCATCAGCGTCAGCATCGACACCACGCCGCCCGACACCGCCGTGCCGCCGAGCAGCAGCATCGGCGCGCGGTCGTAGAGCGGATTGAACAGCCCCACGGCCATCACCAGCGGCAGCACGATGCGCAGCTTGTAAAAGCAGGTCCGCAGCGGGATGCCGCTGATCTCGAAGAGCAGCACCGGCCAGAGCAGCATGGGGAAAAGGCCTCCCAGATCATACTTGTCGAAGGAGACCGTCACGATGATATATGCGATTGTGCTCAACAGCTTCGCCGTCGGGTGCAGCGCGTGCACCGGCGACGAGCGCGCCGCGAGATCATCCATTTCGGTGAGCTCGTGCAGCGCCTTTTCCATTTTGTTCATGGCCGTACTTCCTGTGCGGGATGGGAAAGGAAAGGGGCATCATGCCGATGCCCCTTTCCTCCTGCAAACAAAACCTGCGCTTACGCCTCGGCTTTCTTTTTGCGGAAGAAGCCGCCGGCGAGACAGATCAGCACCGCGACTCCTGCCACCATGGCCGAGCCGACGACGCCGGACACGCTCGTACCCGCTGCCGCGTCGCTGTCGGCGAAGGCGTAGTCCGGCAGGAAGGCGGTCGCCTCCTGGATCGCGCCGGCCTTTTCGGCTGCGGCGCTCTCGATGCCGTAGTCGTCCTCGTCAAGGCCCATGTTCTCGGCATAGCCCTCCTCGGCGTTGCCGAACAGCGCCCACTCGAGTCCGTCCGGGTTGGAGCTGGCAAGCAGACTCAGTCCGCCGCCGACCACCAGCACCACGACGGCCAGCACGGCGATCACGGCCTTGAGCGAGCGCTTCGCGCCCTCGCCCTCGGCCGGCTGCACGCATTGCAGCAACTCGGGCCGGGACTCAAAGACGAACAGCAGCACCGCCGAGGTCACGAGGCCCTCGACGAGACCGATCGCCAGGTGGATCGGCTGCATCAGCGCGACGAAGGCGCCGAAGGGCAGCTCGGTGATGCCCGAAAGCGTCGTCTCCAGCACGACGGAGAAGGCGCCGAGCTGCAGCGTGATCACGCAGCCGAGGATCGAGGCGAGCACGATGCGGCCGCGCTGCGCCTTTTTATCCGCGCCGAAGAGCTTGCTTTGCATAATCGGCCGCCAGATCAGGTAATAGCCGACGAAACAGCCGTAAAAGGCCATGTTCCAGACGTTTGCGCCCAGCGCCATCAGGCCGCCGTCGGCAAAGAAGAGACATTGGATCGCCAGGATCACGATCATCGACAGGAAGCCCGCCTGCGGGCCGAGCAGCGCGGAGAGCAGCATGCCGCCGCACATGTGGCCCGAGGAGCCCGTGCCGGGGATCGTATAGTTGATCATCTGCCCCGCGAAGACCAGCGCGGCAGTGACCGCCATGACGGGCAGCTTCTGCGGCTCGTCGTCTTTTTTTAGTTTATGGATGGAGATACCGGCCGTGGTGCCGGAGGCGACGTACATCGTCGCCGCGACGGCGGGGGCCAGCAGAGCGTCGGCCATATGCATGAAAAAGCACCTCTTTTATTCAATCGTTTGATGCATCGTCATCAGTATAGAGCCGATCTTTTTCCCGCGCAAGCCCCCCGGGGGGATCGCTTTTTCGGTTTTTTTCAAAAAACGGGCGGCCGCAAGCCGCGGTCCGTGTCAGGCGGAGGGGAATTCCGCCCGCACGGCGGTGCGGAGCGCGACCTCCATCATCTCACGGAAGCCGTCCTGCCGCTCGGCGGCGCTGAGGGCCTCGCCGGTGAAGATGTGGTCGGAGATCTGGAACAGGGCCAGCGCCTGCTTGCCCGCGGCCATCGCCGTGAGGTACAGGCCCGCGGCCTCCATCTCGACCGCGAGGTGTCCGAGGTCGCGCGCTTTGACGTTGACCTCCGGGTCGGGGTGATAGAAGAAGTCCGAGGTGTAGACCGTGCCGACACGCGCGTGCACGCCCAGCTCCCCGGCCGCCTTCACGGCCTCGCGCAGCAGCGGGTAGCTCGCGGTCGGCGCCATGACGCCGGGCAGGCCGTAGGCCGTCGCCATCGAGGAGTTGGTCGAGGCGGACATCGCGATGATGAGATCGCGCAGCTTCACGTCGTCGCGGATGCCGCCGGCCGAGCCGATGCGGATGATCGCCTCGACGCCGAAGAAGTGAAACAGCTCATAGGCGTAGAGCGTGAAGGACGGCATGCCCATGCCCGAGCCCATGACCGAGACCTCCCGGCCCTCGAAGCGGCCGGTATAGCCGAGCATGTTGCGCACGTCGTTGAACAGGACCGGGTCCTCCAGATAGTGCTCCGCGACGAATTTCGCGCGCAGCGGGTCGCCGGGCATCAGCACGACGGGGGCGATGTGCGTGCCCTCCTTGAGTTCGATGCAGGCGGACGGGGAATGATTCGTCATAGCTCTCTCCTTTATTCTTCAAACAGTTTTTTCAGATTTTGCTCAAAGGGCGGGTACACGACGCCCCGGTCGGTCACGATGGCGGTGAGCAGCTCGTGGTCCGTCACGTCGAAGGCGGGGTTGTAGCACTTGACCTCCGGCAGCGTCATGGGCTCGGCGTACCACTTGCTGCGGATCTCCTCGCCGTCGCGCAGCTCGATGCGGATGTCCGCCCCGGTTGGGCAGTCCATGTCGATCGTCGAGCGCGGCCCGAGCGTGTAGAACGGGATGCCGTAGTGTCTGGCCAGGATCGCGACGCCCGAGGTGCCGATCTTGTTGGCAAAGTCTCCGTTGGCCGCGATGCGGTCGCAGCCGACGAAGCAGGCCTGCACCCAGCCGTTTTTCATCACGATGCTCGCCATGTTGTCGCAGATCAGCGTCACGTCCACGCCCGCGCGCTGCAGCTCATAGGCCGTCAGCCGCGCGCCCTGCAGCAGGGGCCGCGTCTCGTCGGCAAAGACGTGAAAGTCGATCCCCCGCTCTTTCCCCAGCAGGATCGGGCCGATGGCCGTGCCGTAGCGAGAGGTCGCCAGCGGCCCGGCGTTGCAGTGCGTCAGGATGCCGTCGCCGGGCTTGACGAGCCCGAGGCCGTATTCGGAGATCCGGCGGCACATCTCGATGTCCTCGTTGTGGATCGCGAGGCACTCGGCGCGCAGCCGCCCGCGGATCGCCGCGGCGCCGCCGTCCGCCGTCTCACGCGCCGCGGCGAGCATGCGCCGCACCGCCCAGGCGAGATTGACCGCCGTCGGGCGCGAGGAGATCAGATACTCCCCCGCGCGCTCGAGCGCCGCAAGCAGCTCTTCGGCGTCCTCCGTCGGATCGCGCAGGGCCAGCACGTACATGCCGTAGCCCGCGCAGATGCCGATGGCGGGCGCGCCGCGCACGGCCAGCGTCCGGATCGCCTCATAGAGCTCCCCGGCCGTGTCCAGCGTCAGCCAGACCTCGCGGTTCGGCAGCTGCCGCTGGTCGAGGATCACGACGCTGCGCCCGTCCCCGGAGAGGTGGGCGCTGCAGCTCATCCGTTCTTCCTGTGTCACGCTCATTCGTATACCTCCTCCGTCAAAGCCGGACGCTTTGCAGATCCATCGTCGAGAGATCGAAGCTGTAGAGCCGTCCCGGCTCGACCGGGCGGCCGCAGAGAAAGCGGACGCACAGCGCCGCCTGCATCGCCGCGGCGAGCGCGGGCGTGAAGGCGAGCACGCTCTTGTCCTCCGCCGCATAGTCCGCGCCGTAGAGCAGCTCCGGCAGCGCGTCGCCCGGCAGCGAGAGCGCCGCCTGCGCGACCCAGCCGCCGACCGCGCCGAAGACATAGGGCACGCCCTGCGCGTCGCAGGCGGCCTTCAGCAGCCTGCGGTCCTCCGCGCTGTCGAGCGCGTCGAGCGCCGCGTCGCAGCCGCGCAGCAGCCCCGGCAGATTCTTCTCGTCGAGACGGCAGACGTGGCCGAAGAAGGCCGTGTCCGGCGCGATCTCCGCGGCGCGCCCGGCGGCCGCGGCGGCCTTGAAGCGGCCGAGCGTTTCTTCGGTGCACAAAAGCTGGCGGTTGAGGTTCGTGCGCTCGAAGCGCTCGCCGTCGGCCACGGCGATCCCGCCCACGCCGAGGCGCAGCAGATACTCCGCGAGATAGCCGCCGAGGCCTCCGCAGCCCGCGATCAGCACCTTTTTCCCGCGCAGCGCCGCGCATTCGCTCTCGCTCAAGGCGCCGAGATTGCGCACAAAGCGTTCGTCCATCTTCTCCGCCTCCCTTTTTCTGTATTATACGAAGCGCGCGCTTTGCCCGTCAAGTCTTTCATTTCTTCTGCAAAAAACTTGACGCGCGCAGGGGGAGGAAGTATAGTTAAAATATACAAAAATATAAAAAGGGGGCCTTCTCTTTTTATGTATGAGCTGCTTCTCTCGCCGATGAAGATCGGCAGCATGACCGTGAAGAACCGCACCGTCATGACGGCGGCGGAGTTCTCCCTCGGCCAGACCAACGGCAAACCCACCGAGCGCCTGATGGACTATTACGAGGAGCGCGCGAAGGGCGGCGTCGGCATGATCATCCCCGGCATCTGCCGCGTCAACGACATGGGCGGCGCGTCCACCTTCACACAGCTCGCCATGAGCCACGACTACCACATCGCCCCGATGCATGAGTTTGCCGAGCGGCTGCACCGCCACGGCGCGAAGCTCTGCATCCAGCTCCACCATCCCGGCCGTCAGGGCATGGCCAGCGCGATCAATTCCCTGCCCCTCGTCATCCCGGTGGCCGACCGCTTCCCGGGCGTGATGGACGGGATCTTCAAGTGCACGCCGCTGCTGCTGGGCATGGAGGCCAAAGGGATCTGCTTCTCCGTGCAGGCCCCCTCGAAGGTCGAGCTCGCCAAGCACGGCGCGACGCGCATGCACGCGATGTCGAAGAAGGAGATCCGCGATCTGATCTCCGATTTCATCGAGGCCGCGGTCCGCTGCCAGAAGGCGGGCGTCGACTGTGTCGAGCTCCACGCCGGCCACGGCTACATCATCCAGCAGTTCCTCTCGCCGCACACGAACCGCCGCACGGACGAGTACGGCGGCGATTTCGAGGGCCGCATGCGCTTCCTCGCCGAGATCATCCGCGGCATCCGCGAGCGCTGCGGGCGCGACTATCCGCTGACCGTGCGCCTCACGGCCGACGAGATGTACGACCGCGTCGGCCGCCCCGGCGTCGGCTACGGTCTCGAGACCGGCAAGCAGATCGCCAGGCGGCTCGAGGAGCTGGGCGTCGACGCGATCAACGTCACCTCCGCCTGCTACGACGCATACAACTACTGGCTCGAGCCGACCTCCTTCGAGCCGGGCTGGCGCAAATACCTCGCCCGCGAGATCAAGAGCGTCGTGTCCATCCCGGTCATCGCGGCCAACGTCATCCGCACGCCCGAGCAGGCCGAGCGCCAGCTCGAGGAGGGCGATCAGGACTTCGTCGCCTCGGCCCGCACCTTCATCTGCGACCCCCACTGGGTCGAGAAGGCCGCCTCCGGCCGCGCCGACGAGATCCGCCGCTGCATCGGCTGCCTCAACTGCATCCGCTCGTTCATGACGAACGCGGGCGTCGGCAGGCCGGGCGAGTGCGCGCTGAACATGAGCGTGGCGCGCGAAAAGGAGTATTTCAACATGCCGCGCGACGGCGAAGGTCGGAAGATCCTCGTCATCGGCGCGGGCCCCGCGGGTCTCACCGCGGCGCAGACGCTGGCGATGCGCGGCTTTGACGTGAGCGTGTACGAGAAAGCCGAAAAGCCCGGCGGCCAGGTGCTCACGGCCGCGGCCTGCCATCTCAAGGACAAGCTGTCCTGGTGCATCGAGGACCTGATGACGAACGCCCGCAGGGCCGGCGCGGAGATCCGTCTCGGCGTCGAGCTCACGCCGCGGCAGATCGCGGACATGGAGCCCTGGGGCGTCGTCGTCGCCACCGGCGGCGAGCCGCTGCGCCCCCGTTCGATCGAGGGGATCGACGGCGGCAACGTCTTTACCGCGCCGCAGATCATCCACCGCGAGACGGTACTGCGCGATGCGCGCGTCGTCGTGGCCGGCTCGGGCCTGACCGGGCTGGAGACCGCGGAGATCCTCAACGAGACAGGCAACCGCGTCACGATCGTCGAGATGGCCGACGAGCTCGCCCCCGGCGCCTGGTTCCAGCTCGTCGACGACGAGATGGAGCGTCTGTCTAAAACGGACACAAAGTTCGAGCTCTCGACGAAGCTCCTCTCCGTGGACGGTGAGGGCGTTACCGTGCAGGACGTCAGGAGCGGCGCGACGCGGCGCATCGAGGCGGACTATCTCGTGCTCTCGCTCGGCGTGCGCCCCGCGGGCGATCTCGCGCGCGAGCTCGACAAGCTCAGCGTCACGCGCATCTGGCGCGTGGGCGACGCCGTGAAGAGCGGCACGATCGCCGACGCCTGCCACAGCGCCTACGACGCCGTCATGGCGATCAAGTGAATCCTTATATTTCAAATAAAACGATTGGAGTGAAAACCGTGAGTCACAAAAACATCGTCGTCACCGGCGCCTCGAGCGGCATCGGCAAGTCCATCATGGAGGAGCTGCTCGCCAAGAACGACGGCAGCCGCATCCTCGCCGCCTGCCGGCACGCCGAGAAGATCGGCGACTACGGCGAGCGGGTCGTCCCCTTCTCCTGCGACCTGAGTACCAAGGAGGGCGTGGACGCGCTCTTCGCCAAGGCCGAGGAGGTCTTCGACGGGCAGATCGATCTCTATTTCTGCAACGCCGGCGCGCCGTACTACGAGCGCTTCGACTACGAGGACTGGGACCGCATCAGCCGGATCTTCGACCTCAACACCGTCGCGCACATCTACACCTACTCGAAGTATCTCCATCACCTCAACGGACGGCCGGGCCGTCTGGTCTACACGATCTCCGCCATGGGCGAGATGGCGCTGCCCGGCTACGCGCTCTACGCCGCGACCAAGTTCGCGATGAAGGGCTTTCAGCAGGCCATCCGCGACGAGACGCCGGAGAACCTGCAGATCAGCTGCGTCTACCCCGTCTCGACGAAGACCAATTTCTTCAACGTCGGCGGCGGCGGGCGCAAGATGGAGCCGCCCTTCCCCGTCCAGGCGCCGGAGAAGGTCGGCAAGGCCGTCGTCAAGGGCATCGACAAGCTCAAGAAGCACATCTACCCCTGCCCGGTCTACCTGCCGAGCAAGGTCCTCATGAACGTCGTCCCGCCCGTCAAGTCGCTTTACGTCTACGCGCAGAAGGGCAAGCTGCGCCGCTTCGTCAAACGCGTCGAGGCCGAAAAGCGGGGCGTGATCGAAGACATCAAGCTCCAGCACGAGATCAGAAAGTAAGGAGAGAACATCATGGCAAACATTTCCGACATCAGCCGCAACGCCTTCATGCTGCGCGGGCCTCTGGCGAAAAAGGGCTATGACTGGTGGTGGCATTCGCTGACCGCCGAGAACGCCGAGACCGGCGAGCAAAAGCCCTTCTACATCGAATTCTTCACCTGCAACCCGGCGCGCGCCAAGGACGAGCCGGTCATCGTCTGGAACGACCCGGAGAAGCAGAAGCGCGGCGTCCTGCCGTCCTACGTCATGGTCAACGTCGGCTTCTGGGGCGAGGACCACGGCCAGCTGCACAACTTCTACGCCTGGAAGGACGTGAGCCTGCACGCCGACGCTCCCTACGCGATCTCCTGCGGCGGCTGCACCTGCTCCGAGACGCACACCGAGGGCCGCGTCCTCGTCACGCCCGAGCAGCGCGACGCGCATCCCGAGTGGATGTGCGACGCCGGCGAGATGAGCTGGAAGCTCGACATCGACAAGAAGATCGCCTTCCACGTCGGCTACGGCGCGAGCAAGTTCTTCCGCGGCGCCAACGCCTTTGAGATGTTCTGGCACGCCGAGGGCATGAAGACGGCGTACTCCGGCGAGATCGTGCTCAACGGCGTGAAGTATGTCGTCCGGCCCGAGACCTGCAACGGCTACGCCGACAAGAACTGGGGCGGCGACTTCACCTCGCCCTGGGTATGGCTCTCGAGCAACAATCTGCGCAGCCGCATCACCGGCAAGAAGCTCGAGAATTCCGTGTTCAACATCGGCGGCGGCCGCCCGAAGGTCGGCCCCGTGGCGCTCGAGCGCAAGCTGCTCGGCGAGTTCTATTACGAGGGCAAGGACTACGAGTTCAACTTCTCGAAGTTCTGGACGCTCTCCGGCACGCAGTTTGACTGCGAGGAGACCGAGGACGAGATCCACTGGCACGTCGTGCAGACGACGGCGACGGCCAAGCTCGACACCGAGATCCGCTGCAAAAAGAAGGACATGCTGAACATCAACTACGAGGCGCCGACCGGGCTCAAGCGCCACAACCGCCTGTGGAACGGCGGCAACGGAACGGGCGTGCTCAAGCTCTACAAGCGCGGCCTGGGCAAGTGGGTGCTCATCGACGAGGTCGAGGCCGTCGGCATCGGCTGCGAGTTCGGCGAGTACGACAGATAATGACATCCTTTCTCGGTAAGATCCTGTGCGTGGACCTCTCCGCGCGCAGCGCCGCGAGCGTCGACGTCCCGCCGGAGGTCTACGAGGCCGTGCTCGCGGGCAAAGGTCTGGAGGCCTGGTACCTTTACAATCATATCCCGGCGGGGGCGGACCCGCTCGGGCCGGACAACATCCTCGCCTTTGCGGCGGGCGCGCTGTGCGGCACGGGTGCCTTCCTCACCGGGCGCTGGACCGTGGCCTGCAAAAGCCCGCTGACCGGCGGCTGGGGCGACGCCAACTGCGGCGGGCTCTTCGCCCCGGCGATCAAGCAGTGCGGCTACGACGCGATCTTCGTCTCCGGCGCCGCGGAGCAGCCCGTCTACCTCTTCTGCGACGGCAAAACGGTCGAGATCCGCGACGCCTCCGCCTACTGGGGGCTCGACGCGACGGAGGCCGAGAGGGCCCTGCACCGCGATCTCGACGGCGTGTGCCGCAAAAAGCCCTGCGTCGCCTGCATCGGCCCGTCCGGGGAGAAGCTCTCGCTGATCTCCGGCATCTGCAACGAGGGCGGCCGCATCGCCGCGCGCAGCGGCGTCGGCGCCGTCATGGGCAGCAAGAAGCTCAAGGCCGTCGTGCTCGCCGGCTCCCGTCCCTTTCCCTGCGCCGATCCGGAGAAGGTCAAGACCCTGTCGAAGGAGCTGGGGCAGAAGCTGCTGAAGATGACGCTGCCCACGGGTCTCGGGGTCTTCATCGGCGCGGGCGGCGCGATGATGGGTCATCTGCCCAACATCCCGCTCGACGGCTCGATGACCGCCTATATGTTCCGCGAGTGGGGCACGCAGGCCAACACCTCGCTGGCCATCACGAGCGGCGACGGCCCGATCAAGAACTGGGGCGGCACGCCGCGCGACGTGCGGCTGATGGAGGCGGTCTACAACCCCGAGCACATCAACCGGATCGAAACGGCCAAGTACCACTGCTATTCCTGTCCCCTCGGCTGCGGCGGGAAGCTCAACATCCGCGGGCGGAAGTACGTCGAGTTCGACGAAACGCACAAGCCCGAGTACGAGACGATCGAGGCCTTCGGCCCGCTGCTGCTGAACTGGAGCCTTGATTCGATCTACCAGCTCAACGAGCTGCTCAACCGCGCGGGCATGGACACGATCAGCGCGGGCAACACGGTCGCCTGGGCCATCGAGTGCTATGAAAACGGCATCCTCACGAAGGAGCAGACCGACGGGCTCGCGCTCACCTGGGGCGATACCGAGGCGATCCTCACGCTCGTGAAAAGGATGATCGCGCGCGAGGGCTTCGGCGACGCAATCGCCGACGGCGTCAAGCGCGCCTCGGAAAGATTCGGCGGCAAGCAGTACGCGATGCATATCGGCGGGCAGGAGCCCGGCATGCACGACGCGCGCAACGACCCGCAGCTCGGCGTCCACTTCGTGGCCGAGCCCGCGCCGGGCAAGCACACGGTCGGCATGAGCATCGAATACGGCGCGATGAGCCTCTGCGACATCTGCTCCTGGGCGCCGCCCGCGAGGATCCATCCGAAGTCCCGCGATCTCGAGGACACGGAGGAGATGGCACTGATCTCCAAGGCCAACGCCTGCTACACGATGCTCGTCGACGGCGCGGGCGGCTGCTACTACGGCCAGATGATGGGCGTGCACATGTGGAAGCTCGTGGACTATCTCAACGCCGCCGAGGGCTGGGATCACGACGGCGACTGGTATACGCAGATCGGCGAGCGCATCCAGACCCTGCGGCAGCTGTTCAACATCAAGCAGGGCTACGATCCTGCCGCCGTGAAGCTGCCCGACCGCATGCAGGGCATCCCGCCCCTGCTCTCCGGGCCGCTCAAGGGCGTGACGCTCAAAAACCGCGAGCAGGTCTCCGCCCACTGGCGGGCCTTCGGCTGGGACGGCAAGACCGGCGTGCCGCTGCCGGAGACGGTCCGGCGGCTCGGCATCGACAGGCTGACGGAGGGCGAGACATGACGAAAAAACAGCCTGTATTCGATTATCTCTCCTGCGTCAGCTGCGGCATCTGCGCGCAGGCCTGCCCCGTGTCGGTGCTCGGCATGAAGAAGGAGGGCAAGAGCGGCAAATACCGCAACGTCTTCCCCGAGCTCGTCCGGGACGGCTGCATCGGCTGCGGCGGCTGTGCGCGCGCCTGCCCGATGGACGCGATCCGCATGGAGGAGCGCGGCCTATGAAAGTCAAGATCCTCCCGCCCCACGGCTGCGACCGCAGCGCGCTCGACGAGCGCAGCTGGGCCGAGCTGCCGGAGGGCAGTTGCGTGCGCGACACGCTGCGCCTCGTCCGCTGCTCGCCGCTGAAAGCGAAGCTCCTGCTCGTGAGCGTCAACGGCGAGCGCAGCCCGCTCGACCGCGAGCTGCACGACGGCGACGTCGTCGGCTTCTTCTTCCCGGTCTCCGGCGGGTAAAACAAAAAGCCATCCGTTCGAAAACGGATGGCTTTTTTGCCGTTCGGATGCTTCGGGCGATCGCCCGCGCGCCGCCGTGATCAGATCACGTGCGAGAGACGCAGAACGATCTCGGCGATGATGGCCGAGCCGATGTAGGTGCCGATGAAGGCGACGAGCGCGGTGCAGACGATCGCGACGCCCTGCTCCTTGAAGGTGTCGAGGTCCTTGCCCGCGGAAATGCCGGCGTAGGCGAGGATCGGCGTGCACAGCGGGAGCAGGCCGATCTTGGCAAACTCGGTCTTCATGGTCTCGGCGAACCAGCCGGCGAAGGGGAAGCTCAGGATCGTGGTGATCAGGGCCACGTAGAGGATGACCGGGACCTTGACCGGCAGGAGCTTCGCCACGAGGTCGTGGATCAGGCAGCTGACGACGACGATGATGAACATGTACAGAAGGGCCGGGAACACTTCCCAGGGCATGTGGATCGTGGCCGCGTGGGTACGCCACTCGTAGATCATGTTCGCGATGGAGGCAAGAACGCCGCTGATGAGGAGGACCTTGATCCTGCTCGCCCAGAGCTTGCCCATGCTTTCCTTATTCTCGGTCATGGTTAGATATCCTCCTTCTCTACAACGATATCTTCCGCCGCTTCAACAGGCTTGATGCCCTTCTGCGGATGGTTCTTGCTGAACTTCCTGTACAGCCACTCGGTCATCGGCAGGCCGATGAGCAGGCTCATATACAGGCCGTCGGCGTTGGTCAGCGTATTGGAGGTGCTGGCAAAGGCCTGGATCTCCTCAGCCATATCCGGGTAGGCGTCCACCAGCGGAGCAAGCGCCGCGGTGAGCATGGAAGCCGAGCCCATGCCGGCCGCCATGGCCAGGGAGTAGGGGTGGAAGAGCTTTGCTCCGACGAAGATCGAAGCGAGGATGCCGTAGAACACCGTGCCGAGCACCGTGCCGGTCACGTACGCGCCCATGACGCCCGAGCCCTCGGGACCGTCGAGGCCGTACTTCTCGGCGACGATGGCGATGGACGGCTCACGGGAGATGGAGAACGCGGCGCCGATGGAGGCGCGGCCCATGCGGAACACGAGCACCGCCAGCGGCATGGACAGCAGGATCGTGCCGAGGTTGCCGAACTCCTGCAGGATCAGGGCCGGGCCGGCAGCCACGATCGACTTCCAGGCCGGTCCGATCGAGCAGCTGAGCTTGACGACGAGGAACATGACCGAGATCCCGATATAGGGGGAGGCGGTCTCCATGGTCTCTCTCTTGATCTTCTTCGCGCCGCCGAGGATGATGCCGATGATGATCGCAAACAGCATCGGAAGCAGCGAGAAGGAGATACCGCCGCCGCCCGGCCCGCTGATCCCGATCTTCTGCGTGCCGATCAACTCGGCGATGACCATGATCACAAGGCACAGGACATGGACTTTCCAGTCCTTCAGGTTGAAGTTTTCCTTGAAATCCTTCATTTTTACCCACCTTTCTCTCAAAAACCTTTATTATTCCAACCTTCCCCACTCCCGGAGGTATTCCTCCTTGGTGAAGACCGGTTTGAATCCTTCCTTGATCGCTCTGCCCTTCTCCGCTCCGTCGTAGAGCAGCTCGATGACCAGGCACAGCATGGCCTTGGCCGCCGTGAGCACCGCGAGGTCCTTGTCCTTCAGGCAGAAATCCTTTGTGTGCAGTCCGCCCTCGACGCCGGCGAAGAAGGACTGGATGGCGGGCATCAGATGCGACACGTCGCCGAGGTCGGTCGAGCCGCCGCCGAAGCCCGGGCAGTCGTTGAGGACTTCGTCCCCGACAAGGGTCTGCAGCTCTTTGTACATCAGATCGTTGAGTTCCTCGCACTGGATGACCGGCAGATAACCGGGCAGCTCGATGATCTCGCACTCCGCGCCGACGGCGTCGGCCCCGGAGCGGAAGGCGCGGTTGACCTTCTCGGAGGCCTTCATGATCGCCTCGGTGTTGCTGCCGCGCACATAGCTCTCCAGACGGACGTCCGCGGGCACGATGTTCACGATGTCGCCGCCCTTGGTGATGATCGGGTGTACGCGGATGTGGTCCTCGTCGCGGAAGGTCTCGCGCTGGGCGTGGACCGCCATGAGTCCGAGCATCGCCGCGTTGAGCGCGTTGACGCCCTCGAAGGGGGCCGCGCCGGCGTGCGCCGCCTTGCCCTTGTAGTTGATGAGCTTGACCGTGAAGCCGTTGCAGACGGAGGCCGCGCCGGCCTTGAAGCCCGGGGCCGCCACCGCGCTGTGCTGCATGACGGAGATATCGATGTCGTCGAATTCGCCGAGGCGGATGAACTCCTGCTTGCCGCTGAGGAACCAGAGCTTTCCCTCCTCGCGCAGCTTGTTGCGGTAGGTGATCTCGACGTTTTCCTCGGCCGGGACGCCCATGAGCACGACGTCGCCGTCAAGCTCTTCCATCAGGCCGGTGTCGTGCAGCGCGTAGGCGATGGCTGCGACGGCCGCGAGCTGGGCGTTGTGCCCGCAGGCGTGGACCGCGCCGGTCTGCGGGTCGGCGTCGGGATGGTCGGCCACGAGGATCGCGTCCAGCTCGCCCATGACGGCGACGCGGAGAGCGGACTTCGCCCCTTTATAATTTTCGATGACGCCGGTCCGTGCAACGCCCGTCCGGGGCGTTCTGCCGAGGCTTCTGAGCAGAGCGGTGAATTTTTCCGCGGTCTTGACTTCCTTGAAGCCGAGCTCCGGCTCCGCGGCCACGGAATCGGCGAAGGCGAGGATATCGTCCCTGCGCGCGTCGATCGCCTCGCATACTCTTTTTTTCAGTTCTTCTTTCGTTTTCATCCTCTTGCCCCGATAAAATGTAATAATTATGCATATTGTAAACCCGCTCCGCGGATTAGTCAATCATCAATCCATACGAAATCCCTTCGAAAAAACGCGTATTTTCATTCCATCCGCACGGAACGTCTTTACGCTCCGTCGATAAGCAGCGTGCGCTTGCCGCGATAGAGCGCTCCGTCCTCCGGCGCCGCCTGCCGCGCGGAGAGGGAAAGCTCCGGCGGCGCGATCGCGCCGAGCCTGCCGCGCAGCGTCCGCTCATCGATCTCGCCGCGGCACAGCGCAAAAACCGCCAGTTCGCCGGCACGCAGCGTGTAGCGACAGTCCACAACGGCCTCGTCCGCAAACAGGATCTCGTCGAGCGCCGCCGCGCTCAGGCCCTCCGTCCTCCGCTCGATCCGATCGAGCCGGAGCGTCTCGCTGCCGCAGGGGCAGGGCCCCGGCAGGATGCGCGTATAGTCGCCGGTGCGGTAGCGGATCAGCGGCATGGCCTCCATGCCGATCGTCGTGACGACGAGCTCGCCGCGCTCTCCCGCAGGGAGGACGCGCCCATTTCCGTCGACGATCTCGGCGATGACGTGGTTTTCCCGCAGGTGCATCCCCGCGTGCGCCCGGCAGCAGATCGCGCCGGCCATGCCCATTTCGCGTGAGCCGTAGTGCGGGAAGAGCTTTGAGCCGAGCAGCGCCTCGCAGCCGCACACCACGCTCTCCGGGCAGGCGTCCCCGCTGACGAGCGCGCGGCGCAGGCTGCCGCGGCCGCAGAAGCGCAGGATGCCCAGCAGCTGCACCGGCATGCCGACGAAGGTATCGGGCTTTTCCTTTTCCATAAGCGCGGCGAAGCCGCCGTAAGAGAGAAACGGCCCCGCCTTGAGCGGCCGCGCGCCGAGCCGCATGATCGCCTCGGCGATCAGCTCGCCGAGACCGAAGGGGCCGGAGAAGGGAAAGCAGATCAGCGTGACGCTTCCCGGCCAGATCAGCTCGCCGAGGCCCGCCATATAGAGCCGGACCGTGTTTTCCAGGTCGTCCTCGGTATAAAAGACGCGCTTGGCCGCGCCGGTCGTGCCGGAGGTCGCGTCGGAGAGCACCCGCTGGATCTGCGACTGCGAGCAGAGCAGCATCGACGGCGCGTGCCGCGCGAGATCCTCTTCGGTGGTGAAGGGGAGGTCGGACAGGCGCTCCAGCGAGGCGATCCGCTCCGGCAGCTCGCGGTAGAAGCCGCCGCGCGCTCTTTCCCGCGCCAAAAGGCGATTCAGCCGTTTGAGCTGGATCGCCTCGATCGTCTCTCTGTCGATTTGTGCAAGACCCTCCTGCTCCGCGATCAGCGCGTCCAGGCGGGAGACGGGCGGCACGTTCACAGCAGTTCCCTTTCCTGCAGGATCTCCATGCATTTTTCAAAGGTGGCGGCGATGATCTGCGGGCAGTATTCCACGCGCTTGGCCGGGTTGCCCCGGGTGATGTCGCGGCAGTCGATCCCGCCGTAGTCGACGCCGATCTCCTCCTCGAACCACTTTGTAAACTCGCCCATCGCCGGCTTGTGCTGCGGATCCTCAAAGCCGGTGTCCTCGCCCTTGCCGGTGAAGTAGGAGATCAGGCAGGCGCCGCCGGTCATGCAGCCGCAGCAGCCCTGGGAGTATCCCACGCCGCCGTTGAGCCCGCCCATGGCTTTGACCAGGCCGGGGTTTTCCTCGCCGACGGTCTCCAGCATCAGGATCGCCAGGATCTGGCTGCAGAAATAGCCGTAACGGCTCAATTCCATCACACGGTCAAAGAGATCCATATTCTCATTCCTTTCTTCCGATCAGGATCCAATAGCCGCTCTTCCCTCCCGGGACGCCGCAGCAGGGCGCGTCGCCGCGCCAGATCGCTTCGAGATAATACTCCCGCCATTCTGCCGTCTCATCCTCGGCGCGGAGCAGGTCAAAGCCCGCGCTGCGGAGCAGGCGCTCCGGCTCTTCAAAGAACACGTCCGAGAGCAGCAGCCTCCCGCCGGGTCTCAAAACTCTGTTTGCCTCGCGCAGCGCGCCCCTCTGGTCTCCCGAAACGAAAAAGGCGCACTGGCTGATCACCGCGTCGAAGCTGCCGTCGGGATACGGCGCGTGCAAAAGGTCGCCCCGCTCCACGCCCGCGCCGCGCGGCGCAAGGTCGATCCCGCGCGGGACATAGCCGAGCGCGCGCAGCAGCGCAAGGGTCTCGCCCGCGCCGGCGCCCATGTCCAGCACCGACGCGCCGGCGGGGAGTCCCGCCAGCTCGAGCATGCGGCGGGTATGCGCCTCGCCGCCCGGGTGGGACCTCACTTGTCCTCCAGCGCCCGCTCGACCGAGGCGACCTTGCCCAGCGCCAGCTCCTCGGGCACATAGACGAAGCCGCAGACCGGGCAGACGGGCAGCTCGACGGGGAAGCCGTTGTCGAGATACATGAACTTGGCCTTTCCCTTGACGAGAGCCACGCCGCATTTGAAGCATTTGAGCCTGCCCTGCGGATCGATGGTGTAGTAGTTCTTCTCGATGGCCATGCTCAGCCCTCCCTTTTGACGACGTTCATCCGGTGGCTCCAGGCGCGGCAGATGCGGTAGGCGTCCTCGCCCTCGATGCGGAACTTGACCCAGAAGGTGGCGTTGCCTACACGGCGGCGGGCGACGAGCAGTCCGTCCTCGTCTTCGATAGCCTCGCCGTTCTCGCGGAAAGCGTCCATTACGGCGATCACGTCGTCGGCCAGGATCATGCGCTCGTCCATCATCGCGCGCCCCTCTTCGGTCCAGAGCAGCTGATAATCGCGTTTTTTCTCCATGGGCTCCTCCAGCCACAGTTCCTGCAGCAGTTCGTTTTTCAAGCTCAGGCGGTTCCAGCGTTTTTCGCTGATGTCCGGCGGCGAGCCGGCGTCGGTGCCGTAGCACAGCTCGAGGATGTGCCGCGACTCCCTCCCCTGCCGTGCGAAGCGATCGCGGCAGGCCATGCAGTAGGAGAGATAGGGCGCGTCGCTGCGCTCCAGACACTTGTCGGTCAGCTCCGCGGCCACCTCGCGGTTGGCGTAGGCGGTGAGGCCGCCGTAGCCGCAGCAGGGCGAACGGTCTCCGCTGTAGGGCGTGTCGGTCAGCGTGCAGCCGAGCTGCGCGGCAAGCGCGCGGATGGCCCGCTGCGTCGCCTCGTCGCCGCGCGCGCCGCAGGAATCGTGCAGCGCGGCCGGACGCTCGAGCGCGCGCGCGCCCGCGGGCAGGCCGAGCTCCAGCAGAACGTCCCAGATGCCGCGCACTTCCCGCCCGGAAAAAGCCCGCAGCTCCTTCGCGCAGCTCGGGCAGCCGGCGATCACGACCGGATCGCCGAGCTTGGCAAGCTCGCGGTCGAGCTGCGCGCGGACCTGCTCCTCCATCTCTTCTCTCCCGGCCCAGTCGGCGATCGCGCCGCAGCAGCCGAGGATCAGCGCCACCCCGCCTTCGAGCCGCGCGCAAAGGTCGAGATAGGCGGCCTTGACGGTCGCCGGCGCGATGGCCGCGGCCTGGCAGCCCGGGAAGAAAACGTATCGGCAGGTCTCGAAGCCCGGCTGCGGGCGGCTCAGGAAAGCCTCGTTATTGGAAAAGAGCATGTCCATCAGCGCAAACTCGTGCGGGGCCAGCGGCATCTTGTCCGTTGAGACCATGTTGCGCCGCGCCGCGGCGCAGACGCGCGCCATGTCGAAGCCGTTGGGGCAGACCACGCTGCACTGGCCGCAGAGCGAGCAGGCGTTCATGGCCTTGTTGAGCGGATGGTCGCCCATGATGATCTGCGTGTTGTTGTAGATCTCGCGCGAGAGCAGGCCGGGATGCTTCTTGTAGTGTTTGAGATAGGCGCAGGATTTGAGGCACTCTTCACAGTGGCAGGAGATGCAGCGTCCCGCCTCGCGGACCGCCTCCTCCTTCGTGTAGCCCTCCTCGCCGCAGGGGACGCGCCGAAGGCTCTTCGCCTCGGAGAGGTCTGTGTAGAGCCGGCTCTCACAGGCGCCCTCGGAGCCGCGCATGTTGCGCGGGTCGAGGTTCTGGGCCAGGCGGTCGACGGTGAGGGCGGCCTTCTTCGCACCGAAGGCCTTGTCCAGCACGCCCGCGCTCTCGCCGCAGACGAGCTTTTCCTCCTCCAGGAACATCAGCTCCTGGACGGGGGCGGCCGCGGGGAACAGCGCGCGCGCGGCGTCCATGGACGCGCAGCGCACGTCGAAGCGCGCCTTGATCTCTTCGTATAACGCCGCGTCGGGGCGGCGGTCAAATTCAAATTGGATGTCTTTTTCCTGCAAACGCTTGTATTCCAGCGGGAAAAGCGCGTCGCTCAAAAACGGCGCGCAGGCGCGCAGATAGCTCTCGAGGTCGGCCTGCTCGCAGAAGACGGTGACCGGGTAGGCCTTCTTCTCCAGCTCGCCCGCGAGGAAAAGCGTCAGCAGATCGGCGCCGAGGATGGCGACGGTCTTTCTTTTTTTCATGCGAAACACGCCGCCGAGCTTCGAGCCTTCGCCGAAACGGGCGACCGCGGATTCAACGGCGCGGATCGAAACGGCGTCGCCGATCTCTCCGAGACGGCATTTCCCCTCGCAGGGCGCCTCACAGGCGGAGGCGAGCGCCAGCGGGAAGGGAGCGACTTTCTCATAGAGCTGCAGCGCTTTTTTGAAATCGCCGCCTGCCGCGGCCTGCATGAAGGCGCGCACGTCCAGCTTCAGAGGACAGGCGGCGCTGCAGAAGGACGGCTGCTCGTAGACGCAGCGCGCCGTCATGGCGTCCATCTCCTCCTTGGAGATCTTGTTGACTTTGTAGACGTGGGTGGAGCCGCGCTCCTGGATCTGGCTCATTTCGAGATCCCTCCCGATGAAAGGATGAAAGGGCAGATGGGGAAATGGGGATGTGGGAAAAACCCACATCCCCATTATAGCATGGTCTTTGCTGATTGAAAAGCTTACTTCTCCAGCGCCTTGAGGGCCGCGAGCACCTTGTCCGGGCGGGCCGGGATGCGGGTGATGCGGGCGCCGGTGGCGTTGTAGATGGCGTTCAGGACGGCCGGGTGCGGCGCATCCAGCGGGGCCTCGCCGCAGCCGGCGGCGCCGTAGGGGCCGTTCGGACGGTAGGTCTCGTTGAACACGAGCTCGATGTCGTCGGGAATGTCGCAGGGGTACGGGATGCCGCACTTGAGCAGGCTGGTCTCCTTCTCGAGATCGTCGAAGTCCTCGGTGAGGGCCAGGCCGATGCCCTGAGCCAGGCCGCCGTAGAAGTTGCCTTCAACGAGCAGACGGTTCATGATCGTGCCGACGTCGGCCACGGCGGTGAACTTCTCGACCTTGACCTTGCCGGTCTGGGTGTCGACGCAGACCTCGGGGAGGAAGATCGTGTACATGTAGGTGGCGAAGGGCTCGCCCTGGGCGGTATCCTGGTCGACCGGGTGATCGGCGCAGTAGGTGGTGACCCAGTTGCCCTCGACCAGCAGCTTCTTGCCGTCGGCAACCATCTCGTCATAGGTGCGGAAGGTACCGTCGTCCTTCTTCATCTCGGCGATCAGGGCCTCGGCGGCGAGACGGCAGGCGTTGCCGCTCATGACCTGGGAACGGGAGCCGCCCGCAGGGCCGGAGTTCGGGGTGAACTTGGTGTCGTTCATGACGAGGCGGATCTGCTCGGGCTTGATGCCGGCCTGACGCAGGGTCTCGTGAGCGGAGACGAGCGCGCCCATGTCGGCGCCCTGGCCGTGATCCTCCCAGGAGACGTAGATCGTCACGGTGCCGTCGGGATTGAGCTCGGCCTTCGCGGAGGAGGCGTCAACGCCGTCCAGGCCGCAGCCGTAGACGCCGAGGGAGACGCCGATGCCGTACTTGTAGCGGCCGTCGGAGGCGGCGTTCTTCTCGGCCACTCTCTTCTTGCCGGCCTGGTACAGCGGGCGGGCCTTGTCGAACAGGGCCTCTTCGCAGTACACGTCGGGCGCGTAGCCGGTCGGGATCGTGGTGTTCTCGCTGGCCTTGTAGCAGTTCATCGCGCGCATCTCGAACGGGTCGATGCCCATCTTCGCGGCGAGGCAGTCGATCGCGATCTCGGAGCCCATGAAGGACTGCGGCGAGCCGTAGGCACGGAACGCGGAGCCCCAGGCATGGTTCGTGAAGACGGTCTGGCTCTTGTTGCGGATGGAGGCGATGCCGTAGCCGGCGCCGGTGAACTGGCTCAGACGCATGGTCAGCAGGTCGCCGAACTCGGAGTACGGGCCGTGGTCGACGTAGTTGTCGCCCCACAGAGCGAGCAGCTTGCCGTTCTTGTCGGCCGCGAGCTTGATGTGCATGAAGGCCGGGGAGCGCTTGCCGGTGTAGGTGATGTTCTGGAACTGGTTGAAGTTCAGGGACACGGGCACGCCGAGGATCTTGACGGCCGCGCCGATCAGGGCCTCGTTCGTCGGGGAGAACTTGTAGCCGAAGGTGCCGCCCGCGTGGTTCTGGACCAGGCGGAGGTTCTCCATCGGAACGCCGATGCCGGCGGCGATCATCGGCATGTGCAGATGGATGCCGATGGACTTGGAGTGAACGGTGATCATGCCGTCCTCATCCACGTAGCCGTAGCCGTTGTCCGGCTCGAGGTGCAGGTGCGGCTGACGCGAGCAGTAGCTCTCGATCTCGACCTGCTGGCCGTCGGGGATGGAATCCCAGTCGAAGTCGGGTCCCTTGATGCAGTTCGTCTCGTAGAAGACGTTGGGGGTGCCCGGGTGGATCTCGATGGCGTCGGGCGCCATGGCGTCGAGCGCGTTCATGTAGGCGGGCAGCTCTTCGATCTCGACCTTCACGGCGTCGGCGGCGGCACGGGCGTGAGCCTCGGTGTCGGCGGCGACGATGGCGATGGCGTCACCGAACTGGAAGATCTTGTCGGAGCAGAGGACCGGGCGCTCAAAGCCGTCGGTCTTGTTGTGCTTGGGCAGCATGACCAGGCCGTTGATCTGGTTGGTGCCGCCGGCAGCCAGGATGTCCTTGTAGGTGATGACCTTCACCACGCCGGGCATCTTCTCGGCCTCGGAGGTGTCGATGCTCTTGATGTTGGCGTGGGAGACCTTGGCCTGGGTCAGGGCCAGGCGCAGGCAGCCGGGCATCTTCAGCGCGTCGTCAGCGCCGAAGTCCCAGGTGCCGGTGACCTTCTGGGCCGCGGAGGGACGGATGTACTTGGTGCCCTTGATGCTGTCGCCGGTGGGCTTGAAGACCAGGTCTTCCTTGGTCATCTCCCCGCGGAGCACGGCGGCGGCGTCCATAACGGCGTCCACCAGGGGCTTGTAGCCGGTGCAGCGGCAGAGGTTGCGCTGCTTGTTGAACCAGTCGCGGACCTCCTCGCGGGTGGGGCTGGGGTTCTGCTCGAGCAGGACCTTGGCGCTGATGATGAAGCCGGGCGTGCAGAAGCCGCACTGGGCGCAGCCGTGGGCCATCCAGGCCACCTGCAGCGGATGCATGTCGCTCAGGGTGCCGACGCCCTCGATGGTGGTGATCTCGGCGTTGTCGGGAATTCTGCTCATCTTGAAGATGCAGGCCTTGGTGACTTTGCCGTTCACGATGACGTTGCAGGCGCCGCAGTGGCCCTCGCCGCAGCCGATCTTGCAGCCGGTCAGCAGCAGGTGCTC
>CACWIS010000007.1 GCA_902761055.1 Oscillospiraceae bacterium
GAGGATCCCGGACGCGACGAAGACGTACCAGTTCAAAAACGCGAAACAGGAGTCGTCCTCCGTCGTCACGAGAAAGTGCCCGAGGAAGTAGTTGGCGGCTGTGCTTCCCCGAAAGACAAAGGCAAGCGGCCCGCCCAGCGCGGACAGGGCCAAACCGATGAGAAAGATATGCGCCGCTTTCAGTTTCAACTGCCTGAACAGCCCTGTGGCGATCAGCGCCAGGCCGGCAAAGTGAAGGATATCCTGCACAACAAGCGCATACACGGTTTCTTCCATGAACTCGCCCGAAAGGAGCCCGTCCGCCAGCGCATAGATCCCGTAGCGGAGGAAATTGAGGACGAAACCTAAGATATAAAGCCGGACGCCACGGCGAATCAGCTCGGCCGGGCTGTTCCGGCGGGAGTACACGACCCCCACGCCCATGGCGAACATAAAGGCGTGGGCCACGGCCAGGTAATCTCCTAAAACAATATCAGGGCAGATGCTCTCCCAGCCGGATGGCGCAGTGGCAGAGGATCATACTGACCGTCGCCGCCGCCCGCAGGAGATCCAGCTCATATGAGCGCGAGGTCCGGAGTTCTTTTTCTGAAGAAATCATATGGTCTATCAGCTCTTTCTGGTCACGCCGCATCCTCCGGGGATTCGCTGCTGATCGGGGAAGTGAAATACGTATTCGGGTAAGACTCGTTTTCCGGGGTGAAGCGCCGCCGTTTCTCTTCCGGCGGACGGAAAAAAATATTTTATGCCGCCCCTGCTGCGCTGTCAACAGAGTTTTTGCCGGTCGGGACACCGAAGAGACATCATCACCCCGCAGGCATAACAGCACACCTGTTTCGCAAAATCATTATACTTACAAAAATGCGAAACGGATAGCTGGCGGTCGATCTGAAACAGCGATACTGCTCAACCAAGTGCCTATGGAAGGAAACGCAAAAAGGCTCCTCCCGTTTTTTCGGAAGGAGCCTTGTGCGATCCGTATCAAGTGGATGCGCGGTGACCGCCGGAGGCAAGGGACGCGCTTTGCCTGCCGGAGATCAGAATCGGTTGCTCGCCGGGCCCAAATGCTGGACCATTCTGACGATTGTTGCCCGCCCAACGTCCGGCTACTACGCCGCCGGCGGCTCGCAAGTAACTTGGTCATGCTTCGCGGGTTAAGGTGCCGATCACACCGATGGGATGCCGCCCATCTCCAGTGAGTCGGATCATACTCCTGTCCCCGGGATTTGTCAATGAACAAACTGTGAATTTTTATGTTAACCGCAATGATCCGTCCAACTGCTCAAAAACGGGGCGTCGGCGTCGAACTGAAACGCAAACCCGTGTTGATGGTTCACCGCTTTTGTGATAAACTGTTATTGAGTCGGGGGATACGCCGGCCATGACGCTTCCCGGTATCGACGGGGAACACAGGAGAACGCTGAACATGAAACAGACAGAATGCCCGAACTGCGGCGCGGTCTTCGACGCGAAAGAGACCAGGTGCCCGTACTGCTCCTATATCAATCCGGAAGGCGCCGAGGCGAAATACCTGAAGGATCTGGAAGACAGCCGGCGGAATCTGGACGCCGTGGACGACCAGGTCCGGTCCGGATACCGCAAGGAAATCAGAAAAGGCGCCGGAACAGCGCTGAAAACCGTGCTGATCATCGCGCTGATCCTGGCTGTCGTGATCGGCGGATTCATCTATGCGGAACACCGGCTTTATGATGACGACAGGGAAGACTATGCGGCGGAACTGGCCTGGGAGCATCAGCGCTTTCCGCAATATGACGGCATGCTGGCGGCCGGGGAATACGAAGCGCTGATGTCGGCGATCGCCGAAGAAGGAGAAGCCCACGACGTCTGGAACTGGGAGCACTACGATGAGTTCATGGAGATCGCGGACGGGCTTTGGGGGGATGAGCCATGAAGTGTCAGCACTGCGGGAACAACCTGAATATCGAGGAAAACTACTGCCCCTACTGCGGCCAGCCGAATCCCTTCGCGGTAAAGCACCAGGAGGCCATGCGCCGCTTCGAAAAGGACTATGAGCGCACCAGGAAGGACGTGCTTGAGCAGTCGTCCCGGTTCAACCGGCATACCGTGCGGATCACGATCCTTGCCGTGCTGGTCGCGCTGATCGCGGCGGCGGCGGTTTTCCTGATCAAAGCGGACGATATCCGCATGTGGCGGATGGAAAAGCGCATGGAGGCCCGGGCGGAGGTGCACAGGGAGGCGATCGGCCGCCTGATGGACGACCGCGATTATCTGGGCGTTTACTCCTATTTCTCCCAAAACGACATCTGGTTTACCGACGCTTTCAGGGACCTTGACACGGTCAGTGACAGCTGCTTCCAGTACAGGCAGTTCTATACGAACCTGATGATGCTGCGGGCAAAAAAGGCCGATCCGGACGCCTACCGCTACTACAGCGAATCGGAGCTTCTGGAGAATATGGCCGGGGAGATCTACAGGATCAACGAGTGCCTGAAGCCACAGTCCTATAACGAAGCGGCATATACGCCGGAAAAAATGGCGTTTGTGGAGGGCGTGCGCGACCGGGTGGAAACCATGGCGGAAAGCTACCTGGGCCTGAGCCGGGAGGAAGCGCTGGCAACGCGCGAGATGACTGTGGCCAGGATCAACGTGCTGCTGGAGGACAGTTATGGGGAAGAATCTTAAAAACGGAGGGAAAACGGGCAGCCGCGGCGATAAGCTCTTCAAGATCATCCTGATCCTGCTGTCCCTGGCCCTGGTCGTGATGATCCTCGTCGCCGCCTCGACCGTCCGGAAGGAGTCCTACCGGTATTATTCCAGGCCGAACGAGCTCCTGTGGATGATCCGGAACGGAGACTACTCCGACGCGGTCACCTCCATGTATGATAATATCGCGCTCGGAGAGACTCCGGCAAAGAACGAGGATTACTCAGTCCCCTACGCCATACTGGAGTACTATGAGGCGGCGTCTCTGCTGAAGGCCTACACCGGTGCGGACACGTCCGATCCGGGCAGGAAAGCCGAACTGGAAGCGGCCGCCGAACAATGCAGGGCCAAGATGAAAGATGCGCGCAGCCGCATGGGCGACCTGGAATTCTTCGCGCCGGAAATCGACGCGTTGTTCCTGGAGCCGTGAATTGCTGCCGCTGCGGGTCCGGAGTCTGACCTGCGCTTATATGAATCCCCCGGCCCGGCGAGCGATGCTCGCCGGGCCGGGGGATCTTTTTCTGCTTGCTGATTGTTTGCTTGTTCAGCTTGCACATGCGTCGCCTTGATCGGAACCGATGCTTGCCATAGACGGCGATATTTTCAAACGAGATATTGAAATGTGCGATTTTTCGTGTATAAAATATATTGAAATGTGCGAATTGCATGCTGCAAATAACTCTGAGTTCACGGGCGACGAAAAGATCGAAATGGTTGCCAAACGTGTTACGGAACGGTTTAGGCCCGTTTTCCAGGAACTGGCGAAATGATTCGGTTCTTGAGAAACGTTCAGGAGGGATCGACATGAAAAAAAGAAGCTTTTCCGCCGCGATCGCGCTTTTGATGCTCGGCGCGCTGCTCCTTGCGCTCACGGGATGCGGGATCGGAAGGAGTCTCCGCATCGACACGGCCGCGGCTTCGCGGGACGACGTGACGGTGACGCTGAAAAAGGCGAGGGCCATAAGGAGGAACGTCCCACCCCGCTATGAGTACTCCTTCAGCGGGACCATCGAGAACAACTCCGACGAGGGCGTGATGAAGGTCATCTACACCTTCTCGCTTTATGACAAGGACGGGAATGAATTCCGCAGCTTCGGCGACACCTACGACGGCGTGGACGAGGCGATCCCGCCGCACGGCAAGGTCGAGTTCTCCCTCAAGGGCGTCAAATGGGGCGCGCAGTCCGTTCCGGCCTCGGTGTCGATCGGCATCGGCTCGGTGCAGACGGAGACGGAGCTGCCGCCTGCTGCCATCCCGCAGCCGGGAGAGCCCCTCTATCTGGTCCTCGGCGACGCGAACCTGGCCGATATCCGTGAAAACCCGCCCGTGGAGCTCGCCTTCCACGTTGATCAGGGCGGCTACGGGCGCACGGCCACCTTTGAAAAAGGAGCCGAGCTCGACAGGGCGGTCGAACTGCTCTGCGCGATCAAGATCGGCGCGGAGACCGGCGAATGGGTCACGGACAACTACAACTGGATCCGCCTCAGCTGGGAGGACGGGTCTGAAACCTATATCAGTCTGAACCTGCGCAATCTCGAACTCAACATCCACTCCAGCCCCCGCATGTTCACGCTGGAACACCTGAATGAATTCTGGGTCTACGCCGAGGAATATCTGAAGGAGGATTAGGCCGTGCGTGCGGCTGTATAGCTTTTTCAAGAGAACCCCGTGCGCCGACTGGCAAATACATGGTTTTTCAGGAATTATCCGCTTCGTTTGATCAGGTCCGTTGTTTCCCACGCAGCCAGGCAAATGCCCAACTTTGTCTACCGGACAAAGTTGGGCATTTGTTGTGCTTATGAGGCAAAAATCTCCGTTTGCCCTGTGTTTTCTACGGTCGGCTTCTTCCTTGACGACCTTCCTTACAGTACGGAAGCAGCTGAAGCGCGGGATAAAAACGAAAAAGAGCTTGCCGCCGCACTTATTGCCCGGGCAAATCTGTACCGAAAATGATCTCCGCGCCGGTCAGGCATTCATTGCCTTCTCCTATGGTTATGCTTTCCCACTGGTCCCTGCTGCCCGCGTTCGAAAACGTCGCGCGCGTCAGCCGTGAAGACGGCGTGAAGACTTATTTCGCCGACGGGAGCTGGGTCATCTGCCGCTTCTCCGGCACCGAGCCGCTGCTGCGCATGGCGGCGGAGGCCGGGAGCGGCGACAGGGCGGAGGAGCTGATCGGGGAATGGAGAACGCTTTTATCTCTGTGACGAGGTGAGAGAATATGTATCGGGTCGTCTTGATCGACGATGAAAGACTGATCGTCGAGGGACTCAGAAAAGTGGTCAAATAGGCGGATTACCGCTGCGAGGTCGTGGCCACGGCCTCGGACGCGGTATCCGGCGCGTCGGTCATCCGGCAGTTTCAGCCGCACATCCTTTTCACGGACATCCGCATGCCCGGCGACGACGGACTGACGATGCTGGCCGGCCTGCGCAGCGAGTATCCCGACATGCAGGTCATCGTCCTGACCGGCTACCGCGATTTCCGCTACGCGCAGGAGGCGATCCGCCTGGGCGTGGCGCGCTTTCTGCTCAAGCCCTCGAAGATGAGCGAGATCAACGAGGCGCTCACGGCGGTGACGGAGCGCCTGGACAAGTCCGCTCCCGAGGAGGAGACGGAGGAGCTGCGCGAGCACAGCGGCAGCTTCCTCGTCCGCCGGGCCACGGCCTACATCGAGAGCCACTATGCCGAAAAGCTGACGCTCCAGGAGGTCGCGGACGCCTGCTACGTTTCCCAATGGCACCTCTCCAAGCTGCTGAACAAGCACACCGACGGGAATTTCTACGACGTGCTCAACGCCGTGCGCATCAACGCCGCGAAGAGGCTGCTGCACGACCCGAGCCTGAAGATCGGCGAGATCGGCGAAATGGTGGGCTATGCCGACACGGCGCACTTCGCCCGCGTGTTCAAGAAGATCGTGGGCATGAGCGCCAACGAATACCGCAACAGCCTGTAATCGGAGCCCGCATGCGGAGCGGGCGGCGGAGCTTTCCGCGTTTTTTCGGCGCGCCCCGCACCGGCGCACTTTACAGTTGCCGGATCGATGTTTTTCTGATAAAATTACCGCAGAACGATTTTCGCGCGCGGCGCGGAAACGAAACCGGAGGGACTTATGAAAGAGAAAATCAGCGGCAGAAAACCAAGCTACGGCTTCTTCAGCAGACTGACTTACGGCGTGGGAGAGATCTTCGGAGGCGGATGCTTCGTCATCATCAACGCCTTTTTCATCGTCTTTCTGACCGACGCGCTCGGCATGAACGCCGCTCTTGCCGGCACGATCCCCATGATCGGCAAGATCTGGGACGCCATCACCGACCCGATCATGGGCAACGTGGTCGAGCGGACGAGATCGAAATACGGCGCAAAGAGATTTTACATCATGGTGGGCAGCATCGCATCCGCCGTCACCTTCGTGATTATGTGGATCGACATCCATTCCGCGTCGATGGTCGCGAACTACGTCTTCTACGTGGTGATGTACTGCCTGTTCAACACGGGCTTCACGGTGCTGAGCGTGCCCTACAACGGACTGCTTCCGGACATGATGGACGACTACGCGATGCGCGCCAAGTTCTCCAACATGCGCATGATCTTCTCGACGCTCGGGGCCGCCGTCTGCGGGCTTGTTCCGGGAATGATCATCAAGCAGACGAACGATCCGTCGCAGTACATGAAGTGCATGCTCCTCTTCGGCGTGCTCTTCTTCGTGTGCTCGATCGCCGTGTTCTTCGGCACCTGGGAAAAGCAGAAGGAGCCCGTGAAGACGACGCTCGCCGAGAGCTTCACACAGGCCGCCAGCGTGTTCCGCAGCCGCTCGTTCCTGATCTTCCTGGGCCTCTATCTCTTCGGCCAGGGCGGCATGGACTTCATCTCGGGCATGGCCGTTTACTACGTGCAGCACGCGCTCGGCGCGTATCCCGGCTACTACATCCCGATCCTTGCGGTCCTGATGGTGGCCCAGCTCGTCGGCATGCTCATCTTCGGACCGGTCATGAGCAAGACGTCCAAGAAGCTTGCGATCGTCATCGCCGCGCCGGTGAGACTTGTCGGCGTACTGGGGCTTCTGGCCTTCTCGCATCACGGCGCGCCGCTTGTCCCGATCCTGGCGCTCGCGGCTCTGATCGGACTCGGCAACGCCGGCTCCCTCACGGGCATCTTCGCCATCATGGCCGACATGACGGACGTCGACGAGCTGATCACGTCGATCCGCAGACCTGGCATCGTGTCCAGCATGGCCACCTTTATCAGAAAGATCGCCTCGGGCCTCTCGGTGGCGATCATCGGCTTCATGCTCACGGCCGTGCACTATGACGAGGCGCTCGCCAACGCGGGCCTCGAGCAGACCGCCGCGACGCAGCACGGCATCGGGATCTGCTTCGTGCTGGCTCCCGCCGTCATGTCGGCGCTGCTGCTCATCTGCGCATGGATCTTCCCCGTGACCGACAAGGAGTTCAGGCTGGTCCAGAAGGACATTGCCAGACGCAGGGGAGAGGAAGCAAGCGAGGCGACCGCCGAGGAGAAGGCGGCCCTGAGAAAGGTGACCGGCTTCGACTACGAGGCGCTCTGGAGCCCGGCCAACGCCGGCCTGAAACGGAAGCTTTGACAGCCCGCGGCAAGCGGGCAGAAAAAAGACGCCCGTCCTGTACAGGACGGGCGTCCGATGCTGTATACGGCTTTGCTCGGAGAAGCTGCTGCGGCGCGGCCCGGAGCGCCTGCCGCGCTGCCGCGATAGCAAGAACAAGGTTCTGCTCCGCGGAAAGCGCCTCGCAAGCCGTTGCCCGCGAGGCGCTGCTGCCGTTTCTTTCCTTCCCGCGCTGCCGCGCCGATGCGCTCAGCCGAGGAAGGAGGCGTTGACCCAGCCGGATCTGCCGCTTCTGGGGTTGAAGACCCAGACGTAGGTCTTTCCGTCGAAGGCGACCGTGTAGCCTCCGGTGATCTGCAGCTTGTCGCCGTTGTAGCTCTCGCTGCCTCTGATCTCATTATTGTAGTCATAACCGGGCGCGCTGCGCAGGGCAAGGTAGCCGCTCTTCAAACCCCGGACCGTGGCCCAGCCGTCCTTGCCGACGCCGCCGGCAACGTTCTCGAGATCAAAGTCGTTCTGCTTTACGATTTCCGCCATGATGATTTCCTCCTTTTTTTATTCGTCGTTTTTTGTTTTTTTTTGCTTACGGCTTCTTTATATCACAGCGAGCGTCACAAAACGATCACACATTTTCACGATCGGACAAAAAAAGCACAGCCCCGGGGGGCTGTGCTTTTTTTTGTTGCCTGCGCTTTACTTGCCGCTCATCTTGCGGATCTCGATGCGCTTCTGGCGATCGGCGACGAACTGCGGCAGCACCTTCGGCCGGTCGGCGTATTCGATGTTCTCGACGAAAGTGCGCTTGCGCAGATGGATCGCGTCGAACTTGCAGCGCGTGGTGCACACGCCGCAGCCGAGGCACTTGTTGGGATCGACAAAGGACGCGCCGCAGCCGAGGCAGCGGGCGGTCTCCGCCTTCACCTGTTCCTCGGTGAAGGTCCTGCGGTCGTCGCGGAAGCTCGAGGCCTTGGCCTCGTCCCTGCCGGGGACCTGACGCGCGCCGGCGTTATAGTCGCGCCTGACGCTGTCGAAGTCGACGTTGTCCTTGTCGAAGGCGCGGTAAGTCAGCCTGTCGCGGCCGATCACCAGGCTCTGGCCCGGGTGCACGAAGCGGTGGATCGAGATCGCGGCCTGCTTGCCCTGGGCGATCGCGTCGATGGCGAACTTCGGCCCGGTCAGGGCGTCGCCGCCGACGAAGATGTCCTTCTGCGCGGTCTGGTAGGTGACGGCGTCGGCCTTCACGCGGCCCTTCTCGTCGCACTCCAGCTCGCCGAGATCCAGTCCGCCGAGCTCGATGCGCTGGCCGATGGCGGCGAGGATCGCGTCGCACTCGACGCGCTTGCCGTCCTCGCAGACGAGCGCGGCGACCTTGCCGTCGCGGCCCTCGATCTCCGCGGGCCTGTGCTCGAAGAGGAACTTCACGCCCTCTTCCCTCGCCTCGGCGACCTCGGCGGGATCGGCGGGCATGTCGCTCTCCTTGCGGCGGTAGGCCACGGTGACCTCCGCGCCGAGACGCACGGCCGTGCGGGCGACGTCCATCGCGACGTTGCCGCCGCCGACCACGACGACCTTCCTGCCGACGGCCGGACGCATGCCGGCGTTGACCTCGCGCAGGAAGTCGATGCCGCCCCAGACGCCCTCGAGCTCCTCGCCCGGGATGCCGAGAGAGGCGCTCTTCTGCGCGCCGACGGCGAGGTAGAAGGCGTCGAAGCCCTGAGCGCGCAGCTCGGCGATCGTGACGTCCTTTCCGACCTCCACGCCGCAGCGGAAGATCACGCCCAGCTCCTTGAGCACGTCGATCTCGGCGTCGAGCACGGGCTTTTCAAGGCGGAAGCTCGGGATGCCGTAGCGCAGCATGCCGCCGGGCAGCTCGTTCTTGTCGAACACGGTGACCTTGTAATTGTCCGCCGCGAGGAAGTAGGCGCAGCTCAGGCCAGCGGGGCCGGCGCCGATGACCGCGATCTTCTTGTCGGAGAAGTCGTAGAGCTTGCGCGGGACGAAGCGCGTGTCGCGCTCGAGCTCGCGGTCGGCGATGAATTTCTTGACCTCGTCGATGGCGACGGCGCGGTCGACGTCGCCGCGGGTGCAGGCCTCCTCGCACTTGCGGTTGCAGATGCGGCCGCAGACGGCGGGCAGCGGGTTTTCCTTCTTGATGAGCTCCAGCGCCTCAAGATAGCGGCCCTGCGCTGCCAGCTTGAGGTAGCCCTGCACGGCGATGTGCGCGGGGCAGGCGGTCTTGCAGGGCGCGGTGCCCTCGGGCGCGATGTACTCGCGGTTGGTGCGGTGCTCGGGATTCCAGTGCTCCTCGGTCCATTCGATGTCGTCGGGCAGCTCCTTGTGCGGATGCTCGATCGGCGTTTTGGAGCAGAGCTTCTGGCCCATCTGGATGGCGTTGTTGGCGCAGTGGTCGGTGCACTGGCCGCAGGCGACGCACTTTTCCTTGTCGATCTCGGCCACGTAGTTGCTCGCGGAGGTGGCGGGGCAGTTGTAGTACTGCGACACGCCGAGCGCAAGGCAGCTCTCGGTCATGCAGTTGCAGATCGCAAGCGTCTCGTCCGAATGGAGCGTGGTGATCTGGTGGACGCAGCCGCGCGCCTCGGCCTTTTCGATCAGCGCCTTGGCCTCGGCCAGGGTGGCGGGCTTGCCCTTGCCGCTGCGGTTGAACATGTCGCCGACGTGGCCCAGGAAGAGGCACAGGCCCTCGTCGAGGTCGCCCGCGCCTTCGCCCATCATGCGGCGGACGCGGCGGCACTGGCAGGGCGTGATGCTGATGTGGCCCTCGTTGTCCTCAAGGAACTTGCTGACGCGCTCGTGGTCGATCTGCTCCGTGCCGGCGGGGATGGCGCTCTCGACCGGGATGACGCGCATGATGCCGGCGCCCATCGGGGTGTTGGGCGCGTGCTCGATCTGGCTGGTGGTGGCGTGCTGGTGAAAAGCGTAGGGGATCTCGGGGTGCGCGAGACAGAACTTCTCGTTGATGAGCAGAAACTCGAAAATGCCGGGGGTGTAGGGCGGCAGCAGGTAGATCTCCAGACCCACCTTCGGCACGACGACCTGCACGACCAGGCCGATGTCCGTGATCTCATGCAGCACCTCTTTCGTCCGTTTGACGGACATCTTGGCCTTACGCGCGATCAGCGGGACGAAGGCCGGCTTCATGCTGGTCAGGGCCATCATGACGGCGATCTGCTCGTCGGTGATCCACTTCTCGAACACACGGTATTCCGCGCAGTCCGGGGTGATCTTGTAGTGGCCGTCGTTGATCTTCTCGCAGAGTTTGATCAGATTCTCTCTGACTTCCAAGTTGTTTTCCCTCCTTGATGATTTACGCTCTCGATTACAGACCTGTATCTCTCTCACACAATATCTGTTTTTTTCAGTTTATCCGTTCAACGCGCAAATGTCAAGAAACTCCAGGACGACCGGACGCCCCGGCGCATAAAAGGAACGGCGGAGCCGCCGGCCCCGCCGTTCCCCGCTTTACAGCCGGTGATCCCGCTTGATGCCGTCGTAATGGCGCATCATCGGCTTTTCGAGCGCCTTGACGATCTTCGTGTCGAGATTGAACCAGTAGATCAGCACCGTCAGCGCAAAGAGCGCGAGCAGCACGATCAGGATGATAAGCAGCGCCTTCATATCGTTCACCAGCTTTCGTCGTCGTCAAAATCCACCAGCGAGGGGTCGAGCGGCGTCTCGTTCACCACGGTCTGCATGAAGACGTTGACGTCGTTGCGCATCTCGCGGCGCGTGATGGAGGTCGGGTCCATGAGGTCCTGGCGCACCGTGCACATCCGGATGCCGCGCTGCCGCGCGCCCTCCTCGAACAGGCCGCTGATCGCGCCGACGCCCTTGCAGGAGATCTGGTCGAACATCAGGATCATATCGGCGTGATAGGCCTCGTATTTCTCCCACAGATCGTCGAGCATCAGCTCGCTGCCGCCCTTGGTATGCGCGCGCATCGTCGAGGTCTCGATCATCTCGGCCACGCCGCGCAGCATGCTCTCGCGGCTCGAGGTGTCGATCAGGCCCGTGCCGTGGATGTCGATCATCTCGCACACCGAATCGATGCCCCAGCATTCCAGCAGCCAGTTGTTGAAATTCGCGTAGTTGTTCGCCGGCGTGTTCCACACGACGGCGCGGTGGCGGATCGTCTTGGGACAGATCCCCGCGGCCACCTGCTCGCGCAGCAGGGCGTTGACCCTGCGGTCGTTTTCCAGCGCCTCGCGCTCCCCGCAGACGGCCTGGTGCTCGAAAATGCGGTACAGCCAGGCCGAGGCGCCGGTATGCGGCGGGATGGCGGTGCGGTTGAGCTCCCATTTTTCAAACTTGGCCTTGTTCTGCTCGTTCCAGATCTCGCAGGCGTCCCGGAGCGCATCCCAGTCGAAGCGCTCGCCGCTGTGCTCCTCGAGAAAGGCGATCGCCGAGAGGATCTCGGCCACCGCGTAGTCCTGCACCTCTCCGCGCTTCCAGCGCAGCGGCACGTTCAGCGGCTGCGTCGGCAGGCCGATGCGCCGCTCCTGGATCATCGAGGTCATGATGCTGCCGTCGCAGGGCATATTGGAGCTCAGCATGCAGCAGCCGATCTTCGGAAAGTCGTCCTCGATGGCGAGCCCCGCTTCGAACGAAGGCAGGGGACAGACGTCCGCGGGCAGGCCGTAGAGCTCGGACTGGCTGATGTAATGCACCGGGCTGTGCTGATTGATCAGCGAGGGCAGATACATCGGGTACTCCTGGAACAGGATGGTCTTGCAGTTGGGGAAGCCCTTGCCGAGCAGCGCGGGCAGCAGCTCGTCGAAGCAGAGGATCCTGCGGTTGAGCGCCTCGGCCTTTTTGCTGCCGGGGTGCAGATGGAGATCCGCCGAGAAGATCGTCGTCAGCGTCCGGGTCACGTCCCGCGCGAGATAGTTGAGATTGTTCCGCGCGGCCCGCAGCGCCGCGCCGCGCAGCCCGAAGCAGAGCCGGTCGAAGAAGGAGGGGACCGTCAGATACGAGAACATCCAGCGATAGCGGAAGATGGCCTTCACGTTCTGGATAAGGTGGCTGAACAGCCAGCGGATCAGCGTGCCCCAGAGGCGGCACCACTGCCCGTAGTCATAGACCGTGTCGCGCCAGCCGCGCCACTCGCGGTGCCGGGCGATGGCCGTGCCCTTGCGATAATTGTCCGCCGCGCCCTTCCTCATGCGTCCTCGCCTCCTCCCTGGAGCTTCTTGATCTCCAGGCTTTCCATGAAGGCCTGGATGCGCGTGGCGAGCTGCCCCGAGCCGCGCACCACGTATTCGCGGTCGATGCCGAGCGTCGGCAGACCGTATTCCTCGCGCATGACCTGCGTATTGAGCGTGCGCTCATAGCCCCAGAAGTCGCAGAACTTCGCCTGCTCGTAGAGCACGCCGTCCGCGCGGTACTCCTTCGCGAGCTCCGAGACCAGCTCGCGCCGCTGCAGGATCTTTTCCTGCGACATGAAGCGCGGACACTGGTTGGTCTCCAGATACCAGCGGCAGACCTGCTCGAGCGCATCGGCGTCCTCGCGCAGCGGGATCCGCTGCCGTCCGGGGATCGAGCCGAAGCAGTAGCGGTCGGCGGCCACGTAGCAGCGGCAGTTCTCCAGGATCTCGGTAAAGGCGTAGTCGTCCAGCTCGCTGCCGACGACGATCACGCGCGCGCGCCAGCGGTCGGAGGCGTCGCGTTCGCGCACGAGCAGCTCGTCGAGCGTCTCGCGCAGATAGGGCAGGATGCGCGCCGTCGGGCAGGCGTAGCTCACGAGCGAGAGGATGTGGAACTCCCGCGGCGTGACGCGCGGATTGTCCTCGCGCCGCAGCGCCGCGATCTGCTCGAAAATCGCGCACATCTCGTTGTGCTCTTCCACCGCCGCGCGGATCGCCGCGTCGGACACGTCCACTCCGCAGCGCTCGGCGAGCGGCTGCAGGATATGCCCGCGGATCTGCTCGACGTAAAGACGCAGCCCGTGCGGCGTGAGCTTGAGCGGCGCGTCGATGATGCCCCAGGAAAAGCGCGGGTTGGAGATCAGCTCCAGCTCCCGGATATTCTCGACGACGCGCACCATCTGCTGGCAGGTGTCGGAGCTCGCGTAAAAGTCCAGGAAGTTCATCCCGCCCTCGAAGGCGCGCTCGAAGAGCGCGCGCGTATAGCCGCAGATGAAGCTGGTCATGTAGTACTGGCTGATGTCCAGCGAGCCGGTGTTCGGCGCGCGCAGCCGCACGGAAAAGGCCTTTCCGCAGTTCAGCAGCGCCTCGGGCAGGTAGTAGCAGCTGTAGCCCACGGCCACGCCGCCGCTCTCGCGCTCCTGCCGGACCAGCTCGTTGTCCGCCTGCTCGAGCAGGTCCTCGAAGAAATGGATGTATTTGAGATCCTTCATCGAAATCTCCTTTCGCGAAAGGAATGGATCTGGGAAAAGTATATCAGCTTGCCGGGCGGAAGACAAGGAAATGCGGCGAAAAAACGCAGCGAAACCGCGGCCTCCTCTTGCGCAAAACGACGGGAGTTGGTAAAATGAAACAAGAAGACACAAGCGGCGTCAGAGCCTGCGCGCGGCGGGCGAACAGCGTGACGGAGGGTCGATATGAGCTTTCTGAACTACATTTCCCTGCTGGCGGGGCTGGCGTTTTTCCTCTACGGCATCACGCTGATGGGCGACGGGCTGAACCTCGTCGCCGGCGACCGGCTGGAGTCGGTGCTCTTCCGCCTGACGAAAAACCGCGCGCGCGGCATCCTGCTCGGCACGCTGGTCACGGCGGTGGTGCAGTCCTCCTCGGCCGTGTCGGTGATGTGCGTGGGCTTCGTCAACTCCGGGCTCATGCAGTTCGTCCAGGCCGTTTCCGTGATCCTCGGCAGCATCCTCGGGACGAGCGTCACGGGCTGGATCATCTGCCTGTCCAATCTCGGCGGGGGCGGCGGCTGGGTCGAGCTGCTGTCCACGGCGGCCATCACCGGCGTCGTCGCCGTGATCGGCATCATCCTGCGCAAGTTCTCCAAAAATCAGACCAAGCGCCACTTCGGCGACATCCTGATGGGCTTCGCCGTCCTGATGTTCGGCATGAGCACGATGAGCGCGGCGGTCGAGCCGCTGCGTTACAGCGAGACCTTCCTGCAGCTGATGGTCTCCCTGTCGCATCCGCTGCTGGGCTTCATGGTCGGCGCGGTGTTCACCGCCGTCATTCAGAGCTCGGCCGCCGCGGTCGGCATCCTGCAGGCCCTGTCCATGACCGGGGCGCTGAGCTTTGCCGAGGCCTTCCCGCTGCTGCTCGGCATCGCCGTCGGCGGCGCGCTGCCGGTGCTGATCGGCGCTCTCGGCGCGAACCTCAACGGCGTGCGCACGGCCGTGGCCCATCTGGTGATCGACGTGCTCGGCGCGCTGCTGTGCGGCTGCGTGTTTTACGCGCTCCACGCGATCCATCCCTTCGCGTTCGTGGGGAGGCCGGTCGACATCGTGGACGTCGCGGCCATGAACACGGCCTTCCGCTTCGTCACGGTGCTCGCCCTCGCTCCCTTCATCGGCGCGATCGAAAAGCTGACGGACGCGCTCGTGCGCGCGCCCGCCGCCGCGCCGGCGGAGCAGAAGGTCCCCGCCGTCGTGCTCGAGGAGCGCTTCATCCGCTACCCGACCCTCGCGCTCGAGCACAGCCGTCAGCGCATCGTCGAGATGGCCGAGCACGCGCGCGAGAGTCTGGCCGGGGCGATCGCCCTGCGCGGCGACTACAGCGAGGAGGGCTACCTGCACGTCTGCGATCTCGAGACGCTCATCGACCAGTACGAGGACGCGCTCGGCTCGTATCTGCTGCGCATCACGCCGACCGAGCTCAACGCGAAGCAGAACGAGGACCTGCACAAGTTCCTCCACACGATCACCGACTTCGAGCGCATCTCCGACCACGCGCGCAACCTTGCGGAGAGCGCCAGGGAGATGTTTGAAAAGCGCATCGAGTTTTCCCAGGCCTCCGAGCGGGAGCTCAAGGTGCTCAGCGCGGCCGTCACGGAGGTCGCGGACATGGCCGTCAACGCCTTCGTGGCCGACGACGCGGAGCTCGCCCTGCAGGTCGAGCCGCTCGAGGACGTCATCGACTCGCTCTGCGACGAGATGCGCAACCACCACGTCGACCGGCTCCAGCAGGGCATCTGCACGCTGCAGCACGGCTTCGTGTTCAACGACCTGCTGACGAATTTCGAGCGCGTGGGCGACCACTGCTCGAACGTGGCCGTGGCCCTCATCGAGATCCGGCAGGATCTGTTCGATACGCACGAGTACGTCGACAGCCTCAAGCTCATCAAGGACGAGGCCTTCGGCAAGAACTACGAGCGCTTCCGCGCAAAGTACAGCCTCGATTGAGCGCGGAAAAACGATACGGCGGCGGACCGCATGGTCCGCCGCCGTATCGTTTCGGCCCTGTTCAGTCCGCCCGCAGCACGGCGCTGCTCTGCGCGCCGAGCGTCAGCACCGTCCCGTCAAGGGAGGAATCGCCCGCGCCGATCGCGGCCGCGAGGCGTGTGAAGCGGCTCTCGCCGAACGCGGCGAGATCGAGCGTCTCGGCCTTCGTCGTGGGGTTGTGCAGCACACACACGGCCCGGCCCTTCCACTCGGAGACGAAGCCGCCCGCGCGGCTGTCCGGGATCGCGAGCGCGCGGTAGTCGCCGCGTGCGATCTCGGGGTTGGCGTGACGGATCATCAGCAGCGTTTTGTAATAGGTATAGAGGCTGCCGGGATCGGCCGTCTGTGCGGCGGCCGCGGCGTCAAAGCGCTTGTTCGCCGGGTAAACGGCGCCGGGCGGGTCCTTCGTCTCCTTCCCGTCGCCCCAGGGCATCGGCAGACGGCGGTCGGCGTCGGTGTTCGACCCGCCGCGCGAGCCGCGCACGCCCAGCTCCTCGCCGTAGTAGATAAAGGGCGAGCCCGGGCCGAGCAGATACAGATTGGCGGCCATCTGCATCCTGCCGTTGGACAGCGGCAGGAAGCCGGCCGCGCGGTCCATGTCGTGGTTGGCGAGGAAGGGGACGATCGAGGCGTCGGGGCGCATGGCGCGGACGCCGCGCAGATAGGCCTCCTCATAGCTCGTGAGCTTGTCCGCGTTGCCGCCGGCGGCGGTCCTGGCGATCAGGCCCTCCGCCTGGGAGAGCGTAAAGTCGAAGCAGTTGAAGGCGCCGTAGTAGAGGTCGGTGATCGCGTCCGCGCTCCAGACCTCCGCCACCGTGTAGATCTCCGGCGAGAGCGCGCGCAGCTCGCCCATGTACCAGTCCCAGAACGCGGCGCTCGCGCCGTCCTCGCCGAGATAGACGTACTTCGCCGCGTCGAAGCGGAAGCCGTCCGCGCCGAGCTCCAGGTAGAAGCGCGCGAGCCGGACGAGCTCGGCGCGCACGGCCTCGCTGTCGAAATTCAGCTCCGGCATGTCGGGGGAAAAGTTGCACTCATAGCGGTCCTCCGAGCCCTCGATCGGCAGGAAGGTCCTGCTTCCGCCGTCCTCGCCGGGCGCGAGGAAGCTGTAAAAATCGTACATCGGATCGTCCGTCCGCCCCTCGCGGTGCGCCGCGCAGAAGGCGGTGAACCAGGCGTTCTGCGCGCCCGTGTGGTTCAGCGGCAGGTCGAGGATCAGCTTGACGTTGCGCGCATGGCACAGCGCGCACAGCTCGCGCAGATCGTCGAGCGTGCCGAAGGCCGGGTCGATCCGGTAATAGTCCGTCACGTCGTATTTGTGATAGGAGGGGGAGAGAAAGATCGGCGTCAGCCAGATGCCCTCGATCCCGAGGCTCTTGCCGGAATCGGGGTCGCCGTCGTTGAGATAGTCCATGTGCTCGATGATCCCGCGCAGATCGCCCGTCCCGTCGCGGTCGGAGTCGGCGAAGGAGACGACGAAGATCTCATAGAACACACGCTCGTTGTCCGCGCAGACGAAATCCGTGTGCAGTGCCGGGTCGTCCACGGCATATTCCGCCGCCTGCGCCTCATCCGTCTCCGCCGCCCCGGCGCCGTTTGCCGTCGACACGCTGTCCGGCGCGGCCGCGGCGGGAGAAGCGCCCGTACCGCAGCCGCCGAGCAGCGGCGCGCAGATGAGCAGCGCAAGCAGCAGACAAAATCCTCGTTTCATTTTCCGTCTCCCCCGTTTCCGCTTTTTATTGACCAAAAAAAGTGTACTAAAGCCGCCCGCCCTTGTCAAGCGCAGCGGCGGAACGCCGTCTGCCGACAGAGGGGAGGAGCGAACAGCTTTGTCGGGTTTCACAAAAAAGCTTCTTGTATTTTAGCGGAAAAGACAAGGGCAATGCCATTTACAACAAAAAATAAAAATAGTATAATAGCAAATGTTAAATAAGTATTAAGCGACGAGGCGAGACGTCTCGCTTCGCCTATCCCGTTACGGAATTCATCGGCGTATGCCGCTGAATATAAAAGCAAAAATAGGAGGAACAAAAATGAAGAAAATTCTTGCTCTGCTTCTGGCGCTGGTAATGGTCTTCGCGCTCTGCGCCTGCGGGCAGCAGGCCGCTCCGGCCCCTGCCGACAAGCCCGCCGAGGCCGCTCCGGCTCCTGCCGACAAGCCCGCCGAGGCCGCTCCGGCCGCCGCTGCCGGCACCCTGAAGATCTGGGTCGCCGAGGCGATCGTTGACTTTACCAAGGACCAGGTCGCCAAATTTGTCGAGGCGCACCCCGAGTATGCCGGCTATGAAGTCACCGTCGAGCCGGTCGGCGAAGGCGATGCCGCGTCCAACATGCTCACCGACGTCGAGGCCGGCGCCGATATCTTCGGCTTCCCGCAGGACCAGCTGGCCCGTCTCGTTGCGGCAGACGCGCTGATCGAGCTGTCCGAGGAGAACGCCGCCCTTGTCGCTGCCGAGAATGACGCCGGCTCTGTTGCCGCCGCCACCATGGCCGGCACGGTCTACGCGTTCCCGCTGACCTCCGACAACGGCTACTTCATGTACTATGACAAGAGCGTCATCTCCGATCCCAGCAACCTTGAAGCCATCATCGCCGACTGCGAGAAGGCCGGCAAGAGCTTCTACTTCGATCTGCGCAGCGGCTGGTATCAGCCCGCCTTCTTCTTCGGCGCCGGCTGCACCCTGACCTATGACACCGACGATGCCGGTGCCTTCACCAAGTGCAACATCGACTACGCTTCCGAGAACGGCGTCGGCGCGATGAAGGCTCTGATCGCGCTGGCCAAGTCCCCGGCCTTTGTCAACGGCTCCTCTGTCTCCAACGCGACCAATGCCGCTGCGATCATCGACGGCACCTGGGATGCCGATGCGGCCAAGGAGATGTTCGGCGAGAACTACGCCTGCGCCAAGCTCCCGACCGTGAAGATCAACGGTGTTGACACCCAGCTCGGCGGCTTCGGCGGCTTCAAGCTCCTCGGCGTGAAGCCTCAGACCGACGAGGCCAAGCTCGCCTTCTGCGACGATCTGGCTGCTTACCTTGCCAGCGGCGAGGTCCAGCTCGCACGTTACAACGTCGTGTTCTGGGGCCCGTCCAATATCGCGGCCAAGGCGGATCCCGCCGTCCAGGCTGACGAGGCGCTGTCCGCTCTGGGCCAGCAGCTCGCCTTCACCGTCCCGCAGGGACAGTACCCCGGCGAGTATTGGTCTCTGGCTGAGGCCCTCGGCGACGACATCATCGGCGGCAAGTACAACGACGCCGACGATGCGGCTCTGCTTGCGGCTCTGCAGACCTTCCAGGATACCTGCATCGGCTACGCCGGCTGATCATTTCGAAGCGGATAAGGCAGGGCAGTATTGCCCTGCCTTATCTGGTAAAAGCAGTGCAAAATTCCCTGTATTGACTTTCGGGAGGTCCTGTTATGGATGAAGTAAAGAGAGGAAACGCGGTCAGCCGCTTCTTCCGCGTCTTGGGAAAAGACTTGCGCGAGATCGGCCAGACCTTTGTCCAGGGCGATTGGAAGACAAAAATCTCCTTCCTCGTCATGGGTTTCGGCCAGCTTTGCCGCGGCCAGATCGTCCGCGGTCTGGCGATGCTGGCAATGGAGGTGGGGCTGCTGTACTTCACCTTTGGCTTCGGCTGGCAGTATCTGAGCAAGCTGCTCACGCTCGGCACGGTGGAGACCCACAAAGAGGGCCGCGTCACCGTATACGGCGACAACAGCTTCTTTATTCTGCTCTACGGCATCCTCGCCGTGGTAGCGATCCTCGCGCTGATCTATCTCTGGCGCGTCAATCTCAGACAGAATCGCGAGGCCGAGGGCCTGCTGGCGCGGGGAAAGCGTCTGCCAAGCAACCGCTCCGATCTCGCCTCGCTCCTGGATAAAAACTTTGACAAGACTTTGCTGGCGCTGCCGGTCCTGGGCATCTTCATTTTCACCGTCGTGCCGATCATCTTTATGATCTGCATCGCCTTCACGAACTACGATGTCACGCACCAGCCGCCCTCCAAGCTCTTCTCCTGGGTCGGGCTGGAGAACTTCAAGACGCTCTTCGGCATCGGCGGCGAGGGCTTTGGCGGCACTTTCTTTTACGTCCTGGGCTGGACGCTGATCTGGGCGTTTTTTGCCACCTTCCTGACCTATTTCCTGGGCATGGCTGTGGCGATCCTGATCAACAAGAAGGAGATCAAGTACAAAAAACTCTGGCGCACGATCCTGGTCATGACCATTGCGGTGCCGCAGTTCGTCTCGCTCCTGTATGTGGGCAAGATGTTTGCGGCGGACGGTCTGGTTAACGCCTATCTGCTCAAATGGGGCTGGATCAAGACGGCGATCCCGTTCTGGACGAACGCGACCTACGCCCGCATCCTGATCATCGTCATCAACCTGTGGATCGGTATCCCCTACACGATGCTGATCGTCACGGGCCTTTTGATGAACATCCCGGCCGAGCTGTATGAAAGCGCCCGCATTGACGGTGCGAACGCCTTCCAGACCTTCCGCAAGATCACGCTGCCCTACATGCTCTTCGTCACCGGCCCCTTCCTGCTGACGCAGTTCATCGGCAACCTGAACAACTTCAACGTGATCTTCCTGCTTAACCAGGGCAACCCAAAGAGCCTGCAGCTGTCGAAGAACGCGGGTGCGACGGACCTTCTGGTCACCTGGCTCTACAAGATGACGATCAACGACTCGAACTACAAGATTGCCGCCGTCATCGGCATCATGGTCTTCCTCGTAACGGCCATCATTTCGCTGGTCGTGTACAACACGATGCCGTCTGTCAAGGATGAGGAGGGCTTCCAATAATGAAAAGGAAAAAAAGAATCACCAACACGATCTGCTACGTCGTGCTGATCCTCATGAGCATCATCTGGCTGTTCCCCTTCGTCGGCCTGGTGCTGCAGTCCTTCCGCGGCGAGAGCGGCGGCATGGTCGCCTACCTCGTGCCGAAGGAGTGGTCGCTGAAGAACTACCAGTACCTCTTCGGCGGCGACGGCAAGTTCCTCAAGTGGTACGGCAACACGCTGACGATCGCGCTCTTTGTCTCACTGCTGCAGACGCTGGTCGTCATCTGCGTGAGCTATGCGCTCAGCCGCATGCGCTTCCGCGGCCGCAAGGCGCTGATGAACATCTGGCTGGTTCTGGGCATGTTCCCCGGCTTCCTGACGATGATCTGCCTGTACTTCCTGCTCAAGACCCTCGGCCTGACCGAGGCGGGCGCCGTTCCGGGCTTGATCCTGATCTCGGTGGCGTCCTCCGGCATGGGCTACTATGTCTGCAAGGGCTACTTTGACACGATCCCCAAGGCGCTCGACGAGGCCGCCATCATCGACGGCGCGACGCGGGCGCAGATCCTCTACAAGATGGTCATCCCGATGTCCAAGCCGATCATCATCTACACCGCGCTCGTCGCCTTCATGGCGCCGTGGTGCGACTACATTTTTGCCTCCTATGTGGCCTTCGGTTACGAGAGAGGCTACAACGTCGCCGTCGCCATGACCCGCTGGGTCTGGACAAACGACTACCAGGGCTTCTTCACGCGCTTCTGCGCGGGCGGCATCCTGGTCGCGATCCCGGTCACGATCCTCTTCATGTGCCTGCAGAAGTACTATGTCGAGGGCGTCACGGGCGGCGCGGTCAAAGGCTGAAGCCTTCTGCACAAACGCAGCGGGCCGAGCGCTCCGATGCGGGCACCCGGCCCGCCGCTTCCGTCCTCCCGCCGGCGGGATCGCTCTCGGAGCGAGTCTTCGCGGCGCATGAGGCAGCTTCTTTCGATCATACGGAAATCCCCCGGGGCGGTCAAACCGCCCCGGGGGATTTCCGTTTTTCATGATCGGTCAGTCCATGATCTCCACGGAGACCTTTTTGCCCTTTCTCTGGGCGATGGCGCGCATCAGAATGCGGATCTGCTTGACGATCCGGCCCTGGCGGCCGATGACCTTGCCCATATCGCCGTCGGCGACGCGGACCTCAAAGATGGTCTCGCCGTCGGCTTTGCGCTCGGTCACAGAGACCTCGTCGGGATGCTCGACCAGGCTCTGTACGATGTAGGTCAGAAGTTCTTTCACTCTCGATCGCTCCTCAACTCAATTACGCTTCGATCTTCTTCAAAAGGCCGCGCACGGTATCGGTGGGCTGTGCGCCCTGGGAGATCCAGTACTTCACGCGTTCGCCGTCGAGCTTGAGCTTCTCGCCCTCGGCCATCGGATCGTACACGCCCAGCTCTTCGATGAAGCGTCCGTCACGCGGGGAGCGGGAATCGGCGACCACAACGCGGTAGTAAGGAGCCTTCTTGGCGCCCATTCTGCGAAGTCTGATTTTAACCATGGTAGTTCACCTCCATACAGTATTCTGTCTTATGATCTTTTTATATTACAAGCGCGCCGTCGGCGCGATGCAAACACCGTTTCAGAAGCCGAAGCCTCCGAAACCGCCCATGCCGCCCAGATTGCCGAGTCCGCCCATGCCGCCCATGCGGCCGAGCTTCTTCTGCATCTTCTTCATGTTCTTGCCGGAAAACTGCTTCATCATCTGCTGCATGGCCTCGTACTGCTTGAGCAGACGGTTGACGTCCACAACCTGCGTACCGGAGCCGGCGGCGATGCGCTTTTTGCGGCTGGAGTTGAGCAGCGAGGGGTTGTCGCGCTCGCTCTGCGTCATCGAGAGGATGATCGCCTCTTGCCGCGCCATCGCGCGGTCGTCCAGCTTCGCGCCCTTGAGGGCGGCGGCGTTCATGCCGGGGATCATCGAGGCGATGCTCTCGAGGTCGCCCATGTTTTTCAGCTGGCCCATCTGGTCGAGATAGTCGCTGAGCGTGAAGCGGTTGGAGCGCAGCCGCTCGGCCGCCTCCAGCGCCTTCTTCTCGTCGAAGCTCTGCTCGGCCTTCTCGATGAGCGTCAGCACGTCGCCCATGCCGAGGATGCGCGAGGCCATGCGGTCGGGGTGGAAGGGCTCGATCATGTCGAGCTTTTCGCCCACGCCGATGAATTTGATCGGCTTGCCCGTCGCCGCGCGGATCGAGAGCGCTGCGCCGCCTCTCGCGTCGCCGTCGAGCTTGGTGAGCATCACGCCCGTCACGCCCAGCGCCTCGTCGAAGGCGGTCGCGGCGTTCACCGCGTCCTGGCCGGTCATCGCGTCGACGACCAGCAGGATCTCGGCGGGCTCCACGGCGTCGCGGATGTTTTTCAGCTCGTCCATCAGCTCTTCGTCGATGTGCAGGCGTCCCGCGGTATCGAGGAAGACCAGATCGTTGCCGTGCTTCTTCGCATGCTCGACCGCGGCCTTCGCGATGTCCACCGGGTTCGTCTGCCCCATCTGGAACACGGGCAGATCGAGCTGCGCGCCGACGGTCTCCAGCTGCTTGATCGCGGCGGGACGGTAGATGTCGCAGGCGGCCAGCAGCGGGCGCTTGCCCTGCTTGCGCATATAGGCCGCCAGCTTCGCGCCGTTGGTCGTCTTGCCCGCGCCCTGCAGGCCGACGAGCATCACGACGCTCGGCGACTTCGAGGAGATGTTCAGCTTCTGGTTGGCCCCGCCCATCAGGGCGCAGAGCTCCTCGTTGACGATCTTGATGACCATCTGGGCCGGGGAGAGGGATTCCAGCACGTCGGCGCCGCTGGCGCGCTCGGTCACGGACTTGGTGAAGTCCTTGACCACCTTGTAGCTGACGTCGGCCTCCAGCAGGGCCATGCGCACCTCGCGCATCGCCTCCTTGACGTCGGCGGCCGTCAGCCTGCCCTTGCCGCGCAGACGCTTAAAGGCGGCATTCAGTTTTTCGGAAAGACTTTCAAACGCCATGCTCTCGTCCTCAGGCGCGCAGTGAACGGATCCCGTCGGAAAGCTGCCGCGCGAGCGCCGCCGCCTCGCCCTCCAGGGGGAGGGAGAGAAGCTTCTCCGCCGTTTCGCCGAGTGCGTCCAGCCCCCTGCGCGTCTCGGAAAAACGCCGGATCAATCCGGTCTTCTCCTCGATCTGCGTCAGACTGGCCTCTGCGCGGCGGATGTTGTCCCACACGCCCTGCCGGGAAATGCCGCACTGCTCGGCGATCTCGGCCAGGGAGAGGTCTTCGTTGAAGTGGAGGTCGCAGCATTCGCGCTGCTTGTCGGTCAGAAGCTCGCCGTAGAAATCCAGCAGCATGCTCTGCATCACCCTGTCTTCCGCCATCGCGCTTCGCCTCCCTGTCAAGCAAAACCTCTTTACAGCAAGAGGCATTATAGCAGAGCGCCCGATGCCTGTCAAGTCTTTTTTCTTGTCACCGTGCGATGTATAAGCGCGCCGCGGCCGGGAAAACTGAAAATATCCATTTTTATCTATCCCGAACAGAGGCCTTTTATGGACATCGTTTCATCCGGACTGAACATCGACAGCGGCAGGCTCTACGCCTATGCGGCCTCCGCGGCAAAGCTGATCCCGCCGGACGGCGTGAGCGGCGCGCGCGCCGAGCTGCGCCGCCTGCGTGCCGACTGCCTCGCGCTGCGGCGCTTCCACGCCTCGCTGCAGGCGGCGGCGAAGAAGGAACGGGAGCTCTCCTCCGCGCAGGAGTGGATCCTCGACAACTATTATCTGATCGAGCGCGAGAGCAAGAGCGCCGCAACCGCGCTGCGCGGCTGCGGCGAGCTGCGCAGCGCCGAGGGAGAGAGCATCGTTTTTGCGCTCTGCCGCGCCCTGCTGCGCTCCGGCGGGGGACGCCTGAGCGGCGAGCGGCTGGCGAATTTCCTCGACGGCTTTCAGAGCGTCTGCGTCCTGCGGCAGAGCGAACTCGAGGCGCTCGCACCCTGCCTGCGCTGCGCGGTGATCTCAGCGATCGCGGAGGTCTGCCGGGCGCTGGAACGCGGCGGCGAGGAGGGCTGCGCGGCGCTGCTTTCCGCGCTGTTCGCGGCGCTGCGCCTGCTGCCGGTCATGGAACTCGATCGTCTGCTCGAGCGTGTCAACGTCCCCGGGCTGATCCTCGAGCGGGACGCGACCGGCGAATATCCGCGCATGGACGCGCAGACGAAGCGGGATTATCTGGGACGCCTGGCACGGCTCGCCGCCGCCCGCGGCGCAGAAGAGCAGGACCTTGCGCGCGCGCTGATCGAGCGCTCGCAGCGCGAAGGGAAGCATGTCGGTTTCTTCCTGTTTGAAGAAAACGCGCGGCACGGCGGAGAGCTCTACATCGCCGGGACGCTCGCGCTGACGGCGGCGCTGACGCTGCTCGCCGGCTTTGTCTGGGGCGTTTGGGCCGCGCTGCTGCTGACGCTGCCGATCTCCGAAACGGTGGAGAGCATGGCGGAGCTCGTCCTCTCGCGTCTCGTCCGGCCGAAGCGGCTGCCGCGCATGGATCTGCGCAGCGGCGTCCCGCCGGAGGGAAAGACGGTCTGCGTCGTGTCCGTGCTCCTCTCCGATCCCGGGAGCGCCGCGCGCAGTGCGGAAAAGCTCGAGCGGCTGTATCATGCCTGCGGGGGAGAAAAGGAGCGGGGCGCGCTCGCCTTCGGCCTGCTCGCGGACCTGCCAGGTGCGGCGGAAAGAGAAACGGAGAACGACGGGCCGGCGCTCGCGTCGGCACGCGCTGCGATCGATGCGCTGAACGCGCGCCACGGCGGCGGCTTCTGTCTGCTGACGCGCCCGCGCAGCTTCGACGGCGAGCGCTGGTGCGGCCGGGAGCGAAAGCGCGGCGCGCTCTGTGCGCTTGCGCGGCTGCTGTGCGGAGAAGACAGCGAGCTGCAGGCAGCCGGAGACGCGGCCTCGCTGAGCGATGCGAAGTATATCCTGACGCTCGACAGCGACACGGAGATCTATCCCGGCGCGGTCGGGGAGCTGATCGGCGCGGCGATCCATCCGCTCAACCGTGCGCGGATCGACCCGCAGCGCGGCACGGTCACGGGCGGCCACGGGATCCTCCAGCCGCGCATCGGCGTCACGCTCCGGAGCGCCGTCGCCACGGATTTCGCGATCCTCTTTGCCGGCGCGGGCGGCAGCGATCCCTACGGCTCGCTGTGCGGCGAGCCGTACATGGACGCCTTTGACGCGGGGGGTTTTTCCGGCAAGGGGCTGATCGACGCGGCCGCGCTGCTGGCGTGCACGGAGACGCGCTTTGAGGGAAAGGGCGTCCTGTCGCACGACGCGCCGGAGGGCGCCTATCTGCACGGGGCGCGCATGAGCGACGAGGAATTCTTCGACGCCTTCCCCGCCTCGCCCGCGGGCTACTATCGCCGGCTGCACCGCTGGGTGCGCGGCGACTGGCAGAATCTGCGCTTTCTCTTCGCCCGCGAGCTGCCGCCGATCGAACGGCGGCGCTTTTTCGACAAGCTGCGCCGCAGCGCCGTCCCGCCGGCAACGCTCGCAGCGCTGCTTGCGGGCTTTTTCTTTCCGGCGCGCGCCGGCGCCGCGGCCGCGGCCGCGGTGCTCTGCCTGCTCTCGGATCTGATCCCGGCGCTGACGAGCGAGCTGCGCTCTCATCGAGCGCGCCGGCAGCGCAGTTGGACGAGGAGCCTCGCGGGGCTCGGCGGCGCGATCGTACAGAACTTCATGCGCCTCTGGCTTCTCCCCTGGGAGAGCTGGATCTGTCTGAGCGCCGCCCTGACGGCGCTCTGGCGCATGCTCTTCACGCACAAAAAACTCCTGCAGTGGGAGACCGCCGCCCAAAGCGAACGGCGCGGCGACTCGCTCGGCGCCTATGCCCGGGCGATGCTCCCCGTCCTCCCGGTCGGGCTTGCGGCGATGTGCCTTTCCGCGGCTGTCATCGGCCGTGCGGCGGGGCTGATGTGGCTGCTCTCGCCGGTCGTGCTCTGGGCGCTGTCTCTGCCCGCCGAAAAGGAGAGCGTGCTCTCCGCGCCGGACGCGGCTTATCTGCGCGAGACGGCGGCGGCGACCTGGCGCTATTTCTCCCGCTTCTGCACGCGGGAGGACAACGCGCTCCCGCCGGACAACGTCCAGCTCCAGCCCATGCGGGGCGCGGCTCACAGCATCTCGCCGACGAATCTCGGCCTTGCGATGTGCGCCGCGGCCGCGGCCTGTGATCTCGGCGTGATCGGCGATGAAGAGGCGATGGAGCGGATCGGAAGCATGACGGACACGGCGGAGCGGATGGAGCGCTACCGCGGCCATTTTTACAACTGGTACGACACGCGCACGCTTGCGGTCCTCCGCCCCGCCTTCGTCTCGACCGTGGACAGCGGCAATCTCTGCGCCGCGCTGCTCACGGCGGCGGCCTTCGCGCGCGAAAAGGAGGCTGCGCGGCGCGATGATCCGCGCAGCGAGCGGGCTTTTTCGTCTGCTGCGCCGCTCAGTGCGCGGCTTCTCGCCCTCGCGGAGGAGATGGATTTTTCCTTTCTCTACGATGAAACGCGCTCCCTTTTCTATATCTGCTACGACACGGCGCGCGAACGCGGCGCGGGCGGCTGGTATGACCTGATGGCGAGCGAGGCGATGCTCACGAGCTATCTCGCCGTCGCCCGGGGCGAGGTTCCGCGCCGGCATTGGCGCGCGCTCGGCCGGGCGCAGCTGGGATGGGACGGATACCGCGCGCTGGCGAGCTGGACGGGCTCCGTGTTTGAATACCTCATGCCCTTTCTGTTCCTGCCGCTGCCGCGCGGCAGCCTGCTCGACGAGAGCGGACGCTTCTGCCTCTATGCCCAGCGGCACCGCGTCCCGGTCGGGACGCCCTTGGGGATTTCGGAGAGCGCATTTTTCTCGCTCGACGCTTCCGGGCGCTACCGTTACAAGGCGCACGGCGTGGCGGCGCTCGCACTGCGCCGCGGCATGGATGAGGAACGCGTCGTCTCGCCGTACAGCAGCTTTCTCGCTCTGGCGGTAGACAAACGCCTCGCCGCGGCCAATCTCCGCCGCCTGGAGCGCTATGGCGCGCGGGGGACGCTCGGTTTCTTCGAAGCGGTGGATTTCACGCCGCAGAGGGGACGGGGAGAAAACGGCGAGGTCGTTCGCTGCGTGATGGCGCACCACGCAGCGATGAGCCTGTGCGCGGCGGCGAACGCCTTGTGCGGCAACAGCCTGGTGAGACGCTTCCTTTCGGACGCGCGGATGGCGGCCTTTTTGCCGCTGCTGTGCGAGAGACCCGGAGAAGGCGGCGAACTGCTGCGCCGCAAGGCCTCGGAGGAAGCGCGCACTGCGCCGCGCAGCCGCGCGAAAAAAACGCGCAGCGGGCGGGCGGGCGAGCACGGGGCCTGCCTGCTTTCCAACGGCGCCTATACGCTGCTGCTCGACGAGATGGGCGAGCAGAGCGCCGCCTGGGGCGAGCGCTGCGTCTGTGACGCGCGGACGGGCGGCATGCGCCTGCGCATATCCGCGCCCGACGGAGAGAGCACGCTGATGCCCTCGGTCTGCGCGCGCTGGGAGATGAGCGCGGAGAGCTGCCGCTACGAATACGATACGAAGGGCCTGCACGGCTCGCTGACCGTCTCGGCCGGGGCGGCGGAGAGCGGCGCGCTCTATGAGCTCTCGCTCGCCGGCGTGCCGGCGGGAAGCGAGGCGATCCTGGACTTTACGCCGCTGCTCGCGCCGCTGGGCGACTGGCTGGACCATCCGGCCTTTGCCCGGCTCGGCATCCGCGCCTCCCGGCAGGGCGAGGCGCTGCTGCTGCGGCGCATCGCGCGCCGGGACGAGGGCGACGCCTGGCTCGCCGTTTGCTGCAGCCTGCGCGCGGAAATGCGCGCGGAGGACGGCGCGGAAAGCGCCGTGCTGCTGCGCCCGCACGTCACGCTGCGCGCGCCGCTCGAGGCGGGGGAAAACGCGCTGCGCTTTGCGCTCTGCGTCTCGTCGGATGCGGACGAAGCGGCCGAGGGGGCGCGCCGCCTGCTCGGCGGTACGCTGCGCGGAGATTTTGTCGCCGCGGCGGCCGCGCTGCTGCGGCTCCCGGAGAGCGCCGTCTTTGCCGCGGCGGACAAGGCCGCGGCGCTGCGCAGCTATGCGCCGCGTGAGGCGGCGCCGCGCGGCGAGCTGTGGCGATACGGCTTCTCCGGCGATCTGCCGCTGCTGCTCTGCCCGGCAGGGGCGAAGGAAGAGGAGGAGCTGCTTGGCGAGTTCTGCCTGCTGCGCAGCCTGAACATCGGCGCGGAGCTGGCGCTCACGAGCGACGAGGAGGGCGAGTATCCGCAGGAGACGAGCCGCCGCGTGACGGCTGTGCTGGCGCGATCGGGCCTGGAGGCGCTGCTGGGCGCGCCGGGCGGCGTGCGTATCGTGCCGCGCGCGGCGGAGGAGGCGCTCGCCTCCCGCGCGGCCTTTGCGGTCGGACGCGAAGAGAAGCCGCGCGAGCCGATGCCCTCTCTGCCCGACGCGGCGCGGAGCGGCGGAGAGGAGATCGAGGCGCGGGTCGGAAACGGAAGCGTCTCGTTCCTCCTCCGCGGCAAACTGCCGCCGCGCCCCTGGCAGAACATCCTCTGCACGGGGGACTTCGGTTGGATCGCAAGCGAGTGCGGCAGCGGGCCGATGTGGCTGCGCAATCTGCGCGAGGGCCGGATCGGTCCGCCGCCCGCCGTGCCGGAGAGCGTGCGCGGCGCCGAACAGCTCTGGGCCGAAACGCCCCGGGGACGCGTCAGCCTCTTTGCCGCGGAGGACGGCATCGACTGCAGCGTATACTACGACGGCGCGATCGCGCGCTGGGAAAAGACCGTCGCGGGCAGACGGCTCACGCTCACGGGTTTCCTCGACCCCGAGGGCGGCGCGCGCGTGCTGCAGCTCGAAGGAGCCGAGGGCCTGAGGCTTTGCTGGCGGATGGAGCTGCTGCTCGGCGCGCCCTCGGGCGCGTCCGTGCGCGCAGGCTATGAAAACGGCCTGCTGCGCGCGGATAACCCGGAGAGCTTCTTCCCGGAGCTGCGCTTTCTCGCCGCCGTCGCCAGCCCGGCGCGCTGCCGCTGCGACTGGGCCGAGGCGGGCTTCCTGTTTTCCTTCACGGCGGGGGCGCGGGAGCTGCTGGTCTGCGGCTGCTGCGGCGAGGAGAGACTGCGCGCGCTGTGCAAATGGGAAAACGCGGCGGAGGCCGGGAAAGAGGCCGCCGCGCGCGCGGCGGCGCGCCTGGGGCGCTTCTTCGTGCGCTGCAGCGATGCGGCGCTGGAGCACTATCTCAACGGCTGGTGTCTCGCCCAGATCCGCAGCCGTCTCGAGGCGCGCGGCAGCCTCTATCAGAGCGGCGGCGCGATCGGTTTTCGCGACCAGCTGCAGGATGCGGTGAATCTGCTGCTCGTGGAAAAGGAGAGCGCTCGCTCGCGCATCCTCGACTGCTGCCGGCATCAGTACCGCGAGGGGGACGTGATGCACTGGTGGCACGTCCATCCGGAGGGCGACCGCGGGGTGCGCACGCGCTGCAGCGACGACCTGCTGTGGCTGTGCTGGGCGCTGGGTGAATACGTCGAAGCGACGGGCGAGGAGGAGCTCTGCTTTGCGCGGGAGCCGTATCTGCTCTCACCGCCGCTGGGCGACGAGGAGCGCGACCGCTATGAGCGCGCGGCGCAGAGCGAAGAGAAGGAGAGCGTGCTCGACCACGCGCTGCGTGCGCTGCGCTGCTGCGTCTCGCGCGGCTTCGGCGCGCACGGTCTGCCCCTGATGGGCTCCGGAGACTGGAACGACAGCCTCTCAAACACCGGGGGCGAGAGCGTGTGGCTGGCCTTCTTCCTCTGCGCCTGCGGCCGCTCGATGGCTGCCGTGCTCAAGCGCTGCGCGCGCAGCGCCGAGGCGGAGGAATGCCGTGCGCTTGCCGCGCGGATGCTCAAGGCGGCCGAGGGCTGCTTCAACGGGAAATGGTACGAGCGCGCCTATCCCGCCCACGGAGATCTCGGCCGAGGCGGGACGCGCATCGACTCGATCGTGCAGAGCTGGGCCGTGTTCTGCGGAGCGAAGCACGCGCGGGAGGCGCTGGATCACACGCTGTGCCGTCTGGTGGACGGCGAGGCGCGGCTGGTGAAGCTGCTCGACCCGCCCTTCGCGGCCGACGAGGAGCGTTTCGGCTATATCAGCTCCTACGGCGAGGGCTGCCGCGAGAACGGCGGACAGTACACGCACGCGGCGGTCTGGCTCGCGCGGGCAAGCTTTCTGGCCGGGCGGCCGGAGGCGGGGCGGGAGATCCTCTCGCTGCTGCTGCCGGAGGGCAGGGAGAGCGCAGACTACGGCGCCGAGCCCTATGTTCTCGCCGCCGACGTGTGCAGCGCGCCCGGGCACCGGGGCGAGGCCGGCTGGAGCTGGTATACCGGCTCGGCGGGATGGTTTTTCCGCACGGCGACGGAAAACCTGCTGGGCATCCGGCGGCGAGGCGGACGGATCGTGACGCGCCGGGCGGAATGCGCGCTCTTCAGTCTCTTCGAGGCGCGGGTGAACGGCGTGCGCGCGGCCGGGGAAGAACAGAAAGGGACTACCCAAGAGCCCGGGAAAATGATATAATATCTTAAAATACAAAGAGAAGGACGGCGGGAAAGATGGAATACTCGAGATCGGAGATCATGAGCGGCGTCACGCTGACGCATATCCGCTCGGACAAGTTCAAGACCGCGTGCCTGAGCGTCAATCTCCTGACGCAGCTGAAGCGCGAAACGGCGTCGATGAACGCGCTGCTGCCGCTGGTGCTGCGCCGGGGCACGGCGCTCTACGGCGACATGGAGGCCATCTCCCGCCGCCTTGACGAGCTCTACGGCGCGGCGATCGAGCCGGTCATCCGCCGCATCGGCGAGATCCAGTGCGTCGGCTTTATCGCGAGCGTGCCGGAGGAGGACTTTCTGCCCGCCGGGAGCGGCACGCTGCGCGGCGTGTGCGAGCTGCTCGGCCAGCTGCTGCTGACGCCCAAGACCCGCGGCGGCCTGCTGCTGCCGGACTACGTGGACAGCGAGCGGGAGAAGCTGCTGGAGATGATCCGCGCACGGCTCAACGACAAGCTGGGCTGGGCCGTGTCGCGCTGCATCGAGGAGATGTGCTGCTGCGAGGACTTCGCGGTCGACCGGCTCGGAGACGAGGAAAGCGCGGAGGCCATCCGCTATCAGAAGCTGACGAAGCAGTACCGCGCGCTGCTGCAGTCCAGCCCGATCGAGATCTTCTACTGCGGCCGGGCGGACAAAAAGCGCGTGGAGGACCTGCTGCGCGACGCCTTTGCGGCGCTGCCGCGCGGCGAGATCGACTATGAGATCGGCACCGATCTGCGCCTCAACGCGCTCGAGGACGAGCCGCGGGAGTATACCGAGCTGATGAACGTCGCGCAGAGCAAGCTGGTGATCGGCTGGCGCCTGGGCGAGGCGATGGAGGAGCCGGACTTCGCGGCGCTGCGCGTGTTCGCGAGCCTCTTCGGCGGATCGACGGCCTCAAAGCTTTTCACCAACGTGCGGGAAAAACTGTCGCTGTGCTACTTTGCAAGCTGCGTCGCAGATCTGCACAAGGGCCTCCTGCTGGCCTACGCGGGCACGGACGCCGAGCGCAGCGAGGAGGCGAGGAAGGAGATCTTCGCCCAGCTCGCGGCGATCGGAAACGGCGAGATCACGGACGAGGAGCTGGAGGCGGCGCGTGCGGACGTGCGCTCGTCGCTGCGCGCCGTACTCGACAGCCAGGGCTCGATGGAGGGCTTCTGCCTCTCCGCGGCGCTCGCAGGCGCGGATTACACGCCCGAGGAGCTCGGCGAGCTCTGCGCCGACGTGACGAAGGAGCAGCTCGCGGCGATCGCGCAGGGCTGCGAGTGCGACATGGTCTATCTGCTCGCCCCGGACGGCGGCGAGGAGGACGGAGAAGAAGAGGAGCGGGAGATCAGCGACGAAGAGCTGGCGGCTTTTGAGGAGGAAGAGAATGGAGATCCGGAAACAAACGTATAACGAACTCGGCGAGACCCTCTGCAGCGCGAAGCTGGCGAACGGCCTGCGCGTACGCGTGGTGCCGAAGAAGGGCTTTTCCGGCTTCTTCGCCTGCTTCGGGACCTATTACGGCTCGGTCATGCGCAGCTTTCTGCTGGGCGGCGAGCGAAAGGACACGCCCGCAGGCGTGGCGCACTATCTGGAACATAAAATGTTCGACATGCCCGACGGCGACAACGCCCTGCAGAGCATGACCGCCACCGGCGCGGACCCGAACGCCTTTACGGGCTTCGACGAGACGGTGTACCATTTCCACTGCACGGAACGTTTTGAAGAGAATCTGCGCACGCTGCTGCGCTTTGTCACGACGCCCTATTTCACGCCCGAGACCGTGGAGAAGGAGCAGGGCATCATCTCTCAGGAGATCCGCATGTACGACGACCTGCCGGACTACGCGGTCTATTTCGAGCTGATGAAGCTGCTCTACCGCACGCATCCCCTGCGCGACGACATCGCCGGTACGGTCGAGAGCATCGCCGAGATCGACGCCGAGACGCTCTACGCCTGCCACAAGGCCTTTTATACGCCGGGCAACATGTGCCTGTGCGTCGAGGGCGACGTGGAGCCGGAGGAGATCTGCCGCATCGCCGAGGAGATCCTCGGCACGGAAAAGGGCGAGGTGCCGCAGCCGCTGATCCCGGAGGAGAACGGCGCGCCGGAGCAGCTCTGTACCGAACGGAAAATGAGCGTCTCCGCACCGCTGTTCCTGCTGGGCGCCGCTTTCACGCCGAGCGGGGAGGACGCGCTGCGCGAGCGCATCGTCGCGCGTCTGGCGCTGCGGCTGCTGTGCTCGCCGTCCTCGGCTTTCTATACGCGGCTCTACCGCGAGGGACTGCTCAACCGCAGCTTCTCCTATGAGGCGGAGTTCCCGGCCAACGCCGCGCTGGTGACGGCCGGAGGCGAGAGCCGCGACCCGAAGCGGGTGTACGACGAGCTGCTGCGCGAGGCGGAGCGCGTCGCCGCCGAGGGCTTCGACGCGGCGGACTTCGAGCGGGCCAAGCGCGCCTCGCTGGGCGCGCGGCTGCGCGGCTTTGAGGATTTCGACAGCGTATGCCTCTCGGCCTTTGAGGGCGCGCGCCTCGGCTACAGCGTGTTCGACGCTCCCGCCGTGCTCGCCTCCGTCACGGCGGAGGAGTGCCGCGCCTTCGTCGCGCGCGTGCTGACGCGCGAGCGCACGGCGCTGTCCGTGATCCTGCCCGAGGGAGGCGCGGGAGCATGAGCGGGGTGCTTGAAACCATCCAGCGGACTTCGACCATCAGCTTTCCGGGACTGTTCGGAGATCGTTCGATCGATCCGCCCGCGTCCTTCACGCTCTTCGGCAGGGAGATCTACTTTTACGGCGTGATCATCGCCGTCGGCTTCCTGCTGGGCATCGGCTACTGCGCGAAGAACGCCAAGCGCTTCGGCATCAGGGAGGACGATCTGTACGACCTCATGCTCTGGCTGATCCCGCTGTCGATCGTCGGCGCGCGGCTGTATTTCGTCGCCTTCAAGCTGGACTACTACCTGGCCCATCCGAAGGAGATCGTCGAGATATGGAACGGCGGACTCGCGATCTACGGCGGCGTGATCGCCGGCGTGATCGCGATGCTGCTGGTGTGCCGGAAAAAGAAGATCCCCTGGCAGGCGATGTTCGATCTGCTGATCTACGGGCTGCTGATCGGACAGATCGTCGGCCGCTGGGGCAATTTCATGAACCGGGAGGCCTTCGGCGCGGAGACCGACATCTTCTGCCGCATGTGCCTCACCGCGCCGGACGGCAGCAGCATCTGCGTCCATCCGACCTTCCTCTACGAGAGCCTGTGGAACCTCGTCGGGCTGATCCTCCTGATCGCGTGGGAGAGAAAGGGCGGACGGCGCTACGACGGTCAGGCGGCGCTGGGCTATTTCTTCTGGTACGGCACCGGCCGCGCCTGGATCGAGGGGCTGCGCACCGACAGCCTGTACATCGGCGGCACCGGACTGCGCGTCTCGCAGCTGCTGTCCGTCCTGCTGGCGCTCACGGCGCTGGCGCTGCTGATCGGCAGCGCGCGCAGAAAGCACCCGCCCGAGGAGCTGTATGTCAACCGGGTCGCGGCCGCGGAGGCGGCGGTGATCGCGGAAGAGAAAGATGAGGAGGAGAAAACAGATGAGTGACACGATCGACAGGCTCACCGGAACGCTGGGCGAGCTGGTCAAAAAAGCAAAAGAGGTCGGCTCCCAGGCGATCGGGACCGTGGACCCCGACGGCACCGTGCGCGGCGTCTACGAGCGCGGGGCCGAACGCACGAAGGCCTACGCGCGCATCGCAAAGCTGAACCTGGAGCTTAACCGCGAGAGCGAAGAGCTGCGGAGGGTCTACACCGAGATCGGCCGGCTCTATTTCGAGCAGGCGCGCGAGAAAGCCGAGGGCTTTTTCGCCCCGCTCTTCGCACAGGCCGAAACGAGCGCCGCCAAGCTGCGCTCGATCGAAAACGAGATCGCCGCGCTCAAGGAGGCGGTCTTCGAGGAAAAGGCGGAGAAGGATATCGAGGTGGAGATCGGCGCCTTCGACGATATCGTCTCGGCCGACGAAAAGGCCGTCACCGGGGAGGAATAAAAAGAGACCCGGGATCACGGATGTGATCCCGGGTCTCTTTTGCTTCCCGGTCACTTGTCCTTCATCGAGGCGGCGAGACGGAAGGACAGAAGGATCGACACAAGGCTCAGCGTCACGGCCGTGGCAATGAGCGTCGCCTCAAAACGCAGCGGCAGGAGGCGGCGCGTGAAATACACCGCGGCGAGGGCGGCGACGTCGATCAGGGTGCGCAGCAGGCTTACGGCGCTGATCTTCTCGGGAGAGCTGCTTATCACCTTTTTCGTGACAAGCAGGTTGACAAAGCCCACGGCTCCTCCCCAGACGAGCCCGGCGAGCACGGAATAAACGATCTGCATGGTCTCCACTCCTCGCTTTCGTTTCGTACACAGTATAACAGATGCGAGCGGTTTTTTCGAGATTTTTTTCAAAAAAAGCCAGGTATCGTCCGCGGTTTTCCGCAGATACTAACAGCGAACGCCGCAGACGCGCGTTCGATTTTTTTGATGAGGTGAGGAACATGAGTCCCAAAGAGCTGCTCTATATCGAAGACGCGCTCGGCCACACGCAGTACCTGATGACCCAGTGCCGCACGGCGGCCAGCCAGCTGACCGATCCCGTGCTGCGCGGCGAGGCGCAGCGCATGGTCGCGGAGCATCAGAAGCTGTTTACCAGCTTCTATAACCTTGTGTGAGGAGGCGCGGAGATGAACGATAAGGAAATCATGGAGGGCATCCTGCTGACGACCAAGGGCGTCGTCGACCTGTATATGCACGGCACCGTCGAGTCGGCTACGCCGAACGTGCACGGGACCTTCAACACAGCGCTCGAGAGCGCGCTGTGCATGCAGAGCGACATCTACAACAGCATGGCCGCGCGCGGCTGGTACCCCAGCGAGCAGGCCACGCAGCAGAAGCTCGACGCCGTCAAGCAGAAGTATTCCGGCATCGCATAACGCAGCAAACGCCGCGGAGCTCCGCGGCGTTTGTTTTATTTCCGGAACACGCCCGCCTCGGTGACGAGCAGAGAAAAGGCGACGTCGTGGCTCTCGTGCGGGACGTTCGCAAGACGCTGCGCCTCGAAAGCCGTGAGGATCGCCGCGGCGCGCGGGCAGCGCGGCAGATAGCGGTCGTAATAGCCGCCGCCGTGGCCGAGACGGTGCAGCGCGCCGTCAAAGCCCGCGCAGGGCACCAGCACCGCGTCGAGCTCCGCAGGATCGACAAGACGCGAGCGCGCCGGGTCCGGCTCGGGGATGCCGAAGCGGCCGCGGATCAGCGCAGCGCCGGGGACGTAGGCCTCCATCGTCCCGTCCGCGCCCGCCGCGGGAAAGGCGAGCGTCACGCCGCGCTCGCGCAGCGAGGCGTAGAGCAGGCTCAGGTCGCATTCGCTGCCGTGCGGACAGTAGCAGAGCACGAGCCGCGCGCCGCGCAGCTCGCCGAGCGTATCGAGCGCGCGGCAGAGCCGCAGGCTCTTCGCGTCGCGCTCCCGCTCGCCGAGCGCATCGCGCCGCGCAAGGGCCTCGCGGCGGAGATTCTGTTTTTCAAGGGCCGTGCTCATACGCCGCCTCCCGGGATCGGATGAGCCAAGCATACCACAGCGCGCGCCCGCTGCCAAGAGCTTTTTCGGCTTGACAGGGCGGGGCGGAAAAGGTATGCTGATAACAGGCAAAACGATCCATTTCACATAAACGGAGGACAGCGCTATGATCCTGGACTGCAAGAAGTACCTCGGCCCCTGCGCCTGCGGACGCGACCACGAGCTGCGCACCAAGCTCGTCGTGTGCGAGTACGGCGCGCTGAAGAATTTTGACAAATACATGGCCGACTGCGGCCTCACGGGCTTCCGTACCGTGATCTACGATACGAATACCTATAACCTGCCGACGATGACCCACGTCGCCGCCGACCAGGAGATCGTGCTCGAGGCCAAGGGCCTGCACAGCGAGAAGGGCCTGATCGAGGACTGCATGACCCGCTTCGTCCAGAAGCCCGATTACGTCGTGGTCGTCGGCGGCGGCACGCTGATGGACTTCGGCCGCTACAGCGCCTGGCGCCTCGGCATCCCCTTCGTCGCGATCCCCACGATCGTGTCTTCCGACGGCTTTACCGCCGATATCTGCTCGATCATCATCGACGGACAGAAAAAGTCCATCCCCATGCAGGCCGCCGACGCCGTCATCTGCGATATGGACATCGTCGCCGGCGCGCCGCGCTTCCTCACGATCGCCGGCGTGCAGGACATCATGGCCAAGTACGTCTCGATCGCGGACTGGAAGATCGCGCATCTCGTCTCGGGCGAATACTTCTGCCAGAAGGTCTGCGATATGGCGCAGGAGGCGCTGGACATCATGGTGCGCTGCGCGCACGAGCTCGCCGAGGGCAAGGAGCCGGACTACGAGGCCATGGCCTATACGCAGATGCTCTCGGGCCTGACGATGCAGATCCTCTCCAACAGCCGCGCCGCCTCCGGCGCGGAGCATCTCGTCGCGCACCTCGTCGAGATGAAGCCGCGCGGCTTCGAGAAGGCCCACGGTCTGCACGGCGAATGCGTCGGCGTCGGCACGATCCTGTGCGCCGAGGCGTATCACAAGCTCGCCGAGCGGGAGACGATCGAGGTCAAGACCTTCGAGCCGATCGACGAGGGCTGGGTGCGCGCCGTGTTCGGCCCGCTGGCAGACGGCATCCTCAAGGAGAACGAGAACGACGTGCTCAAGACCTTCCCGCCGGAGAACATCAGGGCGCACTGGCAGGAGATCCGCGAGATCATCGCCGCCATCCCCTCCGCCGCGGAGCTGACCGATCTGTATGCGAAGATCGGGGCGAAGCACTCGCTCGAGGAGCTGGAGATCGATCCGTCCGTCAAGGACGAATTCCTGGACATCTCCTCGGCCATCCGCAACCGCCTGACGCTGGCGCGCATGACGCGGCTGATCGTAAAGTAAAAAAACGGCAAAACGCCGGAACGGGAAAACCGTTCCGGCGTTTTTTGCGTTTATTCAGCTTGTTTTGCCGAGCCATTCGTGGACCTTGTCCTGGTCCACGCCGAGGCCGGTGGAGATGAAAGCGGTGAGCTCGTTGTAATTCAGGGACTTGATGCGCTCGTAGTTCTTGACGCCGGGCTTGACGTCGTTGGAACGGCCCTCGATATAGCCGCACTCGTAACACATGTAGGCGCTGTATTTCCGATGGCTGTCGAGCGTCATTTCACTGCCGCAGCGGGGACATTTCATTCTGCAAACCTCCCGAGCTTGTATTGTGATTTTATCCTATCTCTTTTTCGCGGGAAATGCAAGAGCAAAGTGGAAGCCCTGCGCGGCGTCCCCCGCTTCCGGCGTTCGCCTGCCGAAGTGCGGAGGATGCTCAGAAGGGCCAGGTGGAGAACCAGCGATAGAGCAGCGAGGCGCGCTGCGTGTCCAGCTCCGCGCCCCAGAGCGCGGGATAGAAGAACACAAACAGCGCCGCGGCGGCCGCGGTGAGGACCCAGACCGGGATGCGCCAACGCTCGGCGCGGCCGCGCATCAGCGCAAACACGTAGCCCAGCGCGAGCACGAGGAAGACCGAGCAGGGGAAATAATGATACTCGAAGGTGACGCGGGTGATGAAGATCCAGGGCACGAGCTGCGCGAGATAGGCCAGAAGCAGGAAGAGCGCCTGGCGGTCGCGCTTCGCAAGCGCGCGCCGGCCCAGCACGAACAGCGCGGGCAGCCCGGCCCAGCAGAGCACGGGGTTCACGAAAGCGCCAAAGCTGGAGCGCGCGGAGCCGTTGTAATCGAGATAATAGAGGATGGGGCGGACGTCCAGCAGCCATTGATACCAGCGCGAGGAATAGGGATGCGTGGCGTTGACGTGGCTGTGGTAGCCGAACATGTAGCTCTGGTTGTCAAGGACGATGCGGGCGTAATCACGCGTGAAGTACATCCCGGGCCCGCCGCCGAGGCCGCGGGCGATCCCGTAGGGGTAATAGGCGGCGTAATAGATCGCGGCGGGGACGAGGACAAAGAAAACGAGACAAAAGCAGACGTTGCACCCGAACAGCCGCCGGACCGCGCGCCCCTCGCGCGCGAAGCGAGCGATCCAGTGCAGCGCCCACAGCAGGCCGAGCCCGGCCCCGGCGTAGAGACAGGTCCATTTGCTGGCCGCGCCGAGACCGAAGCAGAGTCCCGCGAGCGCAAGATCGAGCGGCCGCCCCTCCGCATCCGGGCGGGAGCCGGGCTCGGCCTGCGACGCGGGGAAAAGCCAGCGGTACATAAAGAAGTACATCGCGAGCGTGAAGAATACCCCGTAGGTGTCGATCGTGGCGATGCGGGTCTGATTGAAGTGCATGAAATCGACGGCGAGCAGCAGCGTGCAGCAGACCGGAACGCTGCCGCGGCCGAAGAGACGCCGCGCGAAGGCGTAGACGAGCGGAAGCATCAGCACGCCGAAGAGCGTGCCGGAAAAGCGCCAGCCGAAGGGCGTCATGCCGAAGAGCGAGATCCCCAGACCGAGGATCAGCTTGCCGAGCGGGGGATGCGTAATCTCATAGGGCCATACGCCGCGAAGATGCTCAAGCGCCGTGCGGGCGTGGTAGATCTCGTCAAAGTAGCTGGAGTTCATGAAGGTGGACTTCTCGGGCACGAGCGACTGCTCGTCGCTCAGCGCGCCGGCCGTGCGCCAGGGAAGCCGCGCTCCGTCGGCGGAAAAGAGCGCGATCTCGCCGAGCTCGGGCTCGCCGAAGGCCGTGACGCTCAAAAAGCGCGCGCGGCCGGGAAGCTCGACCTCGTGCCATTTAAGGAGCGCGACATAGTTCTGATCGAGCTCCGCGGTCTCCGTCCAGTTCCTGCCGTCCTCGGAAAGGTAAAAGCTGAAGCTGCCGGTGCCGAGCACGCTGTATACCATCGCGCGGGAGACGTCGTACGTGCCGTCAAGCTCGAGCACGACGCTGTCGCCGTCGGAAAAAACAACACTGCTCTGCGGCGCGCTGCGGTCGCCGAGATGCGAGAAAGCCGCGAGCGCGTACAGCAGCGTGACGAGCAGCACGGCGGCGCTCTCGCCGTACCCGCGCGGGGCGGGGCCGTCCGGAGCGTCCGGTTTCGTCCGTTTCGCCGGCTTCGTCTGCTTCGCCTTCCCTTTGACCGGCGCGGGGTCCCGCGCCGGGGGCAGACACAGGAAAAAGCAGACGATCAGCAGGACGGTCAGGATGGGAAATAAAACGGTGATGTTCATGGCAGTTCTTTCTTCGACAAGGGAGGCGGCGCCCCGGCGAGAGACTGCCGGGGCGCTGCGATTCGTTCCGGGATCAGCGGATAAGCTCGTGCAGCTCCCTGACGCTGGGCAGCGTGTAGTCGGGCTGCCGCTCGGCGGCAGCGGCCATCTCCGGCGAGGTCTCGCCCGAGAGGACCAGCACGCTGACGGCACCGGCGTTCTGCGCGACGGCGATGTCGGTGTAGAGCCGGTCGCCCACGCAGCAGATCTTTTCATTGGGGATGCCCGTCATGGCCGAGATCACATCGACCATGTTGCGGTTGGGCTTGCCGATGAAGGTGGGCTCCCGGCCGCTCGAGGCAGTAAGCAGGGCGCAGATGCTGCCGCAGTCGGGCAGGACCTCGTCGGCCGGCATCGGGCAGACCCAGTCGGGGTTGGCCGCGATGAAGACCGCGCCGCGGCGCAGGAAGTGGCAGGCGCGGTCGAGCTTTTCATACACCAGCTCGGTGTCGAAGCCCTGCACGACGACGTCGACGAGCTCGGCCTCGGTGTGGCCCAGCTCGTCGTTGACGAGCCGGATGCCGTAGCTGAGAAGCTCGCGGTGGAAGGCCTTTGTCCCGGCGAGATAAACGCTCGCCCCGGGATGGTGCTGGTTGAGGTACATGCCCGTGGCCATGCCGGAGGTGAAGACGTTTTCCCGCTCGCAGGGGAAGCCGAGGCGGCGCAGACGGTGGATATAGTCCTCGCCCGCGCGGGAGGAGTTGTTCGTCAGATAGATATATTTCTTCCCCATGCGCGGAAAATCAAACATCAGTTCGCGCGCGCCGTCGTAGACCTCGTCGCCGAGGTAGAGCGTCCCGTCCATGTCAAAGAGGAAGAGCTCGCAGTTTTTCAGTCTGGTGTAGTCCATGATTCTTTCCTTTGTCGTGTTATTTTCCTGCGGGAGGCAGAGGGCGAAGGAGGTCTTCGCAGAGCCGGGGGGAGTCAGAGATCCTCATCCTCGTCGGCCCAGGTGAGGGCGCAGCGGACGGCCTTGTGCCAGCCGTGCAGCAGCTCGTGCCGCTTGGCCTCGTCCATGGCGGGCGTGAACACGCGGTCGATCGCCCAGTTGTCACGGATGTCGTCGAGGCTCTTCCAGTAGCCGACGGCCAGACCCGCGAGATAGGCCGCGCCGAGCGCCGTGGTCTCGATGCACTTGGGGCGGTAGACCTCGCAGTCGGTGACGTCGCTCTGGAACTGCATGAGGAAGCTGTTGGCGCAGGCGCCGCCGTCGACCTTCAGACCCCTGATGGGGATGCCGGAATCCTGCTCCATGGCGGTGACGATATCGTTCGTCTGGTAAGCGAGGGATTCAAGCGTCGCGCGGACGAGGTGCGCGCGGCCGAAGCCGCGGGTCAGCCCGACGATCGCGCCGCGGGCGCGCTGCGACCAGTAGGGCGCGCCGAGACCCGTGAAGGCGGGCACGACGTAGCCGCCCGCGCTGTCGGCGACGGACTCGGCGTACTGCTGGCTCTCCTTGGCGCTGGTGAGCACCATCAGCTCGTCGCGCAGCCACTGCACGGCCGCGCCGGCGACGAAGACGCTGCCCTCGAGGGCGTACTGCACTTCGTTTTCAAAGCCGACGGCGATCGTCGTGACGAGGCCGCTGCGGCTCATGACCGGCTCGACGCCGGTGTTCATCAGCAGGAAGCAGCCCGTGCCGTAGGTGTTTTTCATCTCGCCGGGCTTGAAGCAGCACTGGCCGAAGAGGGCGCACTGCTGGTCGCCCGCCGCGCCGGCGATGGGGATCTCGCCGCCGTAGAGCTCGAAGGAGCTGTAGCCGTAGACGCAGCTGGAGGGCTTGACCTCCGGGAGGATGCATGCGGGGATGTCGAGCAGCTCGAGCAGCTCGGGATCCCAGCGCAGATCGTGGATGTTGTAGAGCATCGTGCGGCTGGCGTTGGTCTGGTCGGTGACGTGGACGTGGCCCTTCGTCAGCTTCCAGATCAGCCAGGTGTCGATCGTGCCGAAGAGCAGCTCGCCCCGCTCCGCCCGCTCGCGCGCGCCGGGGACGTTGTCGAGCAGCCACTTGATCTTCGAGCCGGAAAAGTACGCGTCCGGCACGAGACCCGTCTTGGCGCGGATCCTGTCGCTCCAGCCGGCCTTGACGACGCCGTCGATGATGTCGGAGGTGCGGCGGCACTGCCAGACGATGGCGTTGGCGATCGGCTCGCCGGTCTTTTTATCCCAGATCACGGTGGTCTCGCGCTGGTTGGTGATGCCGATGGCGGCGACGTCCGCAGCGGTGACGCCCAGCTTGTTCATCGCGCTGCGCGAGACCTCCAGCGTGGTGTCCCAGATCTCGTTCGCGTCGTGCTCCACCCAGCCGGGGCGGGGGAAGATCTGCCGGAACTCCTTTTGCGCGGTGGCGCAGATGTTGCCGGCGCGGTCAAAGAGGATGCAGCGCGAGGAGGTGGTGCCCTGGTCGAGGGACATGATGTACTTCATGGCGGCGTACTCCTTTTGTTATGATGAGGGGGCATACTTTCCATACTGCCATTTTAGTACGAAACGGAGAAGCTTGCAACGGAAAACTTGAAACGCCGCGGCAGAATCCGAAGAAATTGTAAAGAATCCGAAAAAAGACTTGGAAAACGCCGCGGCGGTGGTATATAGTAGAAAAAGCAAAGATACAGTTTTTTGAACTTTAAGGAGTATGCGATATGCTCGTCAGCATTTTTGCCGTCGTCTCCGCGCTCGCCGCGGTCGCTTACGGCTTCGCCGCCGCGCTGCCGCTCACGGAGCTGTGGAAATGTCTGCTCGTCTTCGTGCTCGGCATCCCGGCGCTGAGCGCGTTGTACGTCCTCTCCGCGGCGGTCGTGAGCCTGTTCATCGATCCGACCTGGCCGCGCGAGAAGCAGAACCCGCTCTGCCGCGCCTACGTCGCCGACGGAGGCGGGATGTGCTGTTCCTACTGCAGGGTGCGCGCGCACCTCAACGGCGGGGAGAAGCTGCCGGAGAACGAGCGCTTCCTGCTGGTGACGAACCATCGCTCGCTGTTCGACCCGCTGATGCTCTTCAACCTTCTGAAAAAGTACAACCTCGCCTTCATCTCCAAGCCCTCGAACATGCGTCTGCCGGTGCTGGGACGCATCGCCGCCGGGGCCTGCTTCCTGCCGATCGACCGCGAGAGGGACCGCGAGGCGCTCAAGACGATCAAGGCCGCGCAGGAGTATCTGCGGCGCGATCTGTGCAGCATCTGCATCTTCCCCGAGGGCACGCGCAGCAAGACGCGCGAGCTGCTGCCCTTCCACCACGGCTCGTTCAAGATCGCCCAGCGCGCGCCCGCGCCGCTGGTCATCGCCGCATGCAGCGGCACGGATCAGGTGAAAAAGAACTTTCCGCTGCGCCGCACGGATGTGTATGTGGATATCCTCGAGGTGATCCCCGCCGAGCAGGTGCGCACGATGCCGACGGCCCAGCTCGCCGAGCGGGCGCGCACGCTGATCGAGGAGGATCTGAAAAAACGGGAGGGCGAGGTATGAAGGTCGCTCTGATCACGGGCTCGTCCCGCGGCATCGGCGCGGCGGCGGCACGCGAGCTCTGCGCCGCGGGCTACGCCGTGTGCATCAACTATATCGAGCGCGAGGACAGGGCCGAGGCGCTGGCCGCGGAGCTGCGCGCCGCGGGCGGACAGGTCGTCACGCAGCAGGCCGACGTCGCCGACGCCGCGGCGGTAGACGCGATGGTCCGCCGCGTCGAGCGGGAGCTCGGATATGTGACGCTGCTGGTCAACAACGCGGGCATCGCCGAACAGCACCAGTTTCAGGATATCACGCCGGAATGGTGGCAGCGCATTTTCGCGGTCAATCTCGGCGGCTGCTTCAACTGCATCCGGGCGGTGCTGCCGCACATGCTGCACGAGCACGCGGGCTGCATCGTCAACGTAAGCTCCATCTGGGGCAGCCACGGCGCAAGCTGCGAGACGGCATATTCCGCCACAAAGCACGCGATCATCGGGCTGACGCGCTCGCTGGCCGCAGAGCTCGCGCCGAGCGGCATCCGCGTCAACTGCGTCGCGCCCGGCGTGATCGACACCGATATGGTGCAGGTGCTGGGGCGCGAGACGCTCGACTCGCTGGCGCGCGATGTGATCCCGATGGGCCGCCTCGGCGCGCCGGAGGAGATCGCGCGGGCGATCCGCTTCCTCGCCGACGAGGCGAGCTATACGACCGGGCAGGTCCTCGGCTGCGACGGGGGGTTCATCATTTGAGCGCGCCGGACAGGGCGATCGTCGAGCTGGACGTGCACGGCATGACGCTCTACCAGGCGCAGATCGCGATCGACGCGGCGCTGCGCCGCGCAAAGGGCGCGTACCGCATCCGCGTCATCCACGGCTATCGCGGCGGCACCGCGCTGCGCGACGGCATCCGCAGCCGCTACGCCGCGGACGCGAGAGTGAAGCGCGTCGAGCTGGGGCTCAACTCCGGCGAGACCGATCTCGTGCTGCGCGAGTTCTGACGCGCCGCGGCTTTCGCGTTGACAGGCCGCGGGGTGTGTGATATATAAAAGAAGCCGCCCTGCGGGGCGGCCCCATGAACAAGCGATCCGAGACAAGTTCATATCGTCGTAAGCTCCCGCGAGGGAGCTGACATACACGGAGGGTTACCGAAGCGGTCATAACGGGGCGGTCTTGAAAACCGTTAGGGCGCAAGCCCACGCGGGTTCGAATCCTGCACCCTCCGCCACGAAAGAAAGCTCTTTTGTCTACCAAAGGCAAGGGAGCTTTCTTGTTGTTATAGAGATCGGCGTATGGTATACTCAACTCGATAAATCGTGATCAGTGAGAGAGGTTCTTATAAATGCATAGAGCAAAGATACTTTCAACCGTCATGATGCTCCTGCTTACGTCGATTATCCTTCTGCCTGGATGCAGTAAGAGGGATGCTTTGTCTGGGAATGGCTATACAATTGAGAACAATCAACGAGACAACAAAGCAACCTATCCGTATGTTCTACGTACAGATTCATCCACATGGTATCTCTCCGGGGAAGATATTTCGTTGCTGGGTGAAGAGGATTATTATGCCGGACTTGCGGAAATCCTGAATGACTTAGAACAGGATTTTTCCGACGCCAGAGATGCATTGACCGGATATATTCAAGAAGAGATTCCTCCGGTTGATATTTATACTGATTTCAGTGGAAGAGCAGGTATCTCAGAAGTTGCGGGCGCCTATTACAATGAAAGAAGCAATTTCATCAAACTGTTTTCCGGATGGGATATGGCAAAGGAATCTCTTCTTCACGAATATGTGCATTATCTGACCATGCATTGTTCAGAAGCTCCCCCGTCAGAGGGCTTCTGGGCGGAAGGCATCGCTGAATACATATCTAAAATTGTATGTAAGAACCGTATGCTTCGAAGCATTAATATGGGGATACCTGAGGAAACGGCCTTGTTTTACAAAGAGCATGGCGCATGGGATGAGAAAGAAGAGTGTATAGATCCGAAGCTGTTTTATATCGGTACAGCTCAAGTCATTGCGCAGGGACAATTGGTCGGGAAAGAATACTTTTCAGTTTCTGATGTTACAATTACCCGAACGCCTCAGATCCAGCAAAACCCGAGTGCAGACAAAGTTTCTCACATCGAGGCGGCATGTATCATAGCCTATCTTGCAGATACCTACTCCAAAGAGTGGGTTTTTACGAACTGGAATACAAAGACTGCGGAAATGGATGTCACAATCGGGGAGTCTTTTGAAGAGATTTATAAGAACTGGGTCATTTGGAATACAGAGCTTTATGAAAAATCGGGGCTCCGTTAATTCACGTCGCCTGGAACTGAACGCACCTTTTCTTTGTGCTTTCTATGGTTCCGTACCTTTTGGGCGTACTTTGGCACGTCGTCGCGGACTTCGTATCGTTCGCGACGACTTTTCATGCTTCGCAGCAAACGCCGTCTCTCACTCGCTCCGTCGCTCCTCCTTTCAAAATCAAAACCGCACGGGCGCTTCATGCCTCGTCGACAACTTCGGCATTCCGCTGTGCCGGGTTTTGATTTTGTGCAGAGGAGAGGCGCCTCTCGTGTAAAGGTTATACAATGTAAAAGCCGCCCGGCTCTATGCCGGGCGGCTTTTTGCAAAGAAAGGGCAGGACCCGGACGGGAGCGGGAGCTCCGAGCGCGGAAAAGTTTTGCGCTGCGCTCTTGCCCCGGAACGCACGATATGGTATCTTTTTATTAGTGAATTTTTGGCCGCTCCGCAGCGATGCGGGGCGAGAGGGGAGTCAGCTCCCCGGGAGTGCGAATCCATGAAAACCGTGTTTTTGATGATCTTTATCCTCTCGACGGCCGTCCATCTCTATGCGTCGGCCCGGAAGGACACAAAGCTGCGCAACGTCACCAAGCCCTTTATCCTGCTGTCGCTGCTCGGCTTCTATGCGCTCGCGGCCCGCGCGCCGGCGGCGGCGATCCTCCTCGCGCTGCTCTTCAGCTGGATCGGGGACGTGCTGCTGATCCCGAAGGGCGTCAAGTGGTTCACGGCCGGCGGGATCGCCTTCATGATCAGCCACGCCTTTTTTATCGCGGGCTATTGCCGGGATATCGACTTCGCGCGGATCCCGGGAGCGCTCGTCGTCGCGTTGGCTCTGTTCTTCGCAGCGGCGGTCGCTATCCTTTTCGCAAAGCTCCGGCCGCATCTTCCCAAGGCGCTGTTCTACCCGATGTTCCTCTACCTGCTGATCAACGGCGCGATGAACTGCTTTGCCGTCTTCCGCTGCGTCAGCGCGCCCTCGGCCGCGACGATCACCACGGCGATCGGCGCCGCGCTGTTTTTTGTCTCGGACTCGTCGCTGTTCTTCGTGCGCTTCAAGAAGGACAGCCGCCTGAAAACCCATTTTCTGGTGATGCTCACCTACTCGCTCGGCGAGCTTTTGATCGTTTTGGGACTTTTATGAAACGGAGGAAAGCGACATGAAATACTATCTTTACAACTCCCTGGCAAACAACGGCATCCGCCCCGAGGTGCCGGCCGGCACCGAGCTGGTCGACGCGGTCGGGCTGGATTACCCGTCCTACCTCGCGGCGCTCGCACCGGAGGACGAGGTCGTCCTGCTCGGCGGCGACGGCACGCTGAACTACTTTATCAACGCCGTCAGGGGCACGGAGATCCGCAACAGCATCTACCTGCTCGGCGGCGGGACCGGCAACGATTTCCTGACCGACATCGGCAGACAGCCCGGCGAGGAGGTCCTCATCAACCCCTATCTTGCCAATCTGCCGACGGTGTACGTCAACGGCATGGAAAAGCTCTTCATCAACAACATGGGCTTCGGCATTGACGGCTACTGCTGCGAGGTGGCGGACCAGATCAAGGAGAAGAACCCGCAGGAGAAGATCGACTACTCCGGCATCGCCATCAAGGGCCTGCTGTTCCACTTCAAGCCCTGCCGCGCGGAGATCACGGTCGACGGCGTGAAGCACGAATTCGACCACGTCTGGATCGCGCCGACGATGAAAGGCAGATACTACGGCGGCGGCATGAAGATGGCCCCGGACCAGGACCGCTTCTCGGACAAGCTGACCGTGGTGGTCTACCACTGCCGCTCCAAGCTCAAGGCCCTCATCGCCTTCCCGTCCATCTTCAAGGGCGAACACGTGAGCAAGACCGACATGGTCAGTCTCTTTACCGGAAACGAGGTCACCGTGCGCTTCTCCCGCCCCTGCGCGGCGCAGATCGACGGCGAGACCGTGCTGAACGTGAGCGAATACAGGGCGGTCCTCCCGAAATAAAGCGGCGGACACGCCGAAGAGGAGCCTTTTGTCCCGCAAGGAGGAGACATGAAACACTATATCATCGTAAAGTTTACGGAGGGAACGGATTTCCGCGCGCTCTCCGGACCGGTGCGCCGCATCTTTGAAGAGACGCTCTCCATCCCCGGCGTCCGAGGAGTGGACGTCCGGCTGTCCAATTCCGAGAGGCCGAACCGGTATGACATGATGATCGTCATGGACATGGACAAGGAGGCGCTGAGCGCCTACGACGTGTCCGCGCCGCATCTGCGCTGGAAGTCCGAGTACGGCGATCTGGTAGCGAAAAAGACGATCTTCGACTGCGACTGAAGGACCGCGCGGCGCGAGGAGGAGAAGGACAGGTCCTTTGTGATCTTCTGTCTGACCTTCCGCGCGCCGATCCGAGGCTTCCGCCTCCCCGCGCCGGGAAACGAGAGCCCGGAAACGGAGACGGCGGACGCGCTGCGGGAGCTGATGAAGGCATAAGGACAGCAAAAAAACGCTCTTTTGTCGAAAAGACAGAAGAGCGTTTTTTTCGTCCCGTGCGGGATCAGTCCTCCAGCTGGCGGAGGATGTAGCGCTTGACCTTCTCGAGCGGGCTGCGCTTCCAGGCGCCCTCCTCCGCCGTGGCGGCAAAGGGGACGATGATCGAAAAGTCCATGTGCGCGCCCTCGAAATAGCCGTCCGGCTCGGTGCTGAAGAAGTAGCCGTTCCAGACCTCCTCGGACGCGTTCGTGAAGCGCTCCGGCTCGAGATAGATCATCTTGCGGCGGTCCTCCGCGACGAAGGCCTTGGCCGCCAGCGGGGCGAGCAGCTCATAGTCGGCGGCGCGGATATCGGTGAAGATGTCGGGCAGGGGAGCGGCCTCGATGCGCTCGTCGCCGCGGACGATCCGGATGCCGACGGCCTCGAAATCGAGCCGGTCCACGGTGAAGATCAGCTTGAGCAGCACGCCGAGGTCGGTATAGAGGTGCGCGCGCTGATAGTTCGTGTCGAAAATGAAATTGCCGAGCGAATAGAAGATCGCTTTGCCGTCGTCGAAGGTCTCGTAGTTCTCCGGCACGTGCGGATGGTGCGCGACCACAACGTCCGCGCCGAGCTCCAGGTATTTGAGATAGCGCTCGCGCGTGTAGGGGCTGGGCATGCTGGTGAATTCCTCGCCGCCGTGGGAGACGACGACGCACCAGCGGCATTTTGACTTGACCTCCGCGATGCGGCGCGCGATCAGCTCCATGTCGTCCCAGCGGAAGATGCCCGGCTCGGTCGCGGTCGCGGGGATGCACTCGGCCATATAGGCCACACCGAACATCCCGATGCCGCCCGCCTCGTCGAGATAGATCGGCTCGGAGGCCTCGATCTCGTTGAGGCCCGCGCCGACGGTGAGCGCGCCCTTCTCCCGGGCGACGGCGCGGGTGCTCACCACGCCCTCGCGCCCCGCGTCCATCGTGTGGTTGTTGCCGATGCACCAGATATCCGCGCCGATCTTCTCCAGGACGCAGACGGCCTCGGGGCTCATGCTGTGGAAGAAGACGCCGCGGCTGCCGTCGTCGGCGGCGTCGATGAGCGCGCCCTCGACGTTGGCGGCGACGTGATCGGCGCTGCGGAAGAAGTCCAGCACGGGGGCGGAGAGGAGATCCTCGTCCTCCCAGCGGCGGTCCATATAGCGGTCAAAACCGATGTCGCCCGTGAAGACGATCGAGGTCTTGTCTTTTGCCATGATCTTGTCCTCCTTCTTTCGGCGTCTTCAGCGGAGCAGGCGGAGCGCCTCGAGCGTCAGCGCCCAGACGCGCTGCGTGGAGGCGATGCGCAGCCGCTCGCGCGGCGTGTGGATGTTGAGCAGGTCCGGCCCGTAGGAGATGCAGTCGAGCCGCGGCATCTTGCCGGAGAGGATGCCGCACTCGAGCCCGGCGTGCAGCGCCTCGATCTTCGGCTCGCTGCCGTAGACGCGGCGGAAGGCCTCGACCATCCGCTCGCGCAGCGGCGAATTGGCGCGGTACTCCCAGGCGGAGTAGGAGGCGGGGATCTCGACCGTGCCGCCGAGCGTCCGGCAGAGCGCGGCGACGCGCGCGGTGGTCTCGTCCTTCTGGGAGTTGACGCTCGAGCGCACCATGAAGCGGGCGGTGAGCGCGTCGGCCTCCGTCGTGACCCGGCCGAGGTTGAGCGAGGTCTGTACCAGCCCGGGGACCTCGGGGCTCATCATCTGGACGCCGTTCGGAGCGCAGAACAAAAAGCAGACCGCGCGGCGGGTGCTCTCCTCCGTCATCGGGAGAAGCGCGGCGTCGGCGCGCGAGAGCGCAACCGTCACCCCGCCGTCCGCCGCCCGGTACTCGCCGCGCAGCGCGGCGCAGAGCTCCTCCGCGGCGGTCTGCGCCGCGGAGGGGTCGGCCAGGGAGACGAGGGCCTCGGCCTCGCGGGGGATGGCGTTGTCCTTGCTGCCGCCCTGCGCCTCGATCAGACGCAGCGCGCTCACGCCGGAGAGCGCGCAGAGCGCACGGCCAAGCAGGATGTTCGCGTTGGCGCGGCCCTTGTGGATCTCCTCGCCGGAGTGGCCGCCGATCAGGCCGCTGATCGTGAGGCGCATCACCTCGCCGTCGAAGGGCTCGCGCGCGACGGGGAGTGTGCAGACCGCGCGCGTCGATCCCGCGCAGCTGACCGTCAGGACGCCTTCGGCCTCGGAGTCGAGGTTCAGCAGACGGGTGGCGAACAGATCGGAGGCGTCGAGCGCGCGGGCACCGAGCATGCCGATCTCCTCGTCGACGGTGAAAAGACACTCGAGCGGGGCGTGGGGGATCGCGTCGTCGTCCAGCACGGCGAGCGCCATGGCGACCGCGATACCGTCGTCGCCGCCGAGCGTCGTGCCGCGCGCGCCGATCTCGTCGCCGTCGACGAAGAGCTCGAGCCCCTCGCGCTCCATGTCCTTTTCGCAGCCGGGCTCCTTCTCGCAGACCATGTCCATGTGGCCCTGGATCATCACGGCCGGGGCGTCCTCATAGCCGTGGGAGGCCTGCTTCCAGATCACGACGTTGTTCGCGTCGTCCCGGCGGCAGCGCAGGCCCCGCTCGCGCGCAAAGGCGACGAGGTAATCGCTGATCGCACGCGTGTTGCCCGAGCCGTGCGGGATGGCGCAGAGCTCTTCAAAAAAACGAAAGACGCATTTCGGCTCGAGACCGGATAGAACGCCCATCGATCATTCTCCTTTCATCAGACGCGGCGGTACGCCGCAGAAACAGCCGGAGAAAACACTATGCAAGTGAACGAATCACCTGCATAGCGTTTTTCCTTATGAGACGCCGCGGACCCGCAGGGAGCGGCGTGTGCCGGTTCAGGCGAGGGACTTCATGATGTTGGCGCACAGCACGGCCAGCGGCGTGCCGACGACGTAGCCCATCAGCGCCATGAGGATGCCGACCGGGACGAGCGAGCCGGAGTAGGAGCCGGCGAGGACCGGCGCGGAGGCCGTGCCGCCGATGTTGGCCAGCGAGGCGACGCCCGCGGTGAAGAGGTCGAGCTTGAGCAGCTTGCAGATGATGAGCATCAGCACGGTGTGGATCGCCAGGACGATGAAGCCGGTGAGGATCCAGGCGGGCGCGTCGCCCAGCTCGAGCAGGCTGGCGCGGGAGGCCAGCAGGCCGATGACCGCATAGAGCAGGAGGTTGGAGACCTCGTTGGAGCCGGCGACCTTGCCGAGCGGCGTGACGGCCGCGATCAGCGCGACGGCGGTGACGAAGAGGACCGTCCAGGTGGCCTTGTCCGAGAAGCCGGTCCAGGCGTAGAGCTTGGCGCCGATGTTGGTGGCGATGGCGCTGACCAGGAAGGCGCAGCCGATCAGGAGCAGCAGGCTCTGGAAGGTGACGGGCTTGGTGTTCAGCTTGGCCTCCTCCTCGAGACGGACGGAGACCTCGTCAAGCCGGGTGGTGTCGGCCTTGGTCCACTTGTTGAAGCGCGGGGCGAGCTGGATGGCCCAGAGCAGGAACATGACCCACAGCGAGTAGTCGATCGAGTCGATCACGAGCGCGTAGCCCATGTCCGCCTCGCTGATATCCAGCGCGGCCTGCACCGCGACCATGTTGCCGCTGCCGCCGATCCAGGAGCCGCACAGAGCGCCCAGACCCATCCAGGCGTCCTTGCCGATCACGCCCTTCATCAGAACGAAGGCGACGATAAAGCCGATGATGATGGTCACCGTGGCGGAGAAGAAGCCGATGAGCATCCGGGGACCGAGACGCAGGACCTTGCGGATGTCGCAGCGCAGCAGCATCGCGAAGATCATCGCATAGGTCAGGTTGTTTTTCAGCGCGCTGTAGGCGGGCTTGGTCTCAGCCAGGTCCCAGACCTTCAGCGTGCACAGAAGCATCGCGACGAGGTAGCAGAGAACGACGGCCGGGATGAACTTGAAGAACTTTTGCAGTCCGCCCTTCGCCGTTTTCTCCAGCGTGACCAGAACAGCCGCCATGAACAGCAGCACGGCCACATAGGTAAAGCCGTTGGTAATCATGAGGATCCTCCCTTTTTAATATGTTGCGGAACGCGAAAAGATGAACGAATTGTGAATGCCGTTTATCACTATAAATCGGTAAAGAGAAAAAGTCAAGACGTAAACGCTTCTTTTGTCGAATCTGTCCGATCCTTTCGGCGGGGCGCATCAAAAAATCGGCGCTTCGCGCAGGGCGCGCGCCGAGACCTCCCCGCGGCGGGAAAAACGGCGGCGGAGCGGGAAAACGCGGGAAAAAGGCGGCCTTTTGCAAGAAATGCTTGCTTTCGGACGGGGCTTTTGATATGATGCGAGTGAAGGGAACAAAGCTCTCCCGGAACCCCCGGAACACCGGACAGAAGGCTGATGACCCCTGCTTCCCGCAGAGGCATCAGCTTGATTTTTAACAGGAGGAATGGCCTATGATTTACACAGCAGAAGTCACGCATATGTGCCCCGTCGCCAAAGGCGCATACCACGGCCCCGCCCCGATCCCCGAAGAAGGAAAATGGGTACAGGCGAAACAGATCGGAGACATCTCCGGCTTCACCCACGGCATCGGCTGGTGCGCGCCGCAGCAGGGCGCCTGCAAGCTGACGCTCAACGTCAAGGACGGCATCATCCAGGAGGCGCTGGTCGAGACGATCGGCTGCTCCGGCATGACCCACTCCGCGGCCATGGCCTCGGAGATCCTCATCGGCAAGACGCTGCTTGAGGCGCTCAACACCGACCTCGTGTGCGACGCGATCAACACCGCCATGCGCGAGCTGTTCCTGCAGATCGTCTACGGCCGTACGCAGAGCGCCTTCTCCGAGGGCGGCCTGCTCGTCGGCGCCTCGCTGGAGGATCTCGGCAAGGGCCTGCGCTCCCAGGTCGGCACGATGTTCGCCACCAAGGAGAAGGGACCGCGTTATCTGGAAATGACCGAGGGCTACTGCTCCCGCATGGCGCTCAACGCCGAAGGCGAGATCATCGGCTATGAGTTTGTCAGCCTCGGCAAAATGATGGACTTCATCAAGGGCGGCATGGACGCCAACGAGGCGCTCAAAAAGGCGACCGGCCACTACGGCCAGTGGGACGCCGCCGTGAAGTACATCGATCCGCGCAAGGAATAAGGGAGGTGCAGACGATGGCATTATTTGAAAACTACGATCGCCGCATCGGCAAGATCAACGGCGTGCTCGCCGAGTACGGCATCGCTTCCGTCGAGGAGGCGCGCGAGATCTGCAAGGCCGCCGGCTTCGACCCCTACGAGATCGCCAAGGGCATCCAGCCCATCTGCTTTGAAAACGTCTGCTGGGCCTACTGCGTCGGCGCGGCCATCGCCCTGAAAGCCGGGGCGAAAAACGCCGAGGAGGCCGCCCGCTACATCGGCGTCGGCCTGCAGAGCTTCTGCATCGACGGCTCCGTCGCCGAGAGCCGCAAGGTCGGCATCGGCCACGGCAACCTCGCCGCGATGCTCCTGAGCGACGAGACCAAGTGCTTCGCCTTCCTCGCCGGCCATGAGTCCTTCGCCGCCGCCGAGGGCGCGATCGGCATCGTGCGCAACGCCAACAAGGTCCGCAAGCAGCCCCTGCGCGTCATCCTCAACGGCCTGGGCAAGGACGCGGCGCAGATCATCTCCCGCATCAACGGCTTCACCTACGTCCAGACCCAGTTCGACTACTTCAGCGGCGAGCTGAAGGTCGTCCGCGAGATCCGCTACTCCGAGGGCGAGCGCGCCAACGTGCGCTGCTACGGCGCGGACGACGTGCGCGAGGGCGTGGCCATCATGCACGCCGAAGGCGTCGACGTCTCCATCACCGGCAACTCCACCAACCCCACCCGCTTCCAGCACCCGGTCGCGGGCACCTACAAGAAGGAGTGCGTGGAGCAGGGCAAAAAGTACTTCTCCGTCGCCTCCGGCGGCGGTACCGGCCGCACGCTGCACCCGGACAACATGGCCGCCGGCCCCGCCTCCTACGGCATGACCGACACGATGGGCCGCATGCACTCCGACGCCCAGTTTGCCGGCTCGTCCTCCGTCCCCGCGCACGTGGAGATGATGGGCTTCCTCGGCATGGGCAACAACCCCATGGTCGGCGCGACGGTCGCCGTCGCCGTGGCCGTGCAGAACAGCCTCGGCTGAGGGCGCGCATCGTCCGGGCGCGCTCCGCCCGGAGCCCTTTTTGAATCTCCCGCCCCGCCGCAGGCCTCTGTGCCTGCGGCGGTTTTCTCTTTGCGCCGCGACCCGTTGCATCACGGCCGTTTATCGGTTATAATCCGGATATACAGGAACGGGGAGGAGACGAACATGAAGACCTTGATCGTATATTTCAGCGCCGAGCGCGGCACGACGGCCCGCGCCGCAAAGGAAGCGGCGGAGGCGCTGGGCGCGGAGCTTTACGCCATCACGCCGGAGAAGCCCTACACGGCGGCGGATCTGAACTGGAGAAACCCGCTGGCCCGCTGCAACCGGGAGTTCATGGCAAAGAAGGACGTGCCGGTGAGCGGACGGATCGAGAACTTTGCCGATTACGAGAGCGTGCTGATCGGATTCCCGATCTGGTACGGCTGCGCGCCGCTGGTCGTGAGCAGCTTCTGCAAGGGCTATGACTGGTCGGGCAAGAAGGTCGCGGCCTTCGCCACCTCGGGCGGAAGCGGCATCGGCAAGACGGCGGAGAAGCTGCGGCCCTTCCTGCCCGGCGCCGATTTCAAAGGCGCGAAGCTGGTGTACAGCGGCGCCGAAGCGGCCGGGCTTCTTTGAAAAAGAGCTTCGGGCACAGCGGCAGGCACGGCTTCCGACCCGGCCTGCCGGACTTCGTTGACGCAATGACCGGATAAGCACGCGAGACGGCGGGAGAGATCCCGCCGTCTCGCGCTGTCCCCACAGTATTTGCAAAAGATTGTCAAGTGATTACAAAACACAATATATAGTGTGAAGATTTCTTAAAACTCCGGCTGAAAACGCAAAATATATTGCAATAGCGGCGTTTTGATGCTACAATCCTATGTTAGGAAAGTAGGCGCATCGACGCGCGGGAAGGACGCGTTCCCCCATGCGCGGAGGGCGTTTCAACAGGCGGGAGCCTGTTGAGGAGGAAGAATCTGTGAAGCTGAAAAAAGCTTTGAGTTTCATATTATGCGCGCTGCTGGTCGCGTCGCTCGCACCGGCCGCCGTCTTCGCGGCGAACGGAGCGAATCCGCAGAGCCGGGGGGGCGTCTGGGCCTCCGTGACCCTTACGGGCGCGGCGGACAAGGTGCTCTTCTCGGGCGACGGCGCGGTCGAGAGCCAGATCCTCGCCCCGAACGAGCTGACCGAGCCGCGCTACTGCCCGGTCGAGGGCGCGTTCTACGACGTCGGGAGCAATACGCTGACGCTTTCGAACTTCGCCGGGGAAGGCGTCGTGCTCAATCTGACGATGATGGGCGCGGACTTCCGGCTGCGCCTTGTCGGCAGCAGCACGCTCACGGCCATCCGTTCGGAGTCGCTGGGCTACGGCGGCTCGATCTGCGTCTGCGGCGACGGCTCGCTCACCGTAACGAATCCGGACGGCACGGCGATCTGCATCGACGCCGACGGCGCGGCGGACTGCCTGCGCGTTGAGGCGCAGGCAAGGCTGACGGCTTCCTCGTCCGTCGGCGGGGCGGTCCGCGTCGTGAACTCCGCGCTCGGCACGGGAGCGATCCAGTTCGACACCGCGACGCCCGACGTCGCGGTCTGGGACAGCTCCGCGCCGCTGACGGACCGTTATACGAGCGACGGCGCGCTCATCGACGTGTGCACGCTCGCGGGGAGCGACGGGCTCTTCGGCCTGGAGGCGACGATCGACGAGGCTTCGGAGAGCCTGGTATACAACCTCTACCGCCTCAACGGGACCGACGCTTACGGCGACTATCTCGCCGAGCTCGTCGAGACGGGCGTGACGGACCTCTCGCCCTACTCGCCGGCGTTCTCGGCGCACGACGTTTCGCTCTATGAAAACGGAGCGGACGACCCCGCGCCGCGCATCCGCTTCGCACGCTTCTCGCTCAACGCATACGGCTCCGATGAAAAGGGGAGCGTCAGCATCACGCCGGCCGCCGTGGGGCGCGGCGGCAGCGCGACGGTGAGCGTCCGGCCCGCCGAGGGCTGCAAGCTCAAGTCGCTGACGATCAACGGCACGCCGGTGCAGCCGGTCGACGGCCTTTATACGATCGGCTTCGTGACGGGCGATATCAACGCCGAGGCGGTCTTTTCCGAGGCGGCGCCCGCGGCCATCCGCGTCGATGCGCCCGCGCTGACGGATTACACCGTCCCCGCGGACGGAGCCGCCGACTTTTTCAGCGCGCCCTTCACGGCCACGGTCACGGACGGCGGCGGCGACGCCGTCGGCATCACGATCGACTGGAGCATCAGCCCGCACACCGGGGGCGTCTCGATCGGCTCCGACGGCCGCGTGCGCATCGCCAACGAGGCCAAGAGCGCGATGAGCGAGCCGATCCGCTATACGGTAACGGCCGCGGCGGAGGGCACCGAGCTTGTCGACAGCACGAAGAGCTTTACGGTCTCGCGCATGGCGCACGCGCCCTACGCGGTGAAGCTGATGCGCGCCAATCTGCCGCTGGAGGACGAGGATACCGTCCTGATCCCCGCCGCGGGCGGCACGACGGTCGCGGAATACCGCGGCGTGGTGCTCGACCCCTACGGCGAGGTCGTCGACAGCGCCGTCGTCTGGTCCGCGGGCGACTGGCCGCTCGGCGTGCGGCGCGAGGGAAACACCGTGTACGTCGCCGACAACTGCGCCGCGGGCTCGACGCTTTCGCTGATGGCCGCGGCGGAGAGCGACGGAACGGCTGCGGCCATGCTCACGATCCGCTTCGCCGCAGCGCCCGAGCCGACCCCCGAGCCGACCTCGGAACCGACCCCGGAACCGACCCCGGAGCCGACTGTCATCAGCGGCGAGAGCGATCCGCAGATCGATTCCGTCCCGGCCGCGAGCGCCAAGGCACTCACGGATGAGATGGTCACGCTCGCCGCCGCGAGGCTGCCCTATACCGGGACGGCGCAGACGCCGGCGGTGACCGTCCGCGACGGAGAGACGACGCTGACAGAGAACACGGATTATACGCTCAATTACGCCGACAACGTCGAGATCGGCACGGCGACCGTCACGGTCACGGGCAGCGGCACGGCATACACCGGCACGGTGAGCAAGCAGTTCCGGATCGTTGCGCTTGAGGTGAGCTGGCCGAGCGTCAGCGAGGCGGACGGCAAGGTCTATGGCGCGGCGCTCGAGGAGATCGTCTCGCTCTCCGGAGGCTCGGCTACCGCCGACGGCGAGACGGTGGAGGGCGGCTTCTCCGTCAAGAACGGCGAGAGCGTGCCCGACGTGGGCGGCAAGTACCGCCTGGTTTTCCGCAGCACGGACGGCGATCTGACAAAGGAGAGCGGCGAGTACACGCTCACAAAGCTGCAGCCCAAGCCGATCACGGCGGAAATGATCACCGTCAGCCCCGCCGAGATCGCATACGATTACGGCGAGGAGCTCAAGCCGGCGGTCATCGTCCGTGACGGGAGCCGCACGCTGGAGAAGGACCTCGACTATACGCTCGGCGCTTACAGCAACAACACCGCGATCGGGACGGGCTCCGTCGCGGTCATGGGCACGGGCAACTACGGCGGCAGCGCGGCGGGCAGCTTCACGATCACGCCGATCCCGGCGGAGGCGCTCGCTTCGGGCGTGCTGATCACGCCCTGCAGGCCGGAGGACGCAGGCATCACGCCGGCGCTCACGATCCGGCACGGCGAGCATACGCTGACGGACGGCACGGACTACGACGTGGTCTACAGCTACGACGTCGACAAAAAGACCGGCACGGCGAGCATCGTCTTCAAGGGGACCTACAGCGGCTCCCTGGCAAAGGATTTCAACCTGCCGAACTACCTGATCGTCGAGGGCGCGGGCGGCAGCTGGTCGAAGAGCACCACGGTCAACCTGCGCTTCGCCGCGAACGGCGCGCTGGGCAAGTTCACGGGACTGACCGTCGACGGCAAGAAGGTCGACGCGAAGTATTACAGCACCGAGTCCGGCGGCACGATCGTGAAGATCAAGGCGGATTACCTCAAGGGTCTCACGGCCGGCAAGCACATCGTCGGCGTGCTCTATCCCGACGGCAAGGCGCTGGCGATCTTCTCGGTCACGGGCGTCGACCGGCGCGGCGTCCCGACCGGAGACGGCAACAACGCGGCGGTCTGGGTCGCGCTCATGGCCGCGAGCCTGATCGCGCTCGGAACGCTGGGCTGGCTGTTCTTCCGCGACCGGCGCGGGAAAAAGAAAAAGAAGAAAAAACGCTGAAAAAAACAGGGGCGCGTGAGCAATCACGCGCCCCTGTTTTTTCTTTCGGCGCCGCGCGGGCCGCGGGCGCTATCGCTGGTCGGTCACAAAGTGCTTGACGGTCTGCTCCGGATGCCGCAGCTCGTCGTTGAAGAAGAGCGGATAGAGCTTTCGCCCCTCCTCCGGCGCGACCCAGACGAGGAATTCCCCGCTGCCGTCCTCGGTGAAGCTCTCGCACACGGGCTCAAAGGACGCGGGCGTTTTCATGTAGAAATAGTAGCCCAGCTCGTAGATCACCTTGCCCATCTTTGCGACGCTGTCGCCGATGAAGTAATCCTCGGTCACAAAGCCGAGCCGGTCGATCTCCAGCGTGCGTCCCGTCTCCTCGCGCACCTCGCGCACGACGGCCTCCGCCGCCGTCTCGCCGAAGCGGACCCGGCCGCCGACGGAGTAGAGGTAGTCGGAACGCGGGTTCCCGGCCATCAGGAATTTCCCGTCCTTCATGATGATCGCGCCGGCGCGGATGTTGACGACGCCGCCCGCGACGTCGATGCACAGGTCGTTTCCCATGCGTTCCTCCTTACAGCTCGATCCAGTAGCGCTCGAGCATCTCTTCGTCATCCTCGTCCCAGACCGTGCTGTGGAATACGCCGCCGTTGGCGAGGATCGTGCGGCGGCTGGCCTCGTTGTCCACAGAACAGGAGATCATCACGCGCTCGAGCCCGAGGGCGCGCGCCTCGTCCAGCGCCATGGCGAGCATGCGCCGGGCATAGCCCCTGCGGCGCTCGGACGGCCGCACGGAATAGCCGATGTGGCCGGCGATCCTCGCAAGATAATCGTTGAGATAATGGCGCAGCTGCAGCATGCCGAGCAGCTTCCCGTCGCTCTCGCGCACAAGGAGATACTGCGTGGCGAGGACCTTGCCCGCCGGCAGCGTGTCCGGGCTCTCGTAGCTCCGGACGTGCGCGAGCCAGTCGCGCCCGCTCTCGATGCGGCGCATCGGGCCGGTGCCGTCCATGCTGTCGCCCGATTCGAGAAACTCACGGCGGTAGTCCTCATATTGAGCGATGCTGCTCTCGTCGGGGCGCAGGAGAAAAAGCGTTTCTTCCATGGAGATCCTTCCCTTTGCAAAGGCCTCAGTCCGAGCCGAGCAGGGCGACGAAGCAGTCGCGGACCCCCGCGTCGTCCCAGGGGAAATGCCGCGCCGCGTAGCCGCAGTCGCCGAGCAGGCCCGCACCGTTCTCGCCCGTCAGGCTCGAGAAAGCGGAGACCGCGCCGTCGAGCTGCAGCTCGAAGAGCTCCCTGTCCTCGTCCGGGAGCGCCGCGAGGAAGTCCCGCACGCACGCGTCGACCTCGTCGGGCGTGATCCCGCTCTCGGCAAAGAAATCGGCCAGCTCGGCCGCGCAGGCCGCGGCAGAGAGAGAGCTGCCCGCCGTGCCGGGGAAATACCGGCCGCGCAGCGCGTCAAGCAGCGCGTTCAGCTCGGCGCGCTGCGCCTCCGAAGCCGGGAAAAGCAGCGCCGCCTCGGCGCTGAGCACGCTCTCGTCCGCGCCGTGGCCGAGCGAGAGCGAGAGCATGCGGCCCTCCGCTGCGTCGAAGCGCTCGATCACGCCCGCTTCGCCGTCGTTCCAGCGCAGCTGCGCGCCTCCCGCGCCTTCGGCGCGGCGCGTCCACTCGTAGTACATGCCGGAGATGTCCGCCGTTTCGGCGCTCCTCGCCGCGCGATAGCACCAGCTGAGCCCGTCGCGGCAATAGCCGAGCTGCGCCAGCGGGGTCTCGCCGTCGATGATGCTGTAGCTGATCTCCTCCGCGCCCTCCGGCGCGGCCATGTCCAGACCGAAGCGCTCCGCGATCTCCTCGCGCGAGCTCGCCTTGACGGGGTTCGGCAGACCGGCGAACTGCTCCGTGGGCTCCGCCGCGGGCGCGGCGGGCGCGCCGCAGCCGGCGAGCAGCGCGAGCGCGAGGAGCAGGGTCAGGATGATAGGCATCGTTTTTTTCATGTTCATTCCTTCTTTCCGGGTATTTGGACGCAGCGCGCGGCGTTTTGTTCCTTTACGCCGAAAACTTTGCGACCAGCGCGGCGAAGTCCGCGCCCGGCTCGAGCGCGCCGAGCCGGACCGAGAGCTCCGTGAGTTCGCGCGCGAGCGCCTCGCTGACGGCAAAGCCCGCCTGCTTCATCTGCTCGAATTTGCGGAACTCGATCTCGCCGGGCAGGAAGATCTCTTCAAAGCCCGGGGCCTTGCGGCTGTCCTTCATCATGCGCACATAGCGGTCCACGCGCGCCTTGAACTGATCGATCGGCATGAACCGCGCCGGGTCGATCAGGATCAGGCAAAAGCCCGTGTTCTCCTTTTCAAGCTTCGAGAACAGGCCGATATCCGTGCCGAAGCAGGCGCCGGAGAACATCGTCGAGAGCACGTCGACCATGACGGCGAGGCCGTAGCCCTTGTGCCCCGCGATCGGCGAGAGGGAGAAGGCCTGCGCCGGGTCGGCCGTCGGCGCGCCGTCGTGATCCTTGGCCCAGGTGTCGGGGATGGGCTGACCCTCGCGCTCGGCGGCCTGGATCTTGCCCATCGCAACGAAGGTCGTGGAGATGTCCATGACGATCGGATACTCCTCGCCGGCCGGGACGCCGAGGATGATCGGGTTCGTGCCGATCAGCCGGTCCGCCCCGCCGAAGGGCGAGGTGAAGGCGTAGGTGTTGCAGGTCACGAGCGCGACGAGATCGTCCGCCGCGGCGCGCCAGCCGTAGTACGAGCCGCAGCCGATGTTGGCGTTGCGCCGCCCGCAGGCCATCGCGACGCCGTACTGCTTTGCCTTTTCGCGCAGCTCGTCGTAGGCGCGGTTGACCGCCACGATGCCCGAGCCGTTGTCGCCGTCGTAGACCGACACCGCGCCGGAGTCCTCCACCCTGCGGAAGTCCGGCCGGGGATTGAGCGAGCCCGCCTCGATCTGGCGCATGTAGCGCGTCAGGCGCGAGAGGCCGTGGGAATAGACGCCGGTGAAGTCCGAGTGCGCGATGACCTTTGCGATCGTCGCCGCATCCTCCTCCGGAAAGCCGGCGGCCGTGAGGATGCCTTTGACAAGGCCCAGTTCTTCTTCATAACGGATCAGCATATCGGATCCTCCTTGTGTTTTTCTCTGTCCCCGCCCAGCTCCGAGATCAGCGCCGCGCCGATGATGAGCGCCGTGCCGAGCACGCCGAAGGCGCTCATGCGCTCGCCGAGCAGGAACACCGACAGCAGCACCGCCACGACCGGGTCGGCGTAGGAGAAGATCGCGACCGTGCGCGACGGGATCTTCACGATCAGCGTGAAATAGGCGATATAGGGGATCGCCGTGAGCGCGACGCCAAGCAGGAGCAGCAGCAGAACGCTCCGCGGCGTGAGGGCGAGGGGCGCGCGCTCGGTCAGCAGGACGTAGGGCGTCGTCAGCACGGCGGCCGCGGCGAGCTGGATCGCCGTACGCACGAGGCTGTCCCCGCCCGGGACCTTCTTATTGATCAGTACCACACCCGCGTAGGCCAGCGCGCCGAGCAGCGCGAAGAGCGGCCCGCGGATATCCGCCGCCGCAAAGCCCGCCTCCGCAACGCCGGAGACGAAAACCATGCCGGCGAAGGCCGCGAGCGCGCACAGCAGGTGCCGCAGCGTGAAGCGCTCGCGCAGCAGCAGCGCCGCGCCGAGCAGCACGAGGATCGGCTCGATGTAATAGCAGACCGTGGCCGTCGCGATCGTCGTGCGGTTGTAGGCCGCGAAGAGGCCGATCCAGTCCAGACCGATCAGCGCGCCGCTCACGAGCATCGGCACGAGCGACCGCCGCGTCCCGGCGCGGTCGATCGGGCGGCGGGAGACGAGCAGATAGAGGCCCAGCGCCGCCGCCGAGACCCAGGCGCGCAGGCAGGCCGTCACCGCGGAGGGCAGGCCGATCGCGCGCACAAGCAGCCCCAGGCAGCCGAAAAGCGCCATGAGCAGCAGAAAGGCGAGCTTTCGCAGCGCCGTTTTGTCCTTCAAGCCTCTCTCCCCCCGTTCTTCCGGATGCCTCATTATAATATAGTTTTGCGCCATGTTCAACGCACGCCGAAAAAACTTTTTGAAAAACGCTTGACAGACATGCGGAGCTGTGCTATTGTATTAATCACTTAATACAGCGATACAAAGGAGGGCGTTTATGGACTTTGATCTGAAGAGCTCCCGGCCGATCTGGCTGCAGCTTGCCGAGCAGCTCGGGCGCAGGATCGTGACCGGCGTGTATCCGCCGGGCTCGCGCTTCCCCACGGTACGCGAGCTGGCCGCCGAGGCCGGGGTCAACCCCAACACGATGCAGCGCGCGATGGCCCAGCTGGAGAGCGAGGGTCTCGTCGCCACCAACCGCACGCTCGGCCGCAGCGTGACCGAGGACGTGGGCGTGCTCGACGCGACGCGCAAGCGTCTGGCGGAGGAGCTGACGGAAAAGTATTTTTCCGATATGAAGGAGCTGGGCTTCGCCCGCTCCGAGGCCGCGGCGCTGGCCGCGGAGGGAAAGGAGAAGGAATGATGCAGGAACTGGTAACATGCAGAGGCCTGAGCCGCAGCTTCGGCGAGGTGCGGGCGCTCGACAACGTGAATTTGAGCCTGCCCTCGGGGCGGATCATCGGGCTGCTGGGCCCGAACGGCTCGGGCAAGACGACGCTCATCAAGATCCTCAACGGGCTGCTGCAGCCCTCCGCGGGCGAGGTCCGCATCGCCGGGAACGCCCCGGGCGTGGAGACAAAGAAGCTCATCAGCTATCTGCCCGACCGCGGTTATTTCCCCGACTGGATGCGCGTGGGCGACATGATCGACCTCTTTGCCGACTTCTACGCGGACTTTGACCGCGCGAAGGCCGACGAGATGTGCCGTGTGCTGGGGCTCGACCAGAAGCTCGCGATCAAGACGCTCTCGAAGGGCACGCGCGAGAAGATGCAGCTGATGCTGGTCATGTCCCGCGCCGCGAAGCTCTATCTGCTCGACGAGCCGATCGCGGGCGTGGACCCGGCGGCGCGCGAGTTCATCATGCGCACGATCCTGACGAATTACAGCGAGGACGGC
>CACWIS010000008.1 GCA_902761055.1 Oscillospiraceae bacterium
CGTGCGCTTCATCAGCGGCTCGCCGTTGCGCGGGTCCTTCAGCTCGGGGAACTCCATGAGAACGTCGGTCATCTCGTTGCCGCGCTCGCCGCAGCCGATGTAGATGACGATGTCCACGTCGGACCACTTCGCCAGCTGGTGCTGCACGACGGTCTTGCCGGAGCCGAAGGGGCCGGGGACGGCGGCGGTGCCGCCCTTGGCGATCGGGAAGAGCGTGTCGATGATACGCTGTCCGCTGTTCATCGGGCGGCTGGGGACATACTTGCGGGTGTAGGGGCGCGCGATACGCACGGGCCAGCGCTGCATCATTTTCACTTCGATCTCGGCGCCCTTGGCGTCGCGCACGACGGCGATGACGTCGGCGACGGTATGTTCGCCGCTCTCGACGGAGACGACCTCGCCCGCGACGCCGTAGGGGACCATGATCTTGTGCAGGATGGCCGAGGTCTCCTGCACGGTGCCCAGCACGTCGCCCGCGGCGACCTTGTCGCCCGGCTTCGCGACGGGAACGAAGTCCCACTTCTTCCCGCGGTCCAGCGCGGGCACGTCGATGCCGCGGCTGATGCTGTCGCCGGAGACGCGGCGCATCTCGGGCAGCGGGCGCTGGATGCCGTCGTAGATATTGTCCAGCATGCCGGGTCCGAGCTCGACGGACAGCGGCATCCCGGTGGTATAGACCTCCGCGCCCGGTCCGAGACCCGAGGTCTCCTCATAGACCTGGATGGAGGCTTTGTCGCCGGTCATGTTCAGGATCTCGCCGATCAGGTGCTGCGAGCCGACACGGACGACGTCGGAGACGTTGGCGTCCGCGAGGCCCTCGGCCACCACAAGCGGGCCGGATACCTTGGTAATTGTTCCGCTCATAAGCATTCCTTCCTTTGCTTTATTTCGAAGGGTGATTCGGGTCAGTCGCCGAGGATGTTCGTGCCGACGGCACGCTCGACGGCGGCCTTGAGCGCGTTCTGGCCCAGACCCAGGCTGCCCTCGCGGCCGGGGATCAGGATGATGGCCGGCGTGGGGCTGTCCTTGTAGCGCGCGATCTCGTGTTCGAGCTCCGCGGCCAGGTTTTCCTCGATATAGATGATGGCGTAGTCCGTGCTCTCGCGCGTCAGCTTCCGCAGGGCGGCGAGGCCCTCCGCGGCGTTGTCCACGCTGACGGCTTCGAGCCCGAGGGCCTTGAAGCCCATGACGGTCTCTCTGCCGCCGATGACTGCAATTTTAAGCATACAGATCACGCAGCCTTTCCTTGATCGTGGCGGCCGGGACGCCCGCAAGCGCGCCGGTCAGGATCATCCGCACGGCGGTGGTCTCGTTCTCAACGGCGGCGAGATAGGCCGTGACGACCTCCGGGCCGTAGGAGACGAGCTTGACGTTCTTCAGATATTCGTTCACGGCGTTGTCGCAGGCGAGCTCGAAAGCCGTCATCGAGCCGCCGGACATGGCTTCGGCGCCCGCGGCGGCCGCCTTTTCCAGCGGCCCGTGCGCGAAGATGGCCGCGAGACCGTCCCCGTCCGCGGCGGCGATCCGGTCGGCGTCCGTGCCGCCCTTGACCAGTACCGAGGCGAGAAAGTCCGGACTCTTGTGCATGCGCGCGGTGCGCACGGCGCTTTTGAGGTTCGCCGCGTCGATGAGCAGGCGCACGTAGCCGGAAATGAAGGGACTGCCGAGCTCGTCGGCGAGCGTTTTCATCTCCGCGAAATAGGCCCTGTCCAGCTCAAAGTCCGCCAGCTGCGGGTTGGCCGTGCGCGCCAGCGTGCTGCCGGCCTCGAGCATCGCCGCGCCGAGGACGGGCGGCAGCTCGCTCGTACGCTCCTCGTCGTAGGCGCTCTTGAGCTTCTCGGGCTCGATGCGCCCGGAGACGCTCATCAGCCGCAGGGGGTCCTGGCCCATGGCCTCGCCCTTCAAAACGGCCTTGGCGTTGTGATAGTCGTATTTCAGCCGAAACATGTCGACCAGCGCCTTGTCGGGGACGAGCGTCTCGATCTCGCGGAAGAGGGCGGCGCGGTGCGCGCTGAGCGCGGCGTCGATCTCGCCGGCCGAAAGGCCGGTCATATCCTCATAGCCGCAGTCCGCGAGCAGCTTGGCGCTCTCCTCAAAGCCGGAGGCTTCGAGCATGCGCGCGGCCCGGTCGGCCGTGAGCATTTTCACCTCGCGCGCGCGGAGCATGGCCGAGAGGCAGAGATACGCTTCCTTGTTCATTGACAACTTCTTATCCCTCCCTTGTCGGGATCAAGCGAACAGCATGTCGGCGATCGCGGCGGACATTTCGCCGCGGCACAGCTCGACAAGCAGAGCGGCCGTGCAGTTCACCTCGATGTTGTCGCGGCGGAGGATCAGCCCGCCGTCGAAATCGCCCGTGCTCCCGGAGAGCGTCAGCGCGCCGCGCTCGCCGAGCCGTTCGTTGGCGGCCTTGACGACGGCCTCGCCCAGCACGGAGCGGTCGGCGGCGTTGAGGACGATCTCCTCGGCGCCGGTCACGGAGGCCTCGGCCGCGAGCTTTGCCAGCAGCGCGACGTATTCCTCGCGCGGCAGCGAGACGAGACGCTTCTGCGCTTCGTCAAAGCTCCTGGCGATCAGGTCCTGCTTGAGCGCAAGCAGAGCCTTTTTGCTCTCCATGCGGCCCAGGCGCGCGGCGCTGTCGGCCTCATCGGCGCATTTCTTCACGCCGGCGCGGATCCGCTCGCCGTAGGCCTCGTCGGCCTTCTTGGCCCAGTCCGCGCGGATGGCCTCGCACTGCTCGCGCGCCTCGGCGAGGATCGCGTCGCACTGCGCCTGCGCGTCTGCACGGATATGTGCGATGATTTTTTCGGTGCCTTTCATATCGCAGCCTTCCTTTCTTTCGGAAGGATCAGATGTTGATGGCGCCGAGCATCAGGAAGGAGGCCAGCAGGCAGAGGATGGCGTAGAACTCGACGATGACGCACATGATCATGCCCTTGGTCCAGTCGTCGGGCTTCTTGGCCAGAATGTTGATGGACGCGGCCGCGACCTTGCCCTGCGCGATGGCGGAGAGCAGACCGCCGAGCGCGATGGGAAGGCAGGCGGAGACGATCTGCAGGCCCTGCGCGACCGTCAGGGACGCGACGCTGGCGCTGACCTTATTGAACGCGAGGAAGAAGATGACGAAGCCGTACAGGCCCTGGGTGCCCGGGATGACCTGCAGGACCAGCGCCTTACCGGATTTGCTGGGATCCTCGGAGACCAGGCCCGCGCCGGCCTCGCCGGCGATGCCGGTGCCCTTTGCCGAGCCGACACAAGCCAGAGCCGCCGCGATCGCAGCGCCCAGCAGCGCGAGCGCGCCGCCGCCGATGGTGTTCAGAAATTCCATTTTGTTTTCCTCCTGAATGTAGGTTTTGTATGTTGAACTGTATTTGCTTACTCAATTCTCTTTCGCGCGGACGAAGCGGCCGCCGAATTTCAGCGGACGGAAGGGCTTGCCGCCGTCGGCGTAGAACTTGCCGAAGAACTCCAGACACTGCAGACGCAGGTCGTGGACGTAGCAGCCCAGCAGGTTCAGCGCGAAGTTGATCGCGTGGCCCAGCACGAAGATGACTACGAAGGCCAGCATCGTAAAGACGTTCACGCCGCCCGACTGCGCGGGCATGATCGCGACGGTGTTGAAGACCTTGCCGACCACGCCGCCGGCGAGCATCAGCGCCATGATACGCGAATAGCTCAGCACGTCGCCGAACCAGCCGGTGGCCGTGTTGTAGATGCAGCCGAAGGCCGCCGTGACCTTGCCGAAGCCCTTTGCGTTGCGTCCCGCGCCGAAGAGCAGCATCACGCCGCCGATCACGAGCACCGCGATCGCCGCGATATGCAGCGCCGCGCTGTGCACGAGCAGCATGTCCGCCGCCATCAGCAGCGCGCCGACGAGCAGGATCCACAGCGAACCCTCCTCAAAGAGCGCGCCGGCCTTGTCGCCGCGGCGGATCTTCTCCCTAGCGGAGACGACCATGCCGGTGTTCAGGTGCAGCATGCCCAGCACCAGCGAACCGTAGAGCACGAGCTCGCTGTCATACTCGGGGCTGAAGAGGTGCCACAGTCCCGGCCAGGTGCTCTTCGGGTTGAACAGATGCACGAGCTGATAGGGCACGTCGCTGAAGAAGGCGCCGGTGAGCACGCCCATCGCCGCCGTGGCGACGCCGCCGTAGAGCAGCAGCTGGCAGAAGGCGAGCGAGCCGCCCCGCGGCCTGAGCTTCTTCATCGCGACGAGCGCCGCGGCGATCATGATGATGCCGTAGCCGATGTCGGCCATCATCAAGCCGTAGAACAGGATGAAGAAGGGCGCCATCAGCGGGTTGGGGTCGACCGTGCCGTAGGCCGGCAGACTGTACATCTCCGTCACCATGTTCAGCGCGTTGGTCAGCTTGTTGTTCTTCAGGCTGACGGGGACCTGCGGATATTCCTCCTCCGAGGGCTCCTCGGTCTCCCAGGCGCAGTCGAAGCGGGTGAGGACCTCCTCGAGCGCTGCCTCCTTTTCTGCGGGCAGCCAGCCCTGCATCACGAGCACGTCCCCGGTCGAGAGGGCGAGATCGGAGGCTTCGGAGAGCGTGAGCTTCGCCTCCGCCCGGTCGGCCGCGAGCTTGAGCGCGTCGCGCCGGGAGGCCTTGTCGCGGATCGAGGCCTCGCAGGCCTCCTTCTCCCGCGCGAGCCGGGCGAGCGCGGTGCCGCATTCGGCGCTGCACTGCCTGGCCGGGCCGCTCATGCCCGGGAAGGACTGGGCGGTGAAATCAAAGGGGCGCAGCGCCTCCTGCATTTCGGGAAGCGCCTCCTTCACGCAGACGATCATCACGTAGGAGGCCCGTTTGTCGGCGCTTACCTCGAAGAGCTCGGCCTCGTCGGTCACGGCCGCCATCGCTTCGCGCACCTTGTCCGGCGGGATCTTGACCGGGAAGGAGCCCAGCAGCACGCTGCAGCGCTCGGTCTCGGTGACGTCGAGCGGCAGATCCAGCGGCAGCCAGGGCACGAGCGATTCCATCACGGCACGCTCGCGGCTCTCCTCGGCGCCGATGCGTTTGATGCGGTCGTCCGCCGCGCTGATCTCGCCCGCGAGGGCGAGCGCGGCGCCGAGTTCGCTGCCGTCGAGCAGCACGTCGCCGTCGACCTCCGGCGGAGCGGAGAGCATCGGCTTCTTTTCGGGCGCATAGCGGTCCAGCACGGCGACGGCGTGAAGGAGCGCGGCATGGTCGCTCTTGTTCGCGAGCGTTTCACTGTCGGGCCGGTGCAGCGCTTCAAGCGCCTGCGCGTCGATCTCCAGCTCGGAAAACTCGACACAGCCCAGACGGATCAGCTCCCGCAGAAGCTCGTCCTTCTGCGAGCGTGCGACCATCAGCCGCAGCTTTTTCATCGTTACAATGGCCATGTCACTTGTTCACTATCCTTTCCACTACTAAGGACGCGGCGCTCTCAAGCTTTGCCTCCGCTTTGTCGAGCAAAGCGGCTTTCTGCGCTTCCAGATCGCGCGCGATCGCGTCCGCGTCGGCGCGGGTCTTTTCCGCGGCCCTGGCTTTGAGCTGCTCGAGCTCGGTGTCGGCCCGGCATATCGCCGCCTCAACGGAGGCCTTTCCCTCGGCTTCCGCTTCGGCGATGAGCTGTCTGGCCTGCGCTTCCGCCGCGGCGACGGCGGCTTTGCCGTCGGTCTCGGCCTGCGAGATGTTGTAAATCGCCTCGAATGACATCGGCACACCCCCTCTTTTTACCAAATGATCGCGCTTGTTTTTGCCGTTTTAAAGTATAAAACTATTTTACCGCAAACAGAGCGTTCTTTCAAGAAAAAAACGCAGCTTTACGGAATCCTCCTACAATATTAAAGCATACTTGTTATTTATTTGTCAAATACGGATGACAGTTTCGTCTTTATGCCGAAATCGTATGGTAAAAAGACGGTCGGAAGAGAAAAAAACGATGAACGGGAAAACAAAAAAACGACGGCTTTGACAAAGCCGTCGTTTTCTATCGCAGCGCGCCGAAAAACTCACGCAGCAGCGCAGCGGACTCCTCCGCCAGGACGCCGCCGCGGACCGAAGGGCTGTGGCCGTAGCGCTCGAAAAACAGGTCGATCACACTGCCGCAGGAGCCGCTGACGCCGTCCGCCGCACCGAAGACGAGCGAAGGAACGCGCGCGTTGATGATCGCCCCGGCGCACATCGGGCAGGGCTCGAGCGTGACGAAGAGCGTGCAGCCCTCGAGCCGCCAGCTCCCCAGCGCCGCGCCCGCCTCGCGGATGGCCTCGATCTCGGCGTGCGCGGTCGCGTCGCCGCGCTCCTCGCGCCGGTTGCGCCCGCGGCCGATCACGCGGCCGGAGGCGTCGGCGATCACGCAGCCGACGGGCACCTCGCCCGCCTCGGCGGCCTCGCGCGCGAGCGCGAGCGCCTCGCGCATATACTTCTCATAGTCCATGACGCAGCCTCCAAAGCGGATACTGCAAAGGGCGGCCTGTTTGGGCCGCCCTTTGCGAGAGAGTGAATACGGTGTTACGCCAGCGCCGCGGTGATGATGGACATCTGATAGACCTCCTCGGCGTCGCAGCCGCGGGAGAGGTCGTTGATCGGCGCGTTGAGGCCCTGCAGGATGGGGCCGAAGGCCGCATAGCCGCCCAGACGCTGGGCGATCTTGTAGCCGATGTTGCCGGACTGGATCTCCGGGAAGATGAAGGTGTTGGCATAGCCGGCGACCTTGCTGCCCGGGAACTTGAGCTGGCCGACGACGGGGGAGACGGCGGCGTCGAACTGCATCTCGCCGTCGAGGTCGAGCTCGGGGGCCATCTCCTTGGCGATGGCGGTGGCGTTGCGGACGAGATCGACGTTCGCGCCCTTGCCGGAGCCCTTCGTGGAGTAGGAGAGCATCGCGACCTTCGGGTCCATGCCGAAGACCTTGGCGGTCTTGGCGGTCTCGACGGCGACCTCGGCGAGCTGGGCCGCGGCGGAGAGGACGACGTTGCCCTCCTTGTCGAGGCGGTCCTCATAGCCGATGTTGATCGCGCAGTCGCCCATGCACAGCATCGGGGCGCCTTCCTTGACGAGGATGAAGCAGGAGCTCACGAGATTCGCGCCCTTGCGGGTCTTGACGAGCTGCAGCGCGGGACGGACGGTGTCGGCCGTGGAGTAGGTCGCGCCGCCGAGCAGCGCGTCGGCCACGCCCATCTTGACGAGCATCGTGCCGAAGTAGTTGCCCTTCTGCAGGCTCGCGCGGCATTCCTCCGCGGTCATCTTGCCCTTGCGCAGGGCGACCATGGTCTCGACCATCTCGTCCATCTTCTCATAGGTCGCGGGATCGACGATCTCCAGGCCCTCGATGTCGAAGCCGCCCTTCGCGGCGGCGGCCTTGACGTCCTCGACCTTGCCGACGAGAACGGGGGTGAGGAAGCCGTCCTTCTTCAGGCGGGCGGCGGACTCGAGGATGCGCGCGTCGGTGCCCTCGGTGTAAACGATCTTGCGGGGATTCGCCTTGAGGATCTCAATGAGATTTTCAAACATTTTTTGTGCCTCCGATGAAAGTATTTTTTCTATTCAAAGGAATCTTTGCTCAACAAAATAAATGTACCACTTGCCGCGGCGCTTTTCAAGAGAGAAGTTGCCCGAGCCGTCAGATCGTCTTCTCCGCGCCGGGCTCGAGAACGTTCAAGCCGCTCATGTAGCGGCGCATCATGTCGTAGACGTGGTTGCCCGCCATGCGGCGGATAAAGCTGCGCGTCCGGTGCGCGCCGAGCCGCAGCGCCCGGACCCAGACGCCCTCGGGCGCGGCGAGCGAGACGAAGACCGTCCCGACCTCGTGCACGCCGTCGCCGTCCGGCCCGGCGAGCCCGGTCACGCCCACGCCGAGATCGGCGCCGGAGAGTTCCCTGACCCGCGCGGCCATCTCGTAGGCGACCTCGTAACTGACCGCGCCCTTTTCGGCGATCAGCGCGGGGGCGATGCCGAGGAGCCTGCTCTTCATTTCGTTGGTATAGGTCACGACGCCGCCGCAGAAGTGCGCGCTGGCGCCGGGGATGTCGGTGAAGCGCTTGGCGAGCTCGCCGCCCGTGCAGCTCTCGGCCGCGGCGAAGCGCAGGCCGTTGTGCTCCATCAGCGCAAAGACGGCCTCCTCGATGCACTCGACGTCCACGCCGTAGACGTATTCACCCAGCCGCGCGGCGGCCCGCTCCATCACGGGGCGGATCATCGCCTCGGCCTCGGCGGCGGTGTCGGCTTTGGCCGTCACCTGCAGCAGGCAGTCGCATTCCTTGGCGTAGGGGGCCATCGAGGGGTTGCTCATTTTGTCCATCTCGTCGCGGAACATCTGGTCCACGGCGCTCTCGCCGATGCCGAAGATGCGCAGCGAGTGGGAGACGATCTCCCCGCCGGAGAGCGCCTTGAGATAGGGGATCGCGCTCTCGGCGAACATCGCGCGGCACTCCTTGGGCGGGCCGGGGAGCATCACGACGGTCCTGCCGTCCTTTTGAAAGGCGCAGCCCGGCGCGGTGCCGCAGTTGTTGTGGAACACCGTCGCGCCCTCGGGGATCAGCGCCTGGGCGTAGTTGTTGGGCGTGAAGCTTTTGCTGTATTTGATATAATCGTACAGCCCCTCGCGCTCGGCCCTGTCCTCCACGAGCGGCAGGCCGAAGGCCTCGGCGAGGATCTGCTTGGTCAGATCGTCGCAGGTCGGCCCGAGGCCGCCGGTGGTGATGATGACGTCGGCGCGGCGCTTGGCGATCTCGACGCACTCGCGCAGCCGCTGCGGGTTGTCGCCCACGACGGTGTGGTAGCGCACGTTGATGCCGATCTTCGAGAGCATCTCGGAGACGTCGCGCGCGTCGGTGTTGGTCACATGGCCGAGCAGCAGCTCGGTCCCGACGGAGAGGATCTCCGTGTTCAGGGCGCGGTCCTTCATCGGCCCACCTCGATCCGCTCGATGCCCGCGAGGGCCTCGTCCACGAGCACGCTGACGTCGAGCGCGCTTTCGGCGCGCGCGACCTCGTCCAGCTTCGGATGCGTGCGGGGATGGCGCGGCGTGAAGACCGTGCAGCAGTCCTCATAGGGCAGGATCGAGGTCTCAAAGGTCCCGATCCGCCGCGCGAGGCGCACGATTTCCTCCTTGTCCAGACCGATCAGCGGCTGGAGCACAGGCAGGGAGAGCACCGCCTGCGTCGAGGCCATGGCCTCCATGGTCTGGCTTGCCACCTGGCCGAGGTTCTCGCCCGTGACGATGGCGCGCGCGCCGCAATCGAGCGCGATGCGCTCGGCGATGCGCATCATGAAGCGCCGCATGATCAGCGTGAAGTACTCTTCGTCGCACTTGTCGCGGATCTCCTCCTGGATGTGCGTGAAGGGCACGACGAGCAGCGGCATCCTGCCGCAGTATGCGCTCAGCAGCCGCGCGAGCTCGACGACCTTCTCCTTCGCCGCCTCGGAGGTATAGGGGAAGGAGAAGAAATGCACCGGCACGAGCCGCACGCCGCGCTTGGCGATCATGTAGCTGGACACAGGACTGTCGATGCCGCCGGAAAGCAGCGTGACGGCGACGCCGTTGGAGCCGACCGGCATGCCGCCGGCCCCGTCGACGGGCGCGGCGTGCACATAGGCCGCCACGTCGCGGATCTCGAGGTTGACGACGAGCTCGGGCTCGTGCATCTCGGCGCGCAGGTGGGGGAAAGCCTCCGCCAGCTCGCCGCCGACGTACTGGCTCAGTTCGATGCTGGTCATCGGAAAGCGTTTGTCGCTGCGCTTGGATTCGACCTTGAAGGTCCCGACGCGCATCAGGTCCTCGCGCAGATAGTCCTTCGCAAGGGCGACGATGGCGTCCTTGTCCTTCTCGCAGGCCGCCGCGCGGCTGAGCTTGATGACGCCGAAGACCTTTTTGGCCGCCTCGAAGGCGGCGTCCATATCGGCGTTTTCATCCGCGGCCTCGATATAGACCGTGGACTGGCTGCACCAGACGCGATATTTCCCGAGCGGGTAAAGCGCGTGGCGCAGGTTGGACAGCAGTTTTTGCTCGAAGCTCCGGCGGTTGAGCCCCTTGAGGACGATCTCGCCGAGCTTGCACAGAATGATCTCTTTCATATCGTTCCTTTTATTCCAGCGTGATACGGATCGGCAGTTCCGCGAGCGGGGATTCCGCCCCGGCGGCGCGTGCGAGCAGGGAGAGCGCGTATTCGCCCCGGCCGCCGGTGCAGACGGGCGCGAGCGGCCAGTCGAGACTCTCGCCGCCGCCCAGCGCGCAGCGCGCCTCGAAAGACCCGTCCTCCCCCGCGGGGGAGGAGGCGAGCAGCTCGACCTCGCGGCCGCTGTCGTTTTCGATGCGCAGCGTCAGCAGGATCTGGGTGCCGCCCTCCGCGGCGCGCGGCTCGGCCGCGGTGTAGAGGATGCGAAGCCCGTCCCCGCTGCGCAGCAGCGTCCCGCTCTCCGGCGCGGAGACGAGAAGATTGCCGCAGGGGCGGTAAGAGGACGTAACGACGTCCAGGATCTCATTGAGGGTGTCCTCATAGCGGTCGAAGCAGACGCCGTAGAGCAGATAGTAAAAATCCTCCGTCTCCCAGGCGATCCAGCGGCGATAGGTGTCGTACTTGGTGTAGCTCATGCGCAGACCGTCGAAGCCCTCGCCGACGGTGATCTCGCTCGGCACGCTGCTCCACTTGCCCGGATCGAAGAGCTCGAGCAGCGCGCCCGGCGCGTCCTCGGCGTCCTTTCGGGTCGGCGTGAGGATGATGCGCGCGAAAAACCAGCCGGGATTGAGGCGGACCGTGCCGCCCTCCGTCCACAGCTCACAGTAGTCCGGATAGAGAAAGGCGCAGTCGTATTCGCTCTCGGGGCTGTAATAGCTGCTCGTCCCCTCCTCCTCGGGAGCGGAGGGAAGGGAAAAGCCCAGCTCCAGCGTCTCGGGAACGGGCGCGGGCGTCGGGGAAGGCGCGGGCGTCTGCTCGACAGGCGCGGGCTCGTCCGGAGACGCATCCTCGCCCGGGACCTCCCCGGCGCAGGCGGAGAGCAGAGAGAGAAGCAGCGCGAGCAGGAGAAGCAGCGCGATCTTCCTTTTCATCGGGTATCCTCCTTATTCGGCGCTCGTAAAGTCGTAAGAGCGGTACTGCACGGCCTCGGCCACATGCTCCGGCAGGATGTCGGGCTTGGCGGCGAGGTCCGCGATCGTGCGCGCAACGCGCAGGATGCGGTCATAGCTGCGGGCGGAGAGACCCATCGCGTCGAAGGCGCCGCGCATCAGCTCCTCGCTCTCCGCCGTCAGCGGGCAGAAGCGGCGCAGCTCGCGGCTGCCCATGCGGGCGTTGCACGCGACGCCGCTTCCGGCGAAGCGCTCGCGCTGGATGGCGCGGGCGGCGTCCACGCGCGCCTTGACCGCGGCCGAGCTTTCGGCCGGGGCGGTGCGCTTGAGCTCGTCGAACTCCAGCGCCGGGACCTCGGTGATGATGTCGATGCGGTCGAGCAGCGGTCCGGAGATGCGGCTCTGGTAGCGGCGCACCTCGCTCTCGCTGCAGCGGCAGCGGCCGGAGGGATGCCCGTACCAGCCGCACTTGCAGGGATTCATCGCGCACAGCAGCATGAAGCGGCTGGGGAAGCTGACCGAGCCGGAAACGCGCGAGACCGTGACCTCGCCGTCCTCGAGCGGCTGGCGCAGCACCTCGAGCACGTCGCTGCGAAATTCGGGCAGCTCGTCGAGGAACAGCACGCCTGTGTGGGCCAGACTGATCTCGCCCGGGCGCGGCATCGTGCCGCCGCCGGCGAGCCCCGGCCCGGAGACCGTGTGGTGCGGTGAACGGAAGGGACGCGTGCAGACGATGGGACGGCTGCGGCTCGTGAGTCCGGCGACGGAGTGGATCTCGGTGGCCTCGATCATCTCCTCGCGGCTCATGTCCGGGAGGATCGAGGGCAGACGCCGGGCCATCATCGACTTGCCCGCGCCCGGAGGTCCGACGAGCAGCACGTTGTGCCCGCCCGCGGCGGCCACCTCAAGCGCGCGCTTGACGCTCTCCTGACCCTTGACGTCGGCAAAATCAGGCAGCGCGTCCCGCACGGCGGCGAGCTCCGGCGCCGCGGCCGGGGCGAGCTCGCCCTCGCCGCGCAGGTGGGCGATCAGCGCGCCGACGTTCTCCACGCCCAGCACCTCCACGCCCTCGGCGAAGGCCGCCTCGGCGGCGTTCTCGGCGGGGAGATAGAGCTTTTTGACGCCCGCGCGTTCCGCCGCGATGGCCATGGGCAGCGCGCCGGGGACCGGACGCAGCGTGCCGTCGAGCGCGAGCTCGCCGAGAAAGGCGCAGTCCTCGCCCGGGGCTTCGATCTCGCGCTGCGCCGCGAGGATGCCGATGAGGATCGGCAGATCGTAGAGCGTGCCGGCCTTTCTGCGGTCGGCGGGCGCGAGATTGACGGTCAGCCGGCTGGGCGGGAAGCGGAAGCCGCTGTTCTTGATCGCGGCGCGGACACGCTCGCGCGCCTCGCGCACGGCCGCGTCCGGCAGACCGACGATCTCAAAGCCGGGAAGACCGTTGGAGATATAGACCTCGACGTCGACCTCGAAGCCTCCGACGCCGCTGACGCCGAAGCTTTTGACTCTTGATAGCATGGCGTGTTCCTCATACCGGGAAAACAGCCGGAGGGTTCGCGCTCTCCGGCTGTGTCTGTTTATTCTTCGACTTCGCCGACGATGGCGATGTGCAGCTCGTCGAGCTGCTTCTGGGTGACCTCGGAGGGCGCGCCCATCATCAGGTCCTGCGCCTTCTGGTTCATCGGGAAGGTGATGACCTCGCGGATGGACTCCTCGCCCGTGAGCAGCATGACGATGCGGTCGATGCCGGGGGCGCAGCCGGCGTGCGGGGGCGCGCCGTAGCAGAAGGCGTTGTACATCGCGGGGAATTTCTTTTTGACGTCCGCCTCGCCGAGCCGGACCATCTCGAAGGCCTTGATCATGATCTCGGGATCGTGGTTGCGGACCGCGCCCGAGGCGCTCTCATAGCCGTTGCAGACGAGGTCGTACTGGTTGGCCATGATCTCCAGCGGGTCGATCTCGCCGCGCTCGGCCTTTTCCAGCACCTCGAGCCCGCCCGCGGGCATCGAGAAGGGGTTGTGGCAGAACTCCAGCTCGCCGCTCTCCTCGCCGATCTCGTACATCGGGAAGTCGACGATCCAGCAGAGCTGATACTGCTCTTTATCCATGTGCGCGGGGCAGAGCGCGCCGAGCTTGGTGCGCAGCACGCCCGCGGTCTTCTGCGCGACGGCGAGCTTTCCGGCCGCGAGGGCGACGAAGCTGCCGGGCTGCAGATCGAGCGCGTCGATGAGCTCCTGTTTGACGTCCTGCAGGAACTTGGAGATGCCGCCGACGAGCTCGCCGTTCTCGTCGAGACGGAACCAGTAGCCCTTCTGCGCGGTCTGCACCTCGACGTCGGCGCAGAGCTTGTCGATCTGCTTGCGCGTCGCGGCGAAGCCGCTGACCGGGACGGCCTTGACGACATTGCCCGCGAAGGGCTCGAAGCCGATATCGCGCAGCAGCGCGGTCACGTCGCGGATCTCGAGGTCGATGCGCAGGTCGGGCTTGTCGGTGCCGTACTTCTCCATCGCCTCGCGGAAGGGGATGCGGCGGAAGGGCGCCGGGGTGACCCGGTCTCCGTAGAGGCCGAATTTCTCGAACACAGGGACGAGCACTTCCTCAAGCACGCCGAGGACGTCGTCCTGCTCGGCGAAGGACATCTCCATGTCGAGCTGGTAGAACTCGCCCGGCGTGCGGTCGCCGCGCGCGTCCTCGTCGCGGAAGCAGGGGGCGATCTGGAAATAGCGGTCAAAGCCGGAGGCCATCAGCAGCTGCTTGAACTGCTGCGGCGCCTGCGGCAGGGCGTAGAACTTGCCCGGGTGCTTGCGCGCGGGCACGAGATAATCGCGCGCCCCCTCCGGCGAGGAGGCCGTGAGGATGGGCGTGGTGATCTCGAGGAAGCCGTGCTCGGTCATCAGACGGCGGATCTCCGCGACGACCTGGCAGCGCAGGATGATGTTCTTCTTGACCGCGGGGTTGCGCAGGTCGAGGAAGCGGTATTTCAGGCGCGCGCTCTCGTCCGCCTCGCGGCTGCGGTTGATCTCGAAGGGCAGCTCGTTGTAGCGGCAGCGGCCGAGCACTTCGATCTTCTCGGGCACGATCTCGATCTCGCCGGTGGGCAGCTTGGGGTTCTTGCTCGCGCGCTCGCGCACGAGGCCCGTGACGGAGATCGTGGATTCCTTGTTGATCGCCTTGAACGCAGCGAGCATTTCCTCGCTCTCGAGCACGAGCTGGGTCGTGCCGTAGAAGTCGCGGAGCACGACGAAGGCCAGCGAGGCCGAGACGGTGCGGACGTTTTCCAGCCAGCCCGCGAGGGTGACGGTCCTGCCGACGTCGGAGAGACGCAGCTCTCCGCAGGTGTGGGTACGTGACTGCATGGTGTTTCCTCTTTTCTGTGCCAAATAGCTTATTCCTTGATGACGGGGGCGCCGAGCCCCTTTTCGACCTCGGCGCGGATGAGCGCGGCGGCCTCGCCGGCGGGGAGCTTGCGCTGCTCGCCGCTGCGCATGTCCTTGACCGAGAGGACGTTCTCGCGGATCTCGTCTTCTCCGACAAAGACCGTGAAGGGCACGCCGATGCGGTCGGCGTAGCTCATCTTTGCCTTGAACTTCTTTTTCTCGGCATAGAGCTGTACGCGCAGTCCGGCGCGGCGCAGCTCCGCCGCCGCGGCGACGGCGTAAGAGAGATCCTCCGTCATCGGCAGCAGCAGCGCGTCGCAGGGCGCGGCGGGGAGCGCGTCGTTCAGAAGGCCCTGCTCCGAGAGCACGTAGAAAAAGCGGGTCAGCCCGATCGAAATGCCCACGCCGGGCAGCTGCCGGTCGGTATAGAACTCCGCAAGGTTGTCGTAGCGACCGCCCGAGCAGACCGAGCCGATCTCCGGGTGGTCGAGCATCAGCGTCTCGTAGACGGTGCCCGTGTAGTAGTCCAGCCCGCGCGCGATCGTGAGGTCGACGGCGAAGTTCTCCTCCGGCACGCCGAAGGCCGCGAGATTGCCGACGACGCATTTGAGCTCGTCGAGGCCCTCGTCGAAGGTCGCGTCCATGCCGCGGTAACGCTCGAGCGCCGCGAGCACCTCGTCGTTCGTGCCGCATATTGCCATGAAGTCCATGACGTTCTCGGCCTTGCAGGGCAGCATCTTCACGTCGTTGATCAGACTCTGCCGCACAGCCTCCGCGCCGATCTTGTCGAGCTTGTCCACCGCGCGCATGATCTCGCCGGCCTTCTCGCTCATGCCGTTCATGGCGTAAAAGCCGTTGAGGAGCTTGCGGTTGTTCACGCGGATCTGGAAGCGCGTCACGCCGAGGCGCCGGAAGATATCGCAGATGACGGCGGGGATCTCCGCCTCGTTGAGGATGTCGAGCTTCCCGTCGCCGATAACGTCGATGTCTGCCTGATAGAACTCGCGGAAGCGGCCGCGCTGGGCGCGCTCGCCGCGGTAGACCTTGCCGATCTGATAGCGGCGGAAGGGGAAGCTCAGCTCGGCGTAGTGCGCGGCGACGTATTTCGCCAGCGGCACCGTGAGGTCGAAGCGCAGGGCGAGGTCGCTGTCGCCCTTCGCAAAGCGGTAGATCTGTTTCTCGGTCTCGCCGCCGCCCTTGGCCAGCAGCACCTCGGCCGACTCGATGACGGGCGTGTCCAGCGGCGTGAAGCCGTAGGAGGCGAAGCTCTCGCGCAGGAGATCCTTCATGCGCTCCATCTTCAGCTGGTCGCCGGGCAGCAGCTCCATAAAGCCGGAGAGCGTGCGCGGAGTGACTTTTGCCATAAAAACGATTCCTTTCATCAATGGAAAAACCGCAGGGCGGTCACACGCGGTCTGCGGTTTATATGCGGTTTTCGCACGCCTTGTCAGCGGCGCTGGGGATTGACGATGTTGCGCCAGTCGAGGTCGCCGCGCCGCAGGCCCTGCACGAGCACCTCCGCCGTGGCGGCGTTGGTCGCGAAGGGGATCTGATACTGGTCGCACAGACGCTCGATCTTGTTGATGTCGTCAAAGCCGTTGGGGTTGGCCGGATCACAGAAGAAGAGGACGAGGTCGATCTCGTTGAAGGAGATGCGCGCGCCGATCTGCTGCGAGCCGCCCTGGTCGGCGTGCAGGTACAGCGTGATCGGCAGGCCCGTGGCCTCGCTGACGAGCTTGCCCGTCACGTGCGTGGCGCACAGCGAGTGCTCGGCGAGGATGCCGCAGTAGGCGATGCAGAACTGGACCATCAGTTCCTTTTTCCGGTCGTGTGCCATCAAAGCAATATTCATACACAAACTCCGTTTTCTTTCCGCTCCGGCAGCGATTTCAAATCCGTCTCAACATGGATATTATAAACGCCGCACGGGGAAAGTTCAACAAAAACATGGGGATTATCAAGACTTTTTTTGTATGGCGGCTATTTCAGCAGAGCCATTTCGTGCTCCGAGGTGTCGGAGTAACTTTTGATCGTCCAGTAGGCGTCGAGCACCTGGCGCGCCATGAAGGCGCAGTTGGCGCCGGCCTTGCCGCGCTCGACCACGAAAGCCATCGCGATCTCGGGGTCGTCGAAGGGCGCGTAGCAGATGAAGATGGCGTCGTTGACGATGTTCTTGCCCTTCTGGGCGGTACCGGTCTTGGCCGCTACGCGCTTGGAGTTGGGGTAGTCGAAGAAGTATTTGGCGACGGAGTTGTTGTTGACGATGTCGTTCGCCACCAGCTTCATGCCCTCCTGGATCGCGTCCCAGTTGAAGTCGCCCAGACCGCCGGGCTTGAGATCGTTGACGTTGGTGAGCACCTCGGGCTTGCGCTCGTAGACCAGCTCGTCGAAGTCGTAGCTGCGGACGTACTTGAGGATCGAGGCGCTGTGACGCTCGCCGCGGTTGGCGACGGCGGCGCAGTATTCCGCAAGCTGGATCGGGGAGAAGATCGAGTCGGACTGTCCGATGCCGGCCTGCAGCGTGTCGCCGATTCGCCACTCGGTGCCGGTGAAGTCGGCGTGGTTGGCGCGGTTGGACATATTGCCGGTCGTCTCGGTCAGCTCGATGCCGGTGTGCTCGCCGAGTCCGTAGGCGTGGGCGAATTTGCCAAGATCGTCGACGCCGAGCTTGTCGGAGACCGTGTAGAAGAAGTAGTTGCAGGAGTGGAGCAGAGCCTCGGTGACGGTCAGCTCGCCGTGGGTGTAGTGCTCGCCCTCGACGGCGGTCCAGATCCAGCATTCCGGCGCGTAGCCGTTGGCGGCGTACTTGGTGAACACGCCGGCGCACTTGATCTTGTCCTTGGTGTTGATGATGCCCTGGGCCAGCGCCGCCGTGGCGGTGCAGGGCTTGAAGGACGAGCCGGGCGCGTAGGCGCCCATCAGCGCGCGGTTGAACAGCGGGGCGTTGGGCTCCTCGAGCAGCTCGGAGTACTTTTCGATGATCGTCGACACGTCGTAGGTCGGCCAGCTCGCGATGGCGAGCGGCTCGCCGGTCTTGACGTTGACGACCACGCAGGCGCCGCCCGTAATCTCCCAGTAGCCGTCCTCGAAGGTCCAGTTGCCCATGGCCTCCTGCTCGGCCTTCTCGTTCTTGCGCTCGCTCATGAGGATGTCGATGCCGTGGGCGAGGATACGCTCCACCTGCTCCTGCAGGACGATATCGAGCGTGATGTAGACGTGGTTGCCGGGCTGGGGCTCTTTTTCGTAGTTGTTGGCCAGCACGGTGCCGTTGGCGGTGCGCGTCACATAGACCTTGCCGTCGTTGCCGTGCAGATAGTTCTCAAAGGAGTACTCGATGCCGTCCTTGCCGACCATCGCGTCGGTGGAGTAATCGAGCAGGGAGTATCTCTCGTATTCCTCCTGCGTCATCAGGCCCGTGTAGCCCAGGATGTGCGCGGCGTAGTTGGTCTGATAGTCGCGGGTGAAGGCGCGCTTGACCTGGATGCCGGCGAGCTTGGTCTCCATGATCGAGGTGATCAGGTTCATGCTCGCGTCCTGCACGAAGACGTAATCGGCGGTGTTGATGGCGTAGCGGACGTTGATGGAGTAGCGCAGGCCGGCGATCTTGCGCATATCCTCGGCGGAGTAGTTGCTGTCGATGTCATAGCGCTTGCGCATATAGCTCAGCAGCTCCACGGCCGTGGGATTCTCGGGCAGGCTCTTTTCCTTGTCCTTGAAATAGGCCTCGAGCATCGTGCGCTGGATCTCGGTCATGTTCGGATCGTATTCGAAGGGCGGCTCCCGGGAGATGGGCAGGTCGTCGATATAGGTGTCGCCGAACTGCTCGACCATGTCGACCAGCTCAAGGAGGATGGCGTTCGGATCGTCATTGGCAAAGAGCTTGCCGGTGTCGATCGTCAGGTTGTAGCACTCCTTGTTGCTGATGAGCACGCGCCCGTAGCGGTCGAGGATATCGCCGCGCGCGGCCGTGACGGTCTCGGGCTTGGTCGTGATCTCGCTGCTCGCCGCGTAATACCTTTCGCCTTCGATGATCGAGACGTTGTAGAGGAAGACGAAATACACGATCAGCAGGACCGCGAGCATCAGCGCCAGGGCCAGCACGCGTTCTTTGGAGATGACTTTGTTCATGTGCTTTCCTTTCTGCTATTCGATCCACTTGGCGGGAGGGAAGTAGCACAGCACGGACACGGGCAGCGACCAGAGGGTCTGCAGGATCGCCGTCCCGATCGCGGAGAGCGCGCCGCCGCTGCCCAGCGCGGTGACGAGCACCTGCACGAAGGCGGTCAGGAGCAGCGCGGCGAGCGCCGAGAGCATGAAGCCCATAAAGCGGCGGTTGAGGAAAAACTGGGAAATGAAGCCCACGCCGAAGGCGATGAGCGGGAAGAGCAGCGTATAGGCGATCACGGTCCCGGGCGTGAACATGTCGGTGAAGATGCCCAGCACCAGCCCGAAGACCACGCCGGGGATCGCGCCCTCGAACATGCCGACGGCCGCCGCCGCGGCGGGCGGGATGAAGGCGCACACGCCCAGAGGGCGGATCTGCGTGAGGACCATGTCCTGCACGATGAGCACCACGAGCATGTACACGGCGTACCAGAGGATGCGCTTGATCCGGCGCGGCGTGAGGAAGTCCTTGAAAAAGTCTTTTCTGATCAGTCGAGAGAACACCTTATTCCACCACTTCAAAGTCCTTGATGACAAATACCTGCACGAGCGAGTCGAAGACCACCTGGGGCTGGACGACACCGTATTCGATCTGGCCGCCGGCCTCGGTCTGCACGGCGGTGATCGTGCCGATGACCAGGCCCTGCGGGAAGGCACCGCCGCGGCCGGAGGTCAGCACCTCGTCGCCGACGTAGATATGCGCGCCGTCCGCCAGGAAGGTCAGCTTGGCCTGCTTGTTCTTCATGAAGGAATACTCGCCCATGACGATGCCGGAGGTGCCGGTATCGCCGACAAAGGCGCCGACGCTCATGTCGACGTCGATGAGGGTCGAGACGGTGGCCCAGGTCTCGCCCAGCTCGGTCACCTGGCCGACGACGGCGTTGTACTCGGTCACGACGGGGTCGCCGAGCTCGATGCCCGAGCTCGCGCCCTTGGAGATCGTGAAGGAGTGCGCCCAGTTCGACGAGGACCAGAGCACGACCTTGCAGGACTCGAACACATAGTCCGAATGCTTCTCGCGCAGGTTCAGCAGCTGACGCAGGCGCGTGTTCTCCTCCGAGGCGGCGATGCCGTCGCGCGCGGACTGCTGGGCGTCGGCCAGCTGGCTGCGCAGCGATTCGTTCTCCGCGAGCAGACTGTCGTATTTGTACAGATAGCCGTAGACCGTGTCGAACCAGTTGACGGCAGAGCTCACGACCTTCTGCACCGGCGAGATCAGCACGCCGGAGACGTTGTGCACAAGGCCGATCCGCCCGCCGCGCGCCGCGGTGGACAGGGCGATGATCAGCGCGACCGAGAACACGATCACGCCGACGCGCACGCCGTATTTCTTCAGATACTCTTTCAAAGAAGTCCAACTCCTTGCTCTTTTAGCATTTCGCCGAGCACGCACAGCGGCAGGCCCATGACGTTGAAAAAGTCGCCGTCGATCCGCTCGACGAAAAGCGCGCCCTTGCCCTGCGCGCCGTAGGCGCCGGCCTTGTCCAGGGGCTCGCCGGTCGCGACGTAGGCCGCGATCTCCTCCGCGGAGATCTCCCGGAAGCGCACGGCGCTGCGGTCCGCGCGCAGCAGCTCGCGCCCGCTGCGGATCACGCACACGCCGGTATAGACCTCGTGCGTCTGCCCGGAAAGCGTACGGAGCATCTCCGCCGCCTCGGCGGGGGAACGGGGCTTGCCGAAAACGCGGGAATCAAAGTATACGATCGTGTCCGCCGCGATCACGACGTCGCCCTCCGCAGCCTGCGGGGCGACCTCGCGCGCCTTGGCGGCCGCGAGGGTCTTCACCAGCTCGGCCGGGGGGAGGGAGAGATCCGCCTTTTCCTCGCCTTTCGCGGGAACGACCAGCAGATCCTCCACGCCGAGCATCTCCATCAGCTCGCGCCTGCGCGGCGAGCCGGAGGCCAGGATTACGCGCATCGTCAGTCCACCCCGCGGTAATAGAGCCCGCGCGTGAGAACGTTGGGACGGTAATCCGACAGACCGAGATAGCCCTTGGCGACCTCGGCGCACTCTCTCGCGCTCTCGGTCGAGAACAGCAGCCGCAGTCCCCAGAGACCCGCGGCGTCCAGCTCGTCCTTCCTGTCGGCGAGATAGAGCTTGTGCGCGTTGTAGATCACGTTGCGGCAGCCGAATTCCTTGACCACGTGGAAGACGTTGCCCGTGCGGTCGGACATCTGCGCGGGGGTCGAGCAGGCGCAGCGCCCCGCGCTGTGGCGGATCACGCACTGGTCGGAGACCATCAGCGGCAGACGGCCGTAGACGATCAGCTCGGTGTCGAGCGGCTTGACGAGGTCCTTGATCTGTGCCAGGCGCAGCTCGAAGGAGGCCGTCGCGGAGAGGAAGCCGCAGTCGCGCAGCACGCCCAGCGTGCGGGAATTGAAGGCGTTGAGCCCGAAGTCGCCGCGCAGGGCCATCCCGGCGCGGCGGACAAGCGCCACGTGGCCGAGATTGCCCACGAGCGCCTCGTCGACGCCGGCGGCCGCGAGCTTCTTGAGCGCTTCGCAGACCGCGGCCTGCTCGCTGTCGGTGACGACGCGCGGCAGCACGGCCACGACCTTCGTGCCGTTGTCGATGAAAGGCTGCACGGGGGCGAGATCCTCGGCGAGGACCATGGCCGGGACGTAGAGATAGTCCGGCCGCAGCGCGCACAGCTCGTCGGAGAGCTGCTCGGCCGTGCGGACCTGAAAGATCCAGACGGGCTTCTCCGGCGCCGGCGCGGCGCCGGGCAGCGGGGAGAGCGGCAGGCTGCGCCGCTCGGGCGGACGGGCGCGCTCCTCGGAGATCTGGGTGATGAGACGGCGGCGCAGATCGTTGATCTCGGCCGTCGGGAGGAACAGGCCGCGCTCGACCTTCGCGCGGTTCTCCACGCAGTTGTAGGGCGTGCCGCCGGTCTTGAACATCTGTTCGGTGATGTAGGCCTCGCTCAGGCCCTGGCGCATCGCCGCCTCGGGCATCGGCCCGGAGACGACGGCGCGGCTGCCCTCGTCGTCGAAGGCGATGGCGCGGATGCGCTCGCCCTTCGTGCAGACGGTGTAGAAATGCAGCGGCACACGGCGCAGCTCGCCGTCGGAATAGGCGCGCCTGGCCTCGGCGTAGATCCGCTCGGCGTCGCGCTCGACGATCTCGCCGCGCGTGCCGAACATATCGGACTTGTCGCCGTTGTAGTAGCCCTGGGTGAAGCCGTCGCGCGAGAAGACGGTCGCGAGCGTTTCCAGCTCGTCCTTCGTGGGAGCGCGCCGCTCGCGCAGCACCTTGGCGTAGATGCCGGTGACGACGGCGGTGTACTCGGGCCGCTTCATCCGGCCCTCGATCTTCAGGCAGGCGACGCCCGCATCCTCCAGCTCGCCGAGCTTTTCGAGCAGGCAGTTGTCCTTGAGCGAGAGGGGATAGTCGTCCATCCGCCCGCCGAGCGAGTACTGCATGCGGCAGGGCTGGGCGCACATGCCGCGGTTGCCGCTGCGCCGCCCGATGAGCGCGGACATATAGCACTGTCCGCTGTGGCAGAAGCACAGCGCGCCGTGCACGAAGACCTCCGTCTCGATGGAGGCGCGGGAGGTGATGAATTTGATCTGTTCAAAGCTCAGCTCGCGGGCGAGCACGACGCGCGTCACGCCCATCTCGGCCGCGGCATCGACCCCGGCGAGATTGTGGATGCTCATCTGCGTGCTGGCGTGGATCGGCAGATCCGGCAGCGCGGCGCGCAGCGCTCGCACGAGCCCCAGGTCCTGCACGATCAGTCCGTCGGCGCCCAGCGAGGAGGCCAGCCGCGCCTGCGCGACGGCGGCTTCCGTCTCCCGGTCGCTGACGAGCGTGTTGAGCGCGACGTAGACCTTGCAGCCGCGGATGCGGCAGTAGCGCACGGCCTTGCCGAATTCTTCCTCTGTAAAGTTCTTGGCGCCCCGGCGGGCGTTGAAATCGCCCATCCCGAGATAGATCGCGTCCGCGCCGTTTTGTACGGCGGCGATGACGGCCTCGGGCGAACCGGCGGGGGCGAGCAGCTCTGTCATGGTCGAGTCCCCTTGCTTCACATAAAGATACAACCTAAAGTATAGCACAAGTCCCCCTCTTGCGACAAGAACTATTTGATGCTATAATATAAAAACAATGTAAACAATCACCCGGAGAGAAACGGCATGGCGGACGGAAAAAGCGAAAAATACATAGACGCCGCAGCGGCGGACAGGCTGATCGCCGCGCACGACGGCGACGTGGCGCTGTACGCGATCTATACGGCGCGGCATCCCGGCGCGGACGACGAGACGGCCGCGGCGGCGCTTTGCCGCACGCTCGGCGAGATCGCCGCGGCGAGGGAAAAGCTTGAACGGCTCCTGCCCGGCGCTGCGCCGCGGCAGAAAAAGCCCCTCTTCCCGGAGGACGGGCCGATCCAGTATCCCACAAAGGAGATCGTCGGGACCTTTGAAAAGGACGCGGCCTTTTCCTCGCTGGTGGACGAGCTGGCGCGCATCCTCGGCGCGACGCCCTCGCGCTCCTACCTCAACGCCCTTGTGGACGCCTACGAGCACCTCGGCATGCCGCCGGAGGTCCTCATGCTGCTGCTCCACCACTGCGACGACGAGATCCGGCGGCGCTGGGGCTCGCAGCGAAAGCCGACGGCGAAGTACATCTCCGACGAGGCCTATCGCTGGGCCAACCGCGAGATCATGACGATGGAGCTGGCGGAGGAGTATATCGCCCGCTGCGAGAAGCGCCGCGAGGAAAAAAGCCGCGCGGCGGAGCTGCTGGGCATCCGCGGCCGGGGGCTGAGCCCGACGGAGACGAAATACGTCGAGAGCTGGCTCGATATGGGCTTTGACGACGGCGCGCTCGCCGCGGCGCTGGACCGCACGCTGACGAACACCGGCTCGCTGAGATGGGCCTATATGAACGGGATCCTCAATCGCTGGCACGCCAAGGGCCTGCACACGGCCGAGGAGGTCGAGCGGGCCGAGGGCAGACACGGGAAAGAGAACTGGGGCGCGGGCAGGATCGAGCAGATCGACGAGAACGAGCTTGCCGAGACGATAGAGCGGATCACGGGAGGTCGGAAATGACATACGACGGAAAGATCCTCGCCAGGGCGCGAGACAGACTGGACGCGATCCGCGAAGGGAACGAAGCGGAGCGCGCGGCGCGCACCGAGCTGGCCTACGCCCGCTTGCCGGAGCTGCGCGCGTGCGACGAGAGGCTCCGCTCGCAGATGATCGACGTGGTGCGCCTCACGCTCTCCGGCGAGACGGAGAAGCTCGGGAAGCTGCAGGAGGAAAACCTCGCGCTGCAGCAGCGCCGCCGCGCGCTGCTCGCGCAGCTCGGCCACGGTCCGGACTGGCTCGACGAGATCGTCAGCTGCCCGAAATGCCGCGACACGGGCGTGTACGGCGGCGGGGTCTGCGACTGCCTGAAAAAACTGTACAATGCCGCCATGACGGAAGACCTCGGCGCGCTGCTCGGGAGCGGGGACGAGCGCTTTGAGAAGTTCGACCTCACGCTCTACGACGCCGCGGCGCGCGGCACGATGAAGCAGGTCTTCACGGCCGCGAAGTATTTTGCCGAGAACTTCCCCGAGGGCTCGCAGAACCTGCTCTTCCAGGGCGGGACCGGCCTCGGCAAGACCTTTCTGTCCGCCTGCGTGGCCCGCGCCGTCGCGGACAGGGGCTATTCAGTATGCTATGACACGGCCGCGGCCGTGGTCGGCAGCTTCGAGGCGCAGAAGTTCGCTCACGACGAGGAGGCCGACGCGCGCGTCCGGCGCATGCTCTCCTGCGACCTGCTGATCCTGGACGATCTCGGCACCGAGATGCCCACGCCGATGGCCGCGAGCGCGCTCTATACGCTGATCAACACGCGCCTCGCGGAGGGGAAGAAGACGATCATCAGCACGAATCTCTCCTTCGACGAGATGGAGCGGCGCTACAGCGCGCAGATCTGCTCGCGGATCCGCGGCGCGTACGAGCGCCTGCCCTTCGTCGGGCGGGATATCCGACTGATCAGAAAGTAAGGGGAAAGGAGCTCCTGGACATGCAGCATGAGATCACAAAAGCGATCCCGCTTCTCAACGAAAAGGGCGATCTGACCGAGCCCGGCTTCGCCCGGAGCCTGCTGCCCGTTTACCGCCGTGCGGACGTCAAGGCAAGCCCGCTGCGGCTCAAGGAGTGGGACTACTACCTCGTCAGCAACGGCCGCTTCGCGCTCGCGCTCACGATCGCGGACAACGGCTACATGGGGCTCGACTCGATCTCGATCGTCGAGCTGGAGGAGAAGTGGGAGATCACGACCAGCCCGATGAGCCTGCTGACGCTCGGCAGGGTCGGCCTGCCCGAGAGCTCGAAGAGCGGCGTCACGCAGCACGCCGGCAAGGGCTATGAGATGAAGTTCAGCGTCCTCGGCGGCGGACGGCGCGTGCTCTCCGGCCACATGGACCGCTTCGGCGACAAGGGCGCGATCGACCTGCTCGTCGAGCTCTTCGACGAACCGGCGGAGAGCATGGTCATCTGCACGCCCTTCGACAAGCCCAAACACTTTTACTACAACCAGAAGATCAACTGCCAGCGCGCCCGCGGCTGGTTCACCTACGGCGGACGGACCTGGCACTTCGACGAGGCCGACAGCTTTGCCGTGCTCGACTGGGGCCGCGGCGTGTGGACCTATCACAACACCTGGTACTGGGGCTCGGCCTCCTATCAGGTCGGCGGCGTGCCCTTCGGCTGGAACATCGGCTACGGCTTCGGCAACACCGACGCCGCGAGCGAGAACATGCTGTTCTACGACGGAAAGGCGCACAAGCTCTCCCGGGTGCAGTTCCACATCCCCGGAGGCGAGAAGGACTTTCTCTCGCCCTGGCGCTTCACGTCCGACGACGGACGCTTCGAGATGGACTTCGTCCCGATCCTCGACCGCGCCTCGTGCACGGACCTCAAGCTCATCAAGTCCGACCAGCACCAGGTCTTCGGCAGCTTCACGGGCCGCGCCGTGCTCGACGACGGGACCGTGATCGAGGTCAGGGATTTTCCCGGCTTCGCCGAGAAGGTCGAGAACAAGTGGTGAAAGACGTAAAAAAAGAACGCCCCGCGGGGCGTTCTTTTTTTATGCTCATTCGTCCGCGTAGCGTTCGCGCGCGTGGAAGGCGCGGCAGATCGTCGCGTAGTCGCCGAAGACGGTCAGCTTGTCGCCGACCCGGAAGACCGTGTCCGCGCCGGCCGCCGCCGCGCCCTCTCCGGGGGTCTCGACGAGCATGACGAGGATCCCGGTCTCGGCGCGCAGTCCGGTCTGCGAGAGCGGCACGTCCCGGTATTCCTCCGGGATGAGCCTGAGCGTCACGAGCGCGATCGAGTCCTTGCCGATGTAGTCCAGCGGCATCACCGTGTTGCCCGCCTCTCCGCGGAGCACGCGGTCGGCGAAGCGCTCGAGCTGCCGGTCGCCCCAGGCGCGCACGCGCGGCACGCGGATGAAGACGAAAATGATCGCCACAGCGGCCAGCGGGATCAGCACGACAAGCAGGTAGTTCTCCGCCTGCGCGAGCTTCAGCGAGAGGAAAACGTTGATGAAGGCCGATACGATCGTGATATTGAACACGTAGCCGAAGAGCATCGTGATCCGCGCGAGCCGCCGCCTGGACCGGTTGGAGAGGACGATCTCGCTCTCCTTGGTCGTGAAGCCGCAGCCGGTCAGCAGCGAAATGACCTGAAAGCGCGCCCGTTCCTCCGGCAGACCGGTCAGACGGAAAAAGATCGTAAAGAGCTCCGTGATGACCCAGTAGAGCAGGATGATCAGGGAGAAGAGGGAAAAGGCCGCATAGATATTCACGGGCGGAACACTCCTTTCCGGGATGTGAGACCAGTATATCACAGACCGTGCGGCTTGAACAGACAAAACGCCCCGGAAACGCGTTCCGGGGCGCGGTCTTTATGAGACCGTGATCTCTGTGGGCTCGGGCGTGGGCCCGGCTTCGGCGTCGTCGATCACCGTGACGTCCGGGACCTCGGTCGGCTCGGGACTCGGCTCGGGACTCGGCTCGGGCTCGGGCTCCGGAGTCGGTTCCGGCGTAGGCTCCGGAGTCGGTTCCGGCGTGGGCTCGGGCGTGATCAACTGCGCGAGCCAGGGATACATCCAGAGCAGCTCGCGGTCCGTGTAGTTCCAGAAGTTGTCCTCATCCGGGTCGGTCGGGTCCCAGCCGCGGCGCAGGACGTTGTCCGAGATCTTCGGCGCGGAGGGCTTGCCGAAGGGACCGGGATCCTCGTCGCCGTAGAACTCGATGGCGTAGATGTTGTTTCGGTTGTCGAAGATCCACTTGGCGTCCTTTACCTGAAGCCGGACGCAGCCCGCCGAGGCGCTGGTGCCCAGCAGGTCGTACTCCCAGTATTCCAGCGAGCCGTTGTCCCACTTAGCCTGATAGGGCACGGAGTGGAAGAGGATATCCCCGACGATCTGCGTGACGTACTGGCCGTAGACATCGTAGAACAGGTCCTGCCAGACAAGCGTCCAGCCGGGACGAAAGACGCCCTCGGTCGGGGTGTCGCGTCCGGTGGAGCAGATCATGGCCATAAAGGGCTGGTCATACAGACCGCTCTCGCTGCGGGTGTAGACCGTGACCGTGTTGGCGATCGTATTGACGCGGAGATAATAGAGATAGTTTTCCTTCTTGACGTAAGGCCAGATGTCTCCGACGGAGAAGGGCTCGGGCGTGGGTTCCGGGGTCGGCTCTGGGGTCGGCTCCGGCGTGGGCTCGGGGGTCGGCTCGGGCGTGGGTTCCGGGGTCGGCTCGGGCGTGGGCTCGACGCTTGGCTCGGGGCTCGGTTCCGGGGGCGGCTCGGGCGCGGCGATCGCGCCGGGGTCGTCCGTCCCCTCATAGGAGGGAGCCAGCCCGGCGTACATCGAAAAGCCCAGGATCAGGATCAGCAACAAGGCAAAAAAGCGTTTCATTCCACTCGCTCCGTTTTTCTCTTTCTGTTCGTGCCCGTGCCGCTCTCCGCGGCGGAGCTGGATCAGGCGGCGTCCGCGATCGGCCGGTCGTAGCCGATCGTCTCGGCGATCGCTGCGGCGACGGATCGGATCCCGCCCTCGGTGAAGGGGCTTGTCAGCCCGCCGTTCTCAACGGTTTCCAGGAAGGTGTCATAGTCGCGCGGGAGGATCTCGAAGTATTTGGCAAGGCCCTTTCCCTCCTCCTCCAACTCCAGATCGTAGAGCTGCATCGCGATATCCAGCGAAACGGGATAGGAGATGACGTAGAAGGGGTACTCGAAAAAGTGCGTGATATCCATCCAGTAGTACTGGTAATAGATCTCCAGCCCGTCGGGGCACATGCCGAAGTCCTTTGCCGATTTCAGCGCCAGCTCGTTGAGCTTCTGCGCGTTCAGCTCCTCCGGCGGCAGGGCGTGGGCCATGCTCTCAAACTCGGCAAAGGCGCACTGCTGGATGAAGGTGTTGAGCGCGTCGATCATCTGAGAGAGGCGGAGCTTGTCGATCTCCTTCTCGTCGAGCACGCCGTCGAGATGCCAGAGCGAGAGAAATTCCAGCCCCTGCGAGAAGCACTCGGCCAGGTCGATGGTCTCGGAGGCGTTGTAGTTCACGTAGGCGTCCGTGAAGTGGCCGAACTCGTGGACGAAGGTCAGCAGATCGGCCGTCTTGCCCGTGGGCTTGATGAAAACGAAGGGACATTCATAGTCGTCGAGATAAGTCTCAAAGGAGGTGTCGGACTTGTAGGGGCTGGCCTCGGTGTCGCACAGCTCGTAGCGCATCATGAACTCATAGGCCTCCAGGCAGTCTCCGCCGATGCTCCCGGCAACGCTGCGGATGCCGTCGTGCAGCGCGTCGTTCGACAGCGAAGCCGCGTTGAGATCGTAGCCGATCCCGCGCTCGTCCGCCCAGCTATAGAGCGGGACGAGATAGGTCTTGACGTCCTCGATGAAGAGCGCGGCGTCCTCCGGCGTGTAGTCGCGGCCGAAGAAGAAGTCGTACTCCATCGCCTCGCAGCTCTCAAAGCCCATCGCCTCGGCCATCTCGCAGCGCACGCGCATCAGATCGATATAGACCTCGGCGAGCCGCTCGTTGTAGCTTGTGTAATACTGCTGCAGCACGGTCAGATAGGCGTAGCCGGACAGCTCGTCGAGCAGCTCGTAAAAGCTGCGCTCCTCACCGTGGTAAGTGACGACCGGGTCGGCCACGATCTCGCGGTAGCGGCTGACCAGCTCGCTCTCCCGCTGCATGAGCGCGACGGTCTCGTCGGTGTAATAGGAATCGTTCGGGTCGGCGTATTCCTCGCAGAAGCCCTCCCAGAAATAGTCCTCCTCCAGCTCCGCGCCGAGCGGCGAGCCGGCGCAGGCATAATACATCCGGTCGAACTTCTGGGAGACGGACGAGCTCTGAGAGCTGCACCACTCGTATTCCGCGGCATAGTACTCGTCGCGCAGGTCCTTGCAGTTGTAGATATTGGCAAGCGAGTACATCGTGTCGAAATGGTCGAAGTCGTCCATGCACACGTCCAGCAGCGCCTCGACCTCCTCGAGACCCGCGCCGCGCTCGAGCGCGTCCATGACCGCGGCAACGTCCGCGGAGAGCGTATCGACGTCCGGCCGGACGTAGCGCATCTGGCTGAACGTCAGGCCGTCGGGGTTGCGGACGAGATCCCCGTCCTCCCCGCTCGCCCCGGGCGTCCCGTCGAAGAGGCCGGAGAGCTTCTCCTCAAGCGTATCGGACAGAGAGACCGGACGCAGCGAGCAGCCGGCGAACTGAGTGAGGGCCAGAAGCAGGGCCAGCACGCAGATCAGACGTTTCTTCATGGAGAAATACTCCTTCAGCAGTCGGTTTTTGTCAATCTTACCACAGTTCCGCCCGGAAGGGAAGAGCGGAAAATCCTCCCTTGAAAAGTCGGAGAGCATCCCCTATAATCAAAACAGAAAAACGATTCGGAGGACAAGCCAGATGAGCGATATTTTCGTTACCGGCCACCGCAATCCGGATACCGATTCGATCGTCGCCGCCATCTCTTACGCCGCGCTGCGCAACGCGCTCGGCGACCGGGAGTACAAGGCCGCGCGCATCGGCTCGATCAACGACGAGACGGCCCGCATGCTCGAGCGATTCGGCTTCGAGGCGCCCGTTCTCATCAAAAACATGCGCACGCAGGTCTGCGATCTGGACTACGACCGCCCGCCCACGCTCCACAGCACGGTCACGATGGACCTCGCCTGGCGCACGATGCGCGACGTCGCGGTCTCCTCGCTGCCGATCGTCGACGACGACGGCGGCCTGTTCGGTCTGCTTTCTGCGGGCGATATCGCCGGCTACAGCATGCAGACGATCTATCAGAACCGCATCGACGAGCTGCCGGTGTTCAACCTGCTGAGCGTGCTTGAGGGGCGGCTCGTCAACGAAAACAGCTTCGTGGTTGAGACTGTGTCCGGCGAGCTGAGCATCGCCGTGCCGCAGGCGATCGACGCGCCCGTCGGCGACGGGAGGGACCGCATCCTGATCTGCGGCGAGCAGCCGGAGGTCATTGCCGAGGCGCTGGAAAAGCAGATCAACTGCCTCATCATCTGCCAGAGCGAGATCCGCCCCGAGTGGGCGGCGAGCACGGCGAATACCTGCATCGTCTCCACACCGCTCGACGCGCGCAGCGCCGCACGGCTCATCTATCTGGCTCTGCCGGTCGAGCGGGTCTGCCAGCGCGAAGAGATCGTCAGCTTCCATCTCGGCGACTATCTCGACGACGTGCGCGAGATCCTCTCGAAGAGCCGTCACCGCAGCTATCCCGTCCTCGACGAGCGGGAGCGGGTCGTCGGCATGCTCTCGCGCTTCCATCTGCTCAAGCCGCGGAGAAAGCGCGTCGTGCTCGTCGACCACAACGAATCCGCCCAGTCCGTCCCGGGGCTCGAGCAGGTGGAGATCATGGAGATCATCGACCACCACCGCCTGGCCGATATCCAGACCGGCCAGCCCATCTCCGTGCGCAACGAGCCGGTCGGCAGCACCAACACGATCATCACCGCCATGTATCAGGAGCTGGGCGTCATGCCCTCGCCCAAGATGGCGGGCCTGATGGCCGCCGCGATCCTCTCGGACACGGTCATGTTCAAGTCGCCCACCTGCACCAAGCGCGACGTCGCCATGGCCGAGCGCCTCGCCAAGATTGCGCACGTCTCGCTCGAGGACATCGGAAGAGAACTCTTCTCCGTCCAGGGCGCGGACGAGAAGCCCATCGAGGAGCTGTTCAAGACCGATTACAAGGTCTTTCACATCGCCGAGCACAACATCGGCGTCAGCCAGATCACCTGCGCGGATTCCGCGGGCCTGCTCGCGCGCCGCGAGGCCTTCATGGAGTATATGACGAAGCTGAAGAAGGACAAGGACTTCGATTTCGTGATCCTGATGATCACGGACGTGCTGCAGGAGGGCTCGCATCTACTGTATGTCGGCAGCGACGACGAGATGCAGCAGGCCTTCGGCGTCGAGCCGAAGGGAAAGCAGATGTTCCTGCCCAGCGTGATGAGCCGCAAAAAACAGATCATCCCGATGCTCACGGCGCTGTGGGGATGAGCGCGCGTCCGCCCTTACGTCATTCGACTGAAAAAGACCCGGCCGAAGGATCTCTCCTTCGGCCGGGTCTTTTGATACGCGCTTCCGGGCCTTACTCGTCCACTTCAACGTCGAGGCCGAGCTCCTGCGGACGGAAACGCGGGCAGACGTTCTCGGACACCGTGATGACCGAGGCGGCGAGGCGCGTGGCGATCTCCAGCGCCTCGGGCATGCTCTTGCCGTAGGTCAGTCCGATCGCGACGCCGGCGCAGAAGGCGTCGCCCGCGCCCGTCGTGTCGCGCACGGTCACGCTGCTGGCAGGGAAAACGCCGCGCTCTCCGTCCTTCGAGGCATAGACCGCGCCGCGGCTGCCCATCGTGACGATGATCGAGCGGAAATCCGCATTGACGAGATGCTGCGCGATCACCTCGCACAGCTCCTCCGGGGAGAGCTCGGAATAATCGTTGACAAAGAGGATGCCCGCCTCCTGGACGTTGCAGACGAAGCAGTCGATATCCTGCAGGAAATCGCGGCGCTGCGAGGCGATGGACATGTTGGCCACGACGGCGTAGACCTTTTTGCCGTATTTCTTGGCATAGCGCAGCACGCGCTTGACGACGTCCTTATCGAGGTCGATCTCAATGACGACGCTGTCGGCGGCGGAGAAGATCTCGTCGCCCTTTTCGTCGAGCAGTTCGATCATCGCGTCCATGCTCGGCCGCTTGGAGATCGAGCCCACGACGTCGCCGCTCTCGTCAAAGACGGCCAGCCACATGCCCATGCCGTCGGGCGTCGTGACGACGTAGTCGGTGTTTACGCGGTGTTTGCGCAGCTTGCGCAGCACGTCCGCGCCCTCGGCCGTGTCGTCCACCATGCTGACGAACACGGGCCGCAGCTCGACGTTCGCGATGTCCTCGGCCACGTTGCGCCCCACGCCGCCGTGCACGATCTGCACGCTGCCGGAGTTGCGCCCGCCGGGGATGTACAGCTCGTCGGGAAAGCCCTTGATGTCTACAAAAACAGTACCCACGACCACGATCGCCATATCGTTTCTCTCTCTTTCTTTGTTGTTGCGGAGACGAGCACATTATAAGAGCCCGCGTCATCCCCGTCAAGAAAAAAGCTCGGAAGCCAGTTTCTTCAGCCGTGCCCGCCGCGCCTTCCAGTCCGGGACGACGCGCGCGAGCGCGGCGTAGAAGGCGGGAGAATGGTCGGCGTGCAGGAAGTGCGTCAGCTCATGGGCGACGACATATTCGATGCACGCCTCGTCCGCGGCGGCGAGCATGCTGTTGAAGGTCACGACGCGGCGCGCGGGGCGGCAGTTGCCCCAGGCGGAACGCATCGCGCGCATGCGGATCTCGGGCCGGGGCACGCCGAGGGCAGCAAACTGCGGATAGAGCCGCTCGAAGGCCTGCAGGCACAGCCGCTCGCTCTCGGCGCGGTACCAGCGCTCGACGGCGCGGCGGACGCTCTCGGCATCGTCCGGGGTGCGCAGCGCAACGCGCAGCTGCGCGCCGTCGGGGCGGACGCAGGCGCGCGGCCCTTTTTCCGGGACAAGACGCAGCGGGCGTCCGAGATAGCGGGGAGCGGCCCCCCCGCGCCGATTCTCCGCCTGCGCGCGGGCGCGCAGCAGGAAGGCGCCGCGCGAGAGGACAAAGCCGTCGATCACGCGCGGCGGCACCCAGGACGCGGCCGAGACGCACACGCTCCCGTCGCGTTTCACGCGCAGGTTGATGTTCTTCACCCGCTTGCGCTCGAGCGTGTAGACCAGCGTCTCGCCGCCGATGCGGACCGTGCGCGTCTGCGTGCTGACGGCCTTCATCCGGCGGGCGTCGCCGGCTCGGCCGAACGGAAGGGGTCCTCCGTCTGCGCCGTCGGGGCGACGATCTCGGCAAGCTCGTCGATATCGGTCAGGTCGGCGTCCTTGCGCGCGAAGATGCAGGGAAAGCTGCCGTTCTGATTGGTCACCGTCATCGTGAGCACGCCGTCGCGCAGCAGGACGGGAGAGAGATCGCCGAAAAGGCCGGAACGCTCGCGGAAGGAGAGCACGCCCTCGACGTAGCTCCAGTCGAAGCTGAAGTCGCCGCCGGAGAGGTGGATCTCGCCGCTGCCGTCCTCGCGGAGCGTGATGCGCGGATCGCCGGAGCTGCCGAAGAAGGTCGCGTTGACGGTCTCGCCGTCCCGCTCGAAGGAATACATATAATACACGCCGGGGATCGTGATATCCTCCCCGCGGCGCGCGGCCTCCAGCTCGCGGCGCTTCGCCTCCCGCTCGGCCTCGGCCAGCGCCTCGGCGGCGAGGATGGCGGTGTACTCTTCCTTCCCGATCAGCGGGAAGGCGGAACGGTCCGCTCCCTCGGCGGCATAGTACAGCGTGCTGCCGTCCTCCATCGTGAGGATGACGATGCCGTCCCGGTACAGGCCGGTGATCGGAGAGGAGTCGGGGTTGAGGATGATCTTTTCTCCGGAGATCGTCCAGCTGCCGATCCGGCCGGAGGTCTCGTTGATCGAGAGCATGCCCATCCCGCCGTCCAGCAGCGTCAGCACGGAATGGATCTCGATCTCCATGGCGGCGGGATCGACGATATAGTCGCCGTGGCGCACGCCGAAGAGCGTATAGTCGCCCACGTAGGGCAGATAGACGGAAGGCGGCGTGGGCACGGGCTCCGGCTTGGGCTCGGTCGCGCCGCAGGCGCACAGGGAGAGCAGCAGCGCCAGCGCGAGCAGCGCGGCCGCGGGCCGCAGCGATCTGTTCATGGCGGTCTCCTTTACGAAAGCAGGTATCAGTACCTGCAGTATAAGCGTTTTGCGCCTGCTTGTAAAGGGCGCGGAGAAGAGACGGAAAAAAGGACGGGAGCCGAAGCTCCCGTCCTTTCAGTCAGCGGACGGCTTTTTTCCGACGACCTGATACATCCGCTCGTCGGAGATCAGCGCCGTCACCGTCAGATGCCGGGCGAAGATCCCGGACAGCTCCTCCGCGCTCATGAGTCCGTTGGAGACGTGACTCGCGGCGCCGTGGTGGTGGGCGTCGATCTTCTCGCGGCTCATGCCGTGCGCCACGGTCAGCGTGCCGCCGCTCTTCAGCAGCGAGGCGAGACGCGCGATCAGCCGCCCGGGGTCGGGGAAGTGCGGAAAAGCGTTGTATACGACCACGCAGTCGAAGAGCCGCCCGAGGTCGGCCTCCTCCACGTCGCCGCAGAGGATCGTGACGTTTTCCTGCGGGAATTTCCGCTCCGCGATGGCCGCCATCTTCGGCGAGATGTCGATGCCCGTCACGGAGGCGACGCCGCGCGCAAGATAATCGCCGATCAGCACGCCGGTCCCGGTGGCCACGTCGAGGATGTCCTTTCCCGCGCACACCTCGGCGTTGTCCAGGATCGTCCGGATGATCTCGTCGTTCCGGATCAGCTCCGCGTCCCAGTCCGGCGCGAGCCGGTCGAAGAACGCGACGACCTCTTTCGTTTCGATCATGGGATTACCCGAAGAAGGTCGCGGTGTCGATCTTCTGGTAGCCGCCGAAGCTGGAGGGCGCGGCGGCGATCTGCTCTCCGAGATCCATGCCGAAGAAGGCCTGCGTGATCTCATTGGTCTTCGCGGTCATATCGACGTCCTCAAAGCGGTCGGGATAGACGGTTTTGGCGATGAACCAGGTGTTGATGAGCGCGATCTCGCAGTTGGTGTAGTAGGCGTTGTAGGCCATTTCGAGATAGACCTCGCCGTTCTGCCAGGCCTTGCAGGTGTCGAACATGGCGGGGTTCTCGGCATACAGCGGCTTGATATTCTTGACCGCCGCCGCGTCCATGATGATGATATCCATGTCCTCGCCGAGGGAAACGAAGAGCTCCTCCTCAATGGGCTGGATGGCCGCGCCCTCCAGGCCGGTGACGACGTTCTTTACATTGGCCACGCGGCAGACGATGTACTTCTCCGTGCCGATCATCAGGTGATTGGTGGTGCCCCAGTTGCCGAGACCGCAAATGTAGACGCCGGGCTTCTCCTCTTCGGGGATGTCGGCGGTGCGCTTCTCGATCTCGGCGCGCTCGGATTCGATGAAGCTCACCAGCGCCTCGGCCTTCTCCTCGCTGCCGAAGACGACGCCGAGCAGGCGGAGCGTGCCGAGGAAGCTCTCGTCAAACACGCCTCCGGGACCCATCTTGAGCGTGATGACGGGGACGCCGAGCTGTTCGGCGAGCGCGTCCTCCTTCTCCACGTCCTCATATTCCGAGATGACGATGTCGGGCTCGCAGGCGAGGATCTTCTCGGCCTCGGCCGTCTGAGCCTGAGGACCGCCGACGCCGCAGGACGGAAGCGCGGCGAAGCTTTCCCCGTAGGCCAGCATGTAGGGGCGGGCCACGGAATCGAACATTTTGGGCCGCTCGGCGAGGGAGGTGTTGTCGATGTCCTCCACGCCGCAGAGCAGGGCGACGTCGCCGACGTAGCTGTACATGCGCAGGGCGCCCGCGCCGATGCAGACCACGCGGGTGTAGCTGCCCGGCGTGACGGTCACTTCGCGGCCGATCATATCGGTAACGGTGATCTCCGCCGGCTCGGCCGTGACGGGTTCCTCGGCCGGCGCGGGCTCTTCCGCTGCGGGCGCGGCCGGTTCCGCCGGCGCGGGAGCGGGAGCCGTCTGACCGCAGGCCGCAAGCGCCAGCAGCATGACGAGGGCAAGCAGCAGGGAAACAGTCTTATTCATGTTTTTCCTCCTCCGTTTATCACGATTTTTTTGCCTTCTATCTCGACGATGCGGACCTCCGCGTCGAAGATCTCCCGGATCACATCCTCCGTGACGATCCCGCGTCCGCCCTCATGGCGGATCTTCCCGTCCTTCATGAAGAAAAAGCGGTCGCCCAGCTCCAGGGCCTGGTTGAAATCGTGCAGCGAGGTCAGGATGCCGATGCCCTTCTCGCGCGCCACACGCCGCGCCTCGGAGAGGATCAGCTGCTCGTTGGCGATATCGAGATTGCCGGTCGGCTCGTCAAAGACCAGCATGCGCGGCTCCTGCGCCAGCGCGCGGGCGATGGCGATCTTCTGCCGCTCGCCGCCGGAGAGCTGTTCGACGTTCCGCGCGGCAAAATGCTCGAGGCGCATATCGCGCAGGATGCGCCAGACGGCCTCCTCGTCCTCGCGCCCGGCCTTGTAGCCGAAGTAGGACACGCGGCCCGTCAGCACCGTGTCGAAAACGCTCAGCGCGCCGAAGTGGATGCTCTGCGGGACGTAGGCGATGCGGCGCGCCCGCTCGGAGCGCTTCATTTTCAGCAGGTCCTCGCCGTCAAAGCGGATCGAGCCGCTCTCCGGCCGCAGGATGCCGAGGATGTTTTTGAACAGCGTCGTTTTGCCGCTCCCGTTCGTGCCGAGCACCACGCCGATCTCCCCGTCGTGCAGCGTCAGATCGACGCCGTCGAGCACGAGAGGAGAGCGCTTGCCGTAGCGAAAATGCAGATCGTTGATGTTCAGCATCCGTCATGCTCTCCCTTCCGTCCGAAGATGATCGCGAGGAAGAAGGGCGCGCCGAGGAACGAGGTGATCGCGCCGACCGGCAGGGCCGAGCCGTTGCCGAGACTGCGGGAGAGCGTGTCCGCCAGCAGCAGCAGGATGCTGCCGGAGAGAGCGGAGGCCGGGATCGACACGCGGTGGTCCTGCCCCAGCAGACGCTTGATCACATGCGGACAGATGATCCCGACAAAGCCGATGATGCCGAGAAAGGACACGCAGACCGCCGTAATGACCGAGGCGAAGAGCATCGTCGAAAAGCGCAGCAGATCGACGTGGACGCCCATGCTCTTGGCGGCGGAGTCGCCGTTGAGCAGGGCGTTGAGCTTCCAGCTCATGAGCGAGAAAAAGCCGATCCCCGTCAGAACGACGACGGCCATGATGAGATCGGTTTTGTACGTTGCACGGCCCAGGTCGCCGAAGGTCCAGACCACGGCGGCGGAGAGGCCGACGTCCGTGGCGTAGAACTGCAGGATCGTCGTGGCGGCCGTCCAGATCGAGCCGATCGCGATGCCCGCCAGCACGACCACGCCGGGCTGAAAAGCCCGCAGGCGGCACAGAGCGAGGATCAGCAGGATCGAGAGCGTGGAAAAGAGGAAGGCCATCAGCGAGGTGGCATAGGGATTGGCGCCGACGGTATAGTTCGTCAGATTGTTGCCCGTGGAGAGGAAGCCTCCCGCAAAGGCGATGATGGAGAGATTGGCGCCGAACACGGCCGCATTGGATACGCCCAGCGTGGAGGGCGAGGCCATGGGATTGTTCAGATCGGTCTGCATCAAAAGGCCGGCCACGGAGAGCCCGGCTCCGGCGACGATCGCCGCGAGCACGCGCGGGATACGGATGTTCCAGATGATGCGCGTCTGCGCGGCGCTGCCCTTCTTCGCGAGCGCGGCAAAGCAGTCCGCCGCGCTCATGCGGGACGAGCCCACGAACAGGCAGACAAAGGCCAGCACGACGACGGCCAGCGCCAGAAGGACGATCGCCGCCGCGTTTCTTTTTCTGTTTTTCAGGATATCGGCATGCTCTTTCATAGCTTGCATCATACCCTCTGCGGCAGCGTTCCGCAAGCCCCCCGGGGGGATAATCACGTACGATCCCGCGCGCCGGACGTCCGGTTTTCTGCCTTTTCCGCCCCGGGAGAGACTCGCCCGGCGGGATCCGGGCGTCCTCCGGCACATATCCCCGCCGGGGAGGACATATAGATGTTCCGATGATGCGCGGCCCGACGCCGCGCGCGGGGAGTGGTTTCGTGATTGGCGACATGGAGGAGAGGGCCCGCACGCTGGCCGTCTGGATGCTGGAGAATCAAAGCACCGTTCGCGCCGCCGCGGAGCATTTCGGCGTTTCCAAGTCCACCGTACACAAGGACCTCAGCGAGCGCCTCCGGGAGATCGACCGGGCGCTGTGGACGCAGGTGCGCGCCGTGCTGGAGCGCAACAAGGCCGAGCGGCATATCCGCGGCGGCATGGCTACGCGGCGGAAATACCGCGGAGAATGAAAACAGGACCGGAGGGCAAAAGCCTCCGGTCCTGTTTTCGTATCCTTTTTTCCCGGCGATCACAGAAACCGGTCGTTCGGGCGGCGGACGTCGTCGAGCATCGCACGCAGCCGCGCGCGGAAGTCCTCGCGGAAGCCCTGCGCCTCAACATGCAGCTTCTCGCGGCCGAGCAGGATCTCGGCACGCGCCTGCGTGACGCGGGTCTTGAGCTCTTCGAGCTTCATCGCCGCGAGCGCGGTATCCTCGGCCTGCATGGCGCGCATGCGTTCGACCTCGTCCTCGATGCCGGTGCGCACGCCCGCGTAGCTCAACACCGCGCTCTCCCGCGCGAGCCGCTGGTATTCGCGCGCGAGATTGTAGCGGTCGATGACCTCGCCGACGGCGTGGTAGATGTCCCTGTCGCCGCGCGAGAGCGCCGCGTACGCGCCGCTGCGGTAATTCTCGATCACGGTGCCGTAGCGCGAAAAAGCGTTCGCGACCGCATCCTCCCAGGAGATATACAGCTCGCGCTGCGCGCCTTCGCCGATCCGGCGCATCGTGCCGCGCTCTCCGATCAGCCTCTCGAGCGCGGCGGCCATCGCGGCGGCGTTCTCCTCGATGAGCACGCCGCTGACGCCGTCTTCCACGTCCTCGGCGGCGCAGCTGCCGCGCACCAGCACGCTGCCGAGCGCGCAGGCTGCGGCCTCGCGCACAACAAGACCGTTGGTGTCGAAGGTCGAGGGGAAGAGGAACAGATCGGCGCGGCAGTACCAGGCGCGGATGGACGCGCGGTCGCGAATCGGCGGCGTGAAGAACACCTTGCCGTCGAGACCGAGCGAGCTGCAGTACGCCGTGATCTCGTCTTTTTCCGTGCCGCCGCCGACGAAGACCATGCGGAAGTCATAGCCTTTTTCATCGAGCGTTTTGAGCGCGTCGAGGATGATGCGGATGCCCTTGTACCACATCATGCGGCCGACAAAGAGAAACACGGGCAGCTCCGCGGGCAGATCGCTGTCCCGCGTCGCATCCGCGACGGCGGCCTCGTCGACGCGGCCCTTCGGAAAGTCCACGCCGTTGGGCATGACGAGATAGTCGCCCTCGTAGCCGAGCTTGCGCAGGTTCTCGCCCGCGCCGCGGCTGACGGTCCACACCTCGTCGCAGGCGGAAATGTTCTGGACCAGGATGCGCGCGGCCTCCTCCTGGATGAGGCGGCCCTTGACGGCGTTTTCGATCTCGATATCGAACTTGGTGTGGTAGGTGAAAACGATGGGACGGTCGATCCTGTCGCGCAGCGTGCGCGCCAGCATCGTGGAGGTGATGGGGCAGTGGCTGTGGATCAGATCGAAGCCCTCGCCCTCGAGTCGGGAGAGCACCTCGGCGTCGAAGGGCATGCCCGCGCGGTAGCCGACGGACTTGGTGATGTCGAGGCTCGGATAGCGCACGACCGGGAAGGAGAAGACGGAGTCGTCCGCGTCGGGATAATAAGGCGTGACCACAACGGCCTCGCCGTGGTTCTTCGTGATATAGGCGCCGTAGTTCACGACGGCGTTCGCCACGCCGTCGATGGCGGGCGGAAAGGAATCGTTGATCAGGCAGATCTTTGTCTTGTCCATGTCGTCCTCCCGCTTCAGCTGCCGAAATAGTCGCTGCGGAAGCGCTGCGCCGTGGGCGAGGCGGCGACGCCGCCCCGGCCGGTCTCCTTGAGCAGCGGGGACATCAGCGCGCCGACCGCGCGCATCGCGTCGATCACCTCGTCGGCGGGGATGCGGCTGCGCACCCCGGCGAGGGCGAGCTCCGCCGCGCACAGCGCGTTCATCGCGCCGGCGGCGTTGCGCTTGACGCAGGGGACCTCGACGAGACCCGCCACCGGGTCGCAGACAAGACCCATCATGTTCTTCAGTGCGATCGCCAGCGCGTCGGACATCTGCACGGCGCTGCCGCCGTGCAGGTAGACGAGCGCGGCCGCTGCCATCGCGGAGGCGGCGCCGATCTCGGCCTGACAGCCGGCTTCCGCCCCGGAGATCGAGGCGCGCGAGGCGATGACCATGCCGTAGCCCGCGGCGATGTACAGCGCCGCGATCAGCTCCTCGCGCGGCGTGCCGTGTTCCGCGGCATAGGGCAGCAGCACCGCGGGCAGCACGCCGCAGGCGCCGGCCGTCGGCGCGGCGACGATGCGGTGCATGCAGGCGTTGCACTCGCCCATGCGCATCGCGCCGCACAGCACGCGCCCGACGAACTCGCCGCAGATCGACCGGCCGCTTTCAAAATAGCGGCGCAGCTTGTCCGCGTCGCCGCCGACGAGACCGCTGTGCGAGCGCTGGGACGGATCATAGGCCGCGTCGGCCGCGAGCATCGCGTCGAGCGCGGCGTTCATCTTTTCCAGGGACTGCTCCGGCGTGACGCCGCTCTCCTCCGCGGAGGCGAGCAGGATCTGCCGCCAGAGCGGAGCGCCGCCCCGCGCGGCGAAGTCCTCAAGCTGGGTGACGGAATAGAAAAGAGCCATTTTGCGCCCTCCTTATTCTCGGTTGATGTAGACCGCGCGCAGGATCCCGGGGAGGGAGCGGATGCGCGCGAGCAGCGTGTCGTTCAGCGGCGTGTCGCACTCGATGACCATGACGGCCGTGCCGCCGCGGCTGTTGCGGTTGACCTGGAAAGTGGCGATGTTGATCTTCTCTTCGGAGAGCACGCGCGAGACGTCCGCGACCGTGCCGGGCTTGTCCTCGTTGCGGATGATCAGCGTCGGCTGCTCGGCCGAGAAGCACAGCGCCATGTCGCCGATGCGGCGGATCTCGATGCGCCCGCCGCCGACGGAGACCGCCTCGATGTCGGCGTCCGCGCCCTTCACGCCGCGCAGCACCAGCCGCGCCGTGTTGGGGTGGCCCTGCGGCATTTCGCCGAAAGCGAAGGAAAAGAGCAGACCGCGGCGCCGCGCCTCGGCATAGCTGTCGGGCACGCGCTCGTCGTCCGGGGCCATGCCCATCAGACCGGCGATGATTGCCCGGTCCGTGCCGTGGCCGCGGCCCGTGGCGGCGAAGGAGCCGTAGAGCGTGATGTCCGCCTCCGCGACCTCCTCGCCGAGTATGCGGCGGCAGGCGAGGCCGATGCGTACCGCGCCGGCCGTATGGGAGCTGGAGGGACCGACCATGATCGGCCCGATCAGATCAAACAGATCCATATAAAACCTCCTGATCACGGGAAGAGTTTTCGGACAACTCATTATACTCCCGCAGGAGCTTTTTGACAATAAGGCATGCGCAAGTCGCCGCCGCGATCTCCGTCGCCCGGGAACGAAGACCTACACCTGCATCTGGCGCAGCATCTCGCGGCGCAGACGCTCGATGATCCGCTTTTCGAGACGGCTGATATAGCTCTGCGAGATGCCCAGAGCTTCCGCCACCTCCTTTTGGGTGTACTCCCGCCCACCGGGCAGGCCGAAGCGCAGCGAGATGATCTCCCGCTCCCGTTCGCCGAGCGCGGAGACGGCCGCGCGCAGCATGGCCTTCTCCGCGTCGTCCTCCAGCGGGCGCGAGACCTCGTCGCCGTCGGTGCCGAGGATGTCCGAGAGCAGCAGCTCGTTGCCGTCCCAGTCGGTGTTGAGCGGCTCGTCGAAGCTCAGCTCGCTGCGCTGCGCGCCGCGCTTGCGCAGGAACATCAGGATCTCGTTCTCGATGCAGCGCGAGGCGTAGGTCGCGAGCTTGATGTTCTTGGCGGAATCGAAGGTGTTGACGGCCTTGATCAGGCCGATCGTTCCGATCGAGATCAGGTCCTCGATGTTGACGCCGGTGTTCTCAAAATGCTTGGAGATGAACACGACCAGGCGCAGATTGTGCTCGATCAGCAGCGATCTGGCCCGCGCGTCCCCCCGCTCGAGCGCGGCGAGAGCGGCGCCCTCCTCCGCCTTTTCGAGCGGCGGGGGCAGGATGTCGCTCCCGCCGATGTAAAAAAGAGAGGACGGCTCCACGCCGAGGACGGAAAAGATGCTCTCCCGCAGGAAAGCGATCTGCGGTTTACATAACATACAAAACTCCTTCCATCACAAGATGCCTTCAAAGCCGTCGCCGGAGGCAGAGGGCGACAGAGCCACCAGAAGATCGCGCCGCTCGCGCCCGGAGACTTCCAGCCGCTCCGGACGGAAGGCCACGAGAAAGCCCCGCGCGCCGACCGACGCGTAGGGCACGAGCCGCAGCCGGCCGCGCAGCGCATCGAGTGCGTCGGCGCACGAGAGGATCTCGAGCGGCTCGGCGAGCGAGAAGAGTGCGGCGTGCTCGCCGAAAACGCCGCGCAGCGCCGCGGGCGAGACGACCATCACATGCGCGCCGCTGACGGGGTCGGAGAGGGAATTGCCGGTGTCCACGAGAGCGCGGAAGCATGCGCTGCGCCCGAGAAAACGCAGCTCCACCGCGGCGATCTCCCGCTCCCGCCGCGAGGCGCAGCCGCGGAGAAATACGCTTGCCGCCGCCCAGAAAAACACGAAGGCCGCGGTGAGCGCCGCGGGGGAGAGGGGCGCGCCCGGAAAGGCGAGCGTGAGCGCCCAGAGCGCGCCGCCCAGCGCGGCGGAGAGGGCGAGAAAGGCCGCGCACAGCCGCGCGAAGCCCCGCTCGCCTCCAAAGGCGACGAGACATAGAGCCGCAGCGGAAAGAAGCTTTCCGGACGGGGCGCGCAGTGCGCCGCCCGCTATGGCGGCCGCAAGGGCCCAGAGCGCGCCGAAGAGCGCGGCAAGGGCATAGCGCCCTCTGCGCAGCGGCGCGGAGCACAGCCGCGCGGCGAGCAGGCACAGCAGATAATCGGCGGCGAAATTGACCGCGAAGCAGACGTCGACCCATACGATCCTCATGGGCACAGTATACGCCGCCCCCGGCGCGCTCTTTGTCATTTGTCCGCGCCCTCCGCGCCGCAATCTTCGCCCCTCCGCGCCCGGAAAGCGCCGTGCGGCGACACGGGAGGGGGGCGAAAGAAGGAAATAGGGAATTGTCAAAAGGGCGATGCTGTGATAAAATCAATAAGAATCATTGGAAAAGGGAAAAAGAAAACATGTGGTTTACGTTCGCGATCATCGCGCTGCTCTGCTGGAGCGGCTCGGATCTGTTCTCCAAGATCGGCTGCCAGGATGCGAAGGACAAATACAGCCATCTGAAAATGGTCATGGCCGTGGGCGTCGTCATGGGTCTGCACGCGGCCTGGGAGGTCTTCGTCAAGGGCGTTGAGATCAACGGATCGATCGTCCTGACCTATCTGCCGGTCTCCTGCCTGTACATCCTCTCGATGGCGATCGGCTATCTGGGGCTGCGCTACATCGAGCTGTCGATCTCCTCGCCGATCTGCAACAGCTCCGGCGCGATCGTCGCGGTGCTGACTCTCACCACGGCGGGCATCGGCGAGGATCTGCCCCCCGTCGCGCTCGTGGCGGTGGCGCTCGTGTGCGTCGGCGTGATCGCCCTCGGCTTCGTCGAGGCCAACGAGGACGAGGAGCTGCGCCGCGCGCGGCAGGACGCCTCGAACCACCACTACGCCAAGAGCTGGATCGCCCTGGCGATCCCCGTGGTCTACTGCCTGCTCGACGCGCTGGGCACCTTCGCCGACAGCCGCGTGCTGGAGGTCCTCGACGAGGAGAGCGCGAACGTCGCCTATGAGCTGACCTTCCTGTTCGTCGGCGCGCTGTGCGCGGTCTGGGTGCTCGGCGTGAAGAAGCAGAAGCTCGTGCCGAAGATGGAGGCGCCGAAATACGCCGGCGCGGTCTTCGAAACGGTCGGACAGTTCTTTTACATCTATGCGCTCGCGGACAGCGAGCACGTGGCCTTCGCCGCGCCGATCATCTCGGCCTACTGCGTGGCCAGCGTGATCTGGAGCCGGATCTTCCTGAAGGAAAAGCTCTCGCTGAAGCACTATCTCGCGATCGCGACCGTGGTTGCGGGCATCGTGATTCTGGGTATACTTGACATTTGATAAGGAGACAAGACATGGCGATCGCATACAAACGCGTCCTCATCAAGATCAGCGGCGAGGCGCTTGCCGCGGAAAAGAAAACCGGCTACGACTTCGCCTTCGTCGGCGCGGTCTGCGAGCAGATCGGGCGCTGCGCCGCCCTGGGCGCCGAGATCGGCGTCGTGGTCGGCGGCGGCAACTTCTGGCGCGGCGTCAAGGACGGAGGCGGGAAGATCGAGCGCGTCAGCGCCGACCGCATGGGCATGCTCGCCACGGCCATCAACTGCCTCGCGCTCGCCGACGTGATGGCGCAGTGCGGTGTCGAGGCCAGGGTCATGACCGCCGTGGACATCCAGGGCGTGGGCGAACGCTACGACACCAAAAAGGCGATCGAGTATCTCGAGAGCGGCAAGGTCGTGATCTTCGGCTGCGGAACGGGCCATCCCTTCTTCTCGACCGACACGGCGGCCGCGCTGCGCGCGGCGGAGATCCGCGCCGACGCGATCCTGCTGGCCAAGAACATCGACGGCGTGTACAGCGACGATCCGCGCAAAAACCCCGCGGCCGTCAAGTACGACGAGATCAGCTACGACGAGGTGCTCGCGCAGCGCCTCGCGGTCATGGATTCGACCGCCACGAGCCTCGCGATGGACAACGACATCCCCGTCGTCGTCTTTGCGCTCGCCGAGCAGGACAGCATCCTGCGCGTCCTGCAGGGCGAGAAGCTCGGCACCCTTGTGAAGTAAAAAACCTTTTCATACACAACATTCTGCAAACGGAGGGATCATCATGTCTGACTACAAAGAATTTGAAGGAAAGATGAAAAAGACCTGCGAGGCGCTGACCACGCAGTTCGCCACGATCCGCGCCGGCCGCGCGAACGCCGCCGTGCTCGACCAGATCACGGTCGACTACTACGGCTCGCCCACCCCGATCAACCAGGTGGCCTCCATCGGCAGCCCCGATCCGCGCTCGCTGCTGATCCAGCCCTGGGACGCGTCGATCCTCAAGGGCATCGAGAAGGCGATCCTTGCCTCCGATCTGGGCATCAACCCGCAGAACGACGGGCGCATGATCCGCCTGGTCTTCCCGCCGCTGACCGAGGAGCGCCGCCGCGATCTCGTCAAGCAGACCAAGAAGTACGGCGAGGAGGCCAAGGTGGCCATCCGCAACATCCGCCGCGATGCGATCGACAAGTTCAAGAAGCAGCAGAAGAGCTCGGAGATCACCGAGGACGATTACAAGATCGCCGAGAAGGATATCCAGAAGCTGACCGACGATTATATCAGGGAGATCGACAAGATCACCGAGGCCAAGGACAAGGAACTGACGGAGATCTGATGGCTGATACGACCGACAACAAAACGGGGGGAGCGGAAGCATACGCTCCTCCCCGCCATATCGCGATCATTCTCGACGGCAACGGCCGCTGGGCAAAGCGCCGCGGTCTGCCGCGCACGGCGGGCCACGCCGTGGGGTCGGAGACCTTCCGGAAGATCGCGACCTACTGCAAAAACATCGGCGTGGAATATCTGACGGTCTACGCCTTTTCCACCGAGAACTGGAAGCGGCCCGAGGACGAGGTCAGGACCATCATGCGCCTGCTCTCGAAGTACCTCCACGAGGCCATCGACACGATGGAGCGCGACCACATCAAAATGAAGGTGCTCGGCAACGTCGCGGGCCTGCCCGAGGAGCTCCAGGCGCTCGTGCGCAAAACCGACGAGATCTCGGCGCGCTACGAGGGCTTCCAGGCCAACATCTGCCTGAACTACGGCGGCAGGGACGAGCTCGTCCGTGCCGCGATGCGCTATGCCGCCGACGTGAAGGACGGCCGCGCGCCGGAGGAGATCGGCGAGGCGGAGTTCGGGAACTATCTCTATTCCGCCGGCATCCCCGACCCCGAGCTGCTCATCCGCCCGGGCGGGGAAGTGCGCATTTCCAACTTCCTGCTCTGGCAGTGCGCTTACAGCGAGTTTTATTTCACCGACGTGCTCTGGCCGGACTTCACGCCCGAGGAGCTTGACAAGGCCATCGCGGAATACCATCGCCGCGACCGGCGCTACGGCGGCGTGAAATGACGGTCCGGGAGCGCCTGGAGACGCTGGGAGACGCGAAGAACGCCGACTTTCTCGCGCGCCTGACGCCGGGGATCGCACGCGAGGCGATCCTCGGCGTGCGCATGGGCGCGCTGCGCGCCCTGGCAAAGGAGCTGCGCGGCACGCCGGAGGCGGCGGCCTTCCTCGCGTCGACGCCGCACGGGACGCTTGACGAGAACACGCTGCACGCCCTGCTGCTCAACGAGGAGCGGGACTATGACGCGCTGCTCGCCGGGCTGGACGCCTTTCTCCCGCACGTGGACAACTGGGTCGTCTGCGACGCGCTGCGCCCCAAAGCCGTCCGGCGGCGTTCGGAGGATTTCGAGCGGGCGATCGAGGGCTATCTTGCCTCCGGGAAGCCCTACACGCAGCGCTTCGGCATGGAGATGCTGATGGCGTACTATCTCGACGAGGGCTTCCGCCCCGGCCAGCTCGCGCTCGTCGGGGACCTGCGGAGCGAGCACTACTACGTGCGCATGATGCAGGCCTGGTACTTTGCCACGGCCCTCGCCAAGCAGCCGCAGAGCGCGCTGCCCTGGATCGAGCAGCGCCGGCTCGCGCCCTGGACCCACCGCAAGACGATCCAGAAGGCCGTCGAGAGCTTTCGCATCGACGACGAGACCAAGGCGTACCTCCGTACGCTGAGATAAAGAGGAAGACAACATGACGAAAGCCATTTCCATACTCGGCTGCACCGGCTCGATCGGGCGCCAGACCGCCGCGGTGGCGGAGCATCTGGGGCTGCGCGTCGCGGCGCTGAGCGCGCAGCGCAGGATCGACCTGCTCGAGGAGCAGGCACGCCGGTTCAGGCCCTCCTTCGTCGCGGTCTACGACGAGGCGGCGGCCAGGCAGTTCAAAATCGCCGTGGCCGACACCAACATCCGCGTCGGCAGCGGGCTCGAGGGGCTGATCGAGGCCGCCGCGCTCGACGAGAGCGACTGCGTGGTCACGGCCGTCTCCGGCGCGATCGGGCTGCGGCCCACGCTCGAGGCGATCCGCGCAAAGAAGCGCATCGCGCTGGCCAACAAGGAGACGCTCGTGTGCGCGGGCAGGCTCGTCATGGCCGCGGCGCGGGCGGAGGGCGCCGAGATCGTCCCCGTCGACAGCGAGCACTCGGCCATCTTCCAGTGCCTGACGGGCAGGGGAGAGGGCGAGCTGAAAAAGATCCTGCTCACCGGCTCGGGCGGTCCCTTCCGCGGCCGTCCGCGCGCGGAGCTCGAGAACGTCACGCCCGCCCAGGCGGTCAGCCATCCGAACTGGAGCATGGGCGCGAAGATCTCGGTCGACAGCGCGACGATGATGAACAAGGGCCTGGAGTTCATCGAGGCGATGCATCTCTTCGGCGTGACGCCCGACGACATCCAGGTGGTCATCCACCCCCAGAGCGTCATACACTCTATGGTAGAGCTCGTCGACGGCACGGTCATCGCACAGCTCGGCGTGCCGGACATGGGCCTTCCGATCCAGCTGGCGCTGACCTATCCGCAGCGCTGCGAGAGCATGTTCGAGCATCTGGATTTCTGGCATCTGCGCGATCTGAGCTTCGAGGCGCCGGACTATGAAAAGACGCCCTGTCTCCGGCTCGCGATGGACTGCGCCCGCGCGGGCGGCCTCGCTCCCTGCGTGATGAGCGCGGCCAACGAGGTCGCGGTCCACGCCTTCCTGCGCGGAGAGCTGGGCTACAACCGCATCTATGACGCGGCGGCTGCGGCCGTCGAGGCGATCGGGAACGTCGAGAACCCCGATCTGGAAACCATCCTGGCGGCGGATCGCGCCGCGCGGGATTTCGTAACGGAGAAGTACCTGTAAATGAGCATCCTGTATATCGCGGTCGGCATCCTGATCTTCGGCCTCCTCATCGCCGTGCACGAGCTCGGCCACTTCGCCGCGGCCAAGGCCTGCGGCGTGAAGGTGACGGAATTCGCCGTCGGCATGGGGCCGGCGATCGTCAAAAAACAAAAGGGCGAGACGCTCTATTCGCTGCGCTGCATCCCCTTCGGCGGCTACTGCGCCATGGAGGGCGAGGACGGCGAGAGCGAGGACCCGCGCGCCTTCTCCGCCCAGAAGGGCTGGAAGCGCCTGATCATCCTCGCGGCAGGCTCGCTGATGAACTTCGTCACGGGGCTCGTCATCGTGCTGATCCTCTTCTCGAACGCGGGCGGCTTCCGCGCCCCGGTGATCGAGGGCTTTATGGAGGGCTGCCCCTACGAGAGCGCCGAGGGCCTGCAGAGGGGCGACCGCTTCCTGCGCATCGACGGCAAGCGCGTGTGGCAGTATTACGACGTGTCCGAGCTGCTCGCCAGGAGCGGGACGGAGGAGCACGATATCGTCGTGCTCCGCGAGGGACGGCGCGTAAAGCTCGACGACTTTCATTTCGTCCCCGTCGAATACGAGGGCCAGGAAAACAAAATGTACGGCTTCTACTTCGGCACCGACCCCGCGACGGGCCTGAACAAGCTGCGCTACGCCTGGGGCACGACGATGGAGTTCGTGCGCATGGTTCGGGACGCGCTGGGCCAGCTCTTCGGCGGGAAGGTATCGGTCAACGACCTCTCCGGCCCGGTCGGCATCGTGGATATGATGGCCGAGACGGGCGAGAATTCCGAGAGCGTGTCCGACGCGCTCTACAACATCTTCTATCTCGGCGCCTTCATCGCGGTGAACCTCGCGGTGATGAACATGCTGCCGATCCCCGCGCTCGACGGCGGGCGCGTGTTCCTGCTGCTCGTGACGGCGCTCATCGAGGCGATCACGCGCAAAAAGCTCGACCCCAAATACGAGGGCTATATCCACGCGGCGGGCATGATCCTGCTGCTGGCGCTGATGGCCTACGTGATGTTCCACGATATTATCAGGATAGTGACGAAGACATGACGAGAGAGAACACCAGAAGAATCATGGTCGGCTCCGTGCCTGTGGGCGGCGGGGCGCGCGTGAGCGTCCAGTCGATGTGCAACACCAAGACCTGGGACGTCGAGGCCACCGTCGCGCAGATCCTCGCCCTCGAGGCGGCGGGCTGCGAGATCGTGCGTCTCGCGGTCCCCGATCTGCGCGCCGCGCACGCGATCGGCGCGATCCGCGAGCGCGTGCACATCCCGCTGGTCGCGGATATCCACTTCGACTACCGGCTCGCGCTCGAGGCGGCGGAGCGGGACGTCGACGCGATCCGCATCAACCCCGGCAACATCGGCGCCGAGGAAAACGTCAGGGCCGTGGCGGAGGCCTGCCGCAGGCGCGGCATCCCGATCCGCATCGGCGTCAACGCCGGGAGCCTCGAAAAGCGCCTGCTCGAAAAATACGGACATCCCTGCCCCGAGGCGCTCGTCGAGAGCGCGCAGGGACATATCGCGCTCCTAAACAAATACGATTTCGACGAGATCTGCCTCTCGCTCAAATCCTCCTCCGTGCCGCTGACGATCGCGAGCTACCGCGCCGCGGCCGAGGTCTTTCCCTACCCGCTGCACCTCGGCGTGACCGAGACGGGCACGCTCTTCAACGGCACGGTACAGTCGGCCGTCGGCATCGGGACGATGCTCTCCGAGGGCATCGGCGACACGATCCGCGTTTCGCTGACCGCCGACCCCGTCGAGGAGGTCAAGGTCGGCCTTGCGATCCTCAAGGCGGCCGGCCTGCGCACGGGCGGCGTGAAATTCGTCTCCTGCCCGACCTGCGGCCGCACGGAGATCGACCTGATCTCGCTGGCGCAGCGCGTGGAGCGGGCCGTCGGCGGCATCGAGCGCGACATCACCGTGGCCGTCATGGGCTGCGTGGTCAACGGCCCGGGCGAGGCCCGGGAGGCCGATTACGGCATCGCCGGCGGACGCGACAAGGGCATCCTGTTCAAAAAAGGCGAGGTCGTGGGCAGCTACGCCTACGACGAGCTCTTCGGCGCGCTGCTGCGGCTGATCGAAGAGGACGGCGGGATATGAGCGCGCACACCCCCTTTCTGACGATGTTCCCCGGCTGCGGAGAGCTGCGGGAGCTCTGCGGCGGGCTCGACGCGGCCTATGTGACGGACGTGCAGCTCGACCTCGAGGAGCGCACGCTGACGGTCAGCGCCCATTTCGCCGCCATGCCCTCCCTGGGCGAGACCGCCCGGCTTGCCGACTGCCTCAAGCGCGACTACGCGCTCGCCGGCGCGGCGATCCTTGCCGATTATCCGCGGCCGAAGAGCGCAACGGCCCCGGCGGTGCGCGCCGATAATAAAAGCGGCGGAGCGCCTCCGGGCGAGCTGCTGATGGGAAAGGCCGTCAAGGCGCGCCCCGTGGAGATGCGAAGCCTGAGCATGGACTCCGGCAAGGTCACCGTCGAGGGCGACGTCATCGACGTCATGAGCCGCACGGTGAAGAACGGCGGCGCGGTGCTCTGCTTCGACATGACAGACAACACCGGCTCGATCCGCGTGAGCAAGTTCCTGCGCTCCGACGACAACAAATCGGTCATCGACGCCGTGCAGAAGGGCATGCACCTCTTCGTGCAGGGCGAGGTCGTTTTCAGCAAATACGACGACGATCTGGTCATCGACCCGCGCAATATCATGAAGGGCAAGCGCAGCGTCCGCCCCGACGACGCGCCGGAAAAACGCGTCGAGCTGCACGTCCACACGCGCTTCTCGGCGCTGGACGCGCTCACGGACCCGGATGCGATCATCAAACGCGCCGCCGACTGGGGCATGCCCGCCATCGCCGTGACCGACCACGGCGTCGCCCAGGCCTTCCCGGATATGTGGAAGGCCGGGAAAAAGTACGGCGTCAAGATCATCTACGGCATGGAGGCCTACTTCACCAACGACATGGACGGCAACAGCGCCGTCATCGGCAAGAGCCGCCTGCCCCTCGACACCGAGTTCGTCGCCTTCGATATCGAGACGACCGGACTCAACGCCCAGAGCGACCGCATGACCGAGATCGGCGCCGTGATCTTCTCCGGCGGCGAGATCCTGCGGGAGTTCAACACCTTCGTCGACCCCGAGCGGCCCATCCCGCCCGATATCACGGAGCTGACGGGCATCCGGCAGAGCGACGTGCAGGGCGCGCCGAAGGAGGACGAGGCGCTGCGCCTGTTCCTGGATTTCGCCGGAAAACGCCCGCTGATCGCACACAACGCCCACTTCGACGTGGGCTTCATGAGCGCCGCGGCGCGGCGCTGCGGCATCCGCTTCTCCCCGGTCTTCCTCGATACGCTCGCGCTCTCCCAGGCCCTGTGCCCGGAGCTCAGGCGCTTCAAGCTCGATATCGTCTCGAACCACCTGAACCTGCCGAAGTTCAACCACCACCGCGCCTCGGACGACGCGATGGTCGTCGCGCGCATCATGGGCAGGTTCCTCCCCATGCTCGCCGCGCAGGGGGCGAAAAGCGTGGACGATATCGAAACGGTCTATCACATGCTGCGCCGCACGGACGTGGCGAAGACCTGGCACATGACCCTGCTGGTGCTCAACCGCAAGGGGCTGAAAAACCTCTACGAGATGATCTCGCAGAGCTATCTCAAGCATTTCCACCACGTCCCGCGCATCCCCAAAAGCCTGCTGATCGGACACCGCGAGGGCATCCTCGTCGGCTCGGCCTGCGGCATGGGCGAGCTCTACGGCGCGGTCATGAAGGGCGCGAGCGAGCGCGAGCTCGAGAAGATCGCCTCCTTCTACGACTATCTGGAGATCCAGCCGATCTGCAACAACGGCTTTCTGGTCGAAAACGGCGTGGTCAAGGACGAGACCGTGCTGCAGGACTACAACCGCACGATCCTCAATCTGGGCCGCAAGCTGGGCAAGCCCGTCGTCGCGGCCAGCGACGTGCACTTCCTCGACCCCGAGGACGAGCAGTTCCGCAAGATCCTGCAGGCCGCCAAGAAGTTCTCGGACGCAGACCGCGACTGCCCGATCTATTTCCGCACGACGGACGAGATGCTCGCGGAGTTCGCCTATCTCGGCGAGGAGACGGCCCGCGAGGTCGTCATCACCAACACGCGCGCGATCGCGGACAGGGTCGAGCCCATCGAGCTGCTGCCCAAGGGCCTCTTCCCGCCGAAGATCGAGCACTCGGCCGAGCAGCTCACCGAGCTGGTCCACGAAAAGATGCACCGCATCTACGGCGAGAATCCGCCCGAGATCGTGCGCGAGCGCGTGGACACCGAGCTCAACACCATCCTCTCGCACCACTACGACGTGATCTACATGAGCGCGCAGAAGCTCGTGCAGAACTCGCTCGAGCACGGCTATCTCGTCGGCAGCCGCGGCAGCGTCGGCTCGTCGATCGTGGCGTATATGTCCGGCATCACGGAGGTCAACTCCCTGCCGCCGCACTACGTCTGCCCGAAATGCCGCCACAGCGAATTCGTCACGGACGGCAGCTACGGCTGCGGCGCGGATATGCCGGAGAAGGACTGCCCCGTCTGCGGCGCGCGCATGCGGCGCGACGGCTTCGACATCCCCTTCGAGACCTTCCTCGGCTTCCCGGGCAACGAAAAAACGCCCGATATCGACCTCAATTTCTCGGGCGAATATCAGGCGAAGGCGCACAAGTACACCGAGACGCTCTTCGGCGCAGACCACGTGTTCCGCGCCGGCACGATCGGCACGCTTGCGGACAAGACGGCCTACGGCTACGTCAAAAAGTATCTCGAGGAGCGCGGCATCCGCGCCACAAAGGCCGAGGAAAACCGCCTGACGCAGGGCCTTGTGGGCATCAAGCGCACGACCGGCCAGCACCCCGGCGGCCTCGTCGTGATCCCGCAGGACATGGACGTGACGGATTTCTGCCCCGTCCAGCACCCGGCGGACGACCCCGACAGCGACGTCATCACGACGCACTTCGAGTATCACTGCATGGAGGACAACCTCCTCAAGCTCGACGAGCTGGGACACGACGACCCGACCATGATCCGCATGATGGAGGACATGACGGGCGTGGACGCCAGGGAGATCTCCCTGTCCGACCCCGAGACCATGTCGATCTTCACCTCCCCGGCCGTGCTCGGCCTGCCGGAGGACGACCCGATCATCGGCCGCACCGGCTCGATCGGCGTGCCGGAGTTCGGCACCCCCTTCACGCGCCAGATGCTCGTCGACACCCAGCCGCGGCAGTTCGACACGCTGGTGCGCCTCTCCGGCTTCTCGCACGGCACGGACGTGTGGGCCGGCAACATCCACGACCTGATCGTGGGCGGCGTGGCCGACGTCAACGAGACCATCGGCTGCCGCGACGACATCATGCTCTATCTGATCGCAAAGGGCATGCAGCCCTCGCTGGCCTTCAAGACGATGGAGGCCGTGCGAAAGGGCAAGGTCAAGAAGAGCGGCGACTTCCCCGGCGACGCCGAAAAGCAGATGCGCGAGATGGGCGTGCCGGACTGGTGGATCGAGTCGGCGCGCAAGATCGCCTACCTCTTCCCGAAGGCGCACGCCGTGGCCTACGTGATGATGGCCTTCCGCATCGCGTGGTTCAAGGTGCACGAGCCGCTGGCCTTCTACGCGGCCTATTTTTACCGCCGCAGCCAGAAGGGCGGCTTCGACGCGGCCATGATGTGCGGCGGCACCGAGGCGGTGAGGCGGAAGATCAACGACTTCCGCCGCAAGAGCGAGAGGACCGCCAACGAGGACGACCTGCTCGTCACGCTCGAGGCGGTGTACGAGTTCAATCTGCGCGGCTTTTCCTTTGCGCCGATCGACCTGTACCGCTCCGACGCGGCGAAGTTCCTCATAGAAGGAGAACAGCTCCGTCCGCCCTTCATCTCAATCTCGGGACTGGGCGAGGCGGCGGCGGAGGACCTTGCACGCTGCGGCCGCAGCGGCAAGCAGTACATCTCCGTGCAGGACCTCGGCGGCGACTGCCCCAAGGTCAGCCAGACGCACCTGGACGCGCTCAAATCGCTCGGCGCGCTCGGCGAGCTGCCGGACAGCAACCAGATCAATCTGTTCGACTTCTGAAAACCGCATAAAAAAAAGCGGAGACCTGCACAGGCAAGTCTCCGCTTTTTTGTTTCCGCAGGCTTATTCGATCGTGTAGCCGGACAGATCGAAGAGCGTCTCGTCCGGCGCGCCGTCGACGGACTCGACCGTATAGAAGGTCTCGCCCATATCCGGCTTGACGGCCGGGGCGTCCTCGAGCACGTGCGCGAGCCGTCCGTCCGTGTCGTAGTAAAAGGCGCAGCCGGCGGCGTAGTCCGTAGCGGGATAGACCTCGACGGCATAGAAGGCGCCGTCGACCTCCCGGATCTCCAGCGTGTAATCGTAATCGTGCGCGCGCTGGACGATCTTCTGATACAGCGTGTCCATCATCAGCGCGTTCTTCAGCAGGGCGCCGAGGGAGGTCTCGGTCACGAGCGTGCCCGTCTTTTTGTCGGGGTCGAGATTATAGGCCTTCCCGTCGAGCAGACAGGTGGCGCTCGTCGAGGAGAGCTTCCCGCTGCTCGTCGTGCGCAGCGCGTAATAGGAGCCGCCGCGCGCATGCACGTCGAGGACGGAGGTGGCGTCCATGAAACCGGTGTGGAAGGAATAGCGCAGGCGCGCGCCCGCCTCGGTGTCGATGGAGCGATAGACCGGGTAGAGCAGCGAGGAATCCGCTCTGCCGTCGGCAAGACCGAAGACGAGCGTGTAGTCGTCGCCGTAGGGCACGGCGAGCCCCTCGTCGCCCACGGAGCAGTCCAGCTCGGAGCCGTTCGGCCCGGTGATCACGACGACGCCGTCCGTCTCCTCCCACTTCGGGAACGCGCTCTCGCTGCCGTTGATCACGAACATGCCCGTCCCGTCGGCGTACAGCAGGAGCATCCCTCTGACCATCGCCTCGTCCGGCGTCATCAGCGTCTCGCCGTTCTCCACAAAGTTCAGCCGCCAGGTCCCGCAGAAGCGGCCTGCCTCCGGATGCTCGACGCCGAGAGCGTCCATCAGATCGCAGAATTGCTCAACGTCCCCCTCGTCGCCTTCCGATCCGGCAAGGGCTCTGCGGCACCAGTCGGCCGCGGCGCTCTCGTCCGCTTCCGTGCCCTGGCCGTTGGCGGACATCAGACCGAGCATGAACGCGGAGACGACGGCGTTCCTGCCTGCCTCGACGTCTTTTTCAAAGAGCTCCGCGGCGCGCGCGTAGTCCTGCTCGACGCCGAAGCCCTCCCAATAGAGGAAGGCGAGATCGTAGAACGAGCCGTGCTCCGCCGCCTCGGAAAAGAGTTCAAAAGCCTTCGCCTTGTCCTGCTCCAGGTCCTCGCCGTAATAATACAGGTTGCCGAGCCCGTAATAGCCGTCCACGTATCCCTCGTCGGCCGCCTCCCGATAATACGCCAGCGATTTCGCGATATCCGCCTCGAGGCCCTCCGCCCCGTCGCGGTAAAGCGAGGCCAGCAGGCAGCGCCCGGCGTTCCGGATCGTCCAGTCGTCGGAATCGAGCAGCTTTTCAAAGCAGGCGGCCGCTTCCGCCCCGTCACTGCCGGACTTGAGCCGACCCAGACCGGCCCAGCCGAGCAGAGAGCCGCTTTCAAGGGCTTTCTCGTACAGGATGCGCGCCCGGTCGGTATCCTGCGTAACGCCGCAGCCGAGCCGATACAGATCGCCCTGACGGTAGAGCGCCGCGCCGGAGCCCAGTTCCGCACCCTTCTGATAGTATTTCATCGCCCGCGCCCAGCGTCCGGCGTTCAGCGAGTTCGACTCCAGCTCGCCAAGCCAGGCGTACGCGTCGCCGAGGCCGAGCGCCGCGGCCTTCCGGAAGGCGGCGAGCGCCTTCTGCCTGTCGAACTCCTTTCCGTCCCGGGCAAACCAGCAGGAGAGGCCCTCCTCAAGGGCGGCCTTCGCCTCGGCCTCCTGCTCGGGCGTGAGGGCGGCAGCTCCGGCTTCCGTCTCCTGCGCGTCGTCCGCCATGGCGACGGGGCGCAGCGCGCCGAAGCACGGCGTGAAGAGCATCGCCGCAAGCAGGATCGCCGTGATCAGTATTTTTTTCATTGAAAAGCCCCCGTTCCTGTCAAAAAATGTCATATAACGGAACTCGTTTCCCGTTTACTTCTGTTCCTATGTATACGACAGGCAAATCCCGACTTTAACTGCTTTTGTTTAGGGGATTTGTCTCGACGTGACTCCAATTGACTTCCATTATCCTCAACCCATGGGGTCCACGGACTTTTGCTATCAAAAAGCTATCAATGCAGCTATCACAGGTTCAAATTGTTGGGGCTGTTAACAGCGGCTTTGACGATCAACAGGAATGCTTTACCAGTTTGATATAGGCTTTTTGATGTGGTTACTATAGCATGAAATCGGCCGGATTTCAATGCTGTCCTTATTGAAAAACACTATGAAATCAAGTGGAACCAGCATGCGGCCGGGACAGTCAAAGAAAGGACAGGCAACGTGAAAGCGCATGAAAAAGAAGGCCTGTAGAGCTTGTAAAGACTTTTCCCTCCGTCTCCTCGCCCGTCATCTTGAAATCCAATAAACCCCGCGATATAATAGGTTAAGAACCAGACAGGAGGATAACCACATGATGATCTCTACCCGCGGGCGCTATGCACTGAGAATTCTTGTGGATCTGGCCGAGAACCAGAACGAGGGATACATTACGCTCAAGGAAGCTGCCGACCGGCAGGAGATCTCCGAAAAATATTTGGAGAGCATCGTAAAGGATCTGGTGAAAGGGCAGTTCATAGAAGGCGTGCGC
>CACWIS010000009.1 GCA_902761055.1 Oscillospiraceae bacterium
CTGCACGGTCGCGAACTACAAGGAGCTCCTCATCGACTCCGGCTACTACACCTTTGACCAGCTCGGCATCGATCCCGACGCCGAACCCGCCGCTCCCGCTGAGGCCGCGTACAAGCTCGGCATGGGCGTGAGCCTGAACACCGACAGCTCCAAGACCGGCAACGCCCAGGTCGACGCCACCTATGCCGCCGTCGTGCTCGACGACGCGGGCAAGATCGTCGCCGTCAAGCTCGACGTTGCCCAGAGCAAGATGGACGTGACCGACGGCGCCGTCGACACCGCCAAGGAATTCAAGACCAAGGTCGAGCTCGGCGACGATTACAACATGGCCAAGTTCTCCGACGCCGTGGCCGAGTGGTACGTCCAGGCCGCCGCGTTCGAGGCCTACGTGCTCGGCATGACCGCCGACGAGGTCGAGGCCATGGAGACCGTCGTCAACGAGTCCGGCCACACGGTCACCACCGACGAGACCCTGTACGCCTCCTGCTCCATCTCCATCGGCGACTTCAAGGAAGCCGTCGTCAAGGCCTGCCGCGACGAGCAGGGCGTTGAATTCACCGCTGCCGGCGAATTCACGCTCGGCATCGCTGCGAACACCAAGTCCGACGAGTCCGTCGCTGCCGGCGACGAGGACGGCGTTGTGAAGATGTACACCGATTACGGCGCGGCCGTCGTCGGCGCCGACGGCAAGATCCTTGCCGCCCTGACCGACGCCACCCAGCCCCAGATCGCGATCAACAAGGCCGGCGAGATCGGCGAGGTCAAGTTCGGCGGCACCAAGCGCGAGCTGAAGGAGAACTACAACATGGTCAAGTTCTCCGGCTGCACCTACGAGTGGTATGAGCAGGCCGCCGCGTTTGCCGCGTACGCCGCGGGCAAGACGGCCGACGAGCTGCGCGCCAGCGAGCTGAAGCTCAACGACGAAGGCCACATGGTCTTTGTCGACGAGGCCCTCTACGCCAGCGTTTCCATCAGCGTTGACGGCATCATCGACGTTGTGGCGAAGGCCGCCGACAACGCCTGATCGGATCCGGAAAAATCATAGGAGATGCGTCCTCTGCAACTGTTTCGACGGCTCTGCGCCGCCGCGCTGCTGCTCTCGCTGCTCACACTGAGCTCCTGCGCCGCCCCGGCGGCGCAGGAGAGTGCGGCTGAAACGCCCATGCCGCAGAAGATCGAACCGAAGGGCAAGGTCTATTACAGCTATTTCGACACCGTCTCCTATGTATACGACTATGCGGGAGATTCGGCAGAACGCTTTGACGAGCGTTCTGCCGAAGTTTCACATATCCTGTCGGGATACCATCAGCTCTTCGACATCTATCACGAGTACAGCGGCGTCGTCAATCTCTGCACGCTCAACAGGGCGGCCGGGGGCGAGGCGCTTGCGATCGACGGAAGGCTCGTCGATTTCCTGCTGTACGCAAAGGAGATGTACGAGCTGACGGGCGGCGAGATGAACGTCATGCTCGGCGCGGTGCTGCGCCCCTGGCACGACTGCCGCGAGGCCGCCGCGAGCGACCCCGCGGGCGCCTCGATCCCCGATGAGGAGACGCTGCGCGAGGCCGCCAGGCACACCGGCATCGAGCTGCTGGAGATCGACGCGGAGAGAGGCACCGCCCGCATCGCGGACAGCGAGGCCTCGATCGACGTCGGCGCGCTCGGCAAGGGCTACGCCGCGGAGCGCGCGGCGGAGTTTCTCGAGCGGGACGGCGCGCAGGGCTACGTGCTGAACATCGGCGGCAACATCCGCTGCATCGGCGACCGTCCGGACGGCAGCGGCTGGGTCACGGCCATCCGCGACCCGGACCGCGCCGCGGAGGGTTACGCCTGCTCGCTGCGCATCCGCGACACCGCCTGCGTGACCTCCGGCGTGTACGAGCGCTATTTCACGGTCGGCGGCGTCCGTTATCACCATATCATCGACAAGGATACCCTGTACCCCGCGGCGTATTACGCTTCCCTCACCGTCGTCACGCGGGACAGCGCGCTGGCCGACGCCCTGTCGACCGCCCTGTTCTGCATGCCGTATGAGGACGGAGCGAAGCTCGCGCAGTCGATCGGCGGCGTCGAGCTGCTGTGGATCTTCCCGGACGGGGAGCAGCGCAGCACGCCCGGCTTTGCCGAGCTGATCGAAGAACCAACACCATCCTGAGGAGGCGGGAGATTTGAGCCTGAAAAAAACGATCTCATCCCTGAAACTGCCCCACTACAAGAGCACGGCCGGCATGGCGGCCGTGCGCATGGCCGTGCCCAAAGAGGTGCTGCTGCCGATGAACATGCACTCCGGCCAGGCGGCCGAGCCCGTCGTCGAGGCGGGCCAGCACGTCACCGTCGGTCAGCTCATCGCGCGCGAGGAGGGCCGCAACAGCGCCCCCGTCCACGCCAGCGTCTCCGGCACGGTCAAAGCCATCGAGCCTTACGCCGTCGGCGGCCGCAAGACCACGGCGATCCGCATCGAGAGCGACGGCAAGATGGAAAAATGCCCCGATCTGAAGATCCCCGCGCCCACGAATCTCGACGAGTTCCTGCAGTGCGTGCGCGAAAGCGGCGTCGTGGGTCTCGGCGGCGCGGCCTTCCCCGTGTGGGCCAAGCTCGCCGCCGCGCAGAAGAGCCACATCCAGACCGTGCTCATCAACGGCGCGGAGTGCGAGCCCTTCATCACCAGCGACCACCGCGTGATGCTCGAGCACGGCGATCTCATCGAAAAGGGCATCGCGCTGCTCAAGCAGTTCCTCGGCTCGGAGGAATACATCATCGGCATCGAGAAGAACAAGCCCGACGCCATCGAGGCGCTGACCGAGCGCTTCCGCGACGACCCGGCGGTCAAGGTCATGCCGCTCGACAGCGTGTACCCCCAGGGCGCCAAGCAGGTGCTGCTCTACAACGCCACCGGCAAGGTCGTCGGCCCGGGCCAGCGTCTGGCCTCGCTCGGCGTCATCATCATCAACGTCACCTCGCTCGTCAAAACGGCGGAGTATTTCACGACCGGCATGCCGCTCGTCGAGCGCATCGTCACGGTCGAGGGCTCGGCCGTGAAGGAGCCGAAGAACCTGATCGTCCCGATCGGCTGCTCAATCCGCGACCTCGTCGAGGCCTGCGGCGGACTGAAGGAAGAGCCGGGCAAGATCATCTACGGCGGCGCGATGATGGGCAAGACCGTCGACACGCTCGACGCCTCGGTCCTCAAGGCGACCAACGCCGTCGTCATCATGAACCGCAGGGACGCGGAGAAGACCAAGGCCTCGCCCTGCATCCACTGCGGACGCTGCGTGGCGGTCTGCCCCCTGGGCCTCAACCCCACGGCCTTCGCCCGCGCCATGGAGCTGGAGGACGAGGCGGCGCGCGCCGCGCTCCTGCAGAAGGAGCAGGTCTCGCTGTGCATGGAGTGCGGCTGCTGCAGCTACGTCTGCCCGGCCCACCGCCCGCTCGCGGAGAACAACAGCGCCGCGCGGCGCTTCATCCGCGGCTGGGAGACCGCCCAGAAGGAAAAAGCAAAGGAAGGAGGGAAGTAAGGCATGGACAACAAGCCCGTAATGGCCGCCGGCCCGCATATCCACAGCGCCGACAGCTCCAGGCGGATCATGCTCGACGTCATTCTCGCGCTGCTTCCCGCCTCGATCGCCGCCGTCGTCCTCTTCGGACCGCGCGCGGCCGCGATGATCTGCGTCTGCGTCGCAGCCGCGGTCGTCTCGGAATTTCTCTTTAACCTGATCGCCAAACGCGAGCAGTCCGTCGGCGACCTCTCCGCCGTCGTGACCGGCCTGCTGCTGGCCCTCAACCTCTCGACCGGCGTGCCGCTGTGGCAGTGCGCGCTGGGCTCCGTGTTCGCGATCGTGCTCGTCAAGTGCGCCTTCGGCGGCATGGGCCACAACTTCGCCAACCCCGCCATCACCGCGCGCGTGTTCCTGCTGATGGCCTTCACCTCCACGGTGGCCGGCGGCGCCGCGCCCCGGATGGTCGACGCCGTCAGCTCCGCCACGCCGCTCGGCCTGATCGGCACGGAGGGCGCGGCGCTGCCCACGCTGGGCCAGATGTTCCTCGGTCTGCGCGGCGGCGCCGTCGGCGAGGGCTGCATCCTCGCGCTGCTCGTCGGCTTCGGCTACCTGCTCGTACGCAGGGTCATCTCCTGGCAGATCCCCGTGATCTTCATGGGCACGGTCTTCGTCTGCTTCCTCGTTTCGAGCGGCAGCTTCACCGTCGCGCTCTACGAGCTGCTCGCCGGAGGCCTGGTGCTCGGCGCGGTCTTCATGGCCACCGATTATACCACGACGCCCATCACGGCCGAGGGCCGGATGCTCTTCGCGCTGGGCTGCGGTCTGATCACCTTTGTGATCCGCCGCTTCTGCGCGCTCCCCGAGGGCGTGTCCTACTCCATCCTGTGCATGAACATCCTCGCACCCTGGCTGGAGAAGTGGACGCGCAGAAAGCCGCTGGGAGGTGTGTGATATGAAAAACTCTCTTTTGCGTACCGCGCTTTCTCTGCTGCTCCTGCTGGCGCTGATGGCCGGACTCGTCTACGGCGTCAACAGCTTCTCCGCCCCGATCGTGGCGGAGAACGAGCGTCTCGCGGCCGAGGCCGCCGCTGCCGCCGAAAAGGCGCTGCTCGGCGACTCCGTCATGCTCTATGACCGCGCCGATCCCGCCGCCTCCGCGCTGACGGTCACGGCCGACACGGTCCAGTCCGTCTACAGGGACGAGAGCAAGCAGAGCTATCTGCTGCGTCTCTCCACCTTTGAAGGCTATACCAAGGACGTGCCCATCGAGCTGACGCTCGTCGTCGACTTCGAGGGGAAGATCGTCTCCCTCGCCGTTGAGTCCAGCGGCGAGACCAAGGAACTGAGCGAGGACTTCCTGCCGAGCTTCGCCGGCCAGGATTCCACCCTCGCGGGCGTCGAGCTCGTCGCGGGCGTGACCTTCTCCTCCTCCGCGATCCGGAACGCCGTCAACGACGGCTTCAACGCCTTGATCGAAAACGGTCTCTTCGCCGCCGCCGAGAAGAGCGACGAGCAGCTCCTGCGCGAGCTCCTCGCCGTCGTCTATCCCGGACTGGTGAACAAGGCCGGCGTCGTCCAGGGCGAGGAGCTCGCGGGCGCGGGCAGCGTCACGAGCGGCTACAAGGCCGCCAACGGCAGCGGCTTCGCCTGGTTCGTCGGCGGTGAGAAGGAGCTGCTGGCCGTCAGCACGACGCTCGGCGGCGTGAAGCTCTACGACGCCGCGGGCGAGGACGTGACCGCCTCCGCGGACGCCGCGCTGCTCGACGAGATCCGGAGCCTGAGCGAGGCAAACGCCGAGGACTTCTCCGCCGAGACGGAAAAGAATCTCGCGAAGATGCTCGAAGAGGGCGCCGCGCTGACGGCGGCGGAGATCCCCGGCCTGTGCAGTACGGTCGTCGGGGCCTATACCGTCGAGACCGCGGAGGGCACGCTTTACGCCTTCGCCGCGCATCCCTACGGCTATTCCAACGAGCCGATGGAGCTCTACTACGTGCTCGACGAGAGCGGAGCGATCACCGCCTTCCGCGCCAAGGAGCTGATCCTCTATTCCGAGTATTTCAGCAACTACACCCTTGACGAGCCGAGCTACAAGGAAGGCTTCCTCGGTCTGACCGCGGAGAGCTTCAACGGCGAACAGGCGCTGATCGCCGGCGCCACGATGAGCACCGACGCGGTCGATACCGCGACGCGCGACGTGTTCGAGGCCTTCGGGCTTCTCAAAGGCTAAGGAGGTGCGCGCATGAACGAAAGAAAGCTTCTGTTCCGCAGCCCCGTGACGCTGCTGTTCCTCGGCGCCGTGCCCGCTCTGGGCGCGAGTGCGGATCTGCGCGGCGCGCTGGGCATGAGCGCCGCCGTTCTCGGCGTGCTGCTCCTCTCCGCGCTGATCCTGGGCCTGCTGCGCAAGCTGATCCCCGCCGAGGCCAAGCTCCCCGCGGCCGTGCTGGTCGTGGCCGGCTGCGCCTCCGCGGCCCAGCTGCTGCTCCACGCGCTGCTGCCCGCCGTCTGGGAGATGCTCGGCTTCTACGCCGCCGTGCTCGCCGTCGACCTGATGCTCTTCGCCGCGGCGGAGGACGCCGTGGACTTCGGGCTCGGCAAGGGTCTCTGCAGCGCGCTGGCGAGCGGTCTGATCTTCGCCGCCTTCGTGCTGGCGCTCGCCCTGATCCGCGAGCTGTTCGGCGCGGCCTCCCTGGCCGGCAATCCGGTCGAGGCGCTCGCGGCCTACAAGATCCCCCTGCTGACGAAGGTCTCCGGCGGGCTCGTCGTGTACGCGATCCTGCTGGCCGTCGTCAACGCCGTCTGCCCCGCGCAGGACGGCGCCGGCGAGCTGAGCCGCGCCGCGGCCGGGCTCGGTGAAGAGAAGGAGGCGCAGGCATGAAAGAAATGATCCTTCTGATCCTCGGCTTCGTGCTGATCAACAACTACGCCCTGAGCACCGCCCTCGGCCTCGTGCCGCTGCTCGGCTTTGCCTCGCAGCGCGGCAGGATCCTCACGCTGGGTCTGAGCGTGACGGGCGTGACGCTGCTCACGGCGCTGCTGCTGTGGCTGCTGCGCGGCGTGATCCCGGCCCACTTCCAGATCCTGGCCGCCGCGGTGATCGTGCTGGCGCTGGTGTACCTGCTGCAGCTCGTCTGCGGCAAAAAGCTCGGTCTGTGGTTCCCGCTCATCGCGCTCAACAGCGCGGTGCTCGGTCTGGCGCTGAACGCCGCCGGAGCCGAGAGCGTCGGTACCGTGATCGCGAGCGCCCTCGGCGTCGGTCTCGGCTTCCTCTTCGGGCTGTTCCTCTTTGCCGGTCTGCAGAAGCGGATCGAGCCGGAGCACCTGCCCAGAGCCTTCCGCGGCTTCCCGATCCAGATCCTGGCCGCGGCGATCGTCGCGCTGGCGCTCACCGCCTTCCAGTTCTGATGAAGGACTTTTTCGCCGACCGGAAACGGCGGGCGGACCTGCTCGTGATCGGCGCGCTGCTCCTCCTTGCGCTCGTGCTGTATCTTGTGATCGGCGCGACGCGCACGGAGGGCGGCGTCGCCGTCGTACGCGTGGACGGCGTCGAGACCGAACGCCACGCGCTCTCGGCGGACGGGACCTACCCGCTCAACGGCGGCAGCAACATCCTCGTCATCGGGGACGGCCAGGCCTGGCTTTCGGATGCGAACTGCCCGGATCTGCTCTGCGTCAGGCAGGGCAAGATCCACTACACCGGGCAGTCGATCATCTGTCTGCCGAACCGCCTGACCGTCACCGTCGAGGGCGGCGAGTCGGACGGCGTGGATTTTGTGGTGGGCTGATATGAAAACGAAAAAAATTACGGTCCTGGCCATGTGCGTCGCTCTGGCGATGATCCTTTCCTACGTCGAGAGCCTGATCCCCTCGCCCGGCATCCCCGGCGTCAAGCTGGGGCTTGCCAACATCGTGGTCATCTTTGCCCTCTACAAGCTCGGCTGGAAAGAGGCCGCGGGGATCTCGCTGCTGCGCGTGTTCCTCGTCTCGCTGCTCTTCGGCCACGCGGCCAGTCTGATGTACAGCGCCTCGGGCGCGGTGCTCAGCCTCGCGGGCATGATCCTGCTCAAGAGGACGGACCGGCTCGGCTGCGTCGCCGTCAGCGTGATCGGCGGCGTGCTGCACAACGCGGGCCAGATCCTGATGGCCTGGCTGCTGATGGGGCCGAACGTGGTCTACTATCTGCCGGTGCTGGTTTTGAGCGGCACCGTCGCGGGCGTGGCCATCGGCGCGGTCTCCGCGCTGATCGTGAAGCGCGTGGACCTGAAAATCTGAAAAACGGCGCAGGAAGGCCGTCCCGGTTTCCGGGACGGCCCTTTTCATGCGCTGATATTCTTTTTGATCCGGTCGATCGCGCCCTTTTCCAGGCGCGAGACCTGGGCTTGCGAAATGCCGATCTCGCGGGCGACTTCCATCTGCGTCCGGCCGTCGTAAAAGCGCAGCGCGAGGATGCGGCGCTCGCGCGGCGTCAGGCGGCCGATCGCCTCCTCGAGCGCGATCTGCTCGAGCCAGTGCTCGTCGGTGTTGCGGCTGTCGCCGATCTGGTCCATGATGCAGGAGCTCTCGCCTCCGTCGCTGAACACCGGCTCATAGAGCGAGACCGGCTCGCAGATCGCGTCGAGCGCAAAGACGATCTCCCGGCGCGGGATGCCGGTCTGCGCGGCGAGCTCGTCCACGCCCGGCTCCCGCCCGCTCTGCGCCGTCAGCTTCTCCTTGGCCTGCAGCACCTTGTAGGCCGTGTCGCGCATCGAGCGCGAGACGCGCAGCGCGCTGTGGTCGCGCAGAAAACGCCGCAGCTCCCCGGCGATCATGGGGACGCCGTAGGTGGAGAACTGCACCTGCTGGCCGAGGTCGAAGGCGTCGACCGCCTTGATCAGGCCGATCACGCCCACCTGAAAGAGATCGTCCATGCTCTCGCCGCGGTTTGCAAAGCGCTGCACGACCGAGAGCACAAGGCGAAGATTGCCCGCGATCAGCTTTTCCCGCGCGGCCTTGTCGCCCGCGCGCGCCTGTTCCAGAAGCGTCCTCGTCTCCGCGCTTTTGAGCACCGGCAGCTGCGCCGTGTTGACCCCGCAGATCTCGACCTTTCCCTGCATGAAAAAGCTCCACCCCCGAAAACAAGAGTGGAGTTAGTATTTCCCGACATGCGGAAAAACATTCTTTTTTCACAGTACGCCGCGCAGGAAGATCTCGAGCCCGATGAAGATCAGGATCGCCCCGCCGAGAATCGGCGCCTTGCTCGAGAGCCGCGCGCCGGCCCTGCGGCCGAGAAACAGGCCGAAGAGGCAGATTGCGAGCGTGACCGCGCCGATGATCAGCGCTTCGATCAGCGCCGCGCCGAAGGGGTACTCTTCGATCGTGAAGCCGACGGAGAGCGCGTCGATCGACGTGGCGACGCCCTGCAGCATCAGCCCGCCGAGGGACAGCCGCGCCGCCGTGTTTTCCTCCTTGTCCCTGCCGCGCAGGCCCTCGAACAGCATCGAGCCGCCGATGTACAGCAGCAGCACGAGCGCGATCCAGGGGATGAAGCGCTGGAAGGCCGTGAAGCGCTCGGCCACCGAACGGACGCAGAGCCAGCCAATCAGCGGCATGAGGATCTGAAAGAGCGCAAAGGTCCCCGCGATGCCGAGCCTGCGGCCGTGCCTCATATCCGGCTCGGCGAGCGCGTTGGCCACCGAGACGGAAAAGGCGTCCATCGCAAGCCCCACGCCGAAGAGTGCGCTGTTCAGAAAAAAGGCAAAATCGAGTTTCACGCTCCGCGCCTCCGAAAGATCAAAGCTCGGGCGCAGGGCGCCCGGGACGGTCAGTGCGGCCATTGTAGCACCGCGTCCTGCGCCTGTCAACGAAAACGGCCCGCTTTTTTGGAAAAACAGGCTTTTTTGTGAAAAAAAGCCTTGACTTTCCGCGCGCCATCGGGTATATTATACGAGCGCTCCGAAGACAGCAGGTGGCCCCCGGGCCGTAAATCCTGCCGAGGACAACAACAATTCACGCTGTTAATTGTTATTGTGCCTTTGCGTCCTTCCGGATGCAGAGGTTTTCTTTTTGGGCGCCATCAATCGTGTGGAGGTGAAAAAACACACATGCCGAACGCAAAGGTTCTCAGCGAAAAGCAGGCGATCGTCGCCGCCCTGGCCGAGCGTATCAAGAACGCGGGCGCCGGCATCCTGGTCGACTACCGTGGCATCACGGTGCTCGAGGATACCGCTCTGCGCGCCGAAATGCGCAAGGAAGGCATCGACTACACGGTCGTCAAAAACACTCTGACCAGAAAGGCTCTCGATCAGCTCGGAATGAGCGGTCTGGACGAGGTGCTCAACGGCACGACCTCTCTGGCTACCACCGCGGGTGACCCCATCGCGCCTTTCCGTATCATCAGCGACTACTCCGACAAGCTCAAGGAGCGCTTCAACATCAAGGCCGCCTTTATGGACGGTCAGATCCTGAGCGAATCCGAGATCGCGGAGATCGCCGCGCTGCCTTCCAAGGACGCGCTGTACGCCAAGGTCCTGGGCACCATGATCGCACCCATCACCGGTCTGGCCGTCTGCCTGGGTCAGATCCTCGAGCAGAAGGGCGGCTCCCTCGAGCCGGCCGCTGCCGAAGCCGCTGCGGAATGATCGCAGCAAACATCATTTATTTGGAGGAAAATTAAAATGAGCGAAAAAATCACCGCCATGATCGAAGAGATCAAGGGTCTCACCGTTCTTGAGCTCAGCGAGCTCGTCCACGCCCTCGAGGAAACCTTCGGCGTTTCCGCCGCCGCCGTCGCCGCCGGCCCCGCCGTCGCCGCTGCCGGCCCGGTCGTCGAAGAGAAGACCGAGTTTGACGTTGTCATGACCAGCTTCGGTGCCGAGAAGATCAAGGTCATCAAGGAAGTCCGCGCGATCACCGGTCTCGGCCTGGCCGAGGCGAAGGCCCTCGTCGAGAGCGCCCCGAACGCGAAGATCAAGGAAGCCATCTCCAAGGAAGACGCCGAGGCTCTCAAGGCCCAGCTCGAAGGCGTTGGCGCCACTGTCGAGCTCAAGTAATCCTGAGCCGGAACAGAACAGAAAAAACAGGGATCGGAAGATCCCTGTTTTTCTTTGCCCGAAGCGGCGCGGACACGGATCGTCCGCGCCGCTTTTTTGTCGTTTACAGCAGCGCTTCGGCTCGGAGCCGCGGGCTGTTGGTCTCCTCGCCCGCGACGGTGAGCGCGCCCGCGCGGTCCGCGGCGAGCGCCGCGGCGGCGAGATCGAGGCCCTGAACGCCCGCCCAGACGATCGCGGCCGTCGCCGCGTCGCCCGCGCCGTTGGTGTTCACGAGCTCGGCCGGGATGCGCGGGAGCCGTATGCGTTCCTCGCCCTCGGCCGCGAGCAGGCCGTCGCCGCCGAGGCTGATAAAGACGCGGCCCACGCCCTTTTCGAGCAGCGCCGCGGCGCAGTCCTCGGCCGTCTCCCGGCCGGTGAGGGCGCGCGCCTCGAGCAGGTTCGGCTTGATCGCCGCGAGGCTGCCCAGCGCGCCGCGCAGCCGCGGCGCTTTGGCCGTGGAGACCGGGTCGGCGTACAGCGGAGCCGTGACGTGCCGCGCGAGCCAGTCGATCGTCCCGACGGAGAGATTCGCGTCGAGCACGACCGCAGCGGAGGCGTTGAGCGCCGGCAGGTGACGCGCGAGCCACTCCGGCGTGATGTGCGCGGTCACGTCCATGTCGGCGACGCCGAGCTCCATCTCGCCCCGCTCGTCCGTGACGTAGAGGTAGACCGAGCTGCGCTCGCCCGCGACGAGCCGCGTCATCGAGCAGTCCACGCCGTAGGCGCGGCAGCTCTCCAGCACCGAGGCCCCCAGCGCGTCCTCGCCGACGGCGGTGAGGAGCCGGACCGGCAGGCCCAGCAGCGCGAGGTCGCAGGCGATGTTCCTGCCGACGCCGCCCGGGCGCAGCGTGACGCGTCCGGGGTTGGAGTCATGCCGGACGAGCCGTTCGGCGGGCACGCCGCAGATGTCGGTGTTCGCGCCGCCGACGACGCTCACGCATCGAGCTTCCATATGTTCTCGGCGTATTCCCGCACGGCGCGGTCGGCGGCGAAGAAGCCGCTCTGGGCCGTGTTCATGATCGCCAGGCGCGCGAGCTCGTCCTCGTCGGAGATGCGCTCGTAGAGGCGCTTCTGGCAGTCGGCGTAGGCGCGGTAGTCCGCGATCAGCATGTAGGGGTCGCCGCCGTAGAGCAGCCCCGAGACGAGGTCGGAATAGCTCTTGCCGTCCGAGAAGCCCTGGGAGAAGCGGTCCATCACGCGCTGGATCTCCGGATCCTGCGAGGCGATGCGGGCCGGGTCGTAGCCCCGGGCGCGCAGCGCGGCGATCTCGTCGGTGTGCAGGCCGAAGAGGAACATGTTTTCGCCCGTGAGCCGCTCGTACATCTCGACGTTTGCGCCGTCGAGCGTGCCGATCGTCACGGCGCCGTTCATCATCAGCTTCATGCAGCCGGTGCCGGAGGCCTCCTTGCCGGCCGTGGAGATCTGCTCGGACACCTGGGCGGCGGGCACGATGGCCTCGGCCGCGCTGACGCGGTAGTTTTCCACGAAATAGACCTGCAGCTTGCCGCGGCAGAGCGGGTCCTTGTCGATGTCGGCGGACATGGACAGCAGCAGCTCGATGATGCGCTTGGCGGTCTTGTAGCCGGCGGCCGCCTTGGCGCCGAAGACGAAGGTGCGCGGCAGGAAGCTGCGGTTCGGGTCGTCGTGCAGCTGGAGCTGCAGGCTCGCGATGTGCATGGCGCACAGGAGCTGGCGCTTGTACTCGTGCAGACGCTTGATCTGGACGTCCATGATGCCCTCGGGGTCGAAGGCAAAGCCGTCGTTGCGGCGGGCGAAGTCGGCAAAGCGGCGCTTGTTCTCCGCCTTGATGGCGAGGACGCGGCGGCGCACCTCGGCGTCGTCGGCGAATTTTGCCAGCTCGGCGAGGCGCTCCGGCTCGGTGAGGTACTCCTCGCCGCCGAGCAGCTCGGTGATGAGGCCGTGCAGGCCGGGGTTGATCTGCGCGAGCCAGCGGCGGTGATCGATGCCGTTGGTGACGTAGGTGAAGCGGTCGGACCGCAGCGAGCAGAGATCGCGGAACAGATCGTCCCGGAGGATCTCGCCGTGGAGGCGGGACACGCCGTTGACCTTATAGCAGGCCGCGAGGCAGAGATTGGCCATCAGCACCTGGTTGTCGCGGATGATGAGGTTGCGGCCCACGCGCTCGTCCTGGCCGAAGTTGTAGATGAGGTAGCTGACCCAGCGGCGGTTGATCTCGCAGAGGATCTCCCACACGCGCGGCAGGAGCTGCTGGATGATCTGCTGGGGCCAGCGCTCGAGCGCCTCGCTCATGACCGTGTGGTTCGTGTAGGCGACGCTCTGCTTGACGATCTCCCAGGCCTCGTCCCAGCCGAGGCCGTGCTCGTCCATGAGCAGACGCATCAGCTCGGGGATGATGAGCGCGGGGTGCGTGTCGTTGATCTGGATCGTGTGATGCTCGCTGAAGCTGCGGACGTCGCCCCACTTCGCGATGTGCTTGCGCACGATGTCCTGCGCGGTGGCGGAGACGAAGAAGTACTGCTGCTTGAGACGCAGGATCTTGCCCTCGAGCTTTTCGTCCGCGGGGTAGAGCACCTTCGTGATGACCTCGGCCATCGTGCGCTCCTCCAGGCTCTTGACATACTCGGCGTTGGAGAAGAGGTACATATCCAGCTGGCTGGGGCTCTTGGCGTCCCAGAGGCGGAGCTTGTTGATCTCCTTGCCCCCGAAGCCGGCGATCAGCATATCGCGCGGGATGGCGGTGACGGGCGTGTAGTCGGTATGGACGGCGCTGTAATGGCCGAGCTCGTCCCAGTGCGCGGAGATCTGGCCGCCGAAGCGGACCTCGACCGCGTCCGCATAGCACGGGACCAGCCAGCCCTCGGACGCGAGGAGCCAGTTGTCGGCCTTCTCGGTCTGCTTGCCGTCCTTGAATTTCTGTTTGAAAATGCCGAGCTCATAGCAGATGGAGTAGCCCGTGGCCTCCATGCCGAGCGTGGCCATGCTGTCCATGTAGCAGGCGGCGAGACGGCCCAGGCCGCCGTTGCCGAGGCCCGCGTCGGGCTCGGTCTCGAAAATGTCCGTGGCGTTCTTGCCCATGTCCTCGAGCGCGCCGATCAGCGCCTCGGAGATGCCGAGGTTGAAGGCGTTTTTCATCAGGCTGCGGCCCATGAGGAACTCCATGGACATGTAGTGTACTTCTTTTTTCTTGGCCCGCGGCTTTTCGACCGCGAGAAGGCGGCTCATGATCTCGCGGATCACCATCGCGCAGGCCTGGAACAGCTGGTCGTCGGTGGCGGCCTCGCTCGTTACCGCGAAATAAGCGCAGAGGCGATCCTCGATCGCGCTTCTGACTTCGTCTTTAGAGATCTGACTGGTCATGGATTTGCTTGTCCTCCGAATATCAAATTGAACGCGCCCGTGAAAGCCTCCGCTCTCACGGGCGCTTGTTCGGTCCTGTATGTGTCCGCCTTTCAGATGTGCGATCCCTTCGGGATCACGAGCGGCAGTTTCTCGTTGCCCTTGAGCACCGTGTCCGGGGCGAGCGTGCAGTCCTTGTCGGCGATCACGTACTCGAGCTGCGCGCCCGCGCCGATCGTCGTGTGGCGCATGATGACGCAGTCCTTCAGACAGGCGCCCTCCTCCACGACGACCTCGGTGGACAGCACGCAGTTCTCGATCTTGCCGAGGATGCGGCAGTTGTCGCCCACGAGGCTGTTGATCGAGACGGCGTCCTCGCCGTAGTAGGTGCTGACGCCCTCGTGGTGGCGCGTCCGGACCGGACGTGCGGGCGTGAAGAGGTCGTGGCGCTTGTCGGGGTCGAGCATGTCGCGGTTCGCGCGGTAGTAGAGGTCGACGGAGCGGATCGGCATGTAATAGCCCTTGTGCAGATAGATGCCCATCCTGCCGCCCTTTGCGAGATACTCGGCGATCGCGTCGCGGTGGAAGCGGTAGAGGTTGCGCGCGGCGCACTCGTCCATCATCTTCACGAGCAGCTCCTTGTCGATGATGTAGCCCTCCGTCGAGGTGTAGCCCTCGCATTCGCCCTCGCGGTAGAACAGCACGCGCCCGACCGTGCCGTCGGGGCCTGGGACGTAGCGGTGCTGCGGGGCGGCCGGCGTTTTATCGCTGCAGATGGCCGTGATCGGCAGACCGGAGCGGATGTGCTGCTCGCCCGCGGCCGTGAGGTCGAGGTTGGCGCACATGCTGCCGAGCAGGAGCACGACGTATTTCTGCGGGATGTCGCGGATGTAGTCGCCCACGCCGTTGAGCGCTTCCATCGTGCCGAAGTAGTTGCCGCTGTGGTAGCCGGGCATGCCGAAGGGCGGGAGCAGGCGCACGCCGCCGTCCTTGCGGCTCATGTCCCAGGACTTGCCGTTGCGGACGTGGTCCATGAGAGACTGATAATCGCGCTGCATGATGACGCCGACGTCGTGGATGCCCGCGTTCATCAACGAGGAGAGCGCAAAGTCGATCACGCGGTAGCGGCCGAAGATCGGCATCGAGGCCGCGGTGCGGTGGCTGACGAGCTCACGCAGTTCGGGGGAGGCGCTGTAGGCAAAGATGATCCCGTGAAAGTCTTTCATGTTCTTATACCTCCTCGCCGTTGTAGATCATGGCCGAGGCGGGCACGACGGCGCCCTCCCGGATCGTGATGTCGGGGCCGCAGGTCGCGACGCCCCAGCCGTCCGTCCCGTCGGGGGCGGCGCCGATGTGGGCGCCCTTGCCGATCACGGTGTTCTCGCCGACGATCGCGTATTCCACGACCGCGCCGTCCTCCACGACGGCGCCGGGCATCAGCACGCTGTAGAGCACGCTCGCGCCCTTGCCGACCTTGACGGAGGAGGAGAGCACGGAGTTCTCCACGCTGCCGTAGATCTCGCAGCCCTCGGTGACGATGGAGTGGACGATCTTCGCGTCCGTGCCGACGTAGTGCGGCGGGCAGACCGGGCTGCGCGAGCTGATGGGCCAGGAGGGATCGTAGAGGTTGATCAGCTCGGGAGAGAGCATGTCCATGTTCGCATCCCAGAGCGAGGTGATCGTGCCGACGTCGCGCCAGTAGCCCTTGAAGCGGTAGGCCAGCATCCGCTCGCCCGCGGCGAGCATCTTCGGGATGATGTTCTTGCCGAAGTCCTTGCTGGAGTTCGGGTCGTTCTCGTCCTCGATCAGCGCCGCGCGCAGCTTCTTCCAGTTGAAGATGTAGATGCCCATCGAGGCAAGGTCGCTCTTCGGCTGCTTGGGCTTCTCCTCAAACTCGGTGATGAAGTCCCTGTCGTCGACGCTCATGATGCCCATGCGCGTCGCCTCCGCGAGGGAGACCTGCTGCACGGCGATCGTGCAGGCGGCCTCGTTCTCGAGATGGACGCGGAGCATCTCGGCGTAGTCCATCTTGTAGATGTGGTCGCCGGAGAGGATCAGCACGTTGTCGGGATCGTACATCTCGATGAAGGCGATGTTCTGGTAGATGGCGTTGGCCGTGCCGGAGAACCAGGAGCCCTGCTCGTGCGCGCCGAGATAGGGCGGGAGGATGTACACGCCGCCGTCGGACACGTCGAGGTCCCAGGGCTGGCCGTTGCCGATGTAGCTGTTGAGCTTCAGCGGGCGGTACTGGGTCAGCACGCCCACCGTGTCGATGCCGGAATTCGCGCAGTTGGAAAGGGGGAAGTCGATGATGCGGTATTTCCCGCCGAAGGGGACGCTCGGCTTTGCCACGTCCTGCGTCAGCGCATAGAGGCGGGAGCCCTGTCCGCCCGCGAGGAGCATGGCAATACAGCTTTTTTTCATGGTTTCCTCTCTTCTTTCTTGTGTTTTTTCCGTTATAACGGCCTCAGCCGTTTTGATTAAACCGGTTCATGGCCTTGTCCGGCCCCTCCGCGATATAGCACAGAGCCGCCTCGGCCGCGCGGTCGGCCGCGCCGCGGATCGTCTCGAGATCCTTGCCCGTGAAGCGGGCGAGCACCCAGTCGCGCATATCGTAATCCTCGTGCGGCGGGGCGCCGACGCCGAGGCGGATGCGCGGGAAGCCTTCCGTCCCGAGGGCGGCAATGATATCCTTCAGGCCGTTGTGCCCGCCGGCGGAGCCGCTGCGGCGCACGCGGATGCGCCCGAGCGGGAGGGAGACCTCGTCGGAGATCACGATCACCCGCTCCGGCGGGATCTTGTAGAAGCGCGCCGCCTCCGCGACCGCCTGCCCGGAGAGGTTCATATAGGTCTGCGGCTTGAGCAGCAGCACGTTCTGCCCGGCGTGCCTGGCGATCGCCGTGAGGGCGTGGAATTTTGACTTGTTGATCCTGACGCCGCAGCGCTCCTCCATGGCCTCGGCCGTGAGGAAGCCGGCGTTGTGGCGGGTGTTTTCATAATCCTTCCCCGGGTTGCCGAGGAAGACGATGAGCCAGGAGGCCCCGCCGCTCTGCTTGAAAAACATGGTTTTGAAAATCACTCGAACAGGTTGGAGATCGAGACCTCTTCATAGATGCGGCGGATCGCCTCGGCGAAGACCGGCGCGGTGGAGAGGTAGCGGATCCTGTCGCACTGGGGCTTGTCGGCCGGATAGGGGATCGTGTTGAGGAAGAGCAGCTCCTTGATGCAGCTGTCCGCGATGCGGTCGATCGCGGGACCGGAGAGCACGCCGTGCGTGGCGCAGGCGTAGACCTCCTTCGCGCCGCCGATCTCCGAGATCGCCTTCGCCGCGCCGACGAGGGAGCCGGCGGTGTCGACGATGTCGTCGAGCAGGATGCAGGTCTTGCCCTCGACGTTGCCGATGATGTTCATGACCTCGGACTGGTTGGCCTTCTCGCGGCGCTTGTCCACGATGGCCATGTTCACGCCCAGCTTCATCGAGAAGGCGCGGGCGCGGGCGGTGCTGCCGACGTCGGGCGAGACGACCATGACGTCCTCGTTGCCCTTGCCGAACTGCTTGATGTAATGCTTGGCAAAGAGATGCGCGCCCATGAGGTTGTCCACGGGGATGTCGAAGAAGCCCTGGATCTGGGCGGCGTGGAGATCCATCGTCAGGACGCGGTCCGCCCCGGCGGCGGTGATGAGGTTGGCGACCAGCTTGGCCGAGATCGGGTCGCGGCTCTTGGCCTTGCGGTCCTGCCGGGCGTAGCCGAAATAGGGGATGACGGCCGTGATGCGGCCCGCGGAGGCGCGGCGCATCGCATCGGTCATGACCAGCAGCTCCATGAGGTGGTCGTTGACCGGGTTGCAGGTGGACTGGACGATGAACACGTCTTTGCCGCGTACCGCCTCTCCCACGGAAATGGAGCACTCGCCGTCGGCGAACTGGGAAACCGTAGCTTCACCGAGTTTGGTGTAAAGCTGGCTGCAGATCTCCTCGGCGAGCTCGGGATTGGAGTTGCCGCAGAAGACCTTGATTTCTTTGCCGTGTGCGATCATGTTGTTTCTCCTTTTATTTCATCGGCCATGAGGCCGCAACGATACAGTATAAGTGTAACATACTTTTCCGGTCTTGGAAAGAGAAAAGGCGGAAAGTCCCGGGAAAAAAGCAGATAAAAAAAGCAATTTACAAGCGAGCGGATTTTGTATATAATATTAAAGTTAGTGCTGAAAGAAAAGGTTGATACTGCCATGCTGGAATTTGAAGAATACAAAAGCAAGCTCAACGCCGCCAGGCCAACGCTCGAGGTGCTGCGCGGCGCGCTCCGGCTCGAGGCCGCCGCGAAGGAGATCGAGGAGCTCGAGGCGATGAGCGCGCGCGACGGCTTCTGGAACGACGTGGAGAAGTCCCAGAAGGTGCAGAAGCGCCTCAAGACGCTCAAGGGCAAGGTCGAGAGCTACGAAAAGCTCTGCGCGTCGTGGGACGATATGTACACGCTCTGCGAGATGGCCATCGAGGAGAACGACGCGTCCATGCTCGAGGAGCTGCAGAGCGAGTTCGCCGCCTTCTCCGAAAAGGCGGAGGCGATGCGCCTGTCCACGCTGCTGACCGGCGAGTACGACGCGAACAACGCGATCCTCACCTTCCACGCCGGCGCCGGCGGCACCGAGGCGCAGGACTGGGCCTCGATGCTCTACCGCATGTACAACATGTGGGCCGAGCGGCACGGCTACAAGGTCAAGCTGCTGGACTATCTCGACGGCGACGAGGCCGGCATCAAGAGCGCCACGATCATGATCGAGGGCGAGAACGCCTACGGCTTCCTCAAGAGCGAGCACGGCGTGCACCGTCTCGTGCGCGTCTCCCCCTTCGACGCGGCCGGACGGCGGCACACCTCCTTCGCCGCGGTCGAGGTCATGCCCGAGATCGCCGATGCCGGCGAGATCGAGCTGCGCGACGAGGACATCAAGATGGACGTGTTCCGCTCCTCCGGCGCCGGCGGGCAGAAGGTCAACAAGACCTCCTCGGCCGTGCGTCTGACGCACATCCCCACGGGCATCGTCGTCTCCAGCCAGGTCGAGCGCAGCCATTTCCAGAACCTCGAGAACTGCAAGAACATGCTGCGCGCGCGCCTCGCCGAGATCAAGGAGCGCGAGCATCTCGAAAAGATCAGCGACATCAAGGGCGTGCAGATGAAGATCGAATGGGGCAGCCAGATCCGCTCCTACGTCTTCATGCCCTACCAGCTGGTCAAGGACCTGCGCACCGAGTACGAGACCGGCAACATCCAGAACGTCATGGACGGCGATCTCGACGGCTTCATCAACGCCTACCTGTCGATGAAGGCGCAGAGCTGACCGACACAGATCCGACAGACAAAACGGGGGCGCTCCTGCGCCCCCGTTTTATCGGCTGCTGACGTAGCTCTCGCAGTCCTCGAAGATGAAGTCGTCGACGTCTTTTTCCATTTTCCGACCCTCCTTTGAGCCTACCCTCATTCTATGCGCCGCCGCGCGGGCGTATTCCTCCGCTTTTTTCCGCTTTTCTCTTGAAGAACGCGGCGCTTTGCGTTATAATGTTTCAGCTTGTTTCCCGCGGGACCCGCTCCCGCCGGAGGAGCGACGTATCAAACGGAAAAAAGGATGAATACCTATGAGCGCATCGACTGAAAGAAAAAACCGTCAGGCCGCACGCGAGGCTGGCACCGATAAGAAGACCATCGCCCGGCAGGAGGCCGAGAAGAAGGCCGCGAAGAGCAAGCGCCGCTGGACGATCGGCTCGATCCTCGTCGCGGTGCTGCTGGTCGTGATCCTGATGCTCAACAGCGGCCTGCTCTATACGCACACGACCGCCGCCGTCGTCGGCAGCCGCAGCTATTCCCCCGCGGAGCTGAGCTACTACTACGTCAACCAGTACTCCAGCTTCCTCAGCCAGTACGGCTCCTACGCCTCGTTCTTCGGGCTCGACACCTCCAAGGGCATCGCCGGTCTGGCCGATCAGGAATGCCCCATGGCGGGCGAGGGGCAGAGCTGGCGCGACTACTTCCTGGATCAGGCGCTCGCCTCCATGCGGCAGGTCACCGCGCTGAACGAGTACGCGAAGGCCAACGGCGTCGCCCTTGACGAGAGCGATCTCGCCGAGATCGACGACAACCTCGCGCTCGCGCTCGAATCCGCCAAGGCCAACGGCTTTTCCAATCTCAACCGCTTCTTCGCCGCCCAGTACGGCACCGGCGTGAACGAGAAGACGGTCCGCTCGCTGCTCTGCGACAGCGCGCTCGCCTCCAAGGCGCTCGCGCAGTATCAGGATTCGCTGAGCTTCAGCGAGGAGCAGCGCGAGACGTACTACAGCTCGCTCGAGGGCAGCAGCGACTTCTTCGACTACGGCTACTGCTACGTCGCCGCCGAGACCGTCCCCGCCGAGGGCGAGGAGCAGGACGCGCCCAACGAGCAGACCCTGCTCGAGGCGAGGATGACCGCCGAGGCCATCGAGATGGCGTACAAGGACGGCTATGACATCGAAGATCCCGCCGAGCGTCTGGGCGCCGCGGTCGAGGCCGAGTTCGAAACCGCCTCCCCCACCCTTCTCACGCGCGCCTCCGGCAGCAATCTGGGCGACCTGCGCGAGTGGCTGTGCGACAGCACCCGCCAGCCCGGCGACGTCTCCGTGATCGCATCCGGGGACGGGCTCGGCTACTACGTGGCCGTGTTCATCGCCCGCGACGACAACCACTATCCCACCGTCTCCGTGCGCCACATCCTCATCAAGGCCGAGGCCGGCGAGGACGGGACATACTCCGACGAGGCCAAGCAGGCCGCGCTGGACAGAATCAACGAGATCAAGGCCGAGTTCGACAGCGGCGACAAGAGCGAGGAGAGCTTTGCCGCGCTGGCGGAGAAATACTCCGAGGACGGCGGCTCGAACACCAACGGCGGCCTGTATGAGAACATCTACAAGGGCGAGATGGTCCAGGAGTTCAACGACTTCTGCTTTGCGCCCCACCAGAAGGGCGACGTCGCCGTCGTTTACGGCGAGAGCAGCGGCTACGCCGGCTATCATCTGGTCTACTTCGTCGGCGAAGGCGAGCTGTACAGCAACGTGATCGCCGACAGCGCGCTTGCCAGCGAAGCCGTCAGCGAGCTCATCACCGAGCAGAGCGGCACGGTCGAGCCCGCGCTGCGCCGCTGGGCGAAGCTCGTCAAATAAAACCCGCGCCGCCTCTCCCCCGAGGCGGCGCGTTTCATTCGCAAGGAGGTTCATCATGGACGAAGAAAACAAGTTCCCGCAGGAGCCGGCCCCCGAGGCCGCGGCGGCGCCGAAAAAGCCGCGCAGACCGGTCCGCCACATGATCTGGGCGGTCTGCCTGATCTCGCTGGGCCTGATGCTGCTCGGCCAGATCCTGGGCGATGTGCTCATGAATCTGCTGGCCGGCGCGCTGGGCGTCACGGACGGCGCGACGCTGTTCCTGTTCATGTATCTGAGCTTCATCGGCATCGACCTGCTCGTGCTGCTCTATTGCCTGCTGTGCGAAAAACCGATTCTGCGCAGCTTCGGCCGCCGCGCGGAGCCCTTCGGAAGCGGCAACACCTGGCGGCTCTTCGGCCTCGGGCTGCTGGCCGGATTTGCGATGAACGCGCTTTGCATCCTCGCGGCGTGGCTGCACGGGGATATCGAGCTCTCCGTCGGACGCTTCAACGCGCCGTATCTGCTCGCCGCGCTCGTGTGCGTGTGCGTCCAATCCGGCGCGGAGGAGCTGCTGACCCGCGGCTATATGCTCGGCGCGCTGCGCGACCGCTATCCGCTCTGGCTCGCCGTCGCGGTCAATTCGCTGTTCTTCGGCACGCTGCACCTGTTCAACAACGGCATCACGGTGCTGTCCTTCGTCAACATCGTGGCCTTCGGCCTGGCGCTGAGCTTCGTGATGGTCCGGCTCGAGAGCCTGTGGTTCTGCATCGCGGTGCATACGGCCTGGAACTTCTCACAGAGCATTTTCTTCGGGCTGCCGAACTCCGGCATCGTGTCCGAGGGCTCGTTCCTGCATCTCGAGGCCGCGCGGGACAGCGCCGTCTACAGCGCCCTCTTCGGCGTGGAGGGCGCGATCACGACCACGCTGGTGCTGCTCGTTCTCGTGCTGTGCGTGCTGCTCTGCAAGCGCAGGAAGCAGGCCGTCTGACCGCCTCCGCTCCGGGCCGTTCCCTTTTCCCGGAAAATCCGCGCCGCCGCGGGAACATTTCCGCGGCGCCGCCGTCATAGTGAGCGTGAGACGAAAAACACCCCGCCGCGCCCCCCGGGATGCGGCGCCGCCAACAGGAGGAAAAACCATGAAGAATCTCAAGAAGCTCTGCGCGCTTTGCCTGGCCGTTCTGATGCTCTTCTCCCTCGCGGCCTGCGGCAGCAGCGCCGCGAAGTCCGACAGCTACCGTCCCCAGAGCGCTCCCGCCTACGGTGCCAGCTACGCCGTCGAGGAGCCCGCCGAATACTACGCCGCCGACTACGATATGGCAGCGGCGGAAAGCGAAGGGCTCGGCGGCGTCTCGCTCAGCACCGCGGCCGCGTCCAACGGCGCGGAGCAGGCGAACGAAGCGCCCTCCGCGGGCGACATCGCCGTGGAAAAGATCATCTACTCGGCCAACGCCACCATTGAAACCACCGATTTCGACGGTTCCCTGGAAAAGCTCGAGGCGCTGATCGCCGCTCACGGCGGCTTTGTGGAGTCCAGCAGCGTCAGCGGAAACAATTATTACTCCAGCTCCCACGGCTACGCCTCGAATCGCAGCGCGGATTACCGCATCCGCATCCCCAGCCGTGATTTCGGCACCGTGATGAGCTCCCTCTCCACACTGGGCAACGTGCCCTACAGCAACACCTACACCGAGAACATCACCAGCCAGTACTATGACGTGCAGGCGCGCCTCAACGCCTACCGCACCCAGGAGCAGAGCCTGCTCGACATGATGGCGAAGGCCGACAAGGTCTCCGATCTGCTGGAGATCCAGGAGCAGCTCTCCGAGGTGCGCTACCACATCGAGAGCCTGCAGTCCACGCTGACGAACTGGGACCGCCAGGTCAGCTACAGCACGATCTCCCTGACGCTCGAGGAGGTCCGCGAGTATACGCCCGAGGCCAAGCTCTCCTTCGGTCAGCAGCTTTCTCTGGCGCTCTCGCGCGGTCTCAAGAGCATCGGCGAGTTCTTCCGTGATCTGCTGCTCTGGCTGCTCGAGGCCCTGCCCGCGCTGATCCTGCTGGCCGTCGTGGTCGCGCTCGTCGTGCTGCTCGTCCGCCGCATCCGCCGCAAGCGCGCCGCGAAGCGGGCGGCAAAGGCCGCCGCGCAGGCGCCCGCCGTTCCCGCGGGTCCCGCCGGGCCGGAGAAGTAAGCCCTCCGGCGTTGCACTTTGCCCCGCGGCATGGTATAGTTGGGGAAAGAACCGATTGGAGGGAACGCCATGAAATCCTGGAAAGTGATCGTGCCGCTCGGCGCGCTGGCCGCCGCCGGCGCCGCCGCGCTGCTGCTGAAGAAAAAACCTGCCTCCCCCGCCGCGCCAAAAAGCGCGGCGAAGAAGGACGCGCCGCGCGAGACGCAGAGCAAGACGGGCGAATACAGCTTCGTCTCCGGCTTCAAGGACGCCCGGACCGTGGAAGTGAAGCTCGAGTACGACGCGCTGCGCTTCGGCTTCGACGTGATCGGCGAAGATTTCCTCTGCTATTCCAGCGACTCCCACGTCGCCGTGATCTCCGGCGAGGACTTCTCGATCCAGATGGAGTACGCCTCCTTCTACAAGGGCGAGGATTTTGCGCTCATCGCCGAGACGGCGCAGAAGAAGTACGGCGGCTACGCCCCCGCCGCCTTCGGCTCGCTCGAGGGCTTCCGCTACCGCGAAGGCGACAGCGTCTGCTTCTGCCTGCCGGTGGACGAGTACAGCTATCTGCTGCTGACGCTCCTCAAGGCCGAGGGCAGCAAGCTGACGCTCGAGGAGATCGCCGGCGGCGAGGAGCTGCGCAAGCTGCTCGACACGCTCAAGATCGGCTTCAAGGAATAGGCCGAGAACAAAAAAACGTCCGCTTTCCAAAAGGAAAGCGGACGTTTTTTTCGTCCCGCATCAGCCGTCCCAGATGAAGCGATCCCTGGCCGACAGCCGTTTCACCAGCCAGAAGGCCGAGGCGAACACCGCGGCGACGAAGACCAGGAAGGTCCCCGTCTCGCTGCCGCTCCCGGTGATGGCGATATAGTCGTAGCAGCCGTGGATGACCGCGGGCAGGAGCACGGCCAGGATGCTCCAGACCGCGCTTCCGGCCGAATCGCCGCGGTTCGCGCTCGCCCGGGCGAAGCTGTAGCACGCGCCCATGAACACGCCGAAGCTCGCGTGGCCCGGCACGGCCGTGATCGCGCGCATCAGCGCCGCGCCGAAGCCGTACACCAGCACATAGCCGATGTTCTCCCACAGCGCGAAGCCCAGCGACACGAAGACCGCATAGACCACGCCGTCGAAGCGGCAGTTGAAATGCGGCGAGCGCCAGGTCCGCCAGCGGAGGATGAGATACTTCGACAGCTCCTCCGAGAGCCCGACGACAACGAAGAACATCCAGAAGGGATATTTCGGGTTCTCCTCGCCGCCGGGGAGGAAGAACGCCAGCGCGCTCGCCCCGATCGTCTCGGCCGCGACGGCGATCAGCGTCGAGATCGCGCCGAAGATCACCAGCTGCAGCAGCAGGCCGTCCGGCTCCTTCTCAATGCGGTCCTTGCGGTAGACGTAGATCAGCAGCACCGCCGCCGGGATGACGGCCGCCGCGATCAGCAGCGCCTTCGGCGAGAGGAAAAGGTAACTGAAAATCAGCGGAATACTCATCTCGCGCCCCTCGATTCAGTCCAGCGGCAGCGACCAGTAGCGCTGCGCGAAGAGGTCGGTGAAGCGGTAGAGCGTCTGTGTCTTCACGCCCGCAGGGAAATAGCTGTCCTCGACGACGAGCGCGCCGTCGACGACCATCTGATCGCCGTACACGTAGCTGTTTTCGTAGCTGCCGTCGTAGCGGTAGTAATCGAAGAGGAAGTCCAGCTTATCGCCCTTCGAGAGCGTCTCGAAGCTCTTGGCGACCGTGTCGGTCTCGCCGTTCACGTAGACAGGACGTGCGCCGACAACACTGCCGCGGCCCTCGGCGTCGAAGGAGAGCAGCAGCTCGGCCCGCTCGCCGTTGAGCAGCACGGGCACGTAGCCGGTGTCGACGCGCTCCGCGCCGCTGCCGGTCGAGTATTCATGGTAGTAGGCCACGAACTGGCCGTTGATCGTCAGCCAGGTCCGCTCCCGCGGGGCGAGCAGCTGACCGTTTTCGTCAAACTCGAAGGCGTTGTCGAGGCCGAGGTCGAGATAGCCCTCGCCGTCGTCCACAAAGAGGTTGAGATCCAGCTCGTTGACCAGCGCCCACTGCGATTCGTCGAGCGAGATCACGTCCTCGCCCGCGGCGTTCTTCGTCCAGAAGAGCGCGGAGGGATCGAAGCGCTTGTCCGCGATGTACGCCGCGGTGTCCTCGACGCTCATCGATCGGCCGTAGAGATAGCCGCTGCCCGAGGACAGGCCGGGCATCGAACTCGTGTCGCCGCCGAAGAAGGCGCCGAGCAGGGCGTTGATCAGCTCGGTGCTGTCAGAGGAGCTGTACGAGCCGTACGAACCGGAGCTGCCGGAGCCGCCGTAAACGCCGGAGGAGGACGAAGGCTGGGTCGAATACCCGGAGCCGTAGAAGCCGTAGGGATCGAGGTTGCCGAAGAGCGAGGAGTAGGGGTTCGCTGCGCTGCCGCCGGAGGACACCTGGCCGGAGGTCTCCAGCGTGGCGAAGTCGCGGATGCACTGCGAATAGCTCTCGTCGATGCCGATGTCGTTGTAGGTCTTGATTGCCTTGTCGACGTTGGAGAGCTTGCGGTAGGGGAAGTAGACCGAAACGCCGTAGGAGTTGTTCATGTTCGAGGAGGTGCGGTTGTATTTCACCGCGCCGCGCACGGCCTCGGCGAGGGCGCGGCCCTCGTCGTTGCCGATGTTCGTGGCAAAGTGCACCAGATCGATCTGGTCGACGGCCGTCGAGCGGGCAAACTCGCGGGAATTGCTGCGGGCCGTGGAGACCTGGCGGTACTCCTTGTCGGCGATCATGTCGCTGATCGACTTCGCAAACTCGCTGAAGCGCGGCGGGACCGTGTGCGACAGCTCCGCGAGGTCGACGACGGAGAGCGTCGCGGACTGGCCGGAGGCGCTCTGCGCGCAGGCGGCGACGAAATCGTCCACGATCAGCTTGCCGAGCTCGACCGTCGGCATCGAGGTGTTCGCGCCGAGCCTCGTCAGCCAGTTGGTGTAGTACCAGCCGGTGCCCGGCTCGGTCTCCTCGGAGGCGATGAGATAGTCCGCACGGTCGGAGAGCATCAGGCCGTTCTCCAGCGTGCCCATCAGACAGGCGTCAAAGCCGATGAAGTCGAACTTCACGTCCGCCTCGTCGAGCGCCTTTTTGATCCCCGCGAGCGTCATCGAACCCGAGGACGGGAATTTCTGGTCATAGCCGTAGCCCGCGACCGAGCCGGAGCCGTGATCCCAGAGGATCAGCTCGTAGCGGTCGGCCTTGAAGTTCTTTTCGCAGAAGCCGATGAAGCCCGCAAGCGTGTCGGGGTCGGTCATGGAGACGTTGCCCGCATTCTGCTGCAGAGTCTTGAGCCGCCCGTCGACGATCTGATAGATCTGGTTGGCGCGGGTGGAGACGACGTTGTTGTTCCAGCGCGTGCAGCCGCCGGTGTAGACGATCAGATTGATCTTGTCGCCGAGCGAGGCCTTCGTCATCTCCAGGAGATCCTTCGTGGCCATGCCGCCCCTGGCTTCCAGATCGGTCCCGCACATGTAGACCATGATCGTGACCGTGTCCTTGCCTTTGCCGCGCAGCTGCGTGTACTTCGCGCGCGAGCCGGAGGCGACGGTGTTCGAGAGCGTTGCGGTGTTGGTCGGCTCCGACCAGCTCTGCTGCGTCGAGGCGCCGAGCAGGCTCTCGAGCAGGGAGCCGCTCATGCCGGACACCGAGGCCTGCGTCTGCGGCTTTTCCGTGGGCCGGGGGGTCGGCCTGGGCGTGGTCTGAACGTAGGCCGTGGGCTCCTGCGCCGGAGCGGACGAGCCGCCGCCGAGCAGGCCGGAGAGCAGGCCTCCGCCGCCGCCGAAGATCAGCACGAGCAGCGCGATGATGACGCCGAGCGGACTTCTGCCGCCGCCGCGTTTGCCGTTGAAATTCCCGCCGCCGCCGCTCTCGCGGAAGCTTCCGCCGGGCACGCCGCTGCCGCGGCCGACCGGGCCGGTGTTCAGCCCGCTGCCGCGGCGGTCCAGCCCGCCGCCGATGCCGCCGATGTTCTTCTTTCTGCCTTGCGGACGATTGTCACTCATGGAGATCAACCTCGCTTTCGGACGTCTCGGTGTATCTTATAATAGAAAAGTATAACAGATTACGGTGCAAAAAACCATACCATATATGAAGTTTTCACGCGCCGCCTCTTTCCGGGATTGAATCGTCCGGAGCAATCTGCTATAATGGCCCCACAGCATCGTTAGCGAAAGCGGGTGAGCGCATGGCGCCGGAAAAGGAGTATCTCGAATCCCTCGGCCTTGAGATCGCAAAGAAAAAGTACTACAACGCCGCGAAGGTGGACAGCGTGATCGACGAGTTCCGCCGCCGTTCGGCGCAGCTGCTGGCGGAAAACGCCTCGCTGCACGAGCGGCTCGACGCGCTCTCCTACGGGCGCGAGGAGATCGGCGATGCGATCCTCTCGGCCAAGACCATCGCCCAGCACCTGCTGGCCGAGGCCCAGGAGAAGGCCGACGCCCTGCTGGCCGACGCACAGGCGAGAGCCGAAGCCGCGCTGGCCGAGGCGAAGGAGAAGGCGGCGGCCGTCGCGGCCGAGGCGGAGGAAAGACGGCAGAGCGTCTATGCCGCCTGCGATGAGCGCGAGCAGGAGGCGATCGGCCGCGTGCGCGGCTGCTACGTCCATCTGCGCGAGCAGTATCTCTCCTCGATCCGCGCGCTCGACGGCGAGTGGCAGCGCTTTTTGTGCAGCCTCGGCGACGCGGAGGAGGCGGACGAGACGCTGCCGGAGGACCTGGGCGAAAAGCTCGGCGCGATCGCCGCGGGGCTCGACGCGATCGACGACGAGGGCGGCGACGAATAAAAACCGACGAAAAAACAGGAGCTGTGGGATCCACAGCTCCTGTTTTTTTATTCGGCCAGCCGTCCGGCCTCGCGGAAGGTCTCGCGCACGAGATTGGCGTAGGAGGCGACGGGACTGTCCTCGGGCGGCAGCAGCAGGCGGAAGCTCCTCCCCTCGTACTCCAGGCCCGTGAGGATATCCCATAGCGCGTCGAGGTTGCTGCCGTACCAGCTCTGCCAGCGCATCTTTTCGCGCATCTCGTCGTACAGCTCCGCGCGCTCGACGCAGCGGGAGAAGTCCAGCGTGAGGGGCCCCTTGAGCGTGTCCAGCAGACCGCGGCAGCCCTCCTCGATCTCCCGCATCGCCAGGTCGAAATCGCGGGTGTACCAGGGGTCGTCGATCTCCTCGCCCTTGCGGCCGGCGTAGTCGAGCAGGTTCCGGATCCGGCCCCCGTCCCCGTCGGGGCCGAGCAGGCGGCGCGTGCGGCCGATCGTGAGCTCGTCCATGCAGATGAGCAGCTCGTATCCCTCCGCCTCGCCGCGGCGGAGCTTATGGGCCCGGTGGCCGGAGCAGTCGATCCCGCGCGCCTCCAGCAGGCGGCGCATCGGCGGATAGACGCCGTTGCCCTCCTCCTCGTCGCTGACGCCGGCGGAGGCGGCGAGGAATTCATCCTCCAGGCCCTCGCGCCGGACCGTGTCGTTGAACAGCAGCGCCGCGGCCGGGCTGCGGCAGATATTGCCCCAGCAGATAAACAGGATTTTCTTCATGGCTGACTACCTTCCATCAATGAGTTGCGGCGGCTTCGCGCCAAAGGCTTTTATTCCGGGAAGATCTCAAGCTCCAGATCGGAGAGCGCCCAGGTGCTGCAGGGATGGATGTATCCGGCATCGTCGTCGGCAAGCCGGCGGCCGTCCAGGGACGCGGGGATGAAGACCTCGCCGCCGATCAGCCGCGAGCGGCACCATCCGCACTCGCCGCTCCGGCAGCGGGACGGCGCGGCGATCCCGGCGCGTTCGACGGCCGTCAGGATCGGCTCGTCGGCGCGCAGCGGGATCCGCTTCTCTTCTCCGAGCATGCGCAGCGTGAGCGTGAAGCGCTTTGCGGGATCTCCCGGGTAGTCCTGGAAATATGTCGGCGAGCTCGGCGCGGGGACGAATTCGCGGCGGATGTGCTTCTGGTCCAGGCCGAGCCCGGGGAGCTCGCCGGCCAGGAAGTCATGCATGGCGCGCGGGCCGCAGATATACAGCGTATAGGTCTCGGGCGCATATTTTTTGATCAGCTCCGCGCCGATGAAGCCGTGCTCGAAGCCCTCCGCCTCTTCCTCGCTGAGCACATGGACGACCTTGACCTTGTCGGTCGCGGCGCAGATCCTTTCCAGCTCCTCGGCGTACAGGATATCCGCCTTCGTCCGGCTGCCGTACAGCAGCGTCAGGCGGAAGTCCTCGGTCCCGTCCAGGATCGCGGCGGCCATGGCCATGAAGGGCGTAATGCCGCTGCCGCCCGCGAGGCCGACGACCTCCTTCTCGTCGCGCAGCGGCTCATAGCTGAAGGGCCCCTCCGGCCCCGAGAGCGTGACCTCGGTCCCGAGCTGCCAGTTTTCCAGGATGTAGTCGGAGACAAAGCCGTCCTGCGCCTTTTTCACCGTGATCCGATATTCTCCCTCGAGCGCCAGCGCGGGAGACGCGGCGAGCGTATAGGGTCTGGCCGTGGCGGCGTCGCCGATCCGCAGCTTGACCGAAACGTACTGCCCGGCCCGGAAATAGGCGAGCTTGTCCGCCTTGAGGACGTAGGTGTTGGCGTCCTTGCGGGGGATGATCTCGCTGACGACGGCCTTTTGCTGCCTGGGGTGCAGGGACTGCGCCAGACGGTTCACGCCGTAGACGGCCGTGATAGGGTCGAGCGAGCCGCTCTTCAGGATCGCACGCCGCCTGGGTACCATCTGCTTGAAGTGCAGCATGTCGAGGAGGCCGATCGGTTTAACGTGGAAATTAAACTTTTTCATAGTTCTCCTCCTTCATATCCGCCATCGTCAGCTTCACGGCCATATCGCCGCCCATATAGGTCGAGCTGTAGCCGTAGAGGCGCGGTCCGTAGCCGCTGGCAAAACGAATGTTCTTCACGCGCTGATCCTCTTTGAGCATCTGCAGCCGGGCCATCAGCCCGTCGCCCTCGCCGCAGGAATAGGCGTACATCGCGCCCTGCGGGACCAGCGCATAGCGGGCCAGTGTCGCGGGGGATGCGATCTCGATCTCCTCGATGTAGGGCATGATGCTGGTGCCGGTGGCCTTCTCGAAATCGCGGATCATCTTCACGGCGACCTCGCGCTTTTTGGCCGTATACTCCTTTTCGGTCACGTCGGACCAGATGTCCTTCATGAAGAAGGTGGTGAAGCTCATGATGCAGGTGCCCGGAGGCGAACAGTCGGGGATGGCGTTGCTCAGGCAGATCGTCGCCTGCATCGGGTGCTCGCGGAAGGTGCCGGCGAGCTCCTGCTCCTTCACCGTGTCCGACAGCTCGCTGATGAAATAGCTGTACTCATGGACGCCGAGCTCCTCGGCGGTCTTGTTGAGACCGACGTAGCAGCAGTAGCCGCGGCCGCCGATCTTTCGGGCGTTGACCGCGCGGATGTGGTCCTCGGGCAGGCCCTTGCCGCCGTCCATCATGTCGCCGAACACGGCGTTGGGAGAGATGTCCGCGATGATGTGGCGGGCATAGAAGCTGCCGTGCGTCGTCTCCACGCCGACCGGGGCGCCGTCCTCCATCAGGATCTTCGTGGCGAGGGTGTTGTACAGGATCGTCCCGCCGTGCTCGCGGATCGTTTTGTCCATCGCGACCGAGAGCTCGTGCGAGCGGTAGCGGGGGATATACGCGGCGTTCACGATGTACTTGTGCACCAGCGAGGCGTAGAAGCCGAATTCCAGATCCTCCATGTTGACGCCCATATAGCACCAGTAGGCGGCGAGGATCTTCTGCGCCTTGAGCGGCATTTTCAGCTTGCGGAGCACGACCGCCGTGGGGTAGTTGGCGCACTTGAGAAAATCGGGATGCTCCTTCATCATGACCTTGGGATCCGCGTTCCCGCCCGCCGCTGCGACGGCGGCGTTGGCGGCCATGATGCAGTCGGCGAGATAAAAGAACTTCTCCATGGACTCGCGGCTGCCGGGAACGTACTCCTCCATCTTGTCGATGAAGGCCTCTTTCCCGAAGGGCATGACCGCGTCGATCTTATCCTCCCCTTCGCCGAAGATGATCAGGCGGTATGCCTCCGGCAGTCTCACCCAGTCCACCTCGGCGCCGTAGGAGTCGATCAGCGCGCCGACCTCCTCGCGGCTGTCCGGCTCGCCCACGTCGCACAGCTCATGGAGCGCCGGCTCGAACTCGAAGCGGCCGCGGCGGAAGCTGGTCGCGAAGCCGCCTGGCAGGTTGTGCTGCTCGATCAACAGCGTCCTGAAGCCGCGCTTGCATGCGGACGCAGCTGCCGACAGGCCGCCGTTGCCCGCGCCGATGACGATGATGTCGTATTGTTTGTCCAAGTTTCGTCCCTCCCGGATCGTTGTCTGCGGAGCGTCCCCGAAAAGCGCGCCCCGCGGGGTTTCTCACAGACCGCCGAGAAAGCGCAGGCTCAGGGCGATCAGCAGCTGACCGACGTAATACAGCGCGATGTTCGTGATCCGAAGGCTCCGCCTGCTCTCCGCGCCGAAGGTGTTGAGGATCAGCACGACGTCGCTCACCAGGAAAAGCAGCGCGCCGGCGGCGAACAGGGCGGTGAACGCGCCCGGGGCCGCGATCAGGTTCCCGACCGCGGCGCAGTTGAGCAGCACGACCGCGCCGATGTAGACTACGCCGAAGATCTTAAAGGCTTTTTTCGCCGTGATGCGGCGAAAGATCCACCACATCAGCAGCGCCGTCAGGACCGCGCCGGCCGCGCAGCAGAGCGCCTTGTTCGCGCCGAGCGGCAGGACAGCGGCGAGATACAGGACATGTCCGCTGAGGAACACCGCGATCCCGATGAGGAAGATCAGCTGTCCCTTCTCGCGGAAGACCCACCGGAGGTTCAGCATCACGTCCGCGGCGCAGCCGAGGACGAGACCTGCGACGATCAGCTTCGCCGTATGCGTGCCGCCGCCGCAGAGGACGCCGAGCAGCACGAAGCACAGCGAGGCCAGTCCTTTGAACACGACCGCGGAGACGTACTTCTCCTCGCCCTCCTGCCGGAGGAATACCGCGGCGAGCGCGAGACACAGCGGGACCAACAGGATCACGCGTCACACATCCTTTCTTTTCCGTGCTTTTTCATGCGCGGCCCTCCGGCACGACGATCTCCCGGACCGTAAAGTCCTTCCCGCTCAGGACGGTTTTGCGGAAGCTGCCGCAGGCGGGGCAGTAGCCCTTGTGCTCGATCACGTTGAAGATCTCGTCACACTCGTCGCACTCGGCGAGCCCGGGGACGACGTTGATCGTCAGCTTCGCGTCCTGCAGGATGCTGTTCTTCGCAGCCACCGGAAAGAGCTCTGTGAGGTACTCCGGGATCGCGAGCGAGAGCTCGCCGCAGTCCACGACGACCTCCCGGATCTCGTCTACGCCGTTTTCCGCGGCGAAATCCGTGACCGTCCGGACCATCTGGCGGAGCAGCCCGATCTCATGCATTTCCTCCACCATACTTTCCGAGGTGCTTCTTTACCGTGTTGATGCCGATCTTCGGCACGTTCTTCACGACGCGGCCGAGCGTGTGGAAGTACTCCCGGTTGTCCGCGTCGTGGATCTTCTCCAGGCGGATCGCGTCGAACTTGCACTTGGTCGTGCACACGCCGCAGCCGACGCACATGTATTCGTCCACGACCGCCGTGCCGCAGCCGAGACAGCGGGCGCATTCGGCCTTCATCTGTTCGGCGGTGAAGCCCGTGCGCAGGTCGTTGAAGCTGCTCCTGGCCTCCGCGCCGGACACGCGCGCGGGGCGCTGGCGCGGCGCGCTGTCGAAGCCGCCGGGCGTGATCTGCGCCGTCGCCCGGTCGAAGGGCCTGTAATCCCTGCGGTCGCGGCCGAGCGTCAGCGTCTGGCCCTCGTGCACGAAGCGGTGGATCGACACCGCGGCCTCCTTGCCGGCGGCGATGGCGTCGATGACGAACTGCGGTCCGGTGACGGCGTCGCCGCCCGCGAACACGTCCTTCACCGCGGTCTGGCAGGTCATGGGGTCGGCCTCGACGGTGCCCCTCGCGCCGAGGGGCAGCTCGATGCCGCCGAGATCGACCCGCTGGCCGGTCGCCGAGAGCACCGCCGTGACGGGCACGGTCTCGTATTCTCCCGTCCCCTTCACGCTGCGGCGGCCCTTTCCGTCGTCCTCGCCGAGCGCCATCTTTTCGATCTTCAGGGACGCGGCGCGTCCCTCGCCGCCGATCTCGACCGGCGCGCAGAGGAAGCGGAACTTCACGCCCTCCTCCTTCGCCTCCGCGATCTCGTCGGCGTCGGCGGGCATCTCCTCCTCGCCGCGGCGATAGTAGACGGTGACCTCCGCGCCGAGGCGCACGGCCGCGCGCGCCACGTCCATCGCGACGTTGCCGCCGCCGATGACCGCGACCCGGTCTCCGATCTCCGGGCGCTCGCCGCGGTTGATCTGCCGCAGGAACTCGACGCCCGTGTACACGCCGCCAAGCTCCTCGCCGGGGATGGAGAGCTTCGCGCCCTTCGAGGCGCCGACGGCGAGATAGAAGGCCTTGTAGCCTTCCCCGCGCATGCTCTCGAGCGTCACGTCCTTTCCGACCTCCACGCCGGTCCGGAAGCTCACGCCCAGCTCGCGCAGCACCTCGATCTCGGCGTTGATGACGTTCTTCTCCAGACGGAACGAGGGGATGCCGAGCGTGAGCATGCCGCCCAAAAGCTCTTCTTTTTCAAAAACCGTGACGGGGTATCCCTTGAGCGCGAGATAATACGCGCAGCTCAGACCCGCGGGGCCGGCGCCGATGACGGCGATCTTCTCGGGATAGGGTCTGCCGGTCTGGTTGACCATCTTCGGCACGGGCCGCGTCTCCGCGGAGAGCTCTCTTTCCGCGATAAAGCGCTTGATCTCGTCGATGGCGACCGGGGCGTCCATCGCGGCGCGCGTACAGGCCTCCTCGCACTTCTTGTTGCAGATCCTGCCGCAGACGGCCGGGAAGGGGATCTCCTTCCTGATCAGCTCCAGCGCCTCGTCGAAGCGGCCCTCGGAGGCCAGCTTGATATAGCCCTGGACCGGGACGTGCGCGGGGCAGGCCGCCTTGCAGGGCGCGGTGCCCTCGGGCGTCACGTTCGTGCGGTCGATCCGGAAGTCGGGATCGTAGTGCCTGCTCGTCCACAGCGAGTTGCGCGGCGTCTCGGCGGGGCGGTCCTCCGCGGTCGGTCGGCTGCAGAGCTTCATGCCGAGCTTGACGGCGTTGAGCTGGCAGTTCTCCACGCACTGGCCGCAGCCCACGCACTTGTCCTTGTCCACCTTTGCGATGTAGTTGGAGCGGATCGCGTCCGGCGCGCGGAAGTACGAGGCGATGCGCAGCGAGAAGCAGGAGCAGCTGCAGCAGTTGCAGATCGCCGTCGTATCCTCGAAGCCGGGCGTGACGTTCAGCTCGTGCACGAGGCCGTTCTCTTCGGCGCGCTTGAGGATCTCATAGGCCTCCTCCTTGGAGATGAGGCGGTGCGCGCCGGTCTCGGAATAATTGACGGCGTTGTCGTTGAGGTACATGCACATGTCCTCTTCGAGATGGCCGCAGCCCTCGCCCATGAGGCGGCGGGTCCGGCGGCAGGAGCAGGGACCGACCGAGACGGCCCAGGCGTCGTCGAGGAGCTTGGCGACCTCGTCGTAGCTCGCCTTGCGGCTGTCGTTTTCGATCGCGCTCTGCACGGGGACGACGCGCACGAGGTTCATGCCCGCGTCCAGGAAGGGCGCCAGCATGGACACGCGCGTGCGGGTGTACTCCTCGAAGCATTCTCCGAGCACGGGGTACTTTTCGCACTGCTCGCGGTTCGTGAGCACGCCCTCCATGATGCCGGGCACCCAGATCGGGTAGTACCAGCAGAGCTTGCCGTCCACCTTGCGGCTGCGGCAGACGCCGGCCACCTTCAGCTTGTTGAGCTGTTCGAGCGTGAAATCCACGTCCTTTTTGGCGCGGCGGGCGATCTCCTCCGCGGTGCGGTTGGCCTCCAGGCGCATATGCATCATGATCTGAAACATATCGTCGTCGACGATGGGCTCCAGGATCTTGTACTCCGGGTCGTTGTAGGTGATGCCTGTGTAGGTCAGGCTCTCGAGACTGATTTTGGTCGCGAGCTTCAAGATATTCGGTCTGTGGGACACCGTCGCCTCTCCTTTCCGTTTGTTCCCTGCATCGGTTGACTTTCCCTCTGCCCCGATTGTAACACAAGCGTCCGCGGCGCTACAAATGCTTTTTACCGTGCAATACAACGAAAAAAAGGCGGCCGAGTTGTTCATGTTGTCGTTTTGTAAAAATCTTCCTTCTCCCTTCTGCCGCAAACGAAACGGCGCAGGCCCTCCGCATTCGGCGAAAGGCCTGCGCCGTATGATGATCCGGGAGAAGCGCGCCGCTCCTCACAGCAGCTCGAATCCGCCCTCGGCCTGCGCGGCGTCCGCGATCGGGTCGACCTTCTTGCGGCGCATGTTCGCGATCAGGATCCAGGTGTAGTCGATCAGCATCAGCGCGGCGGCGAGGAGCATGATCTGCATGCCCGTATAGCGCTCGTCGGCCAGGCACATGATGGCGAGAAAGGCGCCCATCATGCACAGGAACAGGCTGCTCCAGCCGTCGGGCGAGGAAAAGGCGAAGCCCGCGACGCGGAAGAAGGCCAGCAGCATCACGCAGCAGCCCACGACCTCGACCCCGTAGGCCCAGACCACCCCGTTGATGGAATTGACCTTGTAGCAGGTGACGAGCCAGAAGGCAAAGAGCAGCATGGGCGCGGCGCTCGCCGCGCACACGAGCTTCATCCGCGGCTCGACCTCCTGGTTCGCCTCGCCGAGGATGATCGGGAAGGAGGCGCCGGAGAGCAGGCCCAGCAGGGCGAGCACCCGGTAAAAGCCCGCGTTCTTGTCGGTCTCGCACTTGACGAGCAGAAGGATCGCGCCGATGCACATCAGCGCGCCGAAGAACCAGCGGAGCGCGGAATAGACGAGCCCGTCGTTGCGCAGCGCCGAGGTGAAGGCCGAGGCGAAATAATAATGCTTCCTGCGGTAGACGCGCAGAAAACGGAAAAAGACGACCGCCGCGGCGATGCTGATGAGCGGCACCAGGAGGTTGAACACGCTCGCGTCCGGCAGCCCCTCGTCGTTGAAGGCGACCTGGAGCTGCAGCCAGCGCGTGAACACGCCGAAGGCGCCGCCGCCGACGACGTAACAGGTTTTTTCAAGAGCTTCTTTTTGCATATTTCCCAACCTGCTTTAATAGAATGATAACAGAGGTATTTTACCCTCTTTTTCTTCCCCAGTCAAGGAGGGGCGCAAATTCGGCCCGGCGGCGCCGCCGGGTCTTCGCCCCGATCACGCAAAGCCCCGCCGCCCGGTCGCGGCAGGGGCGGAGAGGACGCCATGAAGCACACGATCCTGTACGCCTATTTCGCGCTGATGCTCGCCGTCGGTCTCCCCTTCCTCGCCAATCTCGGCGGGGACGGCGCGGCGGGCGGAGAGCGGGAGATCAATCCGACGCCTGCGGCCGCGGCGGACGAGGCTTCTCCCCCTCCCGCTCCGCGCGTCCCGGACGCCGCTGCGGCGTCTTTGCCCGCCGCGCCGGACGAGCTGCGCGTGCTGATGCCGGACGGCTCGGTCGCCGTGATGGACATGCAGGAATACCTGCGCGGGGTCGTCGCCGCCGAGATGCCGGCCGACTTCCACCCCGAGGCCCTTAAGGCCCAGGCCGTGGCGGCGCGGAGCTACGCGCTTTACTGCGCGTCCTTCTCCAAGCACGGCGAGGCGCAGGTCTGTACCGACTACGCCTGCTGTCAGGCCTGGCAGAGCGAGGAGCGGCGCAAGGAAAAATGGGGAGAGAGCTTTGATGCGAACGATGCGAAAATATCCGCTGCCGTCGGCAGCACGAACGGAGAGTATCTTGCCGCCGGAGGGCGGCCGGCCTTTGCCGCATTTCATTCGTCCTCCGCCGGGGCGACCGAGAACAGCGCCGACGTGTGGAGCGCGGTGCCGTATCTCGTGAGCGTCCCCAGCCCCGAGACGGAGGAGGACGTGCCGAACTACGTCAGCACCGTCCGCTGCAGTCCTATCGATTTCCGTGATACGGTCCTCTCCGCGCACCCGGAAGCGGATTTTTCCGGGCCGGAGGAAGCTTGGGTAGGCGAACTGCGGCGCGACGGGAGCGGACGCGTCGCTTCGGCGCTCCTCGGCGGGGCGGAAGTGGGCGGGAAGGAGCTCCGGCAGCTCTTTTCCCTTCGCTCCACGGCCTTTGCGCTGGACTATGCCTCCGGCAGCTTCGTCTTCACCGTGACCGGCTTCGGCCACGGCGTCGGGATGAGTCAGTACGGTGCGGATAAAATGGCGCGTCTGGGCGCGGATTACAGGGAGATCCTGGCACACTACTATCCCGGCACGCTGCTGGTCGGCGGCGCGGCATAAGGGCTTTTCACCGCCAGCGGGCTGCTGCACATCCTGTGCGGCAGCCTTTTTGCATATCCGCGGCCTCCCGGCGGGCAGCGCCGCGGCGCGCGGAGCGCGCCGCAAAACGCCGGGACGCCCCTTTCTCATGCGGATATCCTCCCGCCTGCCTTCCCCTTCCCGTTCCGGCGGCCGGACGCTGAAGCGGTCAAATAAAACAGATGCTTTTTTCTCCCGGCTGTGGTATGCTTGACAGAGAGCCGCGGATCGGTTCGTCAAAAGAAAAGGCGGCGAGCGCGGGCGCAGATCGTCCGCGAGGCGCCGACCGCGATCTGATCCGCGTCTGCCCGGGAGGTGACGTCCATGAGACTTCTGTATGCCGAAGACGAAAAATCCCTGGCCAGAGCCGTTTCGGCGATCCTGGTCAGGAACAACTATTCCGTCGACGTCGTCCATGACGGCCAGAGCGCGCTGGACTACCTCGAGACGGGCAACTACGACGGGGCGATCCTGGACGTGATGATGCCGAAGGCGGACGGCTTCGAGGTGCTGCGCCGGATGCGCGCGCGGGGCGACAGCACGCCCGTGCTGCTGCTCACCGCCAGGAGCGAGATCGACGACCGGGTCGCGGGTCTCGACAGCGGGGCCAACGACTACCTGACCAAGCCCTTCGACATGAAGGAGCTGCTGGCCCGCATCCGCGCCATGACGCGCGTGCTCTCCGTCCAGCCGGACAAGACCCTTTCCTTCGGCGCCGTCACGCTCGACTGTGCCAGCTACGATCTGCGCGGCCCGGGCGGCAGCACGAAGCTCGCGGGCAAAGAATTTCAGATGATGGAGATGCTGATGCGCGATCCCCGCAAGCTCGTCTCCACCGAGGCCTTCATGGACCGTATCTGGGGCTATGACAGCGAAGCGGAGCTGAACATCGTCTGGGTGTATATCTCCACGCTGCGCAAGAAGCTCAAGGGGATCGAGGCGGACATCGAGATCAAGGCCCAGCGCGGCGTCGGCTACTACCTGGAGGTCCTGTCATGATCAAAAAACTGCGGAAAAAATTTCTCCTGGCGGCGATCCTTTCGGTCTTCCTCGTGCTGGCCGTTCTGATCGGCGCGATCAACGCGCTCAACTACCGCAGCCTTGTTTCGGACGCCGACGACACGCTGCGGGTCCTTGCGGAGAACAAGGGCTCCTTCCCCCGGCAGATGTTCCGGGAACAGGATCGCTCCGCGGAAATGCAGCCCCCGCCGGGGGCGGGCGGAAACGGCCCCTTCGGCGCGAGACGCGGCGGCAGCGGGGAGCTGGCCTACCAGACCCGGTATTTCACGGCGTGCTTTTCGGACGACGGCAGTCTCACCCGGATCAATCTGGACAACCTCGCGTCCTTGACGGAGGAGGCCGCCGCGTCTGTCGCGGAAACCGTCTATGCCGCGGGAAGCGCGAAGGGCTTTGCCGGCGAATACCGCTTCTGCCGCACGAGCTGCGACGGGGAGACCATGCTGCTCTTCCTCAATTGCGAGCGCGAGTTCGCGACCTTCCGGAGCTTCCTGTACGCCAGCGTCGGGATCTCCCTTGCCGGGACGCTCGCGGTCTTCCTTCTGCTGCTGCTGCTCTCCGGCCGTATCGTACGCCCGATCGCGGAGAGCTATGAAAAGCAGAAGCGCTTTATCACGGACGCCGGGCACGAGCTGAAAACGCCGATCACGATCATCCGGGCCGACGCGGACGTGCTGAGCGCGGACCTGGACGAGGAAAACGAGTGGATCTCGGATATCCGCAGGCAGACGAACCGGCTCGCGGAGCTCACCGAAGAGCTGATCTATCTGTCCAGGATGGAGGAGGAGAACGCCGCGCTGCAGATGCAGGAGCTCTCCCTCTCCGAGCTCGTCGACGAGACCGCGCGCTCCTTCCAGGCGCTCGCGCGCTCGAAGGGCAAGACCTTTTCCTCTTCCGTCGCGCCCGATCTGCACGTCAGCGGCGATGAAAAGGCGCTGGCGAAGCTGGTCTCCGTCCTGCTGGACAACGCCATGAAGTATTCCACGGAAGGCGGGACGGTGGAGCTCGGGCTCCGTGAGGTCGGCAGGAACGCCCGGCTCACCGTGAAGAACAGCACGCCGCCCATGGAAAAGGGGAACGCGGAGCGCCTCTTCGAGCGTTTCACCAGAGAGGACCGTTCCCGCAGCTCGGAGTCCGGCGGCTTCGGTCTCGGCCTTGCGATCGCAAAGGCCGTGACGGAGGCGCACAGGGGCCGGATCCGTGCGGAGTCCGAGGACGGCGCGTCGCTGACCGTCACGGCGGAGCTGCCGCTCTGCTGAAAACAGGTATCCGGCGGAACGCCCCCGCGGGCTTTCGCCGCCGGACGCTTAAGATAACGATCCCCGAAGACAGAACAGGGACCCGGAGTCGATCCGGGTCCCTGTTCGTTTTATGCCGTTGTCGTCAGAGGCCGTCCGCCGGAGCCGTCGGGGGTTCCGGAGCTCCCGCCGGGGGCTCCGCGCCGCCGAAGGGCCAGGCGATACTCTCTTGCCCGTCAGAGCCGCCCCGGCCGTCGGGCGTAGCTCCCGCCACGGCGTCGGGGAGGGTTGCGCCGTCCTGATCGCCGTGCATGCCGCGGCCGCGGCCCTGCCCGTCGGGGCCGCCGCCGAAGCCGCCCTGGCCCCCGGGGCCTCCGCCGAAGCCTCCCTGATTGCCGGGGCCTCCTCCAAAGCCGCCCTGCCCGCCGGGGCCGCCGCCCATGAACTGGTTGGGGATCGTGCTGACCTGCTGACCGTTGACGTAAACCGTGCCGCCGGTGAAGGTCGCGGTCCCGTCATAGTCAAAGCTGGAATTGCCGTTGATGCTGACCGTGCCGCCGGTGATGATGACGTTCCCGTTGCAGTCGACGCCGTCGGTGTCGCCCGCGCCCATCGTGATGTCGATCGTCCCGCCGGTGATCTCCACGGTCGGCGTGTACGCGGAGGACTTGCGCACCGCGTTGACGCCGTCGTCCGAGGCCGCGATCGTGATGTCTCCGCCGCTGATCAGGATATAGGTGGCCTCGATCCCCTCATAGGCCGTGACGTTCAGCGTGCCGCCGGCGATCTCCGCCTTCTCGTTCGCGTGGACGCCGTCGTCCCGGCTCCGGAGCGTGAACGCGCCGTCGCGGATGAGGATCGAGCCGTTGGTGTGGATCGCGTCGTCAAGGGAGTCGATCGTATAGACGCCGCCGTTGATCGTGATCGAGACGCCCGTCTTGATACCCTTATAGGATTCCGAAGCGTCTCCGCTCCTCGCGCCGCTTCCGCCGCCGGAAGTGATGCTGATGTTGGCGTTTTCAGCCGTGAACACCGTCTCGGCCTGAATGCCGTCCTTGCCGGAGGTAATGGTAACTGTGGAATCCGCGACGGAGACAAAGCCCTTGTCCGCGTCCGTGCCGTTTTCCGAGCGGACGCCGTCGCTGCCCGCCGTAATGCTGACCGTCGCCTCCGAGAGTCTGACGGAGTCCTTGCCGCTTAAGCCGACGTTCTGTGCGTTCACGGTCAGATCCTTTGCCGTGATCACGAGATCGTCCTTGGAGACGACCGCGTGCTTGTAATTGCCGTTGATCGTCAGCTTGCCGGAGCCGTTGATCGTGAGATCGTCCCGGCTGAACACGGCCGCGTCCGGGGTGGTGTCGCCGTCGGTGAGCGCATAATCCGAGCCGTCGGAGATCGTGTTGACCGTGCCCTCCGCCGCGGTAAGAAAGACCTTGTCCGCGCTGCGGACGTAGATCGCGGGGCCGCTCCCATTGGTGATCGTCGCGTTCTCCAGCACGAGCTGGACCTTGTCCTCCTCGCCGGCCTCGATGACGATCATGCCCTCGTATTCCCCGGAGAGGATGTAGGTGCCGGCTTCGGTGATCGTCAGATCGCCGTCCGGGGAGAGCGTCACGGCTTCGGCGGCGTCGTACTCGCCCGAGGCGTCGCGCCTGGACACCGCGGTATCCGGATCGGAAGCCGACGGCGCGGTCTGCGTCGTCGAGGCTGCGGCGGAAACGCTTTCCCCGGCGCTTGCGGGGGCTGCCGCGCAGCCGGTCAGCAGAAAGAGCGCCAGCGCGCCGGCAAGTGTGATCTTCAAAGACTTCTTCATAATTCTTCTCCTCCTTCGGCGTTGTTCAAAAGAGCGATCTCGAGGTTCCCGTTCCGGCAGCGCAGGGCGTCGAGAAATTCCTGCAGCCTGTCGGGATCCTTCATTTCGATCCTGTAATCCAGTTTATACAGACTCCCCATGTTGGATGTCCTGGCCTTCACGAGCTTCCGGCTTTTCGTGTACTGCTCGAAGAGGTCGTCGAAGGCGTTTGCGAAATGCACCGATTCCGGTACGGTGATGTGCAGCGCCGCGAAGCGCTCGCAGCTCATCGGGACGCGGGAGAGCAGCAGGATCAGGCCGGACGCGATCAGCGTGAAGAGCAGGGCGATCGCGACGTAGCCCGCCGCGCAGGCGAGGCCCGCGGCCATGACCAGGAAGATCGCGGAGATGTCCCGCGCCCTGCCCGCCGCGCTGCGGAAGCGCACCAGCGAGAAGGCGCCCGCCACGGCGATGCCGGTGCCCACGCTGCCGTTGACCATCAGGATCACCGTGGCGACGATGATCGGCAGCACGACCAGGGAGATCAGAAAGCTGCGGCTCGACGTGCTCTCGCGGCCGAGCGTCAGCGCCGCGATCGCGCCGCAGAGCCCCGCGAAAAGCAGGCAGAGCAGATATTGACCGACCGAGAAGCTCCCGGTCAGGATCGAGTTAAAGATTGACGACATGTCGTTCTCCTCCTTCTGTGATGGAAACGGGACGGTTTTTTTCTTTCAGCGTCCGCAGATAGGCCTCTCCGTATTTGGAGAAGCTGCCCGGCAGGATGCTCTCCGCGTCCAGCGCGTCCGCCAGCCACAGGGGCATGGCGCCCGCCGTTTTGATCTCGAGCAGCACCGTGTCCCTCGGCAGCAGGCAAATCCCCGCGGAGCCGCGGTCGAGCCGCAGTTCGTTCTCGCGGCAGCGGATGTTCCGGTCGAAGGTCAGGCGGAGGTCGGGATGCGCCTCGTCGAACCAGGCCTCGCGCTCGCAGGCGATCAGCATCGCGGCCTTCGGTCTTCCGTAGAGCCGCATCGCCCAGTCGATCTCGGACATGATCTGGCTCTCAAAGGGCTTGATCCCCATGCGCAGATAGCGCTCCGCTTCCCTGAGCGTCATGGCCGCGCGGCGCTTGTACACCACGCCGCCGTATTTCTTCTTGAGCTCGAGGAAAACGGTGGAATCCGCTCCGGCCGTTCCGTAGCTGCGCAGGCGGAGCTTTTCCTTGTAGTCCGCCGCCTCGATCGAGCTGCGGATGATGCGCCTGTCGGGCGTGTCCAGATAGAGACTGAGCACCGTGCTGCGGCCGTATTCATCCGGCCTCAGATGCGCGCCGATCCTTTGAAACAGCGCCTCGGCCTGCGCTTCGGAGAGAAGATACTTCTTCTCGATCCTCTTGAAACTATAGATCGCGTCCATGTGCGATGACCTCCTTCCCTGTTTCTGGGGCCATCATAGCGGCTCAAACTAAAACCAACTTAAAAGAAAACAAAAAAATCCCTCTGAGCGAAACCGCTCAGAGGGATAAAAGCATTCCGGGAAGCCGCGCGGGCGCGGCGCGCGCTTTTCAGAAGGTGAAATTGCCGTCGCGGAAGATCTCGATCTGCTCGCCGTTCGCGCGCGTGCCGACGATCGAGAGGTCCGCCGTGCCGATCATGAAGTCCACGTGCGTGTCGGAGTGGTTGAGTCCCGCCGCGGCCAGCTCCTCGGGGCTCATGTCCTCGCCGCCGCGCACGCACTCGGGATAGGCGTCGCCGAAGGCCAGATGGCAGGCGGCGTTCTCGTCGAAGAGCGTGTCGTAGAACAGGATCTCCTGGTTGCGGATCGGGCTGTCGTAGGGCACGAGCGCGGCCTCGCCGAAATAGCGCGCGCCCTCGTCCACGTCGATCGCGGTCTGCAGGAACTCCTCGCCGCTGTCGGCGTGCGCCTCGACGATCCGGCCGTCCCTGATGACGAAACGGATGCCCTCGATGACGTTGCCGTTGTGTACCAGCGGCATGGAGGCGTACACCACGCCGTCGATCCCGTCGCGCTGCGGGGCGGTGAAGATCTCCTCGGTGGGCATGTTGGCGATGAAGCGCCGTCCCTCGGGCGTCGCGCTGCTGCCGCCGGCCCAGAGATGCCCCCGGGGCAGGCGCACGGTCAGATCGGTGCCAAGACTGTTGCGGTAGTGCAGGCTCTCAAAGTGCCAGTCGTTGAGCTTCGCGATGCGTCCGCGCAGCCTCGCCTCGTGCTCGCGCCAGCGTTCCACCGCGTCGCCCGTGCCGGTGATGCGCACGGACTTGAAGATCGCGTCCCAGAGCTTTTCCATAGCCTCGTCCCCGCCGCAGTCCGGGAAGACCTTTTTTGCCCAGCTCTCTACCGGGATCGCGCCGATGGACCAGGCGTTGCGGTTGGCCATCAGGCGCGTGCGGAAGGGGGCCAGGTCGCGGCCCGCGGCGCGGCTGCTGCGCAGCATGCGCTCGGGGTCAACGCCGAGGAAGGCCTCCGGGTCGTTGCCGATGATGCTGAGAAAGGCCGCGCCCTCCTCGGCCAGGCCGTTGGCCATGGCCTTCTGCCACTCCGGCACGCTGTCGAACAGCTCGTCCGCGGCGTAGAGATACCTCATTTTTGTGATCGCGTCGTCCGTCCAGTTGAGGACGACGCTGCGCGCGCCGGCGGCATAGGCCGCCTCGGCGCAGAGGCGCGCAAAAAAGGCGCAATCCACCGGCGAGGAGATCATCAGGGTCTGATCCTTTTGCAGATTCACGCCCGCCTCGACGAGCAGGCGCGCGTATTCACGCAGCTTTTCTTCCATGATCGTTTTTTTGTCCTTTCTTTCGTAGGTGCAGAAGCGGAAGCGGACGCCGTCCTCCTCCTGCAGGGGGCCCTGCTCGGCGCAGACCCAGTCGGGATCGGCGTCGAGATCGGGGAAATAGCTGTCCGAGGGCGGGGCGAGCTCGATCTTCGTCAGCTCGATCCGGTCGAGATACGGGAAGAACTGGCGGAACACGCTCGCACCGCCGATGACGTAGCAGCTTTCGTACTTCGCCGCGAGGGCGAGCGCCTCCTCCGTCGAGTGGGCGATCTCCGCGCCTTCGATCGTGATATCCTGCCGTGTGACGACGATGTTGCTGCGCCCCTTGAGCGGCTTCCCGCCGGGGAAGTCCTCCATCGTCCTGCGCCCGACGATCACGGCGGCGCCCCGCGTCTTTTCGCGGAAGCGCGCGCGGTCGGCGCGCAGCACGACGGGCTGCGTCCCGCTCTCGCCGATGCCCCAGTCGGAGTAGACCGCTACGATCGCGTCCATCCCGCGGCCCTCACACGGCCACCGGGATCTTCCCGGTGAATTCGCTGTACTCGTAGCCCTCGACCCTGAAGCTGTCGCGCGTGAAGGCGTAGAAGTCCTTTACCGCGGGGTCGATGAGAAACTTCGGGGCCGGCTTCGGCTCCTTTTTGATGAGCTCCTCGATGACGGGGACGTGCCGGTCGTAGATGTGCGCGTCGGCGATCACATGGATGAACTCGCCCGGCTCGAAGCCGGAGACCTGGGCGAACATCATCGTCAGCACCGCGTACTGCACGACGTTCCAGTTGTTGGCCGCGAGCATGTCCTGCGAGCGCTGGTTGAGGATCGCGTTGAGCTTCCTGCCGCTGACGTTGAAGGTCATCGAATAGGCGCAGGGGTAGAGCGCCATTTCGCTGAGGTCCGCGAAGGTGTAGATGTTGGTCATGATGCGGCGCGAGGCCGGGTTGTGCTTGAGGTCCCAGAGCACCTTGTCCACCTGGTCCATGTCCCCCTCGGGGTAGTGGTGCTTCACGCCGAGCTGATAGCCGTAGGCCTTGCCGATCGAGCCGTTCTCGTCGGCCCAGGCGTCCCACACGCGGGCGCGCAGATCGCGGACGTTGTTGCTCTTGGCCTGCCAGATCCACAGCAGCTCGTCGATCGCGCTCTTCCAGTAGGTGCGGCGCAGCGTCAGGATCGGGAACTCCTCGGAGAGGTCGTAGCGGTTGACGACGCCGAATTTCTTGACGGTATGGGCGGGGCTGCCGTCCTCCCAGCGGGGACGGACCTCGCGGTCGGTGTCCCAGACGCCGTTGTCTAAAATATCCCGGCAGTTCTGAATGAAGATCTCGTCTGCTCTGCTCATCGAAAGCGCCTTCCTTCCCTTGTTTTTCCTCCGTCATCTTACCATAGCGCGGGAGAAAAGGAAAGCCTTTTTCCTCACCGCGGCGCGCCGCGCGGAATAGACTGGGCATGTGGAGGTGATGGTCTTGCGATTTGCGATCGTCGGCGGCGACAAGCGCGCCGCCTGTCTCTCCGCGCTGCTCTGGCGGGACGGCCACAAGGTCTGTACATACGCCCTCGAGCGCGCCGAGCTGCCCAAGGAGATCCCGAAGGCCGGCTGCCTGCAGGGCTGCGTCTACGGCGCGGACTGCATCGTGCTGGGCGTGCCGGCGGAGGCGGGCGGCTTTCTCAACGCGCCGCTCTCGGGCGAAAAGCTGCGCGGCGAGGAGCTGGTCGCCGCGCTCTGGCAGGGCCAGCGGCTGATCGGCGGGAGGCTCGGCGACGGGCTCTGCCTCGCCGCGCTGCGCCAGGGCCTGCAGGTCGAGGACCTGCTGCGCCGGGAGGAATTTGCCGTCGGCAACGCCGCGCTCACGGCGGAGGGCGCGATCGGCGTGCTGACGGCCAACAGTGAAAAGAGCCTCTGGCGCGGCCGCGTGCTGGTGAGCGGCTGGGGGCGCGTCGCCAGGCTTCTGACGCTGCGGCTGCTGGGGCTCGGCGCTCACGTATGCGTCGCCGCGCGCCGCGCGGACGCGCGCGCCATGGCCGGGGCCGTCGGCGCGGAGAGCTGCGGCTTTGCGGAGCTGGAGAGCCGCGTCGGCGGCTTTGATTTCATCGTCAACACCGTGCCTGCGCGCGTGTTCGGCGACGGCGCTCTCTGCGCGGTCAGCGAGGACGCGCTGCTGCTGGAGCTTGCCTCGGCGCCGGGCGGCTTCGAGCGTACGCTGGCGGAGAACCTGGGGCTGCGCGTGCTCGCCGCGCCGGGCCTGCCCGGACGCTGCGCCCCGCAGAGCGCGGCAAAGGTCATGTGCGAGGCGATCTACGCCTCGCTTCGGGAAGGAGAGGGATAATGGACGCAAGGAAAAAGCTGGGGCTCGCGCTCTGCGGCTCCTACTGCACCTACGAAAAGCTCTTCGCGGCGCTTCCCGCGCTGGCGGAGCAATACGAGCTCTATCCCATCATGAGCGAGACCGCCGCCGAGACCGACACGCGCTTCGGCACGGCGGTCTCGCATATCCGGCGGCTGACGGAGCTGACCGGGAGGCGCGTCGTGACGACGATCCCGGAGGCCGAGCCGCTGGGCCCGGCGCTGGGGCTCGACGCGCTGCTGATCGCGCCCTGCACGGGCGGTACGCTCGCGAAGCTCGCCCTCGGCGCGACGGACAGCGCCGTGGCCATGGCCGCCAAGGCGCATCTGCGCAACGGCCGTCCGCTCGTCGTCGCCTTCTCGACGAACGACGCGCTCTCCGGCTCGGCGGAGAACATCGCGCGGCTGCTCAACCGCAAGAACGTCTATTTCGTGCCCTTTCATCAGGACGACCCGCAGCGCAAGCCGTATTCGATGCAGGCGGACTTCTCCCGTCTCGGCGAGGCCGTCGCCGCCGCCCTCGAGGGCCGGCAGCTGCAGCCGATCGTATATTGAAAAATACCCCCGGAGTTTCCTCCGGGGGTACTGTTTAAGGCGTGCGTCCGCGCAGGCACCGGGTAAGAGCGGCACCTGCCGGAGTGCGCCCGTCAGGAAGGCTGCGCGGCGCGGCGCCTTAAGCGTGTGCAGTATAGCACAGTTTCCCGTGCCGACACGGCTGTGGGCACAACTGGCAGCTTTGCTGTCATGAAATGCAGCTTTCCCTTTTACGTCTCTCCGTCCGCTTTTCAGCGGGCCAGCTCGCAGGCCGTTTTCGCGGCGAGCGCGGCGTTGTTGAGCACGAGACGGATGTTGCTCTCCAGACTCTCGCCGCCGGTGAGCTCGACGACGCGGGCGAGCAGGAAGGGCGTGGTCTCCTTGCCGCGGACGCCCTGCGCCTCGCACTCCGCGAGGGCCTGTTCGATGGCCGCGTCGATGACGGCCTTCGGCATGGCGTACCGCTCCGGGATCGGGTTGGTGACGAGCATGCCGCCCCGGTAATCGAGCGCGCGCTGGGCGCGGAACATCGCGGCGAGCTCCGCGGGGCTGTCGACGCGGTAGTCCACGCCGAAGCCGCTCTGCCGCGTGTAGAAGGCGGGCAGCTCCTCCGTGCCGTAGCCGATGACGGGCACGCCCTTGGTCTCGAGATATTCGAGCGTCAGGCCGAGGTCCAGGATCGACTTGGCGCCGGCGCAGACGACCATGACGGGCGTCTGGGCGAGCTCCTCGAGGTCGGCGGAGATATCCATCGTCGTCTCCGCGCCGCGGTGCACGCCGCCGATGCCGCCGGTGGCGAAGATGCGGATGCCCGCCATGTGGGCGATGATCATCGTCGTGGTGACGGTGGTGGCGCCGTCCGCGCCGCGGGCGACGAGCGCGGGCAGGTCGCGGCGGCTGGCCTTGGCGACGGCGCGGCCGGCCCTGCCGAGGTGCTCGATCTCCCCGCGGCTGAGGCCCGCCTTGAGGCGGCCCCCGATCACGGCGATCGTCGCGGGCGTCGCGCCGTTGTCGCGGATGGTCTGCTCGACGCGCAGCGCGGTATCGACGTTCTTCGGGTAGGGCATGCCGTGGGAGATGATCGTGCTCTCGAGCGCGACGACCGGCTTGCCGGCGTCGAGCGCGGCTTTGACTTCGGGCGATATGTCAAGATACTGGTTCATTCCAAGATCCTCCGGGTCGTTTTTTTGCCCGTCCATTATACCTGGCGGGCCGGGAAAGTCAAGGGGAGAAAAAACGGGCAGGCGCAGCGCGCCTGCCCGTCCGGGAGCGGTTTACCGACTGCCCTTGTCGTAGGGGATGCCCTCTGCCTTCGGGGCGCGGGAGCCCTTGGAGGTGAAGGCCAGCACGACGAGCGTGATGATGTAGGGGAGCATGCGGTAGAGGTGGGAGCTGATGCCGATCTGCGAGAGCATGTAAACGCCGTCGCCGTTGATGTCGAGGCTGGAGTAGGAGGCGGCGATGCACTTGAACAGGCCGAAGATCAGACTGGAGACCGCGATGTTCAGCGGCGTCCAGTTGCCGAAGATCATGACGGCCAGGGCCAGGAAGCCGAAGCCCGCCACGTCGCCGGTCGACGAGCAGTTCGAGGTGGTCAGCGCATAGACGAAGCCGCCCATGCCCGCCAGCGCGCCGGAGATCGTCACGCCCGCGTAGCGCATCTTGTACACGTTGATGCCCAGCGAGTCCGCCGCCTGGGGATTTTCGCCGCAGGCGCGCAGACGCAGGCCGAAGCGCGTCTTGTACAGGATGATCGAGAGGATCACGAACAGGAGGATGCACACGTAGGTCGCGAGATAGACCTTGTTGATCAGCGTCTCGCCGAGGAAGCCGAGGTGCACGCTCTTGTCGATGCCGAAGGTGGACTTTTTGATCATGAACCAGCTCGCGGCGTCGCCCTTGGCCATGTTCAGCGTCTCCTGGTTGGCGATGACGCGGATCAGGAAGAGCACCAGCGCCGGAGCCAGCAGGTTCAGCGCCGTGCCGCCGATGGTCTGGTCGGCGCGCAGGTTGATCGCGGCGAAGGCCAGCAGCAGCGAGAAGACCGAGCCCATGACCGCCGCGGCGAGCATCGAGAGCAGCTCGAGCCCCTGCAGGCTGAGCCAGTCGCCCGCGGCCTTGGCCGCGTCATAGGCGCCGGAGAGCTGCATCGCGCGCACGAAGAGCACGCCGATGAAGGCGCCGAAGATCATGATGCCTTCCAGGGCGAGGTTGATGATGCCGCTTCGCTCGGAGAACACGCCGGCGAGCGCCACGATCATCAGGGGGACGGCGAAGATCAGGGTCTGCTGGATCAGGAATGTCATGCCTGCTCGCCTCCTTTCCCGTTCTGCGCCGCATCCGGTTTCGGCGGCTCTTCGTTCTCTTTCGCTTTTTTCTCCGCGGCGGGAGCCTTCTTTTTGCGGCTCTCGAAGATCATGCGGATCACCAGCGCAAAGGCGCTGAGGTACACGATGACCGCGACGATGATGTCGGTGAGGTATTCGTTGTAGGCGGTGAGGTTGCTCATCTGCAGGCCGATGACGTTGAGCATCGACATGAAGATGCCGGTGAAGATGACCGCGATGGGGTTGTTGACCGCGAGCAGGGCCACGGGGATGCCGTTGAAGCCGATGGCCGGCAGCGACTGGTAGGTGGACCAGAAGAACTCCGTGTTGCCGGAGAGCCAGTAGAGCGCGGCGCCGCCGCCCGAGAGCGCGCCCGCGATCGCCATGGACAGGACGATGTTGCGCTTGTCCTTGATGCCGGCGTAGCGCGCGGCGTGGCGGTTGGAGCCGCAGGCCTTGAGCTGATAGCCCAGCGTGGTCTTGTTGATGAGGACGTACATGCCGATCGCCGCGAGGATCGCCACCAGGATGCCGGCGTTGACCTGCGAGCCCGGGAAGAGCTTGTCGAGACCCAGCTTCGCCGTGGCGACGCCGTTGAAGGTCGTCTTGTAGACGTAGCCGGTCTTGGTGCTCTCGGCGACGTTCTTGAAGTTGCTGATGTCAAAGGCCCAGGTGACGATGTTGGCCGCGATCCAGTTGGTCATGATGCAGGCCAGCACCTCGTTGATGTTCAGAAAGGCCTTCATCGCGCCGGGGATCGCGCCCCAGAGCGCGCCGGCGAGCACGCCCGCGAGGAACGCGATGATCCAGACCGGGACGGCGCCCATCTTCTCCGTCGGGAGGCTGAGGGCGACCATCAGCGAGGCCATCGTGCCGAAGAGGTACTGTCCGGGCGCGCCGATGTTGAACAGGCCGGTCTTGAAGGCCACCGCGACCGAGAGGCCGGTCATGATCAGCGGCATCGCGCGGAAGAGCGTGTTGCCAAGGCTGGTGGGGTTGAAGCCCCAGGTCAGCGCGCCCGACGCGTCGCGGCCCGTGGAGAAGATGCCGAAGAAGATCAGCCGCACGCCTTCCCAGGCGCCCTTGAGCGAAATGCGCGAGTTGAACAGGCCCACGATGATGACGACGAACGCCCCGACGAGCAGGCCGATGAGGATGGAGACCAGTGAGGCCAGGATCTTTTTCGTCCCATCCTTCTGATAGAGGGTCGCAAGCTTCCCTTTCATTTTGTCTCCCCTCCTTCCCCGGCGCGCTTGGCGCCCGCCATGTAGAGGCCGAGCTCCTGCACGGTGACGGCCTTCGGGTCGAACTCGCCGACGATCTCGCCCTCGTAGAGCACGAGGATGCGGTCGGACAGGCTCATGACCTCGTCGAGCTCGAGCGAGACGAGCAGGACGGCCTTGCCCTTGTCGCGCTCGGCGACGAGCTGGCTGTGGATGTATTCGATCGCGCCGACGTCCAGGCCGCGGGTGGGCTGGACGGCGACGATCAGAGGCTTGTCGCGGTCGATCTCGCGGGCGATGATCGCCTTCTGCTGGTTGCCGCCGGACATGCTGCGCGCGATCGTCACGGGGCCCTGACCGGAGCGGACGTCGTACTGCTCGATCAGCTTTTCGGCGTAATCGCGGACCTCGTCGTTGCGGATGAAGCCGGCCTTCTGGAACTGCGGCTCGTCAAAGCGCTGCAGCACCATGTTCTGCTCGAGCGTGAAGTCCAGCACCAGGCCGTGCTTGTGCCGGTCCTCGGGGATGTGGCTCATGGCCTCGCCGCGCTTGTGGATCGAGGCGCTCGAGATGTCCTTTCCGCAGAGCGTCACGGTGCCGGAGCTGGCCTTGTCAAGGCCGGTCAGGCCGTGGATCAGCTCGGTCTGGCCGTTGCCGTCGATGCCCGCGATGCACAGGATCTCGCCCGCGCGCACCGAGAAGGAGACGTCGTTGACGGCGTTGCGCTTGTGCAGGTGGCTCGGCACACACAGATGCTCGACCTTCAGGATCTCCTCGCCGGGCTTGGCGGGGGTCTTGTGGACCTCGAGCTGGACGGGACGGCCGACCATCATGTTCGACAGCTCCTGCTTGTTGGTGTCCTTCGTGTTGACCGTGCCGATGTACTTGCCCTTGCGCAGGACGGAGACGCGGTCGGCCACGGCCATGATCTCGTTGAGCTTGTGGGAGATGAAGAGGATGGATTTCCCTTCCTTGGAAAATTCCTTCATCGTGGCCATCAGCGCGTCGATCTCCTGGGGGGTGAGAACGGCGGTGGGCTCGTCGAAGATCAGGATCTCGTTGTCGCGGTAGAGCATCTTGAGGATCTCCACGCGCTGCTGCATGCCGACCGTGATATCCTCGACCTTGGCGTCGAGATCGACCGTGAGGCCGTATTTCTCGCTGAGCGCCTCGATCTTCCTGCGGGCCTCCTTCTTCTGGAGGAAGCCGAGCTTGTTCGTGGTCTCTGCGCCGAGGATGATGTTGTCGAGCACCGTGAACACGTCGACCAGCTTGAAGTGCTGGTGCACCATGCCGATGTTCAGCGCGGTGGCGTCGTTGGGGTTGTTGATCTCTACCTTGACGCCGTTCTTGCGGATCTCGCCCGCCTCGGGCTGGTACAGGCCGAACAGCACGCTCATCAGCGTGGATTTGCCTGCGCCGTTTTCGCCCAGCAGAGCGTGGATCTCGCCGCGGCGGAGCTGGAGCGTGATATCATCGTTGGCGATGATACCGGGAAAGACTTTCGTGATATGAAGCATTTCAATCACGTATTCGGGGGCATTCTCCATGGGCTCACCTGCCTTTATTCAATCTTCTTTAATTATAAAGGGAACGGCGTCGTTTTGCAAGAAAAAAGGGCGCCGCCGGACGCAAAAAAAGGAAGCCCCGGAGGGCTTCCTTTTTTGTTGTGTCGGGAGAATTACTCGACGACGTTGAGCGTGACGTGCTCGGTGGAGGCGAGGTTCTCGAAGTTGTTGTCGATGACGAGCTTGCCGGAGACGATATCGGCAAACATGGCGTTGTACTCGTCAACGCTCCAGTTCTTCAGAGACCAGGTGGCCACGGGCAGGCCGACAGCACCGTCGGCAGCGCCGAGGGTCTTGGAGCCGTCGCCGGCGAACTCGGCCCACTTGCCGTTCATGGCAGCCTCGAGCGCGAGCTTGGCAGCCTCGCCGATGCCCTTGAGGGCGGAGGTGATGACGGTGTCGGACTGGCTGGACTGGTCGACGTCGACGCCGATGACCTTGCCGTCGTTGGCGGAGGCGGCGGCGGTGATGGACGAGAAGATGGAGCCGCCGCAGGAGAAGACGACCTCAGTGCCGTTCTCATACCAGCCGGAGACGAGGGTCTGCAGCTCGGGAGAAGCCTGGAAGGAAGCGCCGTAGAGGAAGGTGTAGTTCATCTCGACGTTCACGCCCTTGGCGGCGGCAGCCGCCTCAGCGCCCTGAACGTAGCCGTAGCCGTAACGGTTGACAGCGGGGTTGGTGCCGCCGCCGCCGCCGCAGAAGCCGAGCTTGGTGTAGCCTTCCATAACGGCGGCATAGCCGGCGAGGAAGCCGCACTGCTCTTCCTGGAACGCGATGCCGACCACGTTGGGCAGGCCGAGGCTCCAGCCGTCAATGAAGACGAACTTGACGTCGGGGAAGTCCTTGGCGGCACGCTCGAGAGCGCCGCCCTGCATGAAGCCGGCGCAGACGATGACGGAAGCGCCGCCGTCGACAGCGGCCTTCATGGCGTCGTAACGGTCGTCGTCGGTGGCCTGGTCGCCGTTGGCGGGCTGGTAGTACTTGTAGCTCACGCCGGCGCTGGCCGCGTAGAGCTTGACGCCGTCATAGGTGCCCTGGTTGAAGGACTTGTCCTTCAGCTGGCCGACGTCGGTAACGAAGGCGACGGCGTACTTGCCGTCTTTGGACGTCATCTCGTCGGGGATGGCGTCGGGGGAGTCGGCGCTGGCAGGAGCCTCGGCCTTTTTGCCGCAGGCAGCAAGCGCGAAGATCATGCACAGCGCGAGAACAAGTGCGAGAATCTTTTTCATGTTTGTTCCTCCATATTTTTTTGTTTTTGTCCCATCGGTGTGTTTTCACATACCGTCGTTCATTATACCATGCCGCGGGGGCGGAATCAAGCGCAATCCGCTCGATTCGGCAAGTTTTACAGTTTCTTCCGCGCGGCGCCGCATCCGGCCGTTTTTATTTCAGTTCGGCCATCTTCACGGCCGTGTCGAGCGCGATCTCCATCATCTGGGTGAAGGAGGTCTGGCGCTCTTCGGCCGAGAGATACTGCTGCTTGTACAGGTGGTCCGAGATCGTGCAGATGGCCAGCGCGCGCTTGTGCGCGTAGGCGGCGTTGGCATAGAGACCCGCCGCCTCCATCTCGACGGCGAGCACGCCCATGCGCTTCCACAGGTCGTTGGCGCTCTGCCCCTCGGCGGCGTAGAAGTTGTCGGACGAGAGGATGTTGCCGACCATGAACTTCGCCCTGTGCTCCTCGGCGGCCTCGACCGCCTTCTGCAGCAGCGTGTAGTCCGCGATCGGGGCGTAGAGCCCGGGGGTGCCGAAGGTGCCTGGCAGGACGGAATTGGTGCAGGCGCCCTGGGCGATGACGATGTCCATGACGTCGAGCTCGTCGCTCAGCGCGCCGGCCGAGCCGATGCGGATGATGTTGTCCACGTCATAGTAGTGATAGAGCTCCCAGCTGTAGATGCTGATCGACGGGATGCCCATGCCGGAGGCCATGACCGTGACGGGCACGCCCTTCCACTTGCCGGTATGGCCCTGGACGCCGCGGACGTTGTTGACGAGCTTGGGATCGCTCAGGAAGGTCTCGGCGATGAATTTCGCGCGCAGCGGATCGCCCGGCATCAGCACGGTCCTGGCGATCTCGCCGGCCTTGGCGTTGATATGGGGAGTCGGGATCGACATGATAGGTTCCTCCTTGCGTGTTCAGATCGATTAAATTATAGTAAAGTACGCGCGGTTTGGCAAGCACCGTTTGCGGAAATCGATTGAAACACCGCCCGATCTGTGGTAAGATGTGGTCGGAAAAGAGATTTGCCTGCGGAGGGATTGCATATGAGCGACGTCATGGTCATCGGCCTCGCGGGAGGCACCGGCAGCGGCAAGACAACGATCACCAAAAAGCTGATGCAGCGCTTCGGCGGAGAGGTCTCCGTCATCTACCACGACAACTACTACAAGGCGCACCACGACATGCCCTACGAGGAG
>CACWIS010000010.1 GCA_902761055.1 Oscillospiraceae bacterium
CTGCACGGTCGCGAACTACAAGGAGCTCCTCATCGACTCCGGCTACTACACCTTTGACCAGCTCGGCATCGATCCCGACGCCGAACCCGCCGCTCCCGCGGAACTGATCAAGGTCGGCATCATCAACCTTGACCCGTCCGAGTCCGGCTACCGCCAGGCCAACGTCAAGGATCTGACCGACACCTTCACCAAAGAGAACGGCTATGACGCCACCTTCGTCACCGCTCCCACCGCCGACAAGCAGCTGGAGGCTGCCAAGGGCTTCATCACCGCTGAGGTGAAGTACATCCTCGTTTCCGCTGCCGAGACCACCGGTTGGGACGAGGTCCTTGAAGAGGCCCAGGAGGCCGGCATCAAGGTCTTCCTGTTCGACCGTATGATCGATTGCGATCCCAGCCTGTACACTGCCGCCGTCGTTTCCGACATGCGTCAGGAGGGCGAGACCGCCGTTGCCTGGCTCGAGAGCCTTGGCCTTGACGAGTACAAGATCCTGCACATCCAGGGCCAGCTGGGCAGCGCCGCCCAGATCGGCCGCAGCGATCCTCTGACCGAGAAGTGCGCTGCCGACGACAAGTGGACCATCGTCCGTGAAGGCACCGGCGGCGACAGCTGGGATCCCAATGAGGCCAACAAGATCGCGAAGGCCGCCATCGACGCCGGCGAGTCCTTCAACATCGTCTACGCCGAGAACGACGGCATGGCCGACGGTGTTGTCCAGGCGCTCGACGCCGCGGGCATCACCCACGGTGTGAACGGCGACGTCATCGTCATGGGCTTCGACTGCAACAAGTGGGCTCTGGAGAAGCTGCTTGCCGGCGAGTGGAACTACGACGGCCAGTGCAGCCCGTTCCAGGCCGGTGTGATCGACGGCATGATCAAGACGCTTGAAGCCGGCGGCGAGATCGAGGGCCTGAACGATCTCAACCAGATCATCTCCATCGAGAAGGGCTTCGACGCCACCACCATCACCCAGGCCGACATCGACACCTACGGCCTCGGCTGATCCTTTCCCGCACGGGACTGAAGCAATCATAGAATAAACAAACAGCGCGGTGTGGAAAGTGGAGGAATCCGCGATCCACACCGCGTTTTTTTCAAAGCAATCTCCCCGTATACACAGACTATCGAACAGGAGATGAACGGATGGAAGACGGAATCGTTTTGACCATGCGCGGGATCTGCAAGGATTTTCCGGGCGTCAAGGCCCTGAATCATGTGGATTTTACACTGCGCAAGGGCGAGATCCATGCGTTGATGGGAGAAAACGGCGCCGGCAAATCCACGCTGATCAAGGTGCTCACGGGCGTCTATGAAAAAGACGCGGGCAGCATCGAGATCGAGGGATGCCCGGGCGAGGCGCACATTCATTCTCCTCAGCAGGCCCAGAACATCGGCATCAGCACCGTCTATCAGGAGATCACGCTCTGCCCGAATCTGACGGTCGCGGAAAACATGTTCATCGGCAGAACGAGCGACAGGCTCGTTCACTGGAAAGACTATGAAAAAAGAGCGACGGAGATCCTCGACAATCTGGGCATCCCGGCCCGCGCGAAGCAGGAGCTGTCCCGCTGTTCCCTCGCGGTGCAGCAGATGGTGGCCATCGCCCGCGCCGTGGACATGAACTGCAAGGTCCTGATCCTCGACGAGCCGACCTCCTCACTTGACGATAAAGAAGTTGCCATGCTCTTCCAGCTCATGCGGGATCTGCGCGACAGAGGCGTGGGGATCATCTTCGTCACGCACTTCCTCGAGCAGGTCTACGAGGTCAGCGACCGGATCACGGTCCTGCGCAACGGCGAGCTGGTGGGCGAATACGCGGTCAAGGATCTGCCGCAGGTGGAGCTGGTCGCGAAGATGATCGGCAAGAGCCTCGACGACCTGGCCGAGCTCGAACAGTTCCAGAAGGGCAAGCGCGCGCAGGACGAGGTCGTCTACGAGGCGGAGAAGCTCTCCAGCTCCGAGTGCCGCCCCTTCGACTTCAGCATCCGCAAGGGCGAGGTCAACGGCTTCACCGGCCTGCTGGGCTCCGGCCGCAGCGAGAGCGTGCGCGCCATCTTCGGCGCGGACCAGGTGACGGGCGGCAAGGTGAAGATCAACGGCAAGGCCGTGCGCATCACCAACCCGCACGAGGCGATGAAGAACGGCGTCGGCTACCTGCCGGAGGACCGCAAGCGCGACGGCATCATCGCGGACCTTTCGGTGCGCGAGAACATCATCCTCGCCCTGCAGACCATCCGGGGCATGAACCATCCGATCCCGCGCGCGAAGGCCGAGGCCTTCGCCGACGAATATATCAAGGCGCTCGACATCAAGACCGCCTCGCAGGACACGCCGATCAAATCGCTCTCCGGCGGCAACCAGCAGAAGGTCATCCTGGCCCGCTGGCTGCTGACGCACCCGCAGTATCTGATCCTGGACGAGCCCACCCGCGGCATCGACGTCGGCACCAAGCTCGAGATCCAGAAGCTGGTGCTGAAGCTGGCCGAGGAGGGCATGAGCATCACGTTCATTTCCTCCGAGATCGAGGAGATGCTGCGCACCTGCTCGCGGCTCATCGTCATGCGCGACCGCAACATTGTCGGCGAGCTGACCGGCGACGAGCTGACGCAGGTGCAGGTCATGAAGACCATCGCGGGAGGTGAGGAGTAAGATGAAAAAGAAAAACAAAGCCGCCGGCGGCCTCGGCCAGCTGCTGATCCCGCTGGTCGCGCTGGGCATTCTGATCGTGTTCAACCTCTTCCGCGACATCGGCTTTTTCTCCATCGTCATGCGCGTGAACAACAGCGGCAACATCGTGCTGACCGGCAACCTCGTCAGCATCATCGACAGCGCGAGCGAGCTTGCCATCATCGCCATGGGCATGACGCTCGTGACGGCGGCCTGCGGCGGCCAGGACATCTCCGTCGGCGCGGTCGGCGCGATCTCGGGCGCGGTCTTCGTCAAGGTGCTCCAGGGCATGGGCGGCATCACGCCGACGAGCGTGATCGTCGGCTTCCTGCTCTGCTGCCTCGCGACGATCCTCTTCAAGCTCTTCAACGGCACGCTGGTCGCCGTGTTCCGCATCCAGCCGATGATCGCGACGCTGATCCTCTACTCCTGCGCGCGGTCGATCGCCTACTGGATCAACGGCGACGCGACCCCGCAGCTCAACAGCCCCATCATCAGCTCCATCGGCATGACGATCCCGGGCATCCCCATCCCGACGCCGATCTTCGCGGTGATCCTGGTGGGACTGCTGCTGTTCCTGATCTTCAGGTTCACCAGCCTCGGCATCTACACCCAGTCGGTTGGCATCAACGAGGGCGCGGCCAGACTTAACGGCATCAACCCGACGAAGATCAAGCTCATCAGCTTCATCCTGCTGGGCGTCTGCGTCTCCGTCGCGGCGCTCATCGGCGTGTGCCGTCTCGGACAGCTCAACCACAAGACCCTGCTGGTGGACATCGAGATGGACGCGATCCTCGCGGTCGCCATCGGCGGCAACAGCCTCGGCGGCGGCAGGTTCAAGATCATCGGCAGCGTTCTCGGCGCCTACATCATCCAGATGCTGACCACCACGCTCTATGCGATGAACGTGGCCCCGGTCAACGTCAAGGCCTACAAGGCGATCGTGATCATCATCATCGTCGTGGCGGGCTCTCCGGTCGTCAAGAGCTTTCTGACGAACCTCTGGCGGCGCCTGCGCGCGCCCTCGGCTCCGGGCGGCCCCAGGAAAGAGGGGGTGAGCTGAATGTCGGGGAATAACGGCAACAACCGGCTCCGCGCCAGGGAGCCGCTGACCGATACGCAGCTGCTGATGTACATCAGCATCGGCATCTTCGTCGTCATGTACGCGGCCGCTGCCCTTACGCTCAAGGGCGGCTTCCTCAAGCCCCAGATGATCTTCGACCTGCTCAACGACAACGCGGCGCTGATCATCATCTCCTGCGCGCTGACGATCGTTATGATCGGCGGCGGCATCAACATCAGCGTCGGCGGCGTGATCGGCCTTACGGTCATGAGCTGCGCGCTGTTCCTCAACAACAATCACATCGAGAGCAGCGCTCTGAGCATTCTGGTGACGCTGCTGCTCGCGCTGGGCATCGGTCTGGGCTTCGGCGTGCTGCAGGGCTTCCTCGTCGCCCATCTGGAGATCCAGCCCTTCATCGTCACGCTGGCAGGCATGTTCCTCGCCCGTGGTCTGACGACGATCCTCTCCGTCAACCCGGTCAAGGTGGCGCACAAGGGCTTCCTGGAGCTGGTGAAGACCAAGCTGAAGATCTCCTGGCTGGGCTATACCGCCCAGAACGGCAACCTGATCCCGGCCAAGATCGAGATCGGCGCCCTCGTCGCCGTCGCCGTCGTGATCCTGATGTTCCTGCTGCTGCGCTACACGAGGCTCGGCAGAAGCATCTACGCCGTCGGCGGCAACCGTCAGAGCGCGCTGATGCTCGGCATCAACGTCAAGCGCACCGTTTTCTGGAGCTATGTGATCAGCGGTCTGCTCAGCGGCCTGGCCGGCTTCGTCTTTCTGATGCACAAGCCCGCCGGCAACGCGAGCGTTGCCATGCGCAGCGAGATGGACGCCATCGCAGCCTCCATCATCGGCGGCACGCTGCTCACCGGCGGCGTCGGCAACGTGATCGGCACCTTCTTCGGCGCCATGATCCTCGCCACGATCCAGAAGATCATCGCGCTCAGCCCGCTGAACGCCTCTTGGTGGCAGGAGATGGCAAGCGGCGCGATGCTGAGCTTCTTCATCCTGCTGCAGAGCCTCGTGCTGATGCGCAAGAACAGGAGCAAGCGCAAGACGAAGGAAAAGGCGGCGCCGAAGGCCGCCGAAGAAAAACCGTCCGGCGCGGGAGGGGGAACGGCGTGATGGATCTGAAAAAAACCGCGCTCGGCATCGAACTCGGCAGCACCCGCATCAAGGCGGTGCTGATCGACGAAAAACACATCCCCGTCGCCTCGGGTGACTTTGAATGGGAAAACCAGTATGTCAACGGCGTCTGGACCTATCCGATGGACGCCGTGCACAGCGGCGTGCAGGCCTGCTTTGCCGCGCTGAAGGCCGATGTGGAGAAAAAATACGGCCTTGAGCTGGATACTGTCGGCGCGATCGGCGTGTCCGCCATGATGCACGGCTATCTGCCCTTCGACAGGGACGGAAAACAGCTCGCGGAGTTCCGCACCTGGCGCAACACGATCACGGGCGAGGCGGCAGAGAAGCTGACCGAGCTCTTCGGCTTCAACATCCCGCAGCGCTGGAGCATCGCGCATCTGTATCAGGCGATCCTCAACGGCGAGGAGCATGTGAAGGACGTCGCGTTCCTCACGACGCTCGCCGGCTATATCCACTGGCGGCTCTCGGGCGAGAAGTGCATGGGCGTGGGCGAGGCCTCCGGCATGTTCCCGATCGACAGCGCGACGCTCGACTATGACGAGGGCATGGCGCGGAAATTCCGGGAGCTGACCGGGATCGATCTGCGCGCTGTTCTGCCTGAGGTGCTGCCCGCCGGAGCAAACGCGGGTACTCTGACCGAGGCGGGCGCGCGCTTCCTCGACCCCACGGGCACGCTGCGCCCCGGCATCCCCCTCGCGCCCTGCGAGGGCGACGCGGGAACCGGCATGACGGCCACGAACTCGGTGCGCGTACGCACCGGCAACGTGTCCGCGGGCACCTCGGACTTCGCGATGATCGTGACGGACAAGCCCCTCGGCGTCCACCGCGAGATCGACATGGTCACAACCCCGGACGGTCTGCCGGTGGCGATGGTGCACTGCAACAACTGCACCAGCGACATCAACGCCTGGGTCAGTCTCTTCATGGAATTCTGCGGGATGATGGGCGTGGAGACGAGCAAGGGCGAGCTGTTCACAAAGCTCTTCCGCAAGGCGCTGGAGGGCGATCCCGACTGCGGCGGCCTGCTCTCGTACAACTATTTCTCCGGCGAGGGCGTGACGGATCTCAACGAGGGCCGTCCGGTCTTCGTGAGGACGCCGGACGCGAGCTTCACGCTGGCGAACTTCATGCGCACGCACCTGCTCTCGGCGCTCTCGACGCTCAAGATCGGCCTGGACATCCTCACGCAGACCGAGCATGTCGAGATCGACAGGCTGACCGGCCACGGCGGCTTCTTCAAAACGCCGGAGGTCGGGCAGCTGATGCTCTCCGCCGCGGTCGGAGCGCCCGTCTCCGTCATGGAGACGGCGGGCGAAGGCGGCCCCTACGGCATGGCGCTGCTGGCGGCCTATATGCTGTGGAGGGAAGAGGGCGAGAGCCTGCCGGACTATCTGGACAAGAAGGTCTTTGCTGCGGCGAAGTCCTCTACGATGAGCGCGGACGAAAATGCGCGCGCGGGCTTCACCGCCTTTCTGCAGCGCTATGAGAAGGCGCTCCCGATCGAAAGAAAAGCGACAGAGGTGTTCTGATGCTGGAGGAACTCAAAGAGCGTGTCTGCGAGGCCAATCTGCAGCTGCCGCGCTTCGGCCTGGTGACCTTCACCTGGGGCAACGTCAGCGGCGTCGACCGCGAAAGCGGCCTTGCGGTCATCAAGCCCTCTGGCGTCCCCTATGAGGGGATGGAGCCGGAGGACATGGTCGTGGTCGACCTCGACGGCAGGGTCGTCGAGGGCAAGTGGAAGCCCTCGAGCGACACGGCGACGCATGTGGAGCTGTACAAGGCCTTTCCGGACATCGGCGGCGTCGTCCATACGCATTCGAGCTACGCGACCTCCTGGGCGCAGGCCGGCCGCGGCATCCCCTGCTACGGCACGACGCACGCGGACTATTTCTACGGCGACGTCCCGTGCCTCCGCTGCCTGACGAGGGAGGAGATCGAGGAGGCGTACGAGCGCAACACCGGCCTGCTGATCGTGAGCGAATTTGCCCGGCTCGGGAAAGATCCCGCCGCCGTGCCCGGCTGCCTGTGCAAAAACCACGGGCCCTTCGCCTGGGGCAAGGATCCCTTCGAGGCCGTCCACAACGCGGTCGTGCTCGAGGAGGTCGCCAAAATGGCCTACCGCTGCGAACAGATCGAGCCGCAGGTCCGGCCCGCGCCGCAGGAGCTGCAGGACAAGCATTACCTCCGCAAGCACGGCAAGAACGCCTATTACGGGCAGGGCTGAGCGGGCGGAAAATCGGCCGTTCATCGGCGCAAAAGCGCCTTGACAGCCGGGTCGCATATTTGTAAAATCTAAAGAGGACCATCCCTGCACGCACGGCGCGAAGACCCGGTCGACCGGGCGGACGCAGGAGCTCTTTCGCCCGTCCGGGACGGACTTCCGTCCGCGGGCGGGGGGAAATAATCTCTCGGGTTTGGAGGGGATAATTTGGCGGACAACATTCTGGAAATGCGGGGAATCACCAAGGAATTCCCGGGCGTCAAGGCGCTCGACAACGTCAACTTCGCCGTCAAAAAGGGCAGCATCCACGCCCTGGTCGGCGAAAACGGCGCGGGAAAATCCACGCTGATGAACGTGCTCAGCGGCTGGTATCCCTACGGCAGCTACTCCGGAGACATTGTATACGAGGGAGAAGTATGCAAGTTCTCCAAGATCAAGGACAGCGAAGAAAAAGGCATCGTCATCATCCACCAGGAGCTGGCGCTCGTGCCCTACATGAGCATCGGCGAAAACATGTTCCTGGGCAACGAACAGGGAAAGCCCTACGCCATCAACTGGGACAAGACCCACGCTGAGGCGACGAAATATCTGAAGATCGTCGGACTGACCGAGTCGTCCAAGACCCTCATCAAGGATATCGGCGTCGGCAAGCAGCAGATGGTCGAGATCGCCAAGGCGCTGGCGAAGAACGCCCGGCTCATGATCCTCGACGAGCCGACCTCCTCCCTCAACGAGGAGGACTCCCAGGCGCTGCTGGACCTGCTGCTGGAGTTCAAGAAGCAGGGCATGACCTCGATCATCATCTCGCACAAGATCAACGAGGTCTCCTACGTCGCGGACGACATCACGATCCTGCGCGACGGCAAGACGATCGAGACGCTGCACAAGGGTGTCGACGATCTCAGCGAGGACCGCATCATCCGCGGCATGGTCGGCCGCGAGCTCGAGGACCGCTTCCCCAAGCGCCACGGCGTCGAGATCGGCGAGGTCGCGCTCGAGGTCCGGGACTGGAACGTGTACCATCCGATCTACACGGAAAAGAAGGTCATCGACAACGTGTCCTTCAACGTCCGCAAGGGCGAGGTCGTCGGCTTCTCCGGCCTGATGGGCGCCGGCCGCACCGAGCTTGCGATGTCGATCTTCGGCCGCAGCTACGGCACCGAGATCTCCGGCACCGTGCTGATCCACGGCAAGGAGGTCAGGTTCCACTCGCCGCGGCAGGCGATCGACGCGGGCCTGGCCTACGTCACCGAGGACCGCAAGGGCAGCGGTCTGATCCTCTCGAATCCGATCTCCGTCAACACGACGCTCGCCAACCTCAGGGGCGTGTCGAAGCGCGGCGTGATCGACCACGACAAGGAGCTCACGGTGGCCGAGGAATACCGCAGAAAGCTCAACACCAAGACGCCCTCCGTCCTGCAGAACGTGGGCAACCTCTCCGGCGGCAACCAGCAGAAGGTGCTGCTTGCCAAGTGGATGTACGCCGACCCGGACATCCTGATCCTGGACGAGCCCACGCGCGGCATCGACGTCGGCGCGAAATACGAGATCTACTGCATCATCAACGACCTGGTGGCGGCCGGAAAGTCCGTTATCATGATCTCCTCGGAGCTCCCCGAGGTCCTGGGCATGTGCGACCGCATCTATGTGCTCAACGAGGGCCGCATCGTCGGCGAGTTCGGCCAGGCGGAGGCCAGCCAGGAGAAGATCATGGCCTGTATACTTTCCACTGATCCGGCAAAGGCAGAAAAGGAGAGAGAGCAATGACGACAAAGACAAAGATCCTGAACTTTGTTCAGAAGTACACGATGATCATCGCGCTGGTGCTGGTGACGGCTTTCTTCGCATGGCGCACCAACGGAAAGCTGCTCCTGCCGCAGAACCTGACAAACATCATCGCCCAAAACGCCTACGTCTTCGTACTGGCGACCGGCATGCTGCTGTGCATCCTCACGGGCGGCAACATCGACCTGTCCGTCGGCTCGGTCGTCTGCTTCGTCGGCACGGTCGGCGCCGTGATGATGCGCAAGGACCTGAACATGTGGCTGGCCGTGCTGGTCATGCTCGCCGTCGGTCTGCTGATCGGCGCCTGGCAGGCGTTCTGGATCGCCTACGTGAAGGTCCCGCCCTTCATCACCACGCTCTCGGGCATGATGGTGTTCCGCGGCCTGTCGAACGTGGTGCTGCAGGGCAAGACGGTCTCCGTCACGAACGAGAAGTTCGTTCGGCTCTTCGGCGGCGGCGCCAACTGCTATGTGCCCGACATCCTGCACGGCGACGGCATCAACCTCCTCTGCGTCGCGGTGGGCATCGCTGCCTGCGCGCTGTATCTGTTCTTCACGCTGCGCAGCCGCACCGTCCGCAAGCGCAACGGCCTCGAGGTCGAATCGATGATCAAGACCGCGCTCAAGAGCGTCATCATCGTGGCGGTCGTGATCTTCTTCACGCTGCGCCTGGCCCAGTACAAGGGCATCCCGATGGCCCTGCTCTGGGTCGCGATCGTCGTGCTGATCTACACCTACATCACGTCCAAGACCACGGTCGGCCGTTACCTCTACGCCATCGGCGGCAATGAGACGGCCACCAAGCTCTCCGGTATCGACACGAGGAAGATCTACTTCTTCGCCTATGCCAACATGGGTCTGCTCGCGGGTCTCGCCGGCATCCTGACCATCGCGCGCATGACCTCGGCCCAGCCGACCTACGGTCAGAACTACGAGATGGACGCCATCGGCTCCTGCTTCATCGGCGGCGCTTCGGCCTACGGCGGCGTCGGCACCGTGCCGGGCGTCATCATCGGCGCGCTGCTGATGGGCGTTATCAACATCGGCATGAGCATCATGGGCGTCGACGCGAACTACCAGAAGGTCGTCAAGGGCCTCGTGCTCCTGGCCGCCGTTATCTTCGACGTCGTTTCCAAGAAGAAGAACAGCTGAAACCGACAGAAACGGACGGCTGTCTGGGGACAGCCGTCCGTTTGGATTATCCGCGGAGGGGAGAGCCGATGGACGGAAGGGAAAACAAAGAGAAGCGGAGCGACAACCGCGCCGTCAATCTCTTCGCGCTGCGCGCGGCCGTCTCGGCCTATCTCTGCTATCTCGGCTTCGATCTGCTGCGGGCCTATCTCGTCGGCGCCTCGACGCTCTCCGGCGCGGTCGCCTGGGGCTGCGGCCTCGGCTTCATGGGCGGCGGCCTCGCCTTCGCGCTGTACAGCTGGCGGCGCTACCGCCGCGAGACGTCGAAGCGGGCGGACGAGACGGGGGAGACGGGCAAAACGCCCGATGAGGAGTAGACCCTATCGGGCGCTTTGCCGGTATCCGCATTCAAGGAGAGCGGGAAGAGCGCGGCGCGCGCCGTTCCTTTGCGCGTCTCTTCGCCGCATCCCGGCCCCCTGCAGGAACAAAGCGACTGTAACGGGCCGCGAGGCCTGCGGCAAAGCATATTCTGGGAATCTCACACGGAGGTGGTCATCATCAAACTCTTCATCGGCATCGACCTCGGGACCTCGGCGGTCAAGCTGCTGCTCGTCAACGAGCGCGGCGAGATCCTCCGGGAGGTCACCAAGGAGTACCCGCTGTCCTTCCCGCAGCCCGGCTGGTCCGAGCAGAACCCCGAGGACTGGTGGAAGGCCGTCCAGCACGGCATCCTCGAGCTGACGGAGCACGTGGACAAGTCCGAGATCTGCGGCATCGGCGCGGGCGGACAGATGCACGGTCTCGTCGCCCTCGACGAAAACGACCGGGTGATCCGTCCGGCCATCCTCTGGAACGACGGGCGCACCGGCAAGCAGACCGAGTGGCTGAACACGGCCGTCGGCAAGGAGAAGCTCTCCGCCCTCACGGCGAACATCGCCTTCGCCGGCTTCACCGCGCCCAAGCTCCTGTGGATGCGCGACAACGAGCCGGAGAACTTCGCGCGCATCGCGAAGATCATGCTGCCCAAGGACTACATCAACTACCGCCTCACGGGCGTGCACAGCTGCGACTATTCCGACGCCTCCGGCATGCTGCTGCTCGACGTGGCGCACAAGCGCTGGTCGCAGGAGATGCTGGAGATCTGCGGCGTCACCGAGGCGCAGATGCCCCGGCTCTTCGAGAGCTATGAGGTCATCGGCACGGTGCAGGGCTTCGTCTCCGGCGCGCTCGGTCTGCCGCGCGGCTGCAAGGTGGTCGCGGGCGCGGGCGACAACGCCGCGGCCGCGGTCGGCACCGGCGTCGTGGGCGAGGGCGGCTGCAATCTCTCGCTCGGCACCTCGGGCACGCTGTTCATCTCCTCGGAGCACTTCGGCGTCGACCCGAACAACGCGCTGCACGCCTTCGCGCACGCCGACGGCGGCTGGCATCTGATGGCCTGCATGCTCTCGGCGGCCAGCTGCAACAAATGGCTGTGCGAGGACGTCCTCAAGACGGAGGACTTCGCCGGCGAGCAGGCGGCGATCACGGAGGAGATGCTCGGCCGCAACCACGTGTTCTTCCTGCCCTATCTGATGGGCGAGCGCAGTCCGATCAACGACGTCAACGCCCGCGGCACTTTCGTGGGCATGACGATGGACAGCTCGCGCGCCGATCTGGTGCAGGCGGTGCTCGAGGGCGTGGCCTTTGCGATCCGCGATTCCTTCGAGGTCGCAAAGTCCCTGGGCCTCGAGATCCCGCGCAGCCGCATCTGCGGCGGCGGAGCCAGGTCGCCGCTCTGGCGAAAGATCTTCGCCAACGTCCTCGGCATCCCGCTGGATATGGTCAAGACCGAGCAGGGCCCCGGCTACGGCGGCGCGATGCTGGCCATGGTCGGCTGCGGCGTATACGCAAGCGTGCGGCAGGCGGCCGACGCGCTGGTGGAGCTCGCCTCCACGACCGAGCCGGACGCGGCGCTCACGGCGCGCTACGAGGCGCAGTATCAGAAGTTCAGAAAGATCTACCCGGCGCTCAAAGAGCTGTTTCCGGAGATCCAATAAAGGGGGAAGCGTAAAAGAAAATGAAGATTTATTCCGTTACCGATCCCGAATTCAAGGCCTACGGCAAGGTGCTCGAGGGCTATGACACCGCCGAGCTGCTCGCGGCCATGGAGAAGATCGACATGCCCGAGAGCGGCACGGCCTACCGCCCCGGGATCGAGAGCCTCGAGGCCTGCGGGATCTTTGCGGATTTCCGCGACCGGGCTTACGGCGGCATGCCGATCCAGCTCGGCATGTGCTGGGGCTACAACACCCGCCTCAACTGCCTGGAGTATCACCGCGACAGCGAGGTGAACCTCGGCACCAAGGACTTCATCCTCCTGCTGGCGAAGCAGGACGAGATCGAAGACGGCGTGCTCGACACGGCGAAGGTCAAGGCCTTCCGCGTGCCGAAGGGCCTGCCGGTGGAGGTCTGGGCCACGACGCTGCACTACGCCCCCTGCCACACCTGCCCGCACTGCGGCTTCCGCGTCGCGGTGGTGCTGCCGCGCGGCACGAATACGGAAAAGCCCGTCTTCGAAGCGAAGTGCGAGGAGGATACCTGGATGACGGCCCGCAACAAGTGGCTGCTGGCGCATCCGGAGAGCAGCGAAGCGAAAAAAGGCGCGCACATCGGTCTGCGCGGCGTGAATATCGACATCAAGGAGGATCTGTAAAATGATGAGCAACATTCCCGAAGTCAAGCTCGGCATCATCGCCGTTTCCCGCGACTGTTTCCCCATCGCCCTGTCGGAGAAGCGCCGCGCCGCCATTGTCAAGCAGTGCCGCGGCGGCCTGTACGAATGCCCGGTCACCGTTGAGAACGAGCTCGATATGCTCAAGGCGCTCGAGGACGTCAAGGCGGCGGGCTGCAACGCGCTGGTCGTCTTCCTCGGCAACTTCGGCCCCGAGACGCCGGAGACCCTGATCGCAAAATACTTCGACGGCCCCTGCATGTTCGTTGCGGCCGCCGAGGGCGACGGCGACCTCATCAACGGCCGCGGCGACGCCTACTGCGGCATGCTCAACTGCTCGTACAACCTCGGCATGCGCCACCTCAAGGGCTACATCCCCGAGTATCCCGTCGGCCGCGCCGGCGAGCTCGGCCCCATGATCCGCGACTTCATCCCGATCGCCCGCGCGATCATCGGCGTGAAGAACCTCAAGATCATCACCTTCGGCCCGCGCCCGCAGGATTTCTTCGCCTGCAACGCGCCCATCAAGGGCCTCTACGAGCTGGGCGTCGAGATCGAGGAGAACTCCGAGCTCGACCTGCTCGTCTCCTACAAGGAGCACGCGGACGACCCCCGCATCCCGGAGGTCTGCGCCGACATGGCCGCCGAGATGGGCGAAGGCCGCTACTTCCCCGACCTGCTCGCGCGCATGGCGCAGTTCGAGCTGACCCTGCTCGACTGGGCCGAGGCGCACAAGGGCGCGCGCAAGTACGTCGCCTTTGCGGACAAGTGCTGGCCCGCCTTCCCGCAGCAGTTCGGCTTTGAGCCCTGCTTCGTCAACTCCCGTCTCGCCGCCCGCGGCATCCCCGTGAGCTGCGAGGTCGATATCTACGGCACGCTCAGCGAGTATATCGGCGCCTGCGTGTCCTGCGACGCGGTCACGATCCTCGATATCAACAACTCCGTGCCCGCCGAGATGTGGGAGAGCCAGATCAAGGGCAAGTACGACTACAGCCTGACCGACACCTTCATGGGCTTCCACTGCGGCAACACGCCCAGCTGCAAGATGTGCGCGGACCGCGCGGTCAAGTACCAGCTCATCCAGCACCGTCTGCTCGAGCCCGCCGGCTCCGAGCCGGACTTCACCCGCGGCACGCTCGAGGGCGACATCGCCCCCGGCGAGATCACCTTCTTCCGCCTCCAGTGCGACAGCGAGGGCGTCCTCCGCTCCTACATCGCCGAGGGCGAGGTGCTCCCCGTCGCGACGACCTCCTTCGGCGGCATCGGCGTGTTCGCCATCAAGGAGATGGGCCGCTTCTACCGCCACGTGCTGATCGAAAAGCGCTTCCCGCACCACGGCGCGGTCGCCTTCGGCCACTACGGCAAGGCGCTCTTCGAGGTCTTCAAGTATCTCGGCGTCGGCGACATCGGCTACAACCGGCCCAAGTCCCTGCCCTACCCGACGGAGAACCCCTTTGCCTGATCGCAGCGAGTGGATCTCCCGGCTTGAGGCGCTCTACGGCTCCTACCTCGAGACCGCGGCGGCGCTGGAGCGGGACCGCCGCTTCGGAGAAGGGATCTTCGGCATGAAGGGCGGCCCGGCGGACGATCCCTGTCACGAGCGCTTCGCCGAGGATCTGCGGGCGCTGCTCGAGAGCTTCGGCGCGGCCAAGCCGTCCGGCGGCGAGCTGCGGGACGTGCTGGCCTGGATCTACGACGCGCCGCAGCGGGACCGCGCTCCGAAATGCGCCTACTGGATGCTCGTCGCGGTCCAGGGCCTGACGCGCCCGCTGCTCGGCGATCTTGCGCCGGAGGACGCCGCCGCGCTGCGCCGGCAGCTGGAAAAGGCCTATCCGCGCTACGCGCGCATGCCTGTCCAGAACGAGCTCCTGCGGGAGCTGAAAGCCGCGGAACGATAAAAAAAGAACAGGACCTGTGAAACAGACTTCACAGGTCCTGTTCTTTCTTCGCAGGGGCGTCTGTCAGCCGCCCGCCGATCCCGCGGCGCCTCTCAGCGGATGATCAGCTCGCTCTTCTCCTTCCTGCCGAAGAGCAGGACGGGCTCGTATACGTCGCCGACCGTGTGCAGCACGTGCAGCGCGTCGCGCTCGGTGCGGTAGCCGCTGCGCAGGCGGACCGTTACGGGCCGGAGCTCCGGTTCGTCCGCGCGCAGCATCTCGAGCAGGCGCTTCTGGGCCTGCTCCATCGTGGCGCCGTGCGCGTAGATATACAGCGCGGAGAGGTCCTCGCCGCCCTGCTGGGGACGGATCACGCGGCGCAGCCGGCCCTTGGGCAGCACCGTGTGCAGGCTGCGCTCGATCTCCGGGATCTGCTCCTTCGAGGCGATGATCTTCAGATAGACGATCTCCTCCGCCTCGAAGATCTCGCCCTCGAGATAGCTGCGGTAGGGAGAGCGGCGCATGCGCTCATAGACGATCTGCTCGGCCGCGCGGACCTCGCCGCGGTGGAAGATGCAGGTCTTGTCGTTGTGGACCGTGTAGATGAAATAGCTCACGCCCAGCGCGTCGAGCCGCGCGCGCAGCGGCGCGGAATCCTCCGGCGCGATGGTCTCCGTCTGAAGATAGCGGTTCTCGTTCGCGTCGTAGATCGCCGCGCCGTCCATGACGATCAGCGGGGCGGACAGACGCGTCTGGCTCATCTGCAGGGCGAAGAAGGCGGGGGCGTGCTCGCTCATCAGGCAGATGCGCGCGCCGTCGCGGTTGAGGGCGTTGAGACGGAAGGCGGCCGCGGGCGAGAGATGGGAGAAGCGGTCGGGCACGAGGTCCTTCGTGCGCAGGAAGAAGATCAGACCGTTCCGCCTTCTGCGCGGCAGCCGCACGACGTTGACCGCCGTGGCGACGGCCGTGCCGACGAAGACGTCCAGCAGACGGTGCGCCGCCTGACGCAGCGGCTGGGTGATGTCCGGGAAGGCGATGACGATGCACAAAAACACGATCGAGGCCAGGCCCGAGGCGTCCGGCTTGCGCAGCAGCACCGCGCTGTAAAGCGAGAGCAGCACGCCCAGCGCCATCATCGTATACAGCAGCAGCACGTTTCCCCCGAGCGCGGGAAAATCGTTCAGGATCAGCAGGAGCAGCAGGCCCCAGAAGGCGCCGATCAGCGTGCCGACGAAGCGGTTGAAGGCGTATTCGCCCGTGTCGCGCACATAGGGCTGCATGCAGATGATGGCCGTGATCGCGGCCTCGGTGGGCATGTCCTGCCCGCGGTAGCCGCGCAGATAGTAGAACAGCAGGCAGAGAAAGACCGCGACCGTGGTCTTGACGATGCGCTGCCCGAGATGGGGCAGCACCCAGGGCTCGTCGTTCTCTCTCGGGATATGGGCCATTTTGCTCCTCCTTTCCGTCGCTTTCGTTCAAGCGGGAGCGTATCATAGCACACAAAGCCGGCCGCGTCCATAGCGAAGAGGTAAACTTTTTGTTACGAAAAAGAGGGAAGATCGTCCGGATCTTCCCTCTTTTTTCAGAACAGCAGGGCGCTGGCGATGCCGAAGTAGACGAGCAGCGAGAGCGCGTCCACGATCGTCGTGATGAAGGGGCTCGCCATCACGGCCGGGTCGAAGCCGACCTTTTTCGCCGCCATCGGCAGCGTGCAGCCGACGAGCTTGGCCATCAGCACGGTCAGCGCCATCGTGACGCACACGACCGCCGCGACGCCGAGCGAGATGGGGTTGCCCAGCAGCAGCCGGTCGACCAGCATGATCTTGCCGAAGCACAGCAGCGCGAGCGCCGTGCCGCAGAGCGTTGCCGTCTCGGCCTCCTTCCACACGACGCGCGGCAGATCGGCGAATTCAAGCTCGCCCAGGCTCAGCGCGCGGATGATCGTGACCGAGGCCTGTGAGCCGGAGTTGCCGCCCGTGTCCATCAGCATCGGGATGAAGGCCGTCAGCACGACCTGGGCGGCCAGAGCGCTCTCAAAGCCGGTGATGATCATGCCCGTGAAGGTGGCCGAGACCATCAGCAGCGCCAGCCAGGGGATGCGGTGACGGAACAGGTCCCAGGCGTTGGAGCGCAGATAGGTCTTCTCCGAGGGGAGCATACCGGCCATCTTCTCGATGTCCTCCGTGGTCTCCTCGACGAGGATGTCCATCGCGTCGTCGAAGGTCACGATACCGACCATGCGGCCGTCCTGGTCCACGACGGGCAGGGCCAGGAAGTTGTATTTCGAGAGCATCTGCGCGACCTCTTCCTGGTCGGTCAGGGTGTTGACGGAGATTACGTTCTCGTCCATGATCTCGCTCACGGGGGTCTCGTCGTCGAGCGTCAGGAGCAGGTCCTTGACGGAGACCGCGCCGAGCAGGCGCCGCTCCTCCGTCACGTAGCAGGTATAGATCGTCTCCTTGTCGACGCCGGTGCGCCGGATGCGGGTGATCGCCTCGGCCACGGTCATCTTCGGCCGCAGCGAGACGTACTCCGTCGTCATGATCGAGCCGGCGGAGTTTTCCGGATAGCGCAGGATCTCGTTGATCTCGCGGCGCATCTGGGGGTCTGCCTGCGCAAGGATGCGCTTGACGACGTTCGCGGGCATCTCGTCGACGAGATCCGCCGCGTCGTCGACGTAGAGCTCGTTGACGATCTCGTGCAGCTCGCGGTCGGAAAAGCCGCGGATCAGCAGCTCCTGCCACTCGCTGTCAAGCTCGGCAAAGGTCTCCGCCGCCGTCTCCTTCGGCAGGAGACGGAACAGCAGGGGCATACGCTCCTCTCCGATGTCCTCGAAGACGGCGGCGATATCCGCCGGCTCCATCGTCACGAGGACGTCCTTGAGGGTCTGATACTTCTTTTCTTCGAGAAGTCTGCCGATCGTCTTCTCGAAGCGGTTGCTCTGCATTGCCATCGTTCAGCTTCCTCCTTTTTGGATTTTTCGTCCAGTTCAGGAAGCCCGGCACACAGACCGAAGTTGGCAGATATTCAGTTGAGGAGAAACGTCCCGAGACGGCGTTTCTCCGCGCGACTTCGGCCGGGTAAAGCGCCGGTACTGCTTCCGTCGTCCATGACGTATCCTCCTTTTCCTTTTTTGATTTCGGGCGCGAACCCGCAATATAAGAATACGTGAAAAACACGCTTTTGTCAAGACCACAAGACCTTGCGCCGCAAGTATTTGCGGCATTTTCGAATTCAAGGGGGAAACATCGGAAGCCGGAAGAAAAACGAGATCGCCTCACGGGAAAGGACTGGATTTTTGTCCCTTGTCCCTGTATAATCAAAAACAACAAGGTCCCGCCCGCCGCCGCGCGGGAGAAAGAGAGAGACATGGAAAAGAAAAGATCTGTTTTCGGCCGCATCCTGCCCTTTTTGCTGGTGCTGCTCCTGATCGCCGCGATGCTTTACGTCTTCGGACCGCTCTATCCCGACGGGCGCGGAGCGGGCGACGACGCCGGACTCGCCGACTGGATGAGCGCGCTGGACGGCTCCCGCCCGCTGAGCACGCTGAACATCCCCGGCACGCACGACAGCGCCACGCAGTACATCTTTCCCGCCTATTTTCTGCAGGACCAGGACACGCCGATCGCGCGGCAGCTCACGAACGGCTACCGCTATCTCGACGTGCGCGTCGCTCTCGACAAGACCGGAAAGGATCTGGTGCTGGTCCACGCCTTCGGCCAGTGCCGTACGTTTGCCGCCGCCTTTTCCGAGCCGCTGCGCTATGACGCGATCGTCGACGACACGCTGGCCTTTCTCGACGCGCACCCGGGGGAGACGGTGATCTTCTGCGTCAAGCCGGAGCGCGGCTCGGACGACGTCGAGACGGTGCGCGCTCTCATCGAGCGCCGCGTCGGCGCCGCGCCGGATCGCTGGTATGTCGGCGAGCGGATCCCGACGCTCGACGAGGCGCGCGGGAAGATCGTGCTATGCCGCCGCTACGACGGCACGCTCGGGCTGGACTTCGACTGGCTCGACCAGGGCGACGCGAGGGTGCTCGCCGATCCGGTGGAGTATCATGCGATCAACGGCGGGCAGTATCTCGCCGTGCAGGACCGCTACCACTACGCCGTGGCGGACAAGTGGCCGGCCGTGCGCTATACGCTGGAGAACTGCGAGGCCGGCAGGGACGTCTTCTCGCTGAACTTCCTCTCGACCGCACAGGGCAAGCTGCCCCATCCGCGCCGCTTTGCCGGGGAAATGAACGCGCTCTTCGCCTCCTATGAACTCGAGCGGGGGAGGAACTACGGCGTCGTGCTCTTCGATTTTGCCGCGCCGGAGCTGGCCCGCCGCCTCGTCGAGAGCAACTGACGGGCCGGATCGCGCCCGCCGGGCGCCCGGAAGCCCGCGCCGGAGCGGGACGCCGCCCCCGGCCTCCGGCCGGAGCGGCACGGAGCCCCGCCCGCATGAAGGAAAAACGGAACATACGACCGGGAACGCATCCGCGTTCCCGGTCTTTTTTTCGCGCAAAAAGAGAATTGCAGGTAGCAATTCGACACGGCTCGTGCTATAGTTTAATATGGAATATTGTTTAGACGAAGGGAGGAGCGCGTATGGACAGCTTGCTGCAAAAACGCTATCCCGTGTATACAGGAGCGGAGCAATACCTCTTTTTCTGCTTCTCGGATGCGGACGAAAAACGCGTGCGGCCGCTGCTCGAGCGGCTGTATGCGCGCGGCTGCCGCGTCTGGTATACGACCGGCCGCCCGGCAAACGTCGAGGAGCGCCGGCAGCGCGAGGAGCGGATGAAGTCCGCCGCCCTGTCCGTTTTTTACCTCTCGGACGCGGCGCGCGAGGACACGGATATGAAGGGCGCGGCGCTCGTCTGCCAGGAGCGCGGCGCGGCGCTGCTGTGCATCGACGCCGACGAGGGAGACAGCGGCCTGTCCTTCGGTCTGACCGAGCAGGTCCGCCATCTCAAGGCGCGGGATTACCGCAGCGCCGCGGAGCTGGAGGAAGCGCTGGTGCGCAGCGAGGGCTTCTCGCAGGAGCTGATCGGCCCCGACCGCATCGCCCCGCCCTCGCCGCTGAAAAAGATCGCTCTCACGCTCGCGGCCGTGAGCGTGCTGCTGCTCGCCCTGGCGCTGCTGGGCGGGCGGCTGTTCGGCTGGTTCGCGCCGCCGATCGAGGAGAGCGACGCCGTCGTCATCACGGACACGGCGCTGCGCGGCGCGGTGCGCGCGGCCGTCGGCGGCGGCGCGATCACCGAGGAGAACGTCGCCGCGCTCACGACGCTGCGTCTCAAAGAGCTGCCCGCGGACGAGGAGGAGCTCCGGAAGCTCCCCGCGCTCGAGCGGCTGGAGATCCCGCAGAGCGAGGCGGCGGATGCGCTGCGGCTGCTCGACGAGGGCTACACGGTCGTGTTGTACGGAGGGCGCGGGAAATGAGCAGATTCTTCAAGCCCTACGAGGGCAAACGCCCCTACCTCTTCGTCAGCTACTCCCACCGCCAGTCGGACGCGGTCGTCGACACGATCCGTCTGCTGCACGAGCGGCGCTGGCGCGTGTGGTACGACGAGGGCATCCCGGCCGGCAGCGACTGGCCGAAGAACATCGAGCAGCACATGCGCGGCTGCGCCGCGGTGCTCTTCTTCCTGTCGGCGAGCGCGCTGGCCTCGCCGAACTGCTTCAGCGAGATCAAGACCGCGATCGGTCTGAAAAAGAACGTGATGGTGATGCCGCTCGAGCAGGCGGAGCTCAGCCCGGAATGGGCGGCGCTCCTGGAAAAGACCAAAAAGCTCGAGCCGCAAGACAGCCCGGAGGAGCGCGCGGCGGCCATCGAGAAGAGCGGCGTGCTCAGACGCAGCTTCCGCCGCGCCCCGCTCGAGGGCTTCCGCTGGGACCGTCTGGGCCTCGCGGCCAGCGCGGCGGTCTTCCTGGCGACGGTCGCGGCGCTCGGCAGTCTCTTTACGGGCCGCATCACGCTGCCCGGGGCGCAGCAGGGGGCGGAGAGCGTGTCGACGCCCGTCTCCACGCCGGAGCCGACGGAGCGTGTCGACGTGGACATGAGCGCGTGGGAGAGCTTCTTCCCCGTCAGCTTCCCGGACAAACAGCAGGAGCGCGCGGTGCGCGCGGCGCTCGACAAGCCGGAGGGCAACATCCTGCTGAGCGAACTGCCCGGGATCGACGCGCTGTATTTCTGCGGCAATATGAATCTCAAAAGCCTTGACGGCGTTCGCTTCGAAGCGGACGGCACGCTCACGGTCAACGGCGCGAGCCCGATCGAGGGCACGGTCGCGGATCTGGGTGTGATCAGCCGCATGCCGCTGCTCGAGGAGCTGGCGCTGATCCGCCAGCCGGCGACGGACCTCAGTCCGCTCGCCGCGCTCACGCAGCTGCACACGCTCTCGCTCGCGGGCAGCGCGCTCTCAACGCTTGACACGCTCGCGGGACAGGGCAGCGTCGAGACGCTGCATCTCGAGCACAGCGGCGTGCGCGAGCTCTCCGCGCTCGGGGAGCTGCCCGGACTGAAGACCGTTACCGTCAGCGCCGAAATGCTGCCCCTGTCCTGGGACGATGGCGCCGACTATGAGATCATTCTCGTGAGATAAGGAGAGATCGATATGAGCAAAAAAACGATCGTTCCGCTTTACAGCGCCGCAGACGCGGCCGCCGTAGAGGAGATCTTGGGCGAGCTCGGGAAAAAGGGCTTCCGCGTCCGAGAGGCCGACGCGCCGAAGAAGGGCGAGGTCCTGCTGCTCTTCCTCTCCGGGGCCTTTGCCGCGGACGAGGCGCTGCAGGAGCGTTTCTTCGCCGCCGACAGCGCCGGCGCGGCCGTCGTCCCCGTCGATCTCGACGGCGCGGCGCAGCCGGAGCTGGTACACAGCGCGCTCATGGCGCGCAACGCCATCGCCGCGCAGGGGCGCACGGGCGAGGAGATCGCCGCGCGCATCGCCTCGGCGGAGGCTTTCGCGGAGAAGGGGGACCCGAAGCGCCTCGGCCGCCTCCTGCTTGCCGCGGCGCTGGTCCTCGTGCTCGGCGCGGGCGTGTGGATCTGGCATGGCTACGCCGAGAAGCGCGCGGCGCGCGAGGCGGAAGCCGAGCGGGTCCGGACCGTCTCGGCGGCCGCCGCCCGCTTCGGCCTGCAGCCGGAGGACCTCGAACAGATCGAGAGCTTTGCCCTGATCGGCGACCACGTGGCATACAGCAACTTCGGCTACGTCACGAATTCGGACATGAACCAGGGCAACGGCCTGCTCTTCCGGCTGGAGGACCACGCGTACGAGAGCTGGGAGCAGGACGGCAAGCACTGGTACAGCGCCGAGGACGGCCACGAGTTCACGCTCACGCGTTACGAGGACCTCGAGCTGCTGCGCTATATGCCGAAACTGAGAAACCTCACGCTGATCCTCGTCGACACGGAGGCGCTGCCCTCGCTGGCGGGCCTCGAAAAGCTCGAGCAGGTGAACATGAGCGATTGCGTGATCCCGAGCTACGACTGGCTCTCCGGCGCGACGATGTTCCATCTCAGCGTGCGCTCCTGCGCCCCCGCGGACTTTTCCGTGCTCAGCAGCTGCGAAAAGCTGCGGGACGCCGCCTTCGATTTCTCGGGCGTCGAGCGCGCGGACCTCTCCGGCTTCACGCCGCCGATCCTGCACTATGTGAGCATCCGCGGCGACGGGACGCTGCGCGGGCTCTCGCTCGACGGCCTGCGCGGCTGCGAGCTGCGCGAGGCGGAGCTGGACGACCTGCCGCTGGAGGACCTCGGCTTCCTGCAGGGCCAGACAAAGCTCTCCCAGCTCCGTCTGAACAAGCTTGAAAAAGTGCGCGACCTCAACGACCTCGCGGGCATCCGCATGATGGCCTTTCTGGACATCGACGAGCTCCGCTCGCTGCGCGACATCTCCTCGCTCGGCGATATGGCCGGGCTGCAGAGACTGTCGATCGGAAACTGCCAGCGTATCACGGACTGGACGCCGATCGGGGGCTGCAATCAGCTCAACAGCTTCCGCACCTGGGGCTGCGGCACGATGCGCAGCGCGGATTTCCTGCGCGGCAAAAAGCTCCTGGAGGACATCCAGCTCAACGAGTGCCCGCTGGACGACATGGATTTCCTTGAGAGCTTCCAGAACGTGAAAACATACGGGCGGAGCGGCATCAATTTCTGCTTCTCGGGCGAGATCCGGGATTACTCCGGCCTCGGCAAGGTCCGCATCTTCGACGAGCTCGAATTTTCCGTGCCCGGCCGCAACAGCCGCTACGGCGACGCCTCGCAGATCCTGGAATACCTCGCGAACACGACGGTCCGCCGCCTGCGCATCCACAGCTGCGGGGGGCTCGATCTCTCCGCGCTGCCGAACGTGAGCTGGACGCTGGAGATCGACGAGAGCGATCTCCGCGACCTCTCGGGCATGCCGGCGCTTTCGCTCCAGGAGCTGATCCTGCGCCGCCTGCCGAATCTCACGAGCCTGAACGGCGTCGAGAACCTGACGCCGCCCGCGGCGGGCATCGCGGTGTGCGTCGACGACTGCCCGCGGCTCGCGGACTGGGAGAAGCTTGAGAGCATGCACGTCAGATCGCTCGAGCTCGAGCGGCTCTACACGATGCCGGAGATGGGCGGGATGAACCTGAACCATCTGACGCTGCGCGATATGAGCGAGGTGAAGGACCTGCACTTCCTCGACAGCCTGCCCGAGTGGATCAAGATCGGCGAGCTCAAGCTCTTCGGCTTTGACGAGCTGCAGGACCTCAGCCCGCTGCGGCGGCTGAAGATCAACTACCTCGCGGTCCCGCCGCAGCTGATGGATCAGGCGGAGGCGCTCGTCAAGGCCGGCACCCTCGGCCGGTACGAGCCGGCCTTCTCCGAGGGCCGCTGGGAGCGCAGCGACGCCGAGCTCACGCTCACGAGCTTTGAGGAGATGGAGACCATGCCCGAGGCGATGCTGCGCCACGTGACGCGCGTGTGCGTCGCGGGCGACCGGATCGTGGACCGCGACCGGTACGATATCGACGACTTTTGGGACAACAAAGGGCAGCATGTGATCCTGCGCGAGCGCGAGAGCGGCGAGGAGACCGAGCTCAAGCTCGGCACGATGAAGGACCTCTCTGCCCTCGAAAAGCTGACGGGCCTGCGCGAGCTGGAGATCTATGCCCAACCGATCGAAACGCTCGAGGGCATCCAGCGCTTCGGCGAGCTTGAGAGTCTGCAGGTCAACCACTGCCCGAAGCTGACGGACGTCTCGGCTGCCTTCACGCTGCAGGGCCTGCGCTGCCTGGGCTTCGGAAACAGCCCGGTCCGGTCGATCCAGGGCGTGCAGAACCTGCACGAGCTGCACAGCTTCGGCGTCTGGGGCACGAAGGTCAGCGACCTCTCCCCGCTGCGCGGACTCGACACCGGCGCCGCGGAGCGGGAGGGCGGCTTCGAGCTGTCCGTCGGCGGACTGTCGGAATGCGAGGACTATACGCCCATCGCCGCGATCGGCGTGCTTCGCCGGCTGGACCTCAACGGCTCGGACTGCGCGAACTGGCCGGAGCTGACCGAGCTCCGGGAGATCCGCGCGCTCTCGGCTCACGGGAGCCATATGGATCAGGGCCTTTTTGAAAAGATCGTCGCCGCGCATCCGGAGCTTGAGGAGCTGCAGATCCCGTATAACGAAAAAGTCACAGATCTCACGCCGCTGCTGGGAATGGAGAACCTGCGCCGCGTCGTCATCAACCGTGAAATGAAGGAGGCGGCGGCGAGCCTGCAGGGCAGGCAGCTTCCGTTCGAGCTGGAGATCTGGTAAGAGGAACCTGATTTTGGAGGATGGGCCATGGCCGGAAAAACGGTCGTTCCGCTGTACGCCGCGGCAGACGAGGCCGCCGTACGGGACGTTCTGGGTGAACTGAAGAAAAAAGGCTTCCGCGTCAGGCAGAGCGCCGAGGCGAAGAAAAGCGAGGTTTTGCTTGTCTTCCTCTCCGCGGCCTTTGCCGCCGACGGGGCGGCGCAGGAGCGCTTCCTCGCGGCCGACAGCGCGGGAAGGGAGATCGTCCCGATCGATCTCGACGGCGCGCCGCAGCCGGAGCTGGTGCACGGCGCCCTCATGGCGCGCAACGCGATCACGGCCCAGGGACGCACGGCGGAGGAAATCGCCGCGCGCGTCGCCACCGCGCCCGCCTTCGCCGAAAAGAAGCTCTCCGGGCCCTTGGGGCGCGTCCTGCTCGCCGCGGCGGCGCTGCTCGTGCTCGGCGCGGCGCTGTGGCTGTGGAAAAGCGCCCCGGCACGCGCGGAGAAGCGCGAGACGGCCGCGATCCTCGCCGCGGCGCAGGCGAAATACGGCCTGAGCGAGGAGGATCTCGCGGAGATCCAATACGTCTATTTCGTCGCCGACCGCTTTTATCACTACACCGGGGAAGACATGGAGGACTTCCGGTGGAACTTCGCGAGCAACAGCATGGAAGACGACGGCATGCACTGGTACGACCCCAGCGACGGCCATCGGCTCGGGCTCACGAAGTACAGCGCGGAGGAGCTTGCGATCCTCCGGATGATGCCGAAGCTCAAGGGCATCGATATGATCCTGGTCGACGCCGAGGCGCTGCCCGCTCTCAACGCGTCGACGACTCTGGAGTGGATCGAGCTGATCGACAGCTCGATCACGGATATCAGCGGCCTCGCCGGCAGCTCTCTGATAACGATCCACAGCTTCCGCTGCCCGATCGAGGACTACTCCGTGCTGACGGACTGCGAGCAGCTGACCTACGCGACGATGGAGTTCGACTTCCTCGAAAAGGCCGACCTCTCCGGCTTCTCGCCCCCGGCGCTGGCAGAGGCGCGCTTTGGTTACGGCCGCGCGCCGCTGGAGCTGGATCTCTCGGGGCTGAAGGACTGCGCGGCGCTCGAGACGCTGACGGTCGAGTGTCTGCCCTGCGGGACGCCGGACGAGCGCTATCCTCTGGTGGACGATCTGGGCTTCCTGACCGGCTTGACAAATCTGAAGGACCTGACGCTCAACGACCTGGCTTATCTGACGGACGCCTCGGCGCTCGGGACGCTGCCGGCGCTCGAAACGCTGACGATCAGCGAATGCCGGCAGATCACGGAGCTCTCCGCGCTCGCGAACGCCTCCGCGCTGCGGGAAGTCAGGATCGAGAACTGCGATGCGATCCGCGACTTCTCGCCGCTGGGGAGCTGCCGCGCGCTGGAAAAGCTGAGCCTTCATTCGGACGCGCTGCGCGACGCCTCCTTCCTCTCCGGCCTGCCGGAGCTGCGGGACGTCGATCTCCGCTTCCGGCAGCTGCCGAACGTGGACTTTCTCGCGGATATCGCCGCGGGCGGGGGACTGCGGCTCGAGCTCTCCGGCGACGTGACGGACTTCTCCGGCCTCGCGGAGAGGGAGCGCTACGACTACCTGTTCCTCGCGCCGAGCGGCGGCTCGGCGGACGCGGCGCTGGCGTATCTGCGGGACGCGACGGTCGATCATCTGCGCGTCGACGGCTGCCGCATCGACGATCTCGCCGCCTTCCCACAGGTGACGGACGCGCTCGAGCTCTGGTACTGCGAGCTCGGCGATCTCTCCACGCTGCCGGCGTGGCCGGTCAAGGACGTGAACCTGGTAGGGCTCCCGACGCTGACGAGCCTCGACGGGCTCGAGCATCTGCCGATCCTGCAGAAGGGCGGCGGGCTGATGCTGGGCGTGCGGGGCTGTCCGCACCTGCGGGACTGGAGCGCGCTGGAGGGGCGGACCCTCAAGACCCTGAAGCTGGCGGATCTCGCCGCGCTGCCCGAGCTCGGGAGCATCGAATTCGCTTTTCTGAGCCTTGAACGCTGCGAGGCGCTGAGGGACCTGCATTTCCTCGACGCCAAGCCGGCGGGCTGGAAATACCGTGAGATCAGCCTGCTCGGACAGGACGCGCTGCGCGACCTCTCGCCGCTGCGGCGGGTGAAGGGAAACCATCTGATCGTCGGGCCGGAGCTGGCCGACCAGGCGCGGGAGCTCTTCGAGAGCGGCGCCGTGGAGAAGTACGAGATCTCCTATCCCGAGGGGATCTGGCATTTCAACGAAGAGGACGTCACGCTGCTGGATATCGGCGAGCTTGACACGCTCTCGCCCTCGCTGCTCGGGCGCGTGCGGGAGCTCTGTCTCGTGGGAGACCGTGTCGTCGACCTCGCGCGCAGTGAGCTGTTCAAAGACGACGGCTCCGTCGTCCTGCGCGACCGCGACGGCGGCGAGGAAACGGCGCTCACGCCGGAGGACGGTCTCACAGACCTCTCGGCGCTCACGCCGCTGACGGGACTGCGGCGGCTGACGCTTTGGGATCAGCCGCTCGGAACGCTCGAGGGCGTTCAGGCCCTCGGCGAGCTCGAGACGCTCGAGCTCCGCGGCTGCCCGGCGCTGACGGACGCCTCGGCGGCCTTCACGCTGCAGGGCCTGCGGGAGCTGCGGCTGCGGAGCTGCCCGCTCGCCTCGGTCCGGGGCGTGCGGAACCTCACGGAGCTCGAAGAGCTCGACCTGGCCGGCACCGGCGTGGACGATCTCTCGCCGCTGCTCGGGATGGAGAAGCTGCGGCGCGTGACGGTCTCGTCCGATATGACGGCGGCCGCCGCGAGCCTGGAGGGATCGGAATACGGCTTTGAGCTGATCATCGAAGGAGAAGGACATGAGTAATCTCTCACAGTTTACCGGGCGCTTTTTCGCCGAGCTGGAGCTGCGCGAGGACAAGGAGAACGGCCACAGCTACCGCTCCTATCTCGCCGCGGCGGCGCAGGCCTTTCTGGAGGACGAGACGCCGGAGAACGCCTTTGCGGTCTACCGCAGCTTTTTCGACAGCTACCGCATCACGCTCGGCGAAGGGAAGGATCCCTTCCTCGATCTGGTGGATCTGCTGCGCAATTACGAGAACACGGCGGCCACGCTGATCGACAAGCAGCGCGACCACTTCATCCACTCGGTCAACGTCTTCCTCACGGGCCTCGCGATCTGGGAGCGGAATCCCCGCTTCCGCGCGGCCTTCGACGCCGCGATCCCCGAAAAGGGCTTCGAGGCGGCGCTGGAGACGCGCTATGAAGAGTTCTTCTTCCGCTGGGGCCTCGCCGCGCTGTTCCACGACGTGGGCTATCCCGTCGAGATCGTCGGCCATCAGATCAACCGCTTCATCCGCATGATCGCCGACGCGGACGGCGACGAGGTGACGGTCAGGGCGCAGATCCGCTACGAGAACTTCGCGGAGCTCAACCACATCCGCGAGATCGTGCCCAAGCGCAGCTTCACAAAGGCCTATTACGACGCCTATGAGAGCTGCTGCTACGTCGATCTGCTCACGCCGCTGGATCTGATCGCGCACCGCATCCACCGCTGCTTCGCGACCGATCTCGAACAGACCAAGGACGCGCTCGACCGCTTCGTCGACGACATGGCCGCCTCCGGCTTCATCGACCACGGCTATTACAGCGCGCTCATCGTGCTCAAGTGGTACGGCTACGCCCTGCAGCTCGCCGAAGGCGATCCCCGCCGCTTTTACTGGCCGGTGGTCGACAGCGCGACGGCGATCTTCCTGCACAACTACTACCGCAACGTTCTGCTCAAGCCGCCCTTCGCGCTCGGGCCGATGCGCGCCGCGGACGATCCGATCGCCTTCCTGCTGATCCTCTGCGACGAGCTGCAGGAGTGGCACCGCGAGGCGCACGGCATCCTCACGCGCCGCTTCACGCTCGCGGACACCGTCAACCTTTCGCTGCGCGAGGATTATTTCGCCGCGACCTATGTGACGCGCCGCGGCAGCCTGCCGGACGACTTCTGCGCCGAGAAAAAGGCGCTGCTGCGCAAGGTCCTCGCCGTCGAGGAGATCTTTCCCCTCGGCCTGGACGTGGACGCCGAGTCGCTCGAGGCGCTCGACGCGCTGCGCCCGCAGCTCGAACGCTTCTCTCCGCGCCCGCTTCCGGAGGAGCTGGAGCTGCTGGCCATCGCGATCCATGCGCGCTACAACGAAAAGCAGCTCGCAGACCATCCCGACAGGCCGCTGGAGTATCCGGATTTCTCGGCCCTGCCGGACGACCTGAAATACAGCAATCTCCGCCAGGCGCAGAGCATCTACGACAAGCTCGAGCTGATCGGCTGCACGCTGCGTCCCAAGGGACGCAGGGGTGCGATCACGGTCTTCAGCGACGAGCAGATCGAGCTCATGGCAGCCTTCGAGCACGAGCAGTGGATGAGGGAGCGGCTCTCGCGGGGCTGGCGCAAGGGCAGACGCAGCGCCGACGACAAACGTTCGCCCTACCTGCTGCCCTATGAGGAGCTGCCGGAGGAGATCCGGGAATATGACCGCGACGCCGTGCGCAGCATCCCTGTGCTGGCCGAGCAGATCGGAATGGCCGTCTATGAAAAATCTTGAAGCGATCCCCATCGTCGTCGGCGTCAGCGGACACCGCGCGATCGATGAGCGGGACTGCGCCGCGCTCCGCGCGGCCGTGAAAGAACAGCTCGAGGCGCTGCGCGAACGCTGTCCGCATTCGCCGCTCGTCATGTTCTCGAGCCTTGCGGCGGGCGGCGATCTGCTCTGCGCCGACGCGGCGGAGGAGCTGGGGATCCCCCTGTGCGCCGTGCTGCCGCTGGAGCGCGAGGACTATGAAAAGGACTTCACGCCCGAAGCGCGCGAGCGCTTTGCGCACCATCTTGCGCGCGCGGAGCGCGTCTTCACCGCCCCCGCGACCGAGAGCGTCCCGCCCGAGCCAGACCGGGATTTCCGCTATCGTCAGGCGGGCATCTACATCTCGGCGCACAGCCATGTGCTGCTCGCGCTCTGGGACGGCGCCGGGAGCGAGCCGCCGCACTGCGGCACGGCCGCGGCGGTGGATTTCTCGCTGCGCGGCGCGTACAGCCCACCCGAAGGGCTCCCGCTGCGCAGCGACAGCAACGAAGCGGTGATCCATATTTTCACGCCCCGCGGCGCGCAGCGCGGCGAGGCGGCGGGCGCGGTACATATCCTGGGCAACCGCGAGGCGCTGCGCGATACGCTCGAAAAGACCGACGAATTCAACCGCCTGGCGGCGGAGACGGACACAGGCGGGCGGAGGCTGCTGCCCGACGACGCCGCGCGCGGCGGGGCGGCGGAGCGCATGGAGCGGCTCTATCTCATCGCCGACGCGCTCAGCTCCCGCTATGCCGCGCTCTACCGGCGCATCCTGGCGTATCTCGCCGCGGCGAGCACGGTGCTGACGCTCGCTTTCCTGCTCTATGACGAGGCGGAGGCGATCTGGATGATCCTCGTGTGCGGCGCGATGCTGCTCGCCGCCTATCTCGCGCAGCGCGCGGCGCGGCGCACGGCCTGCCACCGGCGATACATCGACTACCGCGTGCTGGCGGAGTGCCTGCGCGTGCAGGCCTTCCTGCGCTATGCGGGCAGCGGCATCGAGACGGCGGAGCTGATGACCTGGACGCAGCAGGAGGAGACCGGCTGGATCATGGATGCGCTCTGCGCCCTGTCCGCCGACCGCGAGGAGAGCGCGGCGCGCGATATCCGCCGCTGCTGGGTCGAGGATCAGCGGGACTACCACGCGCGCGCCGAAAAAAAGGCGGGGCACAGCGCGGAGCTGAGCGAGAAGATCGTGCGCAGCGCGCTGGGCGTGAGCATCACACTGTATTTCGCCGCGCTGCTCTTTGAGCTGCTCTGCGGCGGCTCGCTGCTGCCGGCCGCGCTGTACATCGGCGATCCGGAGAGCTACCGCACGGCGCTGAAGATCATCCTCGGCGGCATCTCGGCGTCGACGCTGTTCATCGCAAACTATTACGGCAAGCTCTCCTTGCCGCGCATCCTCTCCGACCACGGGAAGATGCGGCGCTTTTACGAAAAAATGTCCGCCCAGCTCCTGCTGCGCGGACAGACGGAGGAACTCCTGCGCACGCTCGCGCGCGAGGAGCTGATCGAAAACGGCGACTGGTGCTCCTATCAGCGCGACAACACGCCGGACCTCAGCTTTTAGCGCCGGAACGGCAACCCCCCCGGGCTTTCCGAAGCCCGGGGGTTTTGCCTGTTTGTTCGGGGAGATGAGCAGCGAGGCGTTATTCGGGGAGATAGCCGGCGATGTATTCCGTGTTGGCCGGCGCGGGGATGCCGGGATCGGCGGTCGAGAAGCGCAGCGGAAGACCGCGCTCCAGCGCGCAGAGCGCAAAGTGGCAGATCGCGATGCCGAGATCGACCTTCTGCAGGTCGCCCGCCGCGGCGCTGACATAGCCGGCGGCGTGTTTGCAGTAGAAATGCACGCTCCCGCCGTCCTTCACGATGCGCCAGGGCTGACGGTTCACGGCCGAAGGGGCGAGCAGCGCGGCGCGCAGCGGCTCGGCATAGGCGCCAGCCTCCGTCTCGTTCAGCGGCCGGGAAAAATCGCCGTCGAAGCAGAGCGCGGAGAAGTCCTCGCGCCAGTCGGCCCTGACGCCCCGGCGCATCACGATCTCGCGCAGGCTCATTTTGGCCGCCGGGCGGCCGATCGGGCTGACGCAGGGCATGCGCTCGCCGCTCTGCAGCTCCATCGCGCGTCCGAAGACGGCGCGGTCCATCGTCCCGCCGATCCAGGTCGTGCCGAGACCGAGCGACTGGGCATAGAGCACCAGCGTTTCAAAGGAATAGCCGAAGGCCTCCTCCATGTGAGGCGCGGCTTTGATCTTCGCGCCGAGATACCAGCGCTCGCCGGTGATCACGGGGCTGGAGAGCTTATGCTCCGCCGCGTCCAGCAGCCGGAATTCCACCGGAAGGCCCCAGGGATTTTCGATCGCCGCGGCGAAGGCCAGCAGCTTTTCCCGCTCCTCCGCGCCGATCCCGCCGCCGTCAAAGCTCCGCACGCTGCGCCGCGCGCGGGCGAGTTCCAGGATGTGTTCCAAGTCCCTTTTCGCTCCTTTCGCTGTTTACAAACGGGCCTGTCTTTGGTATGATTTTAGCGGAATACCGTGTCAAAGTCAATCACAGGAAGGAAGTGCGGAAGGATGAAAACGATCTGCCTCGCGGGCGGCTGCTTCTGGGGACTGCAGAAGTTTTTTGACCAGTTCGGCGGCGTCGTGCGCACGGAGGTCGGCTACGCCAACGGCCCGGATCGCGCGCCGAGCTATCAGGAGGTCTGCCGCTCGAGCGGACACGCCGAGACGGTGCTCGTCGAGTATGACGAGAAGCGCATGGATCTGGAGAAGCTGCTGGATTACTATTTCATGGTCATCGACCCGCTGAGCTGCAACCGCCAGGGCATGGACATGGGCGTGCAGTACCGCACGGGCGTGTTCTACACCGACGAGGGCGACCTGCCGCTCATCCGCGCGGTGTTCGCGCGCGAGACGGAAAAGGCGGGGCGGGAGCTCGCCGTGCTGTGCGAGCCGCTGCGCAATTTCTTCCCCGCCGAGGAATACCATCAGAAATATCTTGAAAAGAATCCGGGCGGCTACTGCCACATCCCGCCGAGATTCTACGAACTGGGGGACAGAACATGATCGCGAAGATCAACGGCATCGATCTGTATTACGAAAAAAACGGCGGGGGACGCCCCCTCGTCATGGTCCACGGAAACGGCGAGGATCACACGATCTTCGACGAGGCCGTGCGCGAGCTGCGGAGCGAGTATTGCTGCTACTGCGTCGATTCGCGCTGCCACGGCAGGAGCAGCGACACCGCGGAGCTGCACTACCGCGACATGGCCGCGGACATGATCGCCTTCCTCGAGGCGCTCGATCTGCGCGACGTGATCTTCTACGGCTTCTCCGACGGAGGGATCATCGGGCTGATGGCGGCGGCGCGCTCCGAGCGCATCACGACGCTGATCGTCAGCGGCGCGAACACCTCCCCGAAGGCCGTGAAATGGTGGCTGCGTCCGCTCATCGCGGCCGGGAAGCTCGTCACGAAGGACAAGAAGCTCAAGCTGATGCTCGACGAGCCCGACATCGACGACGCCGAGCTCGGAGGGATCCGGGCCAGCACGCTCGTGCTCGCGGGCAGCCGCGATCTGATCCCGGAGAAGGAGACGCGGCATATCGCCGCCGCCGTCCCCGGCGCGGAGCTGCAGATCCTCAAGGGAGAGGACCACGGCTCGTACATCGTGCACAGCACGAAGATCGCCGGGCTGATCCGGGGCTTCGCCCGCACGACAAAGGAGGGAAAGGCATGAGGATCGCGGTCATCACCGGCGCCTCGTCCGGCATCGGACGGGAGTTCGTCTTCGCCGTGGACAGGAAATACTCTTTCGACGAGATCTGGGTCGTCGCCCGCCGCGCCGAGCGGCTGGAGGAGCTCAAAGGCAAGTGCCGCAACCCCGTCCGCCCGCTGGCGCTCGATCTTGCGGACGACGCGGGACCGGAGGCGTACCGGGCCCTCCTGGAAAAGGAGCAGCCGGAGATCGCGCTGCTCGTCAACGCGGCGGGCTGCGGCGTCTTCGGACCCTTCGGGGAAAAGGACCTCGGCGCGCTGCTGCACAGCGCGAAGCTCAACGCCCTCGCGCTCACGGCCATGTGCCATCTCTCCCTGCCCTATATGAAGCGCGGGAGCAGCATCGTCAACATGGGCTCGAACTCCTCCTGGCAGCCCGTGCCCTATCAGGCGGTCTACGGCGCGTCGAAGAGCTACGTGCTGAGTCTCTCGCGCGCGATCGGGCGCGAGCTGAAGCCGCGGGGCGTGCACGTGATGTGCGTGTGTCCCGGCTGGATCAAGACCGAGTTTCAGCAGCACGCGAGCCACGACGAGTACATCCGCTACGTCGACCGCTGGTACGGCCCCGAGGAGGTCGCCGCGCAGGCGATGAAGGATCTCGAAAAGAAAAAGAGCGTGTCGATCCTCGGCGCGCCGGTGCGGCGCCAGGTGCGGCTGGTCAAGCATCTGCCCGTGGACATGGTCATGGACGTCTGGTGCAGGCAGCAGGGCTTTGAATGATGAAAAAGGAGACGCGCGTTCGTACTGAACGCGCGTCTCCTGCTTGTTTTCGATCCGGGGGCTTACTTCGTGCCGAAGATACGGTCGCCCGCGTCGCCGAGACCCGGGACGATATAGGCGTGGTCGTTGAGGTGGTCGTCCAGCGCGGCGACGAAGATGTCGACGTCCGGGTGGTCCTCCTGCATCTTCTTCACGCCCTCGGGCGCTCCGATGATGGACATGAGCTTGATGTGCTTCACGCCGGATTCCTTGAGGAAGCTGATGGCAGCGGAGGCGGAGCCGCCGGTGGCCAGCATCGGGTCGACGACGATGACGTCGCGCTCGGCGATGTCGGCGGGCATCTTGTAGTAGTACTTCACGGGCAGCTTGGTCTCCGGGTCGCGGAACAGGCCGATGTGGCCGACCTTGACGTTGGGCATCATGCTGACCATGCCGTCGACCATGCCGAGACCGGCGCGGAGGATGGGCACGATCGCCAGCTTCTTGCCGGCGATGCGATGGCATTTGGCCATGGCCACGGGGGTCTTGACGTCGACTTCCTCGAGGGGGAGGTCACGGGTCGCCTCGTAGCACATCAGCATGGCGATCTCGGAGACGAGCTCGCGGAATTCCTTGACGCTGGTGTTCTCGTCGCGCAGGATGGAAAGCTTGTGCTGGATCAGGGGGTGGTCGAAAACGCATACCTTGCTCATATCTCGATCTCCTTCAAAAAATGATAAACGATGATTTGTCAGCTTCCTCCGGGAAGCGTTTTTCCTTATTTCCGCGCCTGCTCCAGACGCTCCTGACGCTCGCGCTCGGCCTGCGAGAGGCGCAGGTACACGGGCAGCAGCGCCGCGCCGTCCGTCGGCTCCTTGTCCTGCGCAGCCATGGCGACGCCCCAGGCGTCCTGCCAGACGAGATCGTCCGGCGCGATGCGGCAGGGAAGGGAGAGCGCGTCGAGAAAAGATTTCGTGATCGCGGCGCCGTCGCCGATGAGGAAGACGCTCTCGCCGAAGGCGCGGAGCTCGTCGGCCAGCTCCCCGAGCGAGATCGCCCGGTCGGGGCAGAGGCGGACGGGACGTCCGGCCTCGATGCGGAAGAGCGCGTTGTAGACCTGCGCCCGCCGCGCGTCCATGACCGGACAGACGAGACCGCCTGCGGCCAGACCGTGCCAGGCCATGGCCTCGAGCGTCGAGACGCCGACACAGGGCTTCTGCGCGCCCCAGCACAGGCCCTTGACGGTGGACACGCCGATGCGCACGCCGGTGAAGGAGCCGGGGCCGTGGGCGACGGCGATGAGGTCCACGTCGCGCAGCGTAAGCTCGGTATTCTTCAGCATATCCTCGGCCATCGGCAGCAGCGTGCGGCTGTGCGTCAGCGCGCTGCACTGCGTATACTGGCTGAGGAGCCGCCCGTCGCGCACGAGCGCGACGGAGGCGGGACGGGCGGAGGATTCAAAGGCCAGGATCAGCATTTCTCGTCCTCCCCGATCGTGATCCGGCGCTCGTTCTCGCCGGTCTTTTCGATGCGCACGACGATCTCGTCGCCCCAGAAGGCGTCCCGGACGTTCTCGCTCCACTCGACGGCGCAGACCGCGCCGCGCGCGAGGTAGTCCTCCCAGCCGATGTCGAAGAGCTCGTCCGCGCTCGAGAGGCGGTACATATCGAAATGGATGAGGTCCCGCTTGCCCAGATACTCGTTGACGATCGTAAAGGTCGGGCTTGAAACGCGGCAGTCGAGCCCCATGCCGCGGGCCATGCCGCGCACGAAGGCCGTCTTGCCCGCGCCGAGATCGCCGTACATCGCCACGACCGTCCCGCCCGGAAGATCGCGGGCGAAAGCCGCGCCGATCGCCTCGGTCTCGGATTCACTTTTCGAACAGAAAACCGCCATGCCGACGCTCCTTACGATTCCACCGTATTATACCACCTTGTGACAGCTTGCGTAAAGAGAAAACTTGTGCTAAAATAAGCCGCGTATCGATCTTGCGTTTCGGCTTTTTTTCACGAAAGGGAAGTGATCGCGATCAAAAAAGTCATTCCCTATATCAAGGACTTCTTCAGGCGTGCGGACATGCTGCTCTTCACGCTCTGTTTTTCCTGCTCGATCGTCAGCCTCTATGCGATCTATCTTGCCACGAAGGGCATGCAGGCCGGCGGCGTTATCATCAGCCCGACCAAGTGCGTCATCGTCCAGATCCTGTCGATCGTGCTCGGCGTGATCGCCTTCGTCTTCTTTACGGTCATCGACGCCGATATCCTCGGCGACCAATGGCGCTGGCTGTGCGTCATCAACGTCGCGCTGATGATCGCGCTCGTCATCTTCGGCTCCGAAGGCGAAAGCGGCAGCCGCAGCTGGATCCGCTTCGCGGGCATCAGCGTCCAGCCGTCGGAGGTCGTCAAGGTCCTGTACATCGTCATATCCGCCAAACAGATGACCTATCTGCGGGAGCACAAGGATATCAATTCCTTCCTCTCCGTCGCGCAGATCGCGGGCCATTTCGTGCTGGTCTTCGCCATGATCGTCGTCGTCGGCGACGACCTCGGCAGCGGTACGATCATCCTGGCGATCTTCCTGATGATGTTCTTTGCCGCCGGGATCCGGCTGTACTGGTTCGCCATCGGCTTCGCCGGCGTCGCGGCCGTCATCCCGATCCTGTGGAACTACTTTCTCAAGGACTATCAGAAAAAGCGCCTGATCGCGCCCTATGACAAGACGATCGACCCAGACGGCTGGGGCATCACCTGGCAGACCACGCAGAGCCGCTATTCCCTGATGGCCGGCCGCATGACCGGCGCCGGGGCGGACCACCGTCCGACGGTCTTCACCGGCAAGCACACGGACTTTGTCTTCGCCTGCATCGGAGAGAACTTCGGCATGATCGGCTGCGTCCTCGTGGCGATCGTGCTGACGGTCATCATCATCCGCTGCGTCTACATCGGGCTGCACGCCGGGCGCATGTACGACATGCTGATCTGCATCGGCGTGGCCGGCGCGCTCGCCTTCCAGACCTTCATCAACATCGGCATGTGCATCGGCATCACGCCCGTTATCGGCATCACGCTGCCCTTCTTCTCCTACGGCGGCTCGTCGATGGTCACGCTTTTCGCGGCCGTCGGGCTGGTCTCCGGCGTCAAATACAAGCCGAAGCCCGAGCATTTCTCGATGCTCTTCTGATAAGGAACAAAACGAAACAAGCCTCCCGGCGGGAGGCTTGTTTTTGTTACATATACGTGGGTTCGGAGGGCGCGGGACCGACGATCACGGGCTTGCCCGCAAGGGCCATGTAGTAGAGCACGTAGGTCGTGTTGATATAGGGCGTGGTCCAGACCATGACGGCGTAGCCGACGTAGGGGATCGCGGTGAGCAGCCACCAGCCGATAAAGCTCAGGTCCAGGACGAAGCATTCCCACTTGTGGCCGTACATCATCTGCTTGCTCGCGCGGATGCAGTCCGTCACGCCGCGGCTCGGATCGTCGAGCAGAAGGAACTTCGCCATGCGGTAGCGATAGGCGGCGATGATGCCGGGGACCACAAACAGCAGCGACCACAGGAAAATGAACAGGCCCTGCAGCAGCGCCAGCAGGATCAGCTTGCCCGCGAGACCGAAGCCGTCGAGCAGGTTGCCGTAGACCGCCCCGCTGCGCTTGATCGTGTTGAAGATGAAGATCAGAAAGCCCGCGCCGAAGATGTACAGCACGACGGAGATCGCCGCGTTGAGCAGATAGGCCGAGCCCGGCGGGATCATGCTCTCGCTCAGGCGGATGAGCGCCTGGTAGTCGCCGTTCATGTAGTAGTTCATGTACTGGCGCATGTCGTCGTAACTGATGTTGACGCCGAGGACCGCGCTTTGGAGCGTGTTGAGGAGCAGATACACCGCGAGGAAGATCACCGCCGCGGTGAGCAGGGAGGGCCTGGCGGTCTTGATGATGGTCTTGGCGTTGGATTTCAGCAGTCTGCGGTCGGTATACATGGGCCTCATCCTTTCCGGGTATTCTTTGTTCAGCCCAACTATACCACCGCGGCGCGCGTGATGTAAAGGAAAAGTTCCCCGCCTGCCGGACAGAGGCGCGGGACAAGATTTTTTACTTGACAAGGACGGGCGCGGGTGCTATGATAACAAAGCTCTCAAATGCGCGAGTGGTGGAATTGGCAGACTCGCTAGATTCAGGTTCTAGTGCTCACTCCGGGCGTGCGGGTTCAAGTCCCGCCTCGCGCACCAACATTTAACCTCTAATCTTAACGGATTAGGGGTTATTTTATGCTTTTTAAGAACTTTCTGGGCAAGTTAATTTTTCACCGTTTCTCACTTTCCCTCGACAAAAGGCCGATTTCTAACGTTTTTCTAACACTTTTCTAACGGGGTGTTAGAAGAGGCTCGACGCCATTTTCTCGGTCAAAAGCTGTTTTCTCTGCATATCCAGATGCCCGTAAATGTTCGCGGTCATCTGAATATCGGCGTGACCCATGTATTCCTGTACGTCTTTCAGCGTAAATCCGTTGTTCAATAGTAGGCTCGCGCAGCTGTGCCGAAGCTCATGGAAACGGATATGCGGCAGGTGGTTGTTCTTTAGGAGAAGCGAAAAATGAGAGGAAACGTAATCCGGGGAAAAGGGCGTGCCGTTGGGCCACTTAAAGATGAAGTCGTTTTCCTCGTAGTCCGAGCCGCAAAGCTTTCGGTTGATCGCTTCCTCGGTTTTGGCTTGAATAAAGATTTCTCTTGCCTCGGCTGACAGCGGAAAGGATCGGTGGCTGGAGCTGTTCTTGGTCTTGTCCTTACATACCGTTGTCGTGACCTTGGAAACGGTGTGCTTGATCGTCAGCCGCCCGGCGGTGAAATCCACGCTGTCCCATTTCAGCCCCAGAACTTCGCTCCGGCGCAGACCGTACAGGGCGGTGATCTTTACAAGGGGATAGATCGGATCATCCCGGATCGCGTCAAACAGAGTTTTGAGCTGGTCGGCGCTGTAGTAGCTGGATTCATACCGCTGCTTTTTCGGAAGCTCGACAAATTGACAGGGATTCGTTTGAAGTATCCCGTTCTTTACCGCCTCATTCAAGGTTTGGAGGATAATATTCTTGTACTGCCGCAGAGACGAGGGGGAGAGTCCGCCCTTTCCGTCTTTGCGGCCTCTTGCTGCCTTTTCATCGAAAAAGGCTTGCAGATCCGCACGGGTGACTTCTTGAAGCAAGAGCCTGCTCTGATCGAAATAGGGGATCACCTGGGCGTTTGCCATCAGTTTATAGCCTTGAAAGGTCACAGAGTCTACTCTGCGTTCCGCGACTTTCAGCCATGCCCGAATATAGTCAGCAAACAAGATGCCGCTCACGGGCCTCGTAGGGGCTCTCTCGCACTCCAAAAGGGTTTCCCGCAAGAGCTGTTCCGCTTTCCGCTTGTTGCCTTTTACATCAAGCCCGGTAGCGATCCATTTTTGCTTGCGCTTGCCGTTCTCTTTCAAATTGACGATGATATAGTACTTGTCATTTTTGACTTGCAGGCTGCCAGTCATCTCTGTCTCCTTTCTGACAGTCAGAGTAGCCTGCTTTGTCAGGTTTCTTTGCCGTGTACCACGCGGAGGACACATACTCCACAAGGCAGGATTTTGGCACTCGAATGGACGATCCGATGCGAAGGTGCCGGATCGAATTACTGTTTATGAGATTATAGGCGCTGTTCCGTCCGATGTGCAAAGCCTCGCTGACCTGCAGAACGGTCATAATGTCCGGGTAGGCTTCAAAGAGCAGCTCTTCCATATCATTCCCGCCCGTTTCCGCGCCGCGAGATCACAGCCAAATCACCTATATAAATGACAGGATATTCAACATTTTCAAGGTACATAGGGAACACACTTCCTATCATGATTTTCTCATTTTTGTCGATTCTTGTCAAATTTTCAGAACATTTTTAAGAGATTTATTTATCCTCGCTTTTTTGGGCCATTTGCATAAGGCACATGATCGCGACGCCGAAAAAGCCACAAGCCATAGGGCCAAGAAAAAACTGCATCATAACGGTATCCTCCCAAATGCGTTTCATGATGAAACGAATAAAAACGACAAAATCCGCACTCTTGCGTAGTGCAGATTCTTGGTATCACGATATTATCAAAGGCAAAGGACAGACGGCGGCGGGGCGGGCCGCTCCGTAGGATATGTGTTTCGTGCCTCCCTCCATGCTTATGGCGGGACGTTTGACTCTGTGACGTGCCATCAACGTAGGTATCATTATGCCCGCTTGCGGATCATGGCCGGCTGCCGTGCCATTGGCTGCATACAGCGGCGGTGTTGTTCGCTCTGTCGCCGGTGATTTCACCTCCTCACCGACTGACAATCCTGGCGCACCCGCTGCCTGGCTTCCCGCAAGCGGAACGTATCTGCTTGCCCTATTCACTTGTATGAGCCTTCCGGCTCACAGAAACGCGCCAACTGTGGTGCGCTTCTGTGAACAGGAAAAGCCGTCCACTCATTTCACTTTCTTTCATAAGATCCATAGCGGAGATAGGCAACAAGAATATCTATAAATTCGCTGTTCGTGGGCATCTTCTCCAATTCGATTCCAGCCACACGGTTTAGATCAGAATGGTCATAACGATCCCAAATCGAAGCTATTACCGTGCGGATCGCGTGCTCCACCGAGGATGGCCGCACCTGAAAATACTTCGCGGTATCCGGATAGGCGCACTTGGTGATCCAGTAATGCTCGTCTGGTTTTTGCAGGATGTTATAAACTATGAAGACTATGTAGTTGAATCCGACAAGCCGTCCTGATGCGCCAATGCTCCGAAGCAGTTTTGCGATTTCCTCCGGCGGGATGGTGTCATTGCTCATATCTTTATGGAAGCTGTACATTCTCTTTCTCCTATGTTTTAGTTTTTGATCAGTGACTATATTTTACTGCGGCCGAAAGGTTTTGTGGTGTTCCTTCGCTCGACTGATGCCTCTATCGGCACACCAAAAAAAGAAGAAAAACACCGCAAATCGACATTTTATGTAAACCTATGAACCGCTGATATATAGAAAGAGCCTGCGTCTAAACGATTGTTAGACGCAGGCTCTTTCCTGCTCGTATTTTTTTAGAAATCTCTAGCGCATAAGCAATACGCTATAAGGGTATGAGCATTAGGGGCATGTTGCCGTGTAAGGCGTTGTAGAAAATGCAACACCATCAACGGTTCCACTGATGACGAGGGTGTAACTCCACCCACTTACAACTGTACAACTTCCGTTGAGGGTAACATTTGAACGACCACTTCCGCTCCAACTGCCGACAGTGGATCCATTGTGCGAAAGTGTCATCGTCGCATTGATCCATTTGCCATTATCAGTAACCGAACCAGTGCAATTCGCAGTTGTTCCACTAAAAGAGAGTGAACCGGTTGCAATGATTTCAGAAACAATGGGGTCCTCGGCTGGGGTCGTTGTGTCGTCAGCATAAGCAAACGGGATCGTCGATAAGAGAAGCGCGAGGGTGAGAGCAATAGAAATAGTTTTTTTCATTGGTAGAACTCCTTTCTAATCTGGATAAAAAGATAACGTTCGAAAGGAGTTTTTTCAGACACCTATTTTTTTATTTCTTTTATGCTTTCAGCCATTTTAATCATCTCGTTTTTTGAGCGAGATGCGTTGAGATAAAAAATGATGCTACCATCATCACTTGTCCATATTAGAGTACTGGAGGTATCACGGTCAAGTGCTTGATAATAGTCGGCGGATCGTCCCGATACAGATGCATCCTCTCGAACAAACCCATCCATGAACATTTCAGTATAATTTATACTGTCAACATTCCAGTATTCTAAAAGGATAGTTTCCTCAGAATCTTCGAACAAAAGAATGATGTGGTTTCCTTCGTCAAGTACTTTTTGAACGCTATACTCACCAGGAAGCCAACCAAACTCAACATCAGGAAGAGGAGCGGACGATTCCTCTGGGGCAGTTGAGTTTTCAGATGAAAAGAATTGATAGAATATGCTCTTCTCGTATGTGTTCTTGATCCATCGAGTGAAGTCCGCACGAGCTTCCGGATTGAAGGCCAACAGCAACGCACCCGTTAGAAATACGCCGATCACAATAATCGCCGCATGTTGAAGAGTTCTTCTTACTCGGTTTCGGCGCTCGTCTATACGGAAAAGTGCCTTCATGCGTACAAGAAAAGACTCCGAGAAAACGTGATGCGGCTCTGAAGATCCCTCCAGCGATTGGAGCATGGAGGCCGTAACTGCCCTTGCGGCAATTTGAAGCTCTTCGTCCGTGAATGGACCGGAATTATGGTGCTTTGAAAAAAGATAAATCATAAGCCTCCGTCGTCTTTGTCAAGCTGTTTGCGAAGGGCATCTTTTGCTCTCCAAATCAGCTTTTGCATGCTTCCCTCCGTCATATCCATCATTTTCGCGATCTCACGTGTGCTGTAGCCATTATCGAAACGAAGAAGCAACACTTCCCGATATCGAGCAGGTAGCTTTGCCATCGCATCTGCCAAACCGTTATCTCCCGGCAGAGGAATGTCAATTCCGAACAGCGTGTCGTTCAGTTCTTCACCGGACAGGTGTTTTCGAGACCGGATAATGTCTATCGCTTTGTTTTCAGTAATAATAACGACATAAGACCGGGTTTCCGGACAGTCAACTTCTCTAACCTTATTCAGATTGTCAATGATGGAGAGAAAGGCTTGATGGACCGCATCTTCTGCATCATATTGATTGTTCAACACTCTGTTTGCAACAGAGAACATTAAATACCGATACTTGTTATAAATTGCCTCAAATTTTGATTTGTCCTCTTCGGACTCTATCATTTGCAGATAGATTAACATGTACTTTTTCTCCTTGCTGCCAAAAAACGTCATTTCAAGTATAGCTTAGTTTAGCTGCGCTCGAAATGCTTATTCGACATATTTCGCGCCTATATCCATAAAAAGATGCGTTTCACATATCCGATGAAACGCATTCTGTTTGCAGTTATGAATGATTATTGTTGAATGCCTCTATTACGTTCAATACAGCGGATTTTTGATGAGGCGTCAGGAACACCCATCCATCGAACAAAGCCTTCAATTCGGGGTTGAGTTCTACCATCTCATCCTCAGCAAAGAATTGAGAGACCGTTATTCCAAAGCCTGTGCAAATAGCTTCCAGCGTTGGAATCGAAGGTGTGGCGTTCCTGCGAAAGATATTCATGATCGTGGATTCAGACAATTTGGCTTCTTTGGCAAGCCGATACTCTGTCCAGCCTCGCTCTGCCAAGAGCTTTCTTAACCTTTCATGTGTATTCAAGAATACCACCACCCTTGCCTCATTATTGTACAGGCTTTTACCTCAGCTTTATACAGTATCCTTGTACGGTTAATACTGTTTAATTAAACGAAACTGGCTCTAATAGTGCGTTTTAACAAAAAAGCCTTTGGTCGACAGTCTGCTTTTAATGGCCAAATCCGTTAAATAAGTATAGCTGTAAAAAAGCAAAGAAAAAGAGCCTGAGAAACAGGGGTGTTAGAGATGAAGATAATAAAAAGAATTCTTTCCGTAGTTCTTGCTGTTGCTATCACTGTCCAGTGCGGCAATACAGCCTTTGCGGAGGCACCTTCGCCGCGTCAGGAATATTCTGATGACGGCGTTCTTTATACCTACAACGCAGACGGAACAGTAACTGCGACTATCTATACATCTCCTGTTGTGGAAGAAAGAAAAACAACCAGTAACGAAGACGATCGCTTGGAAGACCACGGAGACAGCTATGTCAACACCTCTGAGGATGTAACGGTTACGCTGGAAAAAACCTATTCCGATGGAGATGTTTTGGTTTCCCTTTCCGATGCGGATACGGCAATCGCTTTCTATCCGGAAACCGCGGCAGGCGCAGTCCCCGTCGAGCCTTCTGGCCCGGTTGAAGCGGAAACAAATGAAGATCTCGACAGCCTCTCGTATGAGGGGCTTCCCGCCGAGGATGACCTCGGCGAGTTAGCGGAACTGCCAGATGAGAAGCAAAGCACCGGGGAAGTTGAGCCCACCGAGGACACAGAAACAGATCAGCAAGAGGAAATCGAGCAGCAACCTGCTACAGAAGAGCAAACTCCCGATTCTGCTGATGAAAAAGATGGCGCCAACGAACTTTCTGCCGTTTCCCGAAAACACAGCATACACCTCTCACCTTTGAGCGTCAGAAGATCCGCTGTTATTTCAACGCACTATTTGGCAAGCAGCATTGACAGCTCGGAATTGAATGAAGAGGATACGCCTGACGAAACACCCAACCCTGTAGAAACGCTGACCCCTACAGCAATTCCCGAGCCTACAGAGCCCCCAATTCAGACCGCAACTCCTGTTCCCACAGAAACTCCTGAACCGACAGAAGCACCGGCTCCGACCGAGAGCCCCACTCCCACGAATACGCCAACGCCGACGGAGAACTTGACAGAGCGGCAGGAGCAGACCGCGCCGGATACCCCGAAAGTGAATGCGGAGGGGCCGAACTGCATAAAGGTACTTGAGCCTCAGGCAGGGCTGGAGTATAGCATCAACAACGGCCTTACCTGGGTAGCGATAGATAATAACGGCGAGGTTCGATTTGAAAATCTGGTGCCGGAGACGGAATACGAAGTCGTGGCCCGGAAAATGGGGAACGATACCTTCCTGCCCTCTCCTCCCAGCACTCCGGCCAAGGTGACCACACCCGTTGAAATCCCGGAGGCCACACCGGAGCCAACAGAGACACCCTTACCAACATCTGAACCGACGGCCACACCAGAGCCGACCCCGACGTCCACACCCGAACCGACGCCCACACCCGAACCGACGCCCACACCCGGACCGACGCCTACACCGGAACCCACGCCCACGCCTCTCCCCTCTGAAACACCGACGGCTGCAATGGAGCCGCAGCAGCAATATGAACCTGCCGCCGTGTATGACAGCGTAAGCGGCGTCGGCATGGGGTATGCTAACGGCACTTATGCGGGAGTGCTATATCCTGGTGCAATCAACGAGTTTACAGATATTGAGTTTATCCCCAAAGGCAACGGGGTTAAAGAAACCGTCATCATGCGGCAGTATACGACGCCGGAGATGAGCTATGTTCTGGACTTCTCCGGCCTATCGCCTGTTCTTTCCGGCAACAGCGTTCTTCTATATGACGCCTCCGGAGTCAAGTCCGGAGAAATCTCCGCGCCGTATCTTTTGGACGCGAACGGCGCATACAACGACGATATCGTCGTGTCGCTCGAAAATATCGGGGGAGGATACCGGTTAACCTATAAGCTGGATGAAGCATGGCTGCAAAATGCGGCCTTTCCGGTCATTCTCGATCCCTCTACTTACATCGGAAAAGACGAAGATGGTCATTCCTGGAACAATATGGAGGACGCCTATGTCACGTCTGCCGAGCCAAACCGCAATTACGGCTGGACAAGCTGGCAGCTGCAGTGCGGCAACACCTCCGGTGAGGCGCTCTGCCTGTTCCGCCCGGTCTTTCCGGACAGCATCAATAACATAGCAGACTATATCCTGGTCAAAGAAGTAAAGCTCCATACCTATGTGGAAAATGTTTCTGGCGGCAACACCTATCGGGTGTATCAGCTGTTGGGCGACTGGAACAGCCAGACGGTCACCTATAACAATTGCCCAGCTTATACAGCATCTAATTCTGCGCCTAATTATATAGCATCCGTCGGCTGGTATGAATGGGATTTGACGGCTGCCGCCTCGACCTGGTTCAACAGCCTTGCACAGATGCAGGCATACGGTGTACTCATCCGCGGAGAGAGCAGCGGCGGTAGCCTGACTTTTGCCTCTTCCGATCCATGGTTAAATAACGCCTATTACACGATCACCTATTATCCCGTAGCTCAGTCCACCCCCAAAGATCCTAACCTGAGAGTCACGGCTTACGGGAATGCGCTCAATTCCGGAACAGGCTATCTCGACCTTGACTGGAGCACGGTAGAAGGGGCCTCCAACTACTACGTTGGGATCCATAACGGAAAGACGTACGAGTATTTCTATGTTAACGGAGCTACCTCCTGGACAACGCAGGGCAAAGGGATCTGGCCCACGGAGGACGAAATCAACAGCGGCAGATACCTGCTCCATCACGACGGAGCGGGTTCAGAGCTGCCCATGCTCCCGGCGCTCACGTATAACAATTCAGGCGGTGTACTGGCAGGCAATCTCAACTACTCTGTCTGTGTTATCCCCGCAAACCAATACGGACAGGCGCCGAATCCGAAATACTTTGGCGTAAGAACTGCCCGCCTGCCGGATACGCTTCCGCCCAGCACAGCGAGCTCGGTATCGATATCTCCTTCCGCCTATACCAACGCCGACTCGCTTACGCTGACATGGGCCGGGATTCTGGACTACAACGCTACAGATACAAGCGCTGTTCCCTCTTTGGGGACAGGGCATGTCCAGTATTCCCTGAACAACACCAACGGATGGCTCAACACGTTCTCTTCTTCCGGGAACGGAAGCGTCAACATTGATATCCGCAGCGTCCGCGACGGCCAAAATGTTCTCTATCTGCGCGCTATAGACAGCGCGGGCAACACGAGCACTCCGCAATACGTATATTTCTACGTTGACCGCACAGCTCCGACGGCTCCGACGCTCGGCATCGTGCCTGCCGACTGGAGCAGCGAAACAAAGCTCAGCCTGACCTGGAGCGGGATCAACGATATAAACGATCTGGCACGGGTGGAGTATGCCATCGACGGCGGCACATTTATCTCCACCGGCAAAACCGATCCGGCCTATTCCGGATACATCATAAACGTCTCCTCGCTCTCCGACGGGGAGCATTCGCTCAGTGTCAGAGCGGTGGATGTTGTCGGAAACAGCGGTGAAGCGTCGACGATCACGTTTTACCGGGACACCACAGCGCCTGTCGTGGCCGGCACGTCGATTGACCCCGCCTCATGGACAAACTCGGATGAACTCTCCTTTGGCTGGACAGGTCTGAGCGATATGCACAGCGGACTTATGCCGGTCTGGTACAGCCTCGACGGCGGAGAGCAGATCAGCCTCGATGCGGAAGAAGATCTGACGGCCCTTCTGGATATCTCCGACTGTTCTGACGGAAAGCATACGATTCTCCTGCATTTTGAAGATAAGGTAGGCAACACACGGGAAGAAACGCTCTCGCTGTTCCGCGATGTTACGAAGCCGGAGCTGGAGATCCTCTCTCCCACGGACGGTAGCGCGGTCAACGGCACGGTAGAGGTGCTGGGCAGCGTCGCGGATCTGTCGCTCAATACATGGACGCTTACGGCTACCGGCGAAGACGGCGAAGCGCAGACGCTCGCCGAGGGCGGCACAGAAAAAGACGCCGAACTCCTCGGCATCCTCAACTGCGCCCTGTTTGCGGATGGAGAGAAGGTCGAGCTGAAGCTCCGCGCGATCGACAGGGCCGGGAACGAGAATGAAGTCACCGGCACAGTTATTGTCGTGGACAAGAGTGCTGCGCCCATTTCCGGTAACGTTGCCATCTCCTCACCCGCAAACGGCGAACAAATTACAGCATCCGGCGTGACCGGCGCCTATACCGTAGACTACGAGCAGCCGGAGAGTGAAGGCCTGCTGTACATCGACGGCGTTTACTGCGGCGCGACAGACGGTAAAACCTTCCCCTTCGACGCAGTCACATATAAGGAAAACTCCGCCCACAGCATCAGTATTCTTTCCCGCGCAAACGACGGAACGATGCAGTTCAGCGAGGGCTTGTCCAACTATGTCCTGCACTCCGACGCCTTTGCGGACGATTCCTTCCTCAGCTCCCACAGTGGCGTTTCCTTTGACTTCGGCGCGTCTTTGAACGGCGCTGCGAGCGGCGTCCTGATCACGCAGACGATCAGTCCGGTATTCCCCGTGCTCTCGCTGCGCATCGGCGTGACGGAGGACAAGCCTGCGGGTACGGATATCCAATACTATTTCAGCACGGACGGCGGTGGGACGTGGAACTCCATCACGCCGGATACGGACGTGCCGATGTTGTCGTGCCCAGAAACAATTCTTGTCAAAGCCGAACTAATTGGCGACGGCGCGAGCACGCCCACGCTTTACGGCCTCACGCTGCAGGGCGTGATCGAGACCAACCCCACCCGCGTGATCGTCAAGCTCTTGCGTCCGGTGGAACAGCTCACCCTGCGCGATACGATCGTCACGCAGGCCATCACGCCGCTCTTGACCGCGCCCCGGGACGCCGAGCTGCTCCGGCAGTACTGGAACGGCGCGTACACCGCCGACAGCTTTCATTTTGACGCGCGCGGCGTCGGAGAAAACGAGAGCCGCCGGGTCTCTCTCATCGCGGAGACCAAAGACCACACCCTGTACGGCACCGGGGCCAAAACGGCGATCCTTCTGCGTGAGAACGTGACCGGAACCGGCACGGTCAACAGCGGAGAACTGAAAGCGGACGGCAAACTCTATGCCATCCGCCTGGAGGCGCTTCGTGACGGCGACGTGGCTTTCCGCTACTCCACCGACAAGGAGACATGGTACAAGCTGACGCCCGGCGCGTATGTCTATCTGGAAAGCCCGGCAGAGTCAGTCTATCTCCGCGCAGCGGGCGGCACTCTCCGCGCCTGGCACGTGGAGGGTGTCACCTGTACGGAGAGCAGCGTCACCGTTCGAATCATGCACTCTCCGGAGAATTTCACGGTTGCGGACTGGGGCGCGGATTATTACGGCAACGAGAAGCTGCGCTATTATGACCTCTCGTGGACGGATCCCACGCCCGAAGACACGAGCGCGGCCAATACCACCGTCTATGAGATCTACCGCAACGGCGAGCTGATCGGCAGCACGGCGGACACCAGATATACGGACACCTATTATATTGCCAACGCCCGCTATGAGGTGCGCGCGGTGCGCAGCTACGGCGGCGCTGAGGACCATGTCAGCAACCGCACTGCCGCCGAGAAGACAAGCATGAAGGCGCCGGAGCGCCTGATCGGCGTCAGCTATACCGCCGAGGAGCAGAAGCAGAGCGAATACCTCAATCGTCTTTACGGCGGGAATTACAGCTTCAGCAATCAGGCTGTCGCGCCGGTGGATGACCGCGCGCTGGACAAGAGCCTGCTGGGACGCAACAAGCTCTGCGCCAACGGTTTTGAGCCGATCAACTTCAACACCGGCAACTTCCTGCTGGAAACCGTGGACTATTCTCTGTTGGATCTCGGCCTCGCTGCGCTGACGCTGGATCGCACCTACAACAGCCGCAGCGACGCTCCCAACGGCCCCTTAGGCTCCAAGTGGAGCAGCACATGGACAGAGCACCTGCGCCTGTATACCGAGGGAGATATAACTTATACGCAGGCGGACGGCGCCGAGATCGTCTTTACCCGCCGCGCCAACGGCAGCTACACCGGCGGCGAGGGGCGCGGTCTGACACTCACGGCCAACGGCAGCGAATACCGCATCACGAATCTTGACGGCGAGATCCACGCCTTTACGGGCGGGGGTCTGCTCAAGTACGTCCAGTTCTCGGACGGCAACCGGATCGAGCTGCGGCGAAACGAAGACGGCCTGATCACGGCCCTTGTTCTCCCGAGCGGCACGACGCTCGCCGTAGAGAGCGACCGCAGCGGCCACATCACCTCGATCGAAACCCCGGCCGGAACGCTGCGCTATGCCTATCGCGGCAATCTGCTCGTCAAGTTCACCGATACGGACGGCAGCGAGATCCGCTATGCCTATGACGCGCAGGGACGCATGACCGAGTGGTACGACGCCGCAAATGTCCGCCAGGTCAAGAATACCTACGACAAACAAAACCGCGTGACCCATCAGATCGACGCAAACGGCGGCGAATACGGCGTTGAGTACTTCGACGACCATACCGTCACCACGGACGCGGACGGCCACGTCAGCGAGATTTGGTTCGACGCGCAGAAGCGCACGACCAAAACCGTGGACGCGAACGGCGGCGAGATCAGCTACACCTACGACCAGAACAGCAACATCATCGCGATCACGGACGCTCTGGGCAACACCACGCGCTATGAGTACGACGCCTTCGGCAACAAGGTGAAGGAGACCGCGCCGGACGGCAGCAGCTACAGCCTGCAGTATGACGCGCACAACAACCTCATCCAGCTCACAGACCAACGCGGCGGCGTGACGCGCTATGAGTACGACGCGCACAACCGTCTTGTCAGGCAGCTCAACCCGGACGGCGGCGTGATCGCCTACACCTACAACGACGCCGGGCAGGTCTCACCGATCCCCTCGGCCACGTCACGGCTTACGAGTACGACGGCGTGGATCTTGTGCGCAGCACCGATCCGAACGGCAACGCGACGAGCTACGCCTACGACGAGCAGCACCGCCTCGTCTCCACGACGGACGCGCTCGGCAACACCACGTCCTTTGCCTACGACGAGCGAGACAACCTCACCTCCGTCACCTTTGCCGACGGCACGAGCTTCGCCTACGAGTACGACAAGGTCGGCGACCTGATCTCCCAGACCGACGC
>CACWIS010000011.1 GCA_902761055.1 Oscillospiraceae bacterium
CGGCTTCGCGGTGACGGGCTTGTCGGGGAAGATCTTGATCCAGACCTGACCGCCGCGCTTGGTGTAGCGCGTCATGGCGATACGGGCCGCCTCGATCTGATTGGAGGTGATCCAGCCGGGCTCCTGCGCCTGAAGGCCGAACTCGCCGTAGGTGACGACGTTGCCGCGGGTGGCTTTGCCCTTCATGCGGCCGCGCTGCACTCTGCGGTACTTGACTCTCTTAGGCATTAACATCAGTTGTTGCCTCCTTCCTTGGCGGGGGCGGCAGGACGCGGGCCGCGGCCGTAGCCGCCCTGGCCCTGGGGCCTGCTGCCGTAGCCCTGACGGCGATCGCCGCCCTGGCCGCGGTTGTCACGGTTGTAGCCGCCCTGACGGCGGTCGCCGCCGCGGCGGTCGTCTCTGCGGCGACGCTCGCCCAGAGGCTTGTTGGGATCCATCGTACGCGGGGTCGTACGCAGGGTCTGGGAAAGGACCTCGCCTTTGTAGATCCAGACCTTGACGCCGATGCGGCCGTAGGTCGTGTTCGCTTCGGCAAAGCCGTAGTCGATGTCGGCACGGATCGTCTGCAGGGGGATGGTGCCCTCGTGGTAGCACTCGCTGCGGGCGATCTCGGCGCCGCCGAGACGGCCGCTGCACTTGACCTTGATGCCGCGGGCGCCCATGCGCATCGCGCGGCCCATCGCGTTCTTCATCGCGCGGCGGAAGCCGATGCGCTTCTCAAGCTGCTGGGCGATGTTCTCGGCGACGAGCTGGGCGTTCGTGTCGGGCGTGCGGACCTCGATGATGGAGATCGCAACGGGCTTGCCGATCATCTTGGAGACCTCGTTCTGGAGGCGCTCGATCTCCGCGCCGCCCTTGCCGATCACGACGCCGGGGCGGGAGCAGTGGATGAACAGTCGGACCTTCGCGCTGTCGCGCTCGATCTCAATGGTGGGAACGCCGGCGGAATAAAGGGCCTTCTTGAGATAGCCGCGGATCTTGTGATCTTCGACGATCAGATCGCCGACCTTCTCTTCTCTTGCGTACCATCTGGAATCCCAGTCCTTGATGACGCCGACACGCAGGCCGTGAGGATTAACTTTCTGTCCCATTTTTTCTGCCTCCTTCCCTTAGTCTCTCTCAGCCACGGCGATTGCCTCTCTTGAGGATCGGGCCGGCGCCGGCGTAAGTCTCGCAGACGTAGAGCTTCTCGGGGTCCATCTCGTAATTGTTCTCGGCGTTGGCCATGGCGCTCTTGAGCACCTTGATCATCAGCTCGCAGCCGGCCTTCGGCGTGTTCTCCATCAGGGCCATCGCGACCTTCGCGTCCTTGCCGCGGATCATGTTGCAGATGATCTCGACCTTGCGGGGAGAGATGCGGGCATATCTGTGCTCGGCACGAGCGATTTTCTTTTCGTCCATTCTTCTCTCCTCCTTACTTCACGGCGTTCTTGCTGCCGGAGTGGCCGCGGAAGGTACGGGTGGGGGCGAACTCGCCCAGCTTGTGACCGACCATGTCCTCGGTGACGTACACCGGAACGTGGCGGCGGCCGTCGTGGACGGCGATCGTGTGTCCGACAAAGGACGGGAAGATCGTGGAGGAACGAGACCAGGTCTTGACGACCTGCTTGTTGCCGGTCTTGTTCATTTCCTCGACTCTCTTCAGCAGCTCGGGCGCGGCAAACGGGCCCTTCTTAATGCTTCTGCTCATTTACGTTACCCTCCTTACTTCGCGTTGCGGCGCTTGACGATGAACTTATCGGTGTGGTTCTTCGTCTTGCGGGTCTTGTAACCGAGTGCGGGCTTGCCCCACGGGGTGTCACAGGGCCGGGACGGCCGACGGGGGACTTGCCTTCGCCGCCGCCGTGCGGGTGGTCGACCGGGTTCATGACGGAGCCGCGGACCGTCGGGCGGATGCCCATGTGGCGCTTGCGGCCGGCCTTGCCGAGGTGGATGTTGGCGTGGTCGATGTTGCCGACCTGGCCGACGGTGGCGTAGCAGTCCATGCGGACCTTGCGCATCTCGCCGGAGGGCAGACGCACGGTCGCCATGCCGGCTTCCTTCGCCATGAGCTGAGCCGCGTCGCCGGCGCTGCGGACAAGCTGCGCGCCCTTGCCGGGGTAGAGCTCGATGTTGTGGATGAAGGTACCCACGGGGATGTTCGCCATCGGCAGGGCGTTGCCCGGCTTGATGTCGGCCGCGGGAGAGGAGACGACGCTGTCGCCGACGTTCAGGCCCACGGGGGCGAGGATGTAGCGGCGCTCGCCGTCGGCATACTCGCACAGGGCGATGAACGCGCTGCGGTTCGGGTCGTACTCGAGCCGGAGGACCTTCGCCTCGGCGTCGCGCTTGTCGCGCTTGAAGTCGATGACGCGGTACTTCTGGCGGTTGCCGCCGCCCTGGTGGCGGACGGTGATGTGGCCGTAGCTGTTGCGGCCGGCGTGCTTCTTGAGGACCTCGGTCAGAGTCTTCTCGGGCTTGGCGTGCTTGTCGACGCCGTCAAAGCCGGAGACGGTCATGCCTCTTCTGGCAGGGGTGGTCGGTCTGTAGGTTTTAATAGACATTCTTCATTTCCTCCCTTACGCCATGCCCTCGAAGAGCTCGATGTTCTTGGAGTCGGCGCTGAGCTTGACGACGGCCTTCTTGGTGGAGGCGGTCATGCCCTTGGGATAGGCGCCGGTGCGCTTTTCCTTGCCGCGGACGTTGACGGTCGTGACCTTCACGACGGTGACGCCGAAGATCTCCTCGATCGCCTTCTTGATCTCGATCTTGTTGGCGCGCTTGTCCACTTCGAACGCGTACTTCTTGATGTCCAGGTCTTCCATGGACTGCTCGGTGATGATCGGGCGCAGGATGATATCGTATGCGGTCTTCATCAGGCGAACACCTCCTCGATCTTGGCAAGCGCAGCCTTGTCGACGACCATCTTGCCGCTGGTGAGAATCATATAGGGGCTGAGGATCGTGGCGGGCGTGGTCTTCACGCCGGCGATGTTGCGCGCGGACTTGATGAGCTTCTCGTCGGCGTTCTCGGTGACGACGAGCGCCTTGCCCTCGACGCCGAGCTTCTTGAGGAAGGCGGCAAAGGCCTTGGTCTTGATCTCTTCGACCTTCAGTCCGTCGATGACGAGGATCTCGTCCTCGGCGGCCTTCGCGCTCAGCGCGGACTTGAGAGCCAGACGGCGGACCTTCTTGTTGAGGGAGTAGCTGTAATCGCGGGGCTTGGGAGCGAAGGCTACGCCGCCGTGATACCACACGGGGGAGCCTGCGTAACCTGCACGGGCGCGGCCGGTGCCCTTCTGGCGCCACGGCTTGCGGGTGGTGTAGGAAACCTCGCCCTTGGTGAGCGCGCTCTGGGTGCCCTGGCGGAGATTGGCCAGGTGATTCTTGACGGAATCATGCAGGACGCTCTTGTTCGGCTCGATGCCGAAGATGGCCTCGGAGAGCTCGATCTCGCCGATCTTCTCGCCAGCCATGTTGAACACGTTAGCTTTAGGCATTTATGCTGCTCTCCTTTCCTTACTTGGTACGGGCGGAAGCCTTCTGCGGGTTGACACGCGCGGAGGCCTTCTGCGGGTTGACGCTGATGCCGGCAGCCTCGCCCTTCTTGACGGGCTGAGTCTTGACGGTGTTCTTGATATAGACGATGCCGCCCTTCGGGCCGGGGATCGCGCCGCGAATGGCGATCATGTTCAGCTCCGGATCGACCTTGACGACGTCGAGGTTCTGGACGGTGATCTGGTCAACGCCCATGTGACCGGCCTGCTTCTTGCCCGGGAAGATGCGGGAGGGATCCGTGCTGGAGCCCATGGAGCCCGCGTGACGGTGAACCGGACCGCCGCCGTGGCTGGTGGGGGTGCGGCCCTGGCCGTAGCGCTTGACGACGCCGGCGTAGCCGTGGCCCTTGGAGATGCCGGTCACGTCGACCTTGTCGCCTTCCGCGAAGACGTCGGCCTTGACGACGTCGCCGACCTCGAGCTTGCTGGAATCCTCAAGACGGAACTCCTTGAGATGCTTGACCATGCTCACGCCGGCCTTCTGCAGGTGGCCCTGCTCGCCCTTCGAGAGCTTCTTCTCGGCTACGTCCTCGTAACCGAACTGGACTGCCTCGTAGCCTTCCTTCTCGACGGTCATCTTCTGCACGACCACGCAGGGGCCGGCCTCGATGACGGTCACGGGGATGACCTTGCCAGTCTCATCGAAGATCTGCGTCATGCCGACCTTCTTGCCGATGATGGCTTTCTTCATTATTGTATTTCCTCCTAACGGTTATTGGTTACCTCGCATGGATGCGCACGTTGGGCATGCGTCCAGAGGCTGGCAACTTAACCCGTCCGCACTCGCAAGCTGCGGACATTGGGTTATGGACTGTGGGTTTTCGTGTGCTTCCTGTATTATATAAGGAAGCGTTTGCGGGATCGGCGTTTGCCCGTTAAAGCTTGATCTCGATCTCGACGCCGGCGGGGACCTCGAGGTTCATCAGGGCCTCGACGGTCTTCTGGGTCGGGCTCATGATGTCGATGAGGCGCTTGTGGGTGCGGCGCTCGAACTGCTCGCGGCTGTCCTTGTACTTGTGGACGGCGCGGAGGATCGTGACGATCTCGGTCTTGGTCGGCAGGGGGATGGGGCCGGAGACCTTCGCGTCGGTGCGCTTGGCGGCCTCGACGATGGTTTCGGCGGCCTTGTCGATCAGCTGATGATCGTAAGCCTTGAGACGGATGCGGATCATGTTTTTGTTGCTTGCCATGGTGTTTTTCTCCTTTTTCGTACGTTTTTCCGGCGGCATTGGGACCCGCCTTTTTCTGCGTACGGACGAAACGCAAATTCCTGTACACACAACCGTGCGTATCAGACCACGTCCGAAAAACAAACCGGCCTGTAACAGCCGGTCGATCCCCCGTCCATGCGATATACGCGTGTACCGGATAAGGTTTCTTCCCGCCCGATCGTGTGCCCGGACAAAAGCCGGTCACCGGACATGCTCCACGGAAGTTACCTCGCTCAAATCGGCGAGCAATCTCCCGCTTCCTCGCAGTGCGCATACGTGTGCCTTACACGCGCGCTCGAATAATATAACAGAGCGGTTACAGAATGTCAAGCGTTTTTTTGTGATTTCTGCAGATTTTTTTGCTTGATTTTTGTCACTCTCTACAAATTGATCCGATCAGGCGATCCTGTCTATATCTTGCGCTTTTCCCCTTTGCGGGACAAGGCTTTGCGGCGCCGTTCCACGGACAGTAGAGCGGCTCTCGCGCCCTCTCTCCCCGCCGCGGCTCGGGAGTAGAGCGCGGCGGGCGGAGGGTAGTTTGCTTTTTCGCCTCCGTTTGCGTATGCTGGATACGGGGCGCAGCGCGCCCTTTGATCCTGATTTCCGGAGGAAACGCTATGAGCTTTACGATCATGACCGATACCTCGGCCAATCTGCCGGAGGCGTATCTCGAGGAGCATTCCATCCCCTGCATCGCCTATTCCTTTCTGATCGACGGCGTCGAGCCCGAGAAGTTCGTCTTCGACGGCAAACGCTTTTACGACGATATGCGCGCCGGGACCCTGGTCACGACCTCGCAGATCCCGCCGCAGCGCTATGCCGACTTCTTCCGTCCCGAGCTGGAAGCCGGGCGCGACGTGCTCTTCGTCGGCATGTCCTCGGGCATCAGCGGCTCGTTCCAGAACGCCAACCTCGCCGCGGAGGAGCTGCGCGCGGAATTCCCGGAGCGCCGTCTGCGTCTCGTCGACGCGCTGGGCGCCTCGCTGGGCGAGGGCCTGCTCGTGATGGACGCGGTGCGCTGGCGCGCCGCCGGCGTCGGCGTGGACGCGGCGGCCGACCGGCTGCTGGGCAGGCGCTACGGCATCTGCCAGGTCTTCACCGTGGACGACCTGCGCTATCTCAAGCGCGGCGGGCGGCTGTCCAATCTCGCGGCCGCCGTCGGCACGGTGCTGCAGATCAAGCCGCTCCTCAAGGGCGACAACGAGGGCAAGATCGTCTGCTTCGAGAAGGTCCGCGGCCGCAGGCGCGCCATCGAGGCGATGGCCGAGAAGTTCCGGCAATACGCCGATCCCGGTCCGCTGACCGTCGGCATCGCGCACGCCGACTGCCGGGCGGACACAGACGCGCTCGTCGACATGCTGCGCGCGATCCGCAGCGACCTCGAGATCGTCTCGGTCGTCTACGAGCCGGTGACCGGCTCGCACGTCGGGCCCGGGACGCTGGCGCTGTTCTTCAAGGGCAGCACGAAGTTTCGCTGAACGGGCGGTAAACAGAAAAGGAAAGCGCTTTGGCCTCCGCCAAAGCGCTTTCCTTTTCGGCCTTATTCCCCGCCGGCTTCCTTTACCCTCTCCCCGAGCGCGTCGAGCTCGGCGAGCAGGGCGCGCGCGCCGTCGTACAGCGTGCGGCCGGCTCCGGTCAGCGCGAAGCTGCGGCGGTCGCGCTCGCAGAGCGTCACGCCCAGCTCCCGCTCCAGCGCGGAGACCGCCCGGGAGACGGAGGAATGGCTTTTATACAAGCGCCGCGCCGCGGCGGAGAAGCTCCCCGTCTCGGCGAGCACGGCAAAGTCGCGCAGCTGTTCGAGCTCCATCTTCAGAACCTGAAGATGCCGGGCATCAGCTCGGAGAGCTTGTAGCTGACGTAGCGGCCGCCGGCGCGGGCGCAGAGCACCTCCATGTCCGGAGAGAACTCCACGAGGAACTGGCGGCAGGCGCCGCAGGGCGTGCACCAGTTCTCGCTGTCGGCGTAGATCGCGATGCGGCGGAAGCTGCGGTGGCCCTCGCTGACGGCCTTGCAGCAGGCCGTGCGCTCGGCGCAGATCGTGCTGCCGAGCGCGGCGTTCTCGACGTTGCAGCCGGTGTAGATCGTGCCGTCGTCACACTCCAGCGCCGCACCCACGGGGAAGCGGGAATAGGGGACGTATGCGTTCATCGAGGCCTCCCTGGCCCGGGACATCAATTCTCTGTCGGTCATGTTTCTCTTCTCCTCCGTTTTCTTTTTTCTCCGGTCTCAGCTCAGGTCGATCTCCCAGTCGGCGAAGCCGTAGAGCGGGTTGCCGGCGTTGGCGTCGACGCCCTTGATGACGCCCCGGTGGGTGATGATCTGCTGCTTTTCAAAGCCGAGGGGGATGATCGTGGCGTTGTTGCTCAGATAGTAGCAAAAGGCGTAGTAGGCCGTGGCGCGGCCCGCGTCGGCCGCGGCGAGGTAGTTGTTGATGTAGGTCTCGTAGCTCGAATCGTGCGAATGGGTGAAGTTGATGTTCGTCTTCTCGTTGTCCTCGTCGCGCACCTGCAGCAGCTCGGTCACGTCAAAGTCGTTGCGCAGCTTGACCTCGGCGTAGTACATGTCGTACTCCACCGTCCGGTTCTCGCCGACCTCCACCTCGCCCTCCTCGAGCGCCTTGATGTAGTCGTCCCAGCCCAGCTCGTAGAGCTTGACGGTGATGCCGATGGAGTTCATGTCCTTTGCGAACTTCTGGGCCATGCCGGCCTTCGCGCTCGAGTCGCTGCAGAGGATCATCGTGAAGGTCAGATCGCCCGCGCCGCTCATGCTGTCGAAGCGGCCGTTGTCGTCGGAATCCTTCAGGCCGAAATTCTGCAGGATCATCTTGCATTTTTCCAGATCGAAGGCGAGCGAGTCCGCCAGCTCCGTGGGGTAGATCGAGCAGGTCGGATACATCGGCACAGCCGAGGCCACGCCGTTGCCGTGCAGCATCTCGTTGGCGAGATACTCCCGGTCGAAGGCGTACTGCAGCGCCGCGCGGATGTTGTTGTAGCGGCAGGTGTCGCTCTCCTCGTTGAAGGCGATGTAGTGCATGTTCGTCGTGGCGAAGGTGCGCGTCTCGTTGGAGCTGGCGTAGCCGAGGTTGGTATAGCTGCTCGGATCGTTGACGACGACGTCGATGTAGGAGTCCTCAAAGGCGGCGATGATGTCCTCGGCCGTGAAGTATTCCTTGAGATAGATCACGTCCACGGGCAGATGGTCGTAGCCGTTGTAGCCCTTGAAGGCCAGCAGCTGCGTGCCGTCCTCGTTGTACATGTACGGGCCGCTGCCGATCGGATGCGGGTCGCCGTTCGTGCCGACCTTGACGACCGGGATGTTGAGCAGCTTGATGAACTGCTTGTTCGGGATGCCCAGCTGGATGATGAGCTGCGTGTCGGTCCAGGACACGCCCTTGACGCTGGCGAAGCGGCCGGTGTAGCGGTCGGAGTTGATGCAGTATTCCAGCGACATGCGCAGGTCGTTGCCGCGCACGGGCGAGCCGTCGTGGAAGACGTGCGTCGTGTCGTAGTTCAGCGTCCAGGTCTTGCCGTCCTCGGTGACGCTCCACTCGGTGATCAGGCCCGCGCCGTCGATGACCTCGAAGTTGTTGTCGATCTCGACGAGGTTCTCGTAGACCAGCGAGCAGATCAGCTGGTTGGAGTGGTTGGTCGCCACGGAGGGGATGAAGCTGAAGTTGCTGTTGGAGTTGAGCGAGAACACGTGGTCCGCCGCGTAGCCCTTAACGATATCCTTGCCGCCGGTGGAGGTGTAGTCGCCGTCCCCCTGGCCGCCGCGCGCGCCGCAGCCCGCCGAGAAGAGCAGCGTCGCCGCGGCGAGCGTCAGGGCAAGGATCTTTTTGATTCTGTTTCTCATTCTTTTACCTCAATACGATGGCGGCCGCCTGGCTGCCGCGCCGGCCGCGGGTGTAGCGGTGGGACCAGTATCTGTCGTGGCTGCAGAAGGTGCACTCCTCCGAGACGTCGACGTGCTCCTCGCGCAGGCCGAGCTGCACGAGACGCCGTTTGTTCGCGCCCCGCAGGTCCACGAGCGTCTTGCCGTCCGCGCGGCGGACGAAAAGCCCCTCGGCGTCGCCGCCGAGATACGCCTCGACCGCCTGCGGCACGTCGTCGTCGGTCTCGAAGCAGCACTTCCCGATCGCCGGACCGAGCGCCGCGCAGATCGACGCGGGCTTTGCGCCGAGCGCGCACATCGCCTCGACGGCGTTTTTCAGGATGTCCCCCACCGAGCCGCGCCAGCCGCAGTGCACGGCCGCGATCACGCCCGCCTCCGCGTCGCAGAGCAGCGCGGGCACGCAGTCCGCCGTGAAGCACAGCAGCGGCAGGTTTTTCTCCGCCGTCACGAGCCCGTCGGCCTCGTAGGGCACGGCGGAGAGACAGACGTGCCGGTCGGCCGCGCTCACCGTGCGCACGACGGCGCCGTGCACCTGCCTGGTGACGGCGGCCTCGTCCACGCCCGCGCCCATGAGCGCGCAGACGCGGCGGTAGTTCTCGCGCACGGCCTCCGGGGCGTCGCCCCGGTTCGAGCCGAGATTGAGCGAGGAGAAGATCCCCGTGCTGACGCCGCCGAAGCGCGTCGTGAAGGCGTGGCGCGCGCCGATCAGCGTCGAGCTCATGTACACCAGGCCGTTTTCGTTGTTTTCGATAAATGCCATATGCGATCCTTTATTTCTCGAATCTGCCGCAGCACTCTTTGTATTTGAGCCTCCGGCTGCCGTCGGCCTTCATCTTGCCGCAGGGGCAGGGATCGTTGCGGCCGGGCTTGGGCGCCTTCTTGACGGGCTTTTTCTTCTCCGGCTCGCCGCCGACGTTTGCGGCCGCGTTCTTCGCCACGGCCTTGCGCTCGACCGGCGCCTCCTTGCGGACGCGCACCGTGAAGAGCCGGCGCACGGTCTCCTCGCGGATGCCCTGCACCATGGCCTCGAACATGTCGAAGCCCTCCTGCTTGTAGGCGTCGATCGGCTTGGTCGAGCCGTAGCCGCGCAGGCCGATGCCGCGCTTGAGCTCGTCCATCGCGTCGATGTGGTCCATCCAGTATCCACGACGCGCAGCATGATCACGCGCTCAAGCTCGCGCAGCAGCGGCGTCGTGCCGTCGGGCATCAGCCCGAAGTCCCGCTCGCGCGCGTCGTAGACCTCCCGGGCGATCCGCTCGAGGCGCTCGGTCACTTTGTCGCATTTGGCGTAGCCGCCGAAGTCGGCGAGGCGGAGCTCGCCGCGGCGCAGGAACAGCTTTTCGAAGGGCTGCAGCGCGTCGTCGAGCTGGGCCTGGCTCTCCGCCCCGGTGCCGCCGAGGCCGTCGTTGACGGTCGTGCGGATGAAGTCGTGCACCATGCCCATGATCTGCTCGCGCAGATCCGCGCCGTCGAGCACCTTGCGGCGCTCGTCGTATATGATGCCGCGCTGCTGGTTCATGACGTCGTCGTATTCGAGCACGCTCTTTCGGGTCTGGAAGTTGCGGCTCTCGACGGTCTTCTGCGCCTGCTCGATGGCGCCCGAGAGCATCTTGTTGTCCAGCGGCATATCCTCCTCGACCTTGAGCGCCTCCATCATGTTCATGATGCGCTCGGAGCCGAAGAGCCGCATGATGTCGTCGGTGAGCGAGAGGAAGAAGCGGCTCTCGCCCGGGTCGCCCTGACGGCCGGCGCGGCCGCGCAGCTGGTTGTCGATGCGGCGCGACTCGTGCCGCTCGGTGCCGAGGATGAACAGACCGCCCGCCGCGCGGACCTGCTCGGCCTCGGCGGAGGTGTGCTCCTTGTGCGCGGCGAGCCGCTCGGCGTAGTATTTGCGCGCGGCGAGAATCTCCTCGTCGTCGGTCTCGGCGTAGCCGGTGGCCTCGGCGATGACCGCGTCGGCAAAGCCGGCCTTGCGCAGGTCGTTCTTGGCCAGGTACTCGGCGTTGCCGCCGAGCATGATGTCCGTGCCGCGGCCCGCCATGTTCGTGGCGATCGTCACCGCGCCGAGCTTGCCGGCCTGGGCGACGATCTCCGCCTCCTTCTCGTGGTACTTCGCGTTGAGCACCGTGTGCGGCACGCCCTGGCGCTTGAGCAGGGCGGAGATGAACTCGCTCTTCTCGATCGAGACCGTGCCGACCAGCACGGGCTGGCCCTTTTCGTGGCACTCGACGATCTGGCGGATGATCGCGCGGTGCTTGCCGTTCTCGTTCTTGTAGACCACGTCGGGGTTGTCGATGCGGATGACGGGCTTGTTCGTCGGGATCTCGATGATGTCGAGGTGATAGATCGCGTCGAACTCCTCCGCCTCGGTGGCGGCGGTGCCGGTCATGCCGGAGAGCTTTTTATACAGGCGAAAATAGTTCTGGAAGGTGATCGTCGCGAGGGTCTTGTTCTCCTTCTGGACGTCGACGTGCTCCTTGGCCTCGATGGCCTGGTGCAGGCCCTCGCTGTAGCGGCGGCCGAGCATCAGTCGGCCCGTGAACTCGTCGACGATGATGATCTCGCCGTCCTTGACGATGTAGTCGATGTCGCGCTTCATGATGCCGTGGGCCTTGAGCGCCTGGTTGATGAAGGCGCGCTCGGCCTTGGCGATGCCGCGCGCGGTCAGCGTGGCGGTGCGGGCCTTCTCGTCGACGACGTAGTCCGCGTCGAGATCCTCGCTCTCCTCCTCCTTCTCGTCGACGGAGGCGTAGACGACCTTTTTCAAACGCGAGACGAAGTCGTCCGCCTGGCGGTAGAGATCGGTGCTCTCGTCGCCCTGGCCGGAGATGATCAGCGGCGTGCGGGCCTCGTCGATGAGGATCGAGTCCACCTCGTCGACGATCGCGAAGACGTGGCCGCGCTGGACCATGTCGCGCTTGTAGAGCGCCATGTTGTCGCGCAGGTAGTCGAAGCCCATCTCGTTGTTCGTGCCGTATGTAATGTCGCAGGCGTAGGCCTCGCGGCGCTCCTCGCTCGTCAGGCCGTGGACGATCAGTCCCACGGACAGACCCATGAAGCGGTGCACCTTGCCCATCCACTCGCTGTCGCGCCGCGCGAGGTAGTCGTTGACGGTGACGATGTGCACGCCCTCGCCCGTGAGGGCGTTGAGGTAGGCGGGCAGCACGGCGACGAGCGTCTTGCCCTCGCCGGTCTTCATCTCGGCGATGCGGCCCTGGTGCAGCACGATGCCGCCGATGAGCTGGACGTAAAAGGGCTTCATGCCCAGCACGCGCCAGGCGGCCTCGCGCGCGGCGGCGAAAGCCTCCGGCAGCAGGTCGTCCGTCGTCTCGCCCGCGGCGAGACGGGCGCGGAACTCCTCCGTCTTGCCCTTGAGCTCCTCGTCGCTCATTGCGCCGTACACGCCGTCGAGCTTCTCGACCGCGTCGGCGATCGGTCTTATCTTTTTCAGCTCCCGCTCGGAGTACGAGCCGAAGATCTTATCCAAAAGTCCCATGTTTTCCGTGCCTTTCCTTTTCATGCGTCCGCGCCGCGCGCGAGCGCATACCTGTACAAAATAAGAGTATATCACAACTTTATGCAGAATAAAAGTAAATTCTTGTGCTTTGAAAAAGGGTATGCTAAAATGTCATGATAGGTGATAATGTGGGGAGGTATTGGTATGGAGCATCATGCACGTCACGTTTTCATATGGAAGCTCATGCGGCCGCTGGTCCGGCTGATCCTTCTCATCCGCTTCAACTACCGCTGCAGGACCGTCGCGCCCAAGGGCCCCTGCATCGTCGTGTGCAACCACGTCACGGACTGGGACCCGCTGCTCGTCGGCGCGGCCTTCCGCGACCAGATGTATTTCCTCGCGAGCGAGCACATCATGCGCCTCGGCTTCGTCTCCCGGATGCTGGACTGGCTGGTCCACCCCATCGTGCGTCAGAAGAGCGGCAGCGCCGCAGGCGCGGTCAAGGAGATGCTGCGCACGCTCAAGAACGGCTGCAGCGTCGCCCTCTTCCCGGAGGGCAACCGCTGCTGGGACGGCGTGACGCGCGACTTCCCCGCCTCGACGGGCAAGCTCGTCCGCTCCGGCGGCGCCTCGCTCGTCACCTTCCGCCTGCGCGGCGGCTATCTCTCCAGCCCCCGCTGGTCGGGCGATTCCGTCCGCCGCGGCGAGCTGCGCGGCGAGCTCGTGAAGGTCTACACGCCCGAGGAGCTCGCGAAGATGAGCGTCACGCAGATCAACGCCGCCATCGCGCGCGACATCCACGTCGACGCCTTCGACGACCAGCGCAGCCGCCCGGTGCTCTACCGCGGCAAGCGCCTGGCCGAGAATCTCGAAACGTTGCTGTTCGTCTGCCCGAAGTGCTTTTCCGTCGGCACGCTCTTCTCCGCTGACGACGTCTTCCGCTGCCGCCGCTGCGGCTTTGAGACGCGCTACGCCCCGACCGGCGCCTTCATCGGCGGCGACGCCCCCTTCTCCGACGTGCGGGGCTGGAACCGCTGGCAGGACAAGCAGATCGAAAAGCGCTGCGCCGAGGCTGCCGCGGACGAGCCGATCTTTTCCGACGAGGGTCTGGAGCTCTACAGCGTCCAGTCCGGCCGCTCGAGCGAGCTGGTCGGCCGCGGCGCGATCGCGCTCTACCGCGACCGGCTCGAGCTGCCCGGCGGGATCTCCGTTCCGGTCGGCGAGATCAGCGGCATGTCCCTGCGCGGGCCGACGGACCTGTATCTCAGCACCTCCAACGGCGGCAGCTTCCTGCTGCGCACGCACCTCGCGCTCTGTACGCACAAATACCTCTCCGCCTGTCTCTTCCTCGGAAGTCCCGTGGGCGTGGGAGTTTAACGGGGGAAAAAGGATATGACAGCTCTCGGATTCGACAACGACAAGTATGTGAAGCTCCAGTCCCAGAACATCCGCGACCGCATCTCCCACTTCGGCGGCAAGCTGTATCTGGAGTTCGGCGGCAAGCTCTTCGACGACTACCACGCCTCGCGCGTGCTGCCCGGCTTCAAGCCCGACAGCAAGGTGCGCATGCTCCTCGAGATGAAGGACGTGGCCGAGATCGTCATCGCCATCTCCGCGGACGACATCGAGCGCAGCAAGCGCCGCGGCGACCTGGGCATCACCTACGAGGACGACACGCTGCGCCTGATCGACGCCTTCCGCGGCATCGGACTGTTCATCGGCAGCGTCGTTGTGACGCACTACCGCGGCCAGGCCATCGCCGACAAGTTCATGAAACGGCTCGAGGCGCTGGGCGTGAAGACCTACCGGCATTACATCATCCCCGATTATCCCTCCAACATCCCGTTGATCGTCTCGGAGGACGGCTTCGGGAGGAACGATTATATCGAGACCGAGCGCAGCCTCGTCGTCGTGACCGCGCCCGGCCCGGGCAGCGGCAAGATGGCCACCTGCCTGAGCCAGCTCTATCACGAGCACCGGCGCGGGATCAAGGCCGGCTACGCCAAGTTCGAGACCTTCCCGATCTGGAACCTGCCGCTCAAGCACCCGGTCAACCTCGCCTACGAGGCGGCGACCGCGGACCTCGACGACGTGAACATGATCGACCCCTTCCATCTCGAGGCCTACGGCAAGACCACGGTCAACTACAACCGCGACGTCGAGATCTTCCCCGTGCTGGAGGCGATCTTCAAGTCCATCTACGGCGAGAGCCCCTACAAGAGCCCCACGGACATGGGCGTGAACATGGCCGGCTACTGCATCTTCGACGACGAGGCCTGCTGCGAGGCCTCGAAGCAGGAGATCATCCGCCGCTGGTACGCCGCGGCCTGCTCGGTGCGCCAGGGCCTGTCCGAGCCGTCGGAGATGCGCAAGATCGAGCTGATCATGAACTCGCTCGACATCAGCGCGAAGGACCGCCCCGTCGTGGACGCCGCCCTGGCCCGCGCCGAGGAGACCGGCGCCCCCGCCGTCGCGCTCGAGCTGCCGGACGGCAGGATCATCACCGGCAAGACCAGCTCGCTGCTCGGCGCCTCGTCGGCCTGTCTGATGAACGCGCTCAAGGCGCTCGCCGGCATCGACAAGAAGCTGCCGCTGATCGCCGCGGGCGTGATCCAGCCGATCCAGCACCTGAAGGTCGAGCATCTCGGCAACCACAACCCGCGCCTGCATACCGACGAGCTGCTCATTGCGCTGTCGATCTGCGCCGTGACGAACCCGATGGCGGAGCTCGCCATCGATCAGCTCGACAAGCTGCGCGGCTGCGAGGCGCATTCCTCCGTCATCCTTTCTCACGTCGACGCAGACCTGTTCAAAAAGCTCGGCGTGAACATCACCTTCGAGCCGAAATATCAGGCAAAAAAACTCTATCACAGATAAGGGAGGGCGTCTGTTATGCCTACCGCCTGGAACCGCAGTCCCGAGGAATTTCACAAAATATACGTCGCCAATACCGACGCCTTCTACCGCGTCGGCAGCATCACGCTCGCCGAGGAGCTGGACAAGTTCATGACCTCCTGCGCGCTGGGGCTCTGGAGCAAGGCCGGCAGCATCACGCAGCGCCACGTCGACATGGCCAACCAGATCTACTCCCGCACCCGCCCGCGCCCGACCTGGATGCTCTGGACGCTGACGAGCTCGGTCTGCGACAGTGAGGTCTTTCTCCCGCCGGTGTTCTTCTGGAACCTGGCCGAGAGCGACGCGCGGCGCGGCAGCGAGACCTCGCGCACCTTCATCCGCATGCTCACAAACATCCTGCTCTATCTCGCGGCCGTCGACGACGACGTGACCTACGCGGAGGCGGAGTATATCACCGAGTGCACCGACAAGCTCACCGCCATCTGCGATACCAGCGGCGTGCGCAAGAGCAAGGAGGCGCTCAACCCGCTCGACTTCGTCACGAGCGGCGAGCCGAGCTTTTCCGAAAAGCACCCGCCCCGGACCCAGACCTCCGGCGGCAATACCGAGACGCCCGTCAAGCCGGACGAGCCGGAGAAGAAGCCCGACCTGGACGAGCTGATGGCCGAGCTGGAAGGGCTCATCGGCCTGGAGAATATCAAGAAGGACATCAAGAGCCTGATGAACCTCATCAAGGTGCGCAAGCTGCGCGAGCAGAACGAGCTGCCCGTCGCGCCGATGTCGATGCACATGGTCTTCATGGGCAACCCCGGCACCGGCAAGACGACCGTGGCGCGGCTCGTCGGCGGGCTGTACGCCGCGATCGGCGCGCTCGAAAAGGGCCAGCTCGTCGAGGTGGACCGCTCCGGTCTCGTCGCCGGCTACGTCGGACAGACCGCGCTCAAGACCCAGGAGGTCATCAAGTCCGCGCTCGGCGGCGTGCTGTTCATCGACGAGGCCTATTCCCTCTCCAGCGGCGGCGAGAACGACTTTGGCCGCGAGGCCATCGAGACGCTGCTCAAGGCCATGGAGGACCACCGCGACAACCTCGTCGTCATCGTCGCGGGCTACACCCAGCCGATGCGCGAGTTCCTCGATTCCAACCCCGGTCTCGAGTCGCGCTTCAACAAGTTCTTCTACTTCCAGGACTACAACGGCCCGGAGCTCATGGGCATCTTCCTGCTGCAGTGCAAAAAGAACGGCTACGTTCTCAGCGAGGAGGCCGACGCCGCCGCGAGAAAGCTCTTCGACGAGCTGTACGAAGAGCGCGGCGAGAACTTCGGCAACGGCCGCTACGTCCGCAACCTCTTCGAGGACATGGTCGTGCGCCACTCCAACCGCGTCGCGCAGATGGAAGCGCCCACAAAGGAGGACCTGATGACCTTCCTGCCGGAGGATCTCGAGGATCCCGAGGACGAGGAAGAGGAAGAAAGCAAGGAAAAAGAGGACGCCTGAGGCGTCCTCTTTTTTGCGCCGTACTTTTCGCACCGCGCATACGAAAACCCTTCCCCGGCCGGGGAAGGGTTTTTCTCTTTATTTGAAGCTGATGCGGGGTCTGTAGAATTCGAAGATCACGGCGTCCTGGCCCTTCTCGTTGCGCGGCTCGTGCGAGGTCCAGGCGACCTTCATCGCGCCGAGCAGCTCGGCAAAGCGGACCGGAAGCGGGCGCTTCACCAGCTTATAGGCGATGAACTGCGGGCGGGCGATGAAATTCAGCAGGCAGTTGCGCAGCAGGAAGCCCTGCAGGGCGCTGCGGTCGTCGTACCTGTCGGTCGCGAGCTGGCCGCGCAGCAGCTCCGGCGCGTGGAAGCGGAACCAGGAGACGATGAAGGGATTGAAGCTCTCGATGCAGACCTCGCCGGGGTAGGCGGCGAGCAGCTCATAGGTCTTGCGGCACAGCTCGCGGTTGCGCGGTCCGGTCTTGAGCTCGCAGATGATCGCGCCGCGGCCCCGTACGGTGTTGAGCACGTCGGAGAACAGCGGGATGCGCTCATCGGTGCCGCAGAGGGGGAACTTCTGCAGCTCGGAGAAGCTGTAGTCGTCCACGCGGCCGGGGACGCCGCAGACGCGCTTGAGCGTGTCGTCGTGGAAGACGACGACCTGGCCGTCTTTAGTCAGCTGCACGTCCAGCTCCATGCCGTAACCCGCGGCGGCGGCCAGCTCAAAGGCCTTCAGCGAGTTCTCCGGGACGCTCTTGTCGCGGCTGTGCAGGCCGCGGTGGGCGAAGTTGCGGCCCAGGAAGGGCGCCTTCTGCCCCTTGGTCGCCCGGCCGGGCGCGAGCACGAACACGGGCAGCGCGACGGCGGCCGCGCCGCAGGCAAACAGGATCTTTTCAACCTTTTTCATGTTATCTCCTCTCTTCGGGCAAGCGTCCGCGTGCTTCCGTCAGTCGTCGGCGCCGAGAGCCTCGAGCCCCGTGACGTTCGCGACCTTGCCGGCCTTGATGTTCTTGACGAGCGAGGTGAAGACCGTGCAGCTCAGCAGCGTGAGGATGCAGGCGTAGACCGGCAGCGCGCGCCAGGCCATCGCGGCCTTCAGCACGAGGCCGAGCAGCACCGGCGTGACGGTCTGCGCGGACATGGACGCGGCGTAGTAGTAGCCCGTGAACTTGCCGATCCGCTTGGCCGAGCAGAGCTCGACGACCATCGGGAAGGAGCAGTTGTGCACCAGCGCCATGCCGAAGCCCTTGAGCGCCCAGACGACGTAGAGCAGCACGGGGAAGGTGAACTCGCCGTGGGCGGCGCCGGCCTTGACCAGGTTCGTCGGACGGACGAAGCACATGACGACGAGCCCGACGAAGGTGATCATCAGGCCCATGGAGATCGTCCACTTGCGGCCGATCTTCTCGGCGATGCCGCCGGCGATCGCAAAGCCCAGCACCGAGGCCAGGCCGCCGAGGATCGTGAGGATCATCGTCGCGCTCGAGACGGACTTGAGGTAGTAGATGACGTAGTTGCCGATATAGGTGCCCAGCGCGTTGTCGGACATGAACCAGAGGAACTCGGCGCCGAGGATCGCCAGGAGCATCGCCTTGTTCTCCCTGCTCATGGGCTTGTCGTCGTCGATCGGCGTCGCGACCGCGGCGAGCTGCTCGCCCAGGTCGAGCTCGTCCTTGAGCTGGACGGCGAGCTCGTTCTCACGGATGGTCTTGAAGAGCACGAGCGCGGAGATCACCATCAGCACCGAGCCGATGATGAAGGGCAGCTCGATCGTCCAGAGGTTGCGCTCCGCCGCGGGGGCGTTGATGTAGGAGCTCAGCACGAAGAACAGGCCGAGCACCGTGGCGAAGGCGCCGCCGAAGTAGCCCATGATGTTGATGATGCCGTTGGCTTTGGCGCGCAGGGGCTTGGGCGTGATGTCCGGCATCAGCGCGACGGCGGGGTTGCGGTACATCATCATGAAGATCAGCACGACGGCCATCATCGCCACCATGCCCACGATGTTGTTGTAGTGGAAGAACAGCGGGATGAAGGGGAAGGCGACCGCGGAGACGAAGGTGCCCACAAGGATGTAGGGCATGCGCTTGCCGATCGGGGTCTTCGTCCTGTCGGAGAGGTTGCCGAAGATCGGCAGCAGGATCAGCGCCGCGAGGTTGTCGCAGGCCATGATGATGCCGACGATCCACTGGACGTTGAGGATCTTGTCCGGATCGCTGGCCTTGAGCTCCGCCGAGGTCATGTTGTAAAAGTTCTTCGCGAAGATGTCCGTCAGGAAGGTCGGGCACCAGGAGTCGTAGACCTGCCAGAGCAGAAGGATGCCGAAGAAGGCGAAGCCGATGAGCGCGGTGCGCTTGTAGTTGAGCTTCAGCCCTCCGTTTGCCGTGGTTTCCATTGTCGTTCCCCTTTCTTGTCGTCAGTAGCCGAGCCGCATGTCGAGCATCTGGTACGTGCCGAGGCCCATGGACATGGACATGCTCTCTGCCAGGATGACGTCGTTGATGTGATAGGCCTGGATGAAGGAACGCATGCCCATCGCGTCGTACTTGCGGAAGTCCAGCGCGTAGACGCGGTGGTAATGCTGCGTGAGGTAGATCACGAAGGGATTGCCGTAGGAGTCCTTGTATACGGCGCAGTTGGGCCCGTCCTCGGGCATGTCGGTGTTCGTGAGCACCGTCATCGTGTGGTCGCCGCCGAGGAAGGACACGTACTTGTCGAAGATGCTGGCCTGGCTCTTGTCAAAGATGACGTCGGCGGGGAAGGTGTAGCCGTTGTTGTAGACCTGCATCTCGATGTTCCCGGGCGGCTGGTAGGCGTACAGCCGGTCCTCCTCCAGTTTCGCGGGCTGCGGGGAGGTGGAGTAGAACGAGCCGAGGAAGTCGCCCATGTCCTTCTCCTCGTACTCCGAGAGCGGGACCGGCTCGAAGTCCGCCACGCGGCAGAAGGCCTCGTAGGCGTAGTAGGCACCGAGCGCCGTCCAGTGGTGGTCGGTGCGGAAATAGATATACTCGCCGTTGTGGCGGACGAGCGTGTTGAAGACGTTGACCTTCATCACGTCGTCGCTTTCCTTTTCAAACTTGAAGGCGATCGCCTGGCCCTGGTCGCCCATGCCGAGACGGCTGACGAGGTCCGACGAGAGCAGCACGCCGACGCTCGCCGGGATGGGCATGTCGAAGAAGCGCACGTCGTATTCCTTCGCGATGCCGGCCGCGCGGCTGACCATGACGGCGTTGAGCGACGTGAGGCCCTCGTTGAACTGGAATTTCTCGAAGGCCGCGCCGCCGATCTGCAGCGCCGCGCCGTGGATGACCTTCTCGTCGTTGTCGCCGATGCCGCCCCAGCTCTCCAGCGATTCGGTGGGCGTGTCGATCTCCTCGTAATACGGGGTGGGCTCCGGCGTCGGGACGGGCGTGGGCTCGGGCGTCGGCGTCGGCTCGGCGTCGGGCTCGCCCGGCTCGGCGCTCTCGGCGGGCGGAGCGGGCGTGGGCTCGGCCGGGAGCGGCGGGAGCTCGAGCTCCGCCGGCTGGTTGAGCTGGGAATAGTTGACGACGTTGGTCGTGATGCCGTGCATGTTGTTCAGCGCCGTCGCGACGTCCAGCCAGGTCTCGCGGCCCGGGAAGGTGTCGGAATACCAGGTGCTGATCTCGTCAAAATAGTCGCCCGAAAGCAGGCTCTGCACCGAAAAATCCGGGAACTGGGCCAGGCGGCGCTTCTCGCGCATCGACTCGGTCGGGCGCAGCGGGAGGATCAGCGCGACCAGGGCCAGGCCGAAGAGCACCGTGAAGAAGGGCGTCGCCAGTCTGCGCCGGCGGGCGCGTTTGCTTTCCTCCGTCCGTTTCCCGGAGCGGACCTTTTTTTCTGTCATGTCAGTCCGCCTCCTTTAGAACTGGAAATAGATGAAGGGGTTGTAGCTGTCGCCGACCAGCGAGCTCGTCGCAAGCAGGAGCAGCAGCACCGGCACCGCGCAGGTGCGCACGAGCTCCCAGCTCTGCGAGCCCTCGGCGCGGCAGCGCCGCGCCATCGCGTCGGAAAAGCGCTTGGCGACGGGCGTGCAGGCAAAGATCGACACGGCGAGCAGGAAGACGTTGTTCTCCAGCACCGTGACGGAGATAAAGTCGGAAAAGACGTTGCCGTTGAGGCCGAAGAGATTGCGGAAGACCTGCCAGGCAAGGCGCACGTCGGTGAAGCGGAAAAGGATCCAGCCGACAAACACGACGAGCAGCGCGTAGACGTGCGGCAGCACCTTCAGGCGGCCGAAGAGCGGCTTGAGCAGCAGCTTTTCCGCCGCGAGGAAGACGAAGTAATACAGGCCCCAGAGCACGAAGTTCCAGCTCGCGCCGTGCCACAGTCCCGTCAGGCCCCAGACGATGAACAGGTTGAGCAGCCAGCGCGGCAGGCTCACGCGGTTGCCGCCGAGCGGGATGTACACGTAGTCGCGGAAGAAGGTGGACAGCGACATGTGCCAGCGCCGCCAGAAGTCCGTGACCGAGCGGGAGACGTAGGGATAGTTGAAGTTCTCGGGGTAGTGCAGGCCGAGCATCCAGCCCATGCCGATCGCCATATCCGAGTAGGCAGAGAAATCCAGATAGATCTGCAGCATGTAGGCCGCCGCGCCGAGCCAGCTCTCCAGCACCGTCAGGCTCCGGATCGAGGCGAGGTTCTGCGCGAAGAGCGCCGCGTCCGACGCGGTCGCCGTCGGGAGCAGCAGCTGGTCGGCCAGCGCGCCGCAGGCGTTGGCGAGCACGGCCTTCTTCGCCAGGCCGACCGCGAAGCGGCGGATGCCGGGCAGGAAGTCCTTGCCCGTCCTGCGGCTGACGAACAGCTCGTCCGCGAGGGTCTTGTAGCGCACGATCGGACCGGCGACGCACTGGTGGAACAGCGACGCGTAAAGCAGCACGTTCCAGTAGCTGCGCTGCGGCCTGGCGTCGCCGCGGTAGACGTCGACGACGTAGGTCATCAGCTGGAAGGTGTAAAACGAGATGCCGATCGGCAGGGCGATGCGCTTGACGAAGGCGGGCACCTCGCCGAAGATCGAGCAGAACAGCGGCGCATACTTGAAGTAGCCGATGAGCGCGACGTCGACCGCGATCGAGACCCACATCCACACGCGGGCCGTTTCGATGTAGGGCGCTTCGGCGACGCGCAGCGCGCAGAACCAGCTCGAGAGCGCCATGAACATCAGCAGCAGGACATACTTCGGCTCTCCCCAGGCGTAGAAGATCAGCGAGAAGACCAGCAGGGAGACGTTCTTGCTCCTGCGGTCGGGGCAGAGATAGTACGCCAGCAGAGAGAGCGGAAGGAAGGCGTAGACAAAAAGCAGACTGGAAAAAACCATGCGAAAAAACTCCTGAAATAAAGGTGGGGAGGACGCGGGGGATCAGCTGTCGGTCTCCGGCATGAGCTCGTCGGCCATGACGCGCAGGATCTTGTCGAAGATCGCCACCTCTTCGGGGGCGAAGCGCTCTTCGATGCGCTGCATGACGGTGTGCTCGTAAGAATTGAACAGGCCGATATAGTTTTTGAACTTATCTGAGAGGATCAGATGGTATTCGCGGCGGTCGGTCTGCGAGTTTTGCCGCTCGATATAGCCCTTTTTGATCAGGCTGTTGACCTTGTAGGTGGCGTTGGACTGCGAGATATTCAGAAAATCGGCGAACTGGCCGACCGTGGGCTCCCCGAGCAGATAGATGACCTCCAGCGAAAAGGCCTCCATCGCGCTCAGGGAACCGTCCCTCTCGCGCACCTTTTCAAACACCTTGCTGAAGAACTGAAGCTCGAATTTTTCATAGACCTCTGTGAAATTCTTTTCTAACATTTTTAGAAGCCTCCCTTTTGGTCTACTTTTTATCATATTACAAAAAGCGGCCGTTGTAAAGGAATCCGCGGGAAATAATAAAAATTTTTAATGTATTTTCCCGGAAAGAAGCCGAAAAAAACCTTGTTTCCCTCTTGCAATTTCTCTTTTCTTTTGATATTATATCAAGGCATTTCGCACGGGCGCCGACTTTCCCCATGTGGTCTCTGCCGCGCAGAGGCTTGGCGGAAGGGCTGAAGCGTCCGGAGGAATAAAACAAAAACAAAAGGAGAAAAACAAATGGCAGTCGTATCCATGAAGCAGCTGCTGGAAGCCGGTGTCCACTTCGGTCACCAGACCCGCCGCTGGAACCCCAAGATGGCCGAGTATATCTACTGCGAACGCAACGGTATTTATATCATCGACCTGCAGAAGACCGTGAAAAAGCTCGAGGAAGCCTACGCCTTCGTCCGCTCCCTGGCGGAGAAGGGCGACACCATCCTCTTCGTCGGCACCAAGAAGCAGGCGACCGACGCCGTGAAGGAGGAGGCCTCCCGCGTCGGCATGTACTACGTCAACGCCCGCTGGCTCGGCGGCATGCTGACCAACTTCAAGACCATGCGCACCCGCGTCGACCGTCTCGCCCAGCTCAAGAAGATGCAGGAGGACGGCACCTTCGACATGCTGCCGAAGAAGGAAGTCATGAAGCATCTCGGCGAGATGGAGAAGCTCGAGAAGTATCTCGGCGGCGTGAAGGACATGCGCAAGCTGCCCGGCGCGCTCTTCGTCGTTGATCCCCGCAAGGAGCACAACGCCATCGCCGAGGCCCGCAAGCTCCACATCCCCATCGTCGCCATCGTCGACACCAACTGCGATCCCGACGAGGTCGACTACGTCATCCCCGCGAACGACGACGCGATCCGCGCCATCCGTCTGATCGCCGCCACCATGGCAAACGCCGTGCAGGAAGGCCGTCAGGGCGAGGACGCCGCCGCCGAGGAGAGCGTCGAGACCGAAGCCCCCGCCGAGGAATAATTCATAAAACCAAAGGGGCGTCGGAACGATCGCCCCTTTTTCAAGTCTACTATACAGGAGGAAAGAATCATGGCATTCACCGCTCAGGATGTAAAAACGCTCCGCGAGATGACCAACGTCGGCATGATGGACTGCAAGAAGGCGCTTCAGGCCACCGACGGCGATATGGAAAAGGCAGTCGACTGGCTGCGTGAGAAGGGCCTTGCAAAGGCCGCCAAGAAGGCCGGCCGCGTGGCCGCCGAGGGCATGGCCTATGCCCGCGTCTGCCCGGAGTGCGGCGTCGGCGCCATCGTCGAGGTCAACTGCGAGACCGACTTCTGCGCGAAGAGCGAGCTCTTCGTCCAGTTCGTCAAGGATATCTGCAAGGTCGTCCTCAACGACAACCCCGCCGACGTTGAGGCTCTGCTGAACTGCAAGTACACCGGCAGCGAGCTGACCGTCGCCGAGATGCTGCCCGAGAAGGTCATGTCCATCGGCGAGAACCTGCAGATCCGCCGCTTCGCCCGTTTCGCCAATCCCACCAACGTGGCCTACGTCCACGCCGGCGGCACCCACGGCGTGCTCGTCAACCTCGAGGTCGAGGGCTGCGACGCCACCGAGATCGGCAAGAACGTCGCGATGCAGATCGCCGCGATGAACCCGAAGTTCTGGGACAAGTCCCTGGTCCCGCAGGAAGTCGTCGACCACGAGCTGGCCGTTCAGGTCGCCCTGATGGACAACGACCCGAAGATGGCCGCGAAGCCCCAGGCGATCAAGGAGAAGATCGCCGCCGGCAAGATCAACGCCTTCTACAAGGAGAACTGCCTGCTCCAGCAGGAGTTCGTCCGCTCCGACCTCTTCTCCGGCGACGTCGCCGGCTACATCGCCGACGCCGCGAAGAAGCTCGGCGGCAAGGTGAAGTTCGTCAACGCCGTCCACTTCGTCAAGGGCGAGGGCATCGAGAAGAAGGAGTCCGACTTCGCCGCCGAGGTCGCCGCCCAGATGAACATGGGCAAGTAAGCTCCTCCGGATCACCGGTCAAAAAAAGCAGGAAAGCATTTGCTTTCCTGCTTTTTTTCGCCTCAGAACCTCCGCGCCCGCTTGCGGCGGCGGAACTCCTCCTTGCAGTCCACCAGGATGATGTCCCGTCCGACGCGCACGATGCTCTCCCAGGGCAGGACGAAATCGTCCTCGCGTCCCAGCAGGCCGAAGAGTTTGGCTTTGCCGGGCGTGATGAGCGAGCAGATGCGCCCGCCCTCGTCGTCGAATTCCGCGTCGCAGATGTAGCCGAGCCGGAAGCCGGTGTGGATGTCGATGACCTCGCGGTAGCGCAGGTCGGAAAAATAACTGAGCATGGATACCACCCCGGTACAGGATACGACACGAAGGGCGGAAATATGCCGCGATGCGGGCGCAAGGACGGCCGGGCTTTTCGCCGGCCGCGTCCGGATCCTCTTTCCTGTGCCCGCGGAGACGGGGGGGGACGCCCCTCTTTTCTCTTGCTTGTCCAAGAGAAAAGAGGGAGAAAAGAGAACGACACAAGAGGGGGAAGATTTCGATTTCTCCCCCCTCTTGACTCCCCTAATTGAAACGATGAAAGAGGGGCTTATCCCCTCTTTCAAAACTCCCCTCCGTTGTTCGAATGGGAAAAGCCGTACTCCCTATGCGGCATGAAGGTTTCGATCCTCGTACCGCGGCGGGGAGAATCAAAAGAGGGGGCGGCCCCCTCTTTTGTCGTTTCAAGGATGGGGTCCAGGGGGAGGGCGGCGAGATAAGAGAAAACGGATGCGTCATAATTGATCTCTTTAGATTTTTTTCGTGTATTTGCATTTCGGGTAATTGCTGCATCCATAAAACTCGCCGTACTTCCCTTTTCGGAGGATCAGTACGCCGTCGCAGCGCGGGCATCGTCCGGCTTCAACTTCCTGATCCCATCTAATGATCTTTTCCCGGACTTCGTTGATATGTGCGCTTTTTGTTTCTCGGTTTTCTTCTATTATTTCGTCGATGATCCTCGCGTAGTATTCCATCTGTTTCGGTGTGAAGAGCGCGGTTTGATACTGGCAGATCGTTTCGTAGAGCATTCCGTCATAGATCACTTCGTCGCAGTCCAGCACTTTCAGCGTAGCGCTGCCGGTGAAAACAACGAGCGGAACGATGTACCTGTCGCTGAGATGGGTCAGCTCTTCGATCGCCATAACATGCGCGGTATTCTGTTTGATCGGGTTCCGGAAATTGTACTCTTCGCCGTCAACATACTGCGACCATTTTTCGGCGTCGTGCGTGCCGTAGATTTTCCCTTTGTAGTTCTTGGCTTCGATCACAAAAATCCCATATAGAGACACGACGACATGGTCGATCTGCGTCATTCCCTTTCCCGCCGGGAGAAGGACGTCGTTCAATACGATGTATTCCGTTTCCGGAAGCTTTTTGAGGATTCTTTGGACTTCTTTTTCGCCTTGCTGCCCTTTTCTGCCAGCCCTGTCGGAAACAGAGTATTCGATTAGAGTATGCTCTTGAGGCGTATCTGCTTCATCTTTTTTGTCGGAATAAATCAGATTGTAGAACAATACTCCAATGCAAAAAAAGCCGAGAATAAGCAGAAATACGACCATGTTATTTCTCCATTCCGAAAACGGTGCCGGCCTGCGTCGGGAGCGCGCGCTCGATTCCGCAGGCCGGTGTCATTTCATTAATAGAACGTTGCGACGGGCTGTTCGGGCGGGGCGCAGTTCTCGTGCGAGAGGTACGTGAGCACCGGGCCCTTCTTGCCGTAGGCGCGGGAGAACTTGAAGCGGATCTCGGCCGTGAGGATCATCCAGCTGTCGTCGCGGATGGTCTCGGCCTTGTCCCACTGGCAGACGAGGCCCGCGAACTGGATATCCTCGACGCAGCAGGTCATCACATGGCGGCCGACCACGAAGCTGTGCGGCGGGAGCTTTTTGCGCACCAGCGCGCGGCACTTGAAGCGGACGGTCTTGCCCTCGTAGTTCTTCGGCTCCTCGGACATGTCGCGGTACCAGACCGCGAAGTCGTCGTCGCCGATCTCGACGACGGGCGCGCTGAGGTCGTAGGGCAGCGGGTCCTGGATATCGTCGTACTCGACCTTGCCGCCCGCATACTCGTAGGCGATGTCGCTGCGGCGGGACGCGCCGCGGACGATCTTGTGGAAGGCCATCTTGTCCATGTCCGGGCGGAAACGGTTGAAGACCACGAGCTCGCAGCTCTTGAGCTTGTCGTAGACGAGCTGGCGCATGTTGGCGTTGTAGCTCAAAAAGGTCGTCGCGTCGGCGAAAAGGAACTCCTGATACACCATCCAGCCCTGCGGCATCGCGCCGTAGAGCGCGTCGAGCATCCACATGCCGTTGTACTCGATGACCACGCGCTCGGCGCGCGTCTCGTTCAGCAGCGCCGTGAGATGCGCGGGCTCGAGCTCGCTCTGATCCTCGATCATGCGGATCATCACGCTCTTGTCCGCGAACTGGTCGGGCTCGTATTCCTCGACGCCCTCCTCGCAGACGAGCAGCAGCGTGCGCTCGCCGTTGCAGAAGCGGCGGTCCTCCAGCGTCTCCTGGATGAACTTCGTCTTGCCGGCCTCAAGGAAGCCGGTGAACAGATAAACGGGTACTTCTCTTGGATTAGTCAAGACCGAACAGCTCCTTCAGCGCGTCTTCCTTCATCTTCGAGCCGATCACGCAGAAACGGCCGGTCACGGCGGGGCTGCCGCGGCGCACGTCGATCTCGCCCGGGACGTAGTCGAAATAGATCCACTCGCCGTCGGTCGCGTCGACGATGCCCTTCGCGCGCAGGATCATGCCGTAGCTCTCCGCGTCGCCGAGCTTCGCGAGGATCGCGCGGATCTCCTGCTCGGAGAACCTGCGCGCCGTCTCGTGGCCCCAGGAGGAGAAGACCTCGTCGGCGTGGTGGTCGTGGTGATGGTGGTGATGATGCTCGTGCTCCTCATCGTCCTCGTCGTCGTGGTGGTGATGGCCGCACTCGCAGACGCCGTTTTCGTCGTAGTGGTGGCGATGCTCGTGCTCCTCGTCGTCCTCGTCGCGGTCGTGGTGGTGATGATGGTGCTCGTGCTCCCCGTCCTCGTCGCCGTGGTGGTGATGGTGGCAGGAGCACTCCGGATCGTCGCACTCGTCCTCGTCGTTGTCGTGGTGACGGTGCTCATGCTCGTGACGGAGCCGCTCCATCTCCTCGTGCAGCGCGTCGTGCTCCATGGCCTCGCGGATCTGCGCGCCGTCGAGCCTGTCCCAGGGCGTGGTGATCAGCTTGGCGTTGGGGTTGAGTCCCTTGAGCAGCTCGCTCGCGGCGACGACCTTCTCGCTCGGGGCGAGGTCGGTGCGGCTCATCACGATGAGATCGGCGTTGGCGACCTGGTCGTTGAAGAACTCGCCGAAGTTGCGCATGTACATCTTCGCCTTCTGCGCGTCCACGACCGTGGTGCGGCAGCCGATGACGGCGCCGTCCACGCGCTCGACGGCGCGCGCGACGTCGCTGAGCTTGCCGACGCCGGAGGGCTCGATGAGGATGCGGTCGGGCGCGAACTCGTCGATGACCTTGCGCAGCGCCTTCGTGAAGTCGCCCACGAGGGTGCAGCAGATGCAGCCGGAGTTCATCTCCGTGATCTGCACGCCCGCGTCCGCGAGGAAGCCGCCGTCGATGGCGATCTCGCCGAACTCGTTTTCGATCAAAACGAGCTTTTCGCCGGCGTAGGCCTCGGCGATCAGCTTGCGGATCAGCGTGGTCTTGCCCGCGCCGAGGAAACCGGAGAAAATGTCGATCTTTGTCATATCAAAAAGCCTCCTGAATGCTTGTTTTTACCGAATGGGGATTATATCACGCTTTTTCCGCGGAAACAAGAGCTGCGCGTGAACAAGGCGGGGCCGGTGTCGGCCCCGCCGCTTGTTTGAGTTGAGCGAGAGATCCCGCCCCGCGTTTCCCGGCCCGGAAGGCGCCTTCTGTCAGCAGAGGCGCGCGCCGGCGGGAACGGAGTCGTCGAGGATCATCAGATGCAGCTCCTCTTTGCCTTCGACTTCGCGCACGGCGGAGAGCAGCATGCCGTTGGAGTCCTGCCCCATCATCTTGCGCGGCGGCAGGTTGAGGATCGCGACCACGGTCTTGCCGACGAGCTGCTCCGGCTCGTAGAACTTGTGGATGCCGGAGAGGATCTGGCGCGGCGTGCCGCTGCCGTCGTCGAGCTGGAACTTCAGGAGCTTTTCGCTCTTCTTCACGGCCTCGCAGGAGAGCACCTTGCACACGCGCATGTCGCATTTGGCGAACTCGTCGATCGTCACGTCGGGCAGCACGGGCTCGGTCTTCGGGGCCTTGCTGCGGCGGGAGATCTCCTCGAGCTCGGCGAGGGTCTTGTCGAGATCGAGACGCGGGAAGAGCGTCTCGCCCTTGTGGACGCGGATCTCGCCGGCAAGGGCGCCGTAGGCCGTGTCGTCCCAGGCGCGGCAGCCCTGCGCGCCGATCTGTTCGAGCGCCTTGTCGCAGCTCTCGGGCATGAAGGGCGTCAGGCAGATCAGGCAGATGCGCAGCGCCTCGACAAGGTTGTACATGACCTCCGCAAGGCGCGGCTTGTTCGCCTCGTCCTTCGCGAGGACCCAGGGCATCGTCTCGTCGATGTACTTGTTGGCGCGCTGGATGCAGCGGAAGACCTCCTCGAGCGCGAGGTGCGGCTGGAGGACGTCCATCTGCGCGGCGTATTTCTCCGGCAGGGCGCAGAGCATCGCCTTGAGCTCCTCGTCCATCGGATCGGCCCTGCGCTCGGCCGGCAGGACGCCGCCGAAGTATTTTTCGACCATCGCCGTCGTGCGGGACACGAGGTTGCCCAGGTCGTTGGCGAGATCGGTGTTGATCGTCGAGATCAGCAGCTCGTTGGAGAAGTTGCCGTCCGAGCCGAAGGGGAAGGTGCGCAGCAGGAAGAAGCGCAGCGCGTCCACGCCGAACTTCTCCGAGAGGATATAGGGGTCGATGACGTTGGTGGAGTTGTTCGCCTTCGACTTCGAGACCTTGCCGCCGTCGATGATCAGCCAGCCGTGGCCGAAGACCTTTTTCGGCAGGGGCAGACCCGCGCTCATGAGCATGGCGGGCCAGATGATCGAGTGGAAGCGCACGATCTCCTTGCCGACGACGTGCACGTCGGCCGGCCAGTACTTGTCGAAGTCGTGGTAGCGGTCGTTGTACAGGCCCAGCGCCGTGCAGTAGTTGTACAGCGCGTCGACCCACACGTAGACGACATGGCCCGGGTCGAAGTCCACGGGCACGCCCCAGGTGAAGCTGGTGCGCGAGACGCACAGATCCTCCAGGCCCGGCTTGATGAAGTTGTTGATCATCTCGTTGACGCGGCTCGCCGGCTCGAGGAAGGTGCCGCTCTCGAGCAGCTCCTGCACGGGCTTGGCGTACTTCGAGAGACGGAAGAAGTAGGCCTCCTCCTCGGCGTCCTGCACCGCGCGGCCGCAGTCGGGGCATTTGCCGTCGACGAGCTGGGTCTCGGTCCAGAAGCTCTCGCAGTCCTTGCAGTATTTGCCGCTGTACTTGCCCTTGTAGATGTCCCCGTTGTCGTACATCTTGCGGAAGACGCGCTGGATGGCCTGCACGTGGTAGTCGTCCGTCGTGCGGATGAAACGGTCGTTGGAGATGTTCATCAGCTTCCAGAGGTCCTTGATGCCCTTCTCGCCGGTGACGATGCGGTCGACGAACTCCTGCGGGCTCACGCCCGCGGCCTTCGCCTTGGCCTCGATCTTCTGGCCGTGCTCGTCGGTGCCGGTGAGGAACATCACGTCATAGCCGCGCAGGCGCTTGTAGCGCGCGATCGTATCGGTCGCGACCGTGCAGTAGGCGTGGCCGATGTGCAGCTTGTCCGAGGGGTAGTAGATCGGTGTGGTGATATAAAAGGTCTTCTTTTCCATTTTCTCTTCTCTCCTGATTGCTGTATATTCTCGATCCCGCGCGGGGATTTATTCGCTCTCGCCGCCGCTGTCGATCACGACCTCGGTGCCGCCGTCCCCGGCATACTCCTCCTCGCCGCCGTCGTCCTCATCGGGGACGAACGGATAGCGGATCTCCTCCTCGTGGAGGTGGTAGTAGCTGTATGCCTCGGGATAATCCGTGTAGTTGCCGTCCGCGTCGAAGACGCGGCGGATCGTGCGGGCGCCCCATTCGATCTGGACCTCGATGCCGTATTTGTTGAGGAAGTCCTGATCGTAGATCGGCCAGGTCAGACCGCTGATCATCTCGACGTGGGAGCCGTCCGTGTTCGTGCCCCAGACCTCGATGATGACGTTGCGCTTTTCCGCGTCGACGCCGGCCTTGAGCTTGATGGGCAGGTCGCGGTTGTTCGTAAAGACGAATTCCGGTCCGCCCCAGCTGACCGTCGCGTCCAGCCCCATCGGGAGATAGTCGACGACCAGATTGTGGCAGCTGCGCTCGTTGATCTCCAGATTCGCCTGGAGCACGGCGTTGTACAGCGTGCTCGAGACCTGGCAGATGCCGCCGCCGATCTCCTGCGTGACCTTGTTGCCGTTGTAGGCGCCGGCGAACTTGAAGCCGGCCTCCTCCGTGCGCTCGCCGACGACCTCGTTGTAGGAGAAGCGCTGTCCCGGCATCAGGACCATCTCGTCAAAGCGGCTGCAGGCCAGCGCGATGTTGCTCTTGCGGTTCGGGATGCTGCCGACCAGCGTGGTCTTGCAGTAGCCGAGCCGGTCGCGGAAGAGCGTGCTCTCCAGATCCTCCGCCCTGACCTCGGGCTCGACGATCTTGATCGGGATGCTGACCGTCTCGAGCAGCCCCGCTTCCTTCCAGAGCTTCTGCGCCTTCGCCGCGTCGACCTCGACGCCGCGGATCTCCGGCACGACCTCGCCGGTGGTCGGATCGTAGTAGGCGTCGTGGGCCTCCTGGGCGAGCGTCGCGGCGATGGCCGAAAAATCGGGCATGGTCGGGTCGCCGACGAGCTCGGTCCACTCGATCTCGCTCTCGCGCGCGAGCAGCGCCTCGCGGACCTTCGCGCAGAGGGCGGCGCGGTCGAGCGTGACCTGGCCCGCGCCCTTGACGAGCTCGAGCGTCGAGTCCTTGTCGTTGACGAGGTACTCCTCGCCCTCGACCGACTTGTCGAACGCGTCCACGCCGGCGTTCACCACGCCGTCGATATAGCTCTCGTCAAGCTTGACGTCGTAGCCGCCGAGATCCTTCGCCATGAGCATGTCGCTGATATAGGTCAGCAGGTTTGCGAAGCGGTCCTCGCTGTGGCCGTATGCGTAGGCCTTCTCGGCGATCTCCTCGACCGAGACGGTGACGCCGGCTTTGAGATAGTCGAGCTCGAAGCTCTGCTCCTGCGGGAGCCTGACCGTCAGCGTGCCGCCGTTGGCCTTCTCCCAGCCTCCGTCGCGCAGCGCCTGGACGGTCTGCTCCCTCGTCATCCCGCCGACGTAGATCTCGCCGACGTAGACGTTGGGCAGGTTGGCGTCGCTTGCGGTGATGATGTCGCTGCCTACCATGGCGGCGACGCAGAGGATCAGCGCGAGCGAGGCGACGACGATGAGCGTGATCAGCACGCCGCGCGCAGCCTTGCCGCCCTTCTTCTGCTTTTCGATCCGGGCCTTCTCCGCCTCGGCGGCCTCGTCCTCTTTTTTCTTCGGCGCCGCTTCCTTCTCCGCGGCCTTTTGGGGCTTCTTCGGCTTTTCGCCGTCCTCCCCGGAACGCTTTTCGCCCTTCGGCTTCTTCGCGTCCTTCGGAGGCTTCTCCGGCGCCGGGGCTGCGGCCTTCTCCTTCGGCTTCCTGCCGGAGGCGGCCTTGTCGCTCCGCCCGGCGTCCTTCGCGCCCTTCTTCTTTTTCGGCGCGGCGCTCTCCTCCGCGGGGGGCGGAGCCGGCGCGGGCGCGGGGTCCTCCGCTTCCGTCAGATGACCGAAAAGCTCACGGTCGAGCCATTCGGGATAATCTCTGGTTTCGTCGCTCATGTCTGTTCCTCACTGCCGACTCTTTGTTGATAGAGCTCGGTGAACATCTCTTCCTCGCTCTTGGGGATGTTGATCTTCTCCTCGGCCGCGTAGGCCTCGCTCAGCCAGGGCGTTCCCTCGATCCGGCCGTTGGCCTGCGCCTCGAGCAGCAGGCCGATGAGCGTGTTGGAGATCAGGAAGCCCGGCACCGTGAAGTGCCATCTCCCGTCCTCCTCGGTCGCCCAGCCCTTCTGGCGGAAGGCCAGCAGCGTCTGGTGCACGGGGCGCCAGTCGCTCTGGCAGCGGGCGCGGTAGTCTTTTTCTGAGATGCCGCGCACCGTGCGCATGCCGAGCATGACGTACTCCACCGCGCGCTCGAGCGGGTCGATGCGCTGGTACTCGTCGACGATGCTCGTCTGCTTGTCGACGCCGGAGATGTATTGCTTCAGATCCCGGACGAAGCTGTAGCGCAGCGTCCCCACGCAGGAGTGCGCGCCCGGGCCGAAGCCCATGTAGTCGTCCAGGTTCCAGTATTTCAGATTGTGCCTCGACTCGAAGCCCGGGGCGCAGAAATTGGAGACCTCGTACTGCCGGTAGCCGTAGCGCTCGAGCATCTCGGCGGCGTAGCAGTACATGTCCGCCTGCTCGTCGTCGTCCGGCAGGATGGGCGAGCCGTGGTAGTCGGCGTACATCGGCGTGCCCTCCTCGAGGCGCAGAGCGTAGCAGGAGATGTGCTCGGGGTGCATCTCGACGATGCGCGCGAGCGTCTCGGCCCAGTCGTTCTTGCTCTGGCTCGGCAGGCCGTACATGAGGTCGAGGTTGATGTTGTCGAAGCCCGCCTTGCGCGCGTTCTGGAAGGCCTGCTGCGCCTGCTGGAAGTTGTGGCGCCGCCCGATGAGCTTGAGCAGGTTGTTGTCCGTGGCCTGCACGCCGAGCGAGAGGCGGTTGACGCCCTCCTCGCGCAGCAGCTTGAGCGCGTTGGGGCTGATGCTGTCGGGGTTGCACTCGACCGTGACCTCGCTGTCGATGCGCACGTTGCCGCCCAGCTTGAGGGCGTTGAAGAGGTCGGCGATCCGGTCCGCCCCGTAGAAGCTGGGCGTGCCGCCGCCGAAGTAGATCGAATCCACCTCGTAGGGCTTGATCGAGGGCGCGGATTCCTTCAGATGCGCCAGCAGCGCCTTCTGATAGTCCGGCATCATGTGGTCGCACTGCGCCAGGGAATAGAAGTCGCAATAGCTGCACTTGCTCGCGCAGAAGGGTATGTGGATGTAGATCCCGAGCTTTCTGGCCATCGGTCAATCTCTCCGTCGTTTCTGTCTTTTGCGCCCGCGGGGCGCGTGTCTGTATCGGCTGTGGGTGCGGATCAGAACAGTTCCTCGACGCCGCGCGCGAGAGCGGCGGGGTCGTCGAGATCGGCGCCGGCGGTCAGCTCGGCAAGGGAGGCGAGGATGCCCGCGATCCGCCCGGCCTTCTCCTTATCGCTCTCCCAGGCCTCCTTCATGGCCTTGACGGCCTTGCTCTCGGCGTTGAGCTCCAGCACGCGGCTGGCGCGCACCTTGCGCATCTCCTCGCTCGGTCCGCGGCGGAAATACTTTTCCATTTCCAGCGTGACCGGGCCCTCGGTGGACATCGCGCAGGGCAGGTCGGCGAGCTTGGAGGAGAATTTCACGCGGCTCATGCGCTCGCCGAGGCTCTCCTTGACGAAGTCGAGGAAGTCCTTGTTCTCCAGGTCCCGCTCCTCGGCGGCCTTTTTCTCCTCGTCGGTCTCGAAGCCGAGATCGTCGGTCACGACGTTGCAGAAGGCCTTGCCGTCGCAGTCGTGCAGCGCCTCGAGCACCATCTCGTCGAGCGGGGAGAGCAGGTAGATCAGCTCGTAGCCGCGCGCCTTGACCTCCGCGCACTGCGGCAGGCTCATCGCATGACGGAGCGTGTCGGAGGAGGCGAAGTAGATGCTCTTCTGGCTCTCGGGCATGTTCGCGACATACTCCTTGAGCGTCACCTGCCTGTCCTCGCCGGTGTGGAACAGGAGCAGGTCCTTGAGGAAGTCCTTGTAGCGGCCGTACTCGTCGCAGACGCCGACCTTGAGGTGGTAGCCGAAGTTCTTGAAGAACTCCTCGTACTTGGGCCGGTCGTCGCGCATCAGCTTCTCCAGCTCGCCCTTGATCTTCTTTTCGAGATTCTGGCCGATGACGCGCAGCTGGCGGTCGTGCTGGAGGATCTCGCGGGAGATGTTCAGGCTCAGGTCCGGGGAATCGACCACGCCCTTGACGAACTCGAAATAGTCGTGCACGAGCTTGTCGCACTTCTCCATGATCATCACGCCGTTGGAATAGAGCGTGATGCCGCCCTTGGCCTCGCCGTAGAAGGCGCCGGAATTCTCCTCGCCGGGGACGAAAAGCATGGCCTTGTAGGACACGGCGCCCTCCGCGTCCACGCGGATGAGGGCGCAGGGATCCTTGGCCTCGCGGTTGTGCTCCTTGTAATAGGCGATGCAGTCGTCGTCCGTGACCTCGCTGCGGCTGCGCTGCCAGATCGGGACGCGGCTGTTGACGACCTCGTTTTCCACGACGGTCCTGTATTCGTACTTCGGCGAGCCGTCGTCGTTCTTCTCGCCGGTCTCCGCGCGCTCGGAGCGCGGGACGTCCATGCAGATGGGCCAGCGGACGTAGTCGGAATATTTGCGGATCAGGGCTTTGAGCTTCCAGATCTCAAGATAGGTGCCGTAGAGCTCGTCGTCGGTGTCGGCCTTGAGGTGCATGATGACGTCGGTGCCGGCGCTCTCGCGCCCGCAGGGCGTGATCGTGTAGCCGTCCGCGCCGCTGCTCTCCCATTTGACGGCCTCGTCGCTGCCGTACTTGCGGGTGATGACCGTGACCTTGTCCGAGACCATGAAGGCGGAGTAGAAGCCCACGCCGAACTGGCCGATGATCGAAAGATCCTCGCTCTTCTCGCCGTCCATCTCGTTTTTGAAGTTCAGCGAGCCGGACCTGGCGATCACGCCGAGGTTGTTCTCCGCCTCCTGCGCGCTCATGCCGACGCCGTTGTCGCGCACGGTGAGGGTGCGAGCCTCCTTGTCGGGGATCACGTCGATGCGGAAATCGTCGCGGCTTAGCCCGACTCCGTCGTCGGTCAGCGAGAGGTAGCACAGCTTGTCGATCGCGTCCGATGCGTTGGAGATGATCTCGCGCAGGAAGATCTCCTTGTTGGTGTAGATCGAGTTGATCATCAGGTCGAGCAGACGCTTGGACTCGGCTTTGAACTGTTTTTTGGACATTCTTATTATTGCCTCCGAATGTACATAATGACGGTAATGATACATTATAACACAAAAATTCTCTTTTTCAACACATCGGCCTTTTCCAAAGAAAAATTAAAAAAGAATTCAAAAAGCCGGACGTCCGCGGACGTCCGGCTTGTGTGTTTTGTTCGGTTTATCTCCGTTTCCAGGTCGAGGGGATGAAGAGGATCAGCATCGCGTAGATCTCGAGGCGGCCGAAGAGCATCGTGACGGCCATCACGAGCTTCGAGAAGGACGAGAAGATCGCAAAGCTCCCGCTCGGGCCGATCCGGCCGAGACCGGGGCCGACGTTTGAGATGCACGAGAGGGCCGCGGTGAAGTTCGTCGCGAAGTCGTAGCCGTCGAAGGACACGAGCAGCGTGCAGCCGAGCAGGATCAGACTGACCAGCGCGACATAGACGTAGACCGCGCCCGTCGTCTCCGGCGTGACGCGTTTGCCGTCCATCTCCACACGGTTGACGCGGCGCGGGTTGACCACGCGCCCCACGTCCGCCGCCGCGGTGCGGATGAAGAGCATCACACGGGAGAGCTTCAATCCGCCGCCCGTTGAGCCCGCGCAGCCGCCGATGAACATCAAAAGGACGATCACGGTCTGCAGAAAGGCCGGCCAGAGCGTGTAATCCACCGTGCAGAAGCCCGCCGTCGAGAGCGTCGTCATCGTGATGAAGAAGCCGTGGCGCAGCGCCTGGGCGGCGCCGTACCGCTTCGCAGTCGTCACCGCGATCAGCGCGACGCACACGGCGATGATCTCGAGGTAGCGGTGCAGCTCCTCGCTGCGCAGCGCGTCGCGCACCCGTCCGATCAGGATCAGGTAGAAGAGGTTGAAGTTCATGCCGAAGAGGATGAGGAAGAAGGCGATCACGCCCTCGATATAAGCGCTGTCGAAGGCGGCGATGCTGGCATTCCGGGTCGAAAAGCCGCCCGTGCCCGCCGTGGCGAAGGCGTGGAGCAGCGCCTCGTAGAAGCTCATGCCGCCGCACATCAGCAGCACCGTCTCGGCAACGGTGAAGGCGGTGTAGATCAGATAGAGGATGCGCGCGGTCTGCCTCGCGCGCGGGACCAGCTTGCCCACGGTGGGGCCCGGGACCTCGGCGCGCATGATGTGCATCGAGCGCTCGCCGCTCATGGGCATGACGGCCATGAGGAAGACCAGCACGCCCATGCCGCCGATCCAGTGCGTGAAGCTGCGCCAGAACAGGCCCGAGCGCGACAGGCTCTCGATGTCGTTCAGGATCGAGGCCCCGGTCGTCGTGAAGCCGGAGACCGTCTCGAAAAACGCGTCGATGAAGCGGGGGATATCGCCGCTGATCACGAAGGGCAGCGAGCCGAGCAGCGACATCGCCAGCCACGACAGACCCACGCAGGCAAAGCCCTCGCGCGCGTATATCTCGCGCGAGCTCGGCCGGAAGAGCAGCAGCGTCCCGCCGCAGAGCGCCGTGAGCAGGATCGTCACGACGAAGGGGACCGGGCTCTCGCCGCAGACGAGCGCGGTAAGCAGCGGCAGCAGCATCAGCGCCGCGAGGATCAGCAGCACCCGGCCGAGGATATAGGCGATCATTCGGTAGTTCATGTCTCGCCGTCCGTCATGTCGTTGATATCCTTGAGCATGCCCGCCGGGGCGACGACCACGGCGTGGTCGCCCTTCTCGATCACGGTCAGGCCGTTGGGTATCAGGGTCTTGTCGCCGCGGATGATCGCGCTGATGAGCACGCCGCGGCGCAGCTTCAGGTCGCACAGCGGCACGCCGACGCAGCTCGCGCCCTCGCCCACCTTGAACTCGAGCGCCTCGACCTGCCCGCCGGCGAGCTTGTGCAGCGTCTCGACGCTGCCCCAGTCGGCGGAGTTCGAGATCGCGCGCACAAAGCTCGTGATCTGCTGGGCGATGATCTCCTTGGGGGCGATCATGCTGTCGTTTTCGCCGTCGAGCATGCCGGAGAAGTGCCGCATGTTGACCTTGACGACGGTCTTGCCGACGCCGCAGCGCTTGGCGTACATCGCGGTCACGATGTTGTCGCCGTCGTCGCCGGTGAGCGCGACGAAGGCGTCCGCGCTGCGGATGCCCTCCTCGAGCAGTACCTCGTCGCGCGTGGCGTCGCCGCAGACCACGCGCGCGTGCGGGATGAGGTCGCACAGCTCGTTGCAGCGCTCGCGCGAGCGGTCGATCACCGTGACGGAGATCCCGCTCTCCTCAAGCAGGTCGGCCAGGTACACGCTTGTGCGGCTGCCGCCCATGATCATGACGCTGCGGATGCGCGGACGCCTGCCGCCGACGGCGGAGAAAAACCGCTGCATCTCCTCGCCCTCGCCCAGCAGGCAGAGCTTGTCGCCGCCGTGCAGCACAAAATCGCCGTGCGGGATCGAGGCCTCCGCGCCGCGCTCGACCACGGTGACGAGCACCTTCGCGCCGAAACGGCGCGCGACCTCGCGCAGGTTCAGGCCGTTGAGCGCGCTGCCCTCCGGCACGCGATAGTCGATGATCTCGACGCTGCCCTTGGAGAAGGTCTCGACACGGACCGCGCTGGGGAAGCGCAGGATGCGGGAGATCTCCTTGGCGCACTCATACTCCGGATTGACGATGACCGAGAGTCCGATCGCCTCGCGCAGAAACTCCTGCTGCTCGAGATACTCCGGGTCGCGGATGCGCGCGACGATGTACTTCGCGCCGAGGCGGCGTGCGGCCAGCGCGCAGATCATGTTGATCTCATCGCTCTCCGTCACGGCCATCACGATGTCGGCGCTCTCGACGCCGGCCTCGCGCAGCGTGTCGGGGTTGGTCGCGCTGCCGAGACAGCAGATCACGTCCAGCTCGTTGGAGGCGAGCTCGATCGTCTCGGCGTCGCGGTCGATCAGCGTGATGTCGTGGCCCTCGGCCTCCAGGCTCTGGGCGACGACGAAGCCGACCCGTCCGGCTCCCGCGATGATGATTTTCATCTTGTTCCCACCTTTCCGAAAAGGCGTTGTCATTTCAAAGGGATATTATAGCATGCTTTCCCCGTCTTGTACAGCGAAAGCGTTTGCGAAAAACGCGCCCCTGTGATAATATGATCGCAGCCGACAAGCAAAGGAAACGGACGCCATGTTCAACGGATTTTCAAAAGAGACCGCCGATTTTTTCTGGGAGCTCGGCTTCCACAACGAGCGCCCCTGGTTCCAGGAGCACAAGGAGGAATTCGAGCGCGTGCTGCACGGGCCCTTCAGGGAGCTCGCGCACGCCTGCTATGACGAGCTGTCCCGCCGCTGCCCGGATATGGATTTCCGCGTGCACCTCTCGCGGATCTACCGCGACGCGCGCCGTCTCTTCGGCCGCGGGCCCTTCCACGACCATCTGTGGTTCACGATCACGCCCGCCGGCGCGGGCGGCTACGGCCCCTCGTTCTGGTTTGAGATCGGCGCGGCGGACTACTCCTACGGGCTCGGGCTCTGGGCGCCGACGGCCGCGGCGATGGAGGCCTTCCGGCGCGCGGTCGCGGCCAACCCCGCCGCCTTCGAGCGGCTCGTGAGGCAGATCGCTCCGATGCGGGGCTTTGCCCTGCACGGCGAGGAGTTCCGCCGCCCGAAGGGCTCCTTCAACGAGGTCATCGATCCCTGGTACAACCGCAAATACCTCGACTACGGCACGCGGCGCGACCACGACGCGCTGCTGTACTCCCCCGCCCTGCCCGCGCAGATGGCGGAGGACTGCGAAAAGCTCATGCCGCTGTGCCGCTTCATGCTCGAGGCGACCCGCACGGCGCCGGCGCCGAAGGCGGAAAAGCGATGAAAAAAGCGGGGTGAGCGAAAGCCCTTGAAAAGCCGCTCCCCGGCGAGGTGCGGACCGATGCGTCGATGCCCGTCGTCGACGGGCTCGGCGAGGCGTTCCTCAACTGTGTGCAGACCGGCATGACCGTCACCGTCAGGGAGGACGGCGCGGTCGAGGTCGAGTGAGCCCTGCGGCTCCGCTCTTTGTTTTCCGGGAATGAAAACCGGGATGTGAAGGCTTTTCACATCCCGGTTTTCTTATGTGTTTTTCGGTTTCAGCAGCCGCTTCGTGACTTTTGCCGCGAGCCAGTGCAGCGCCCAGGCACAGCCGACGACGGACACGAGGGCGTAGATCAGGCCGGCGGGGAAGCGCAGGTGTGAGAAGGCCTCGATGATCGGCAGCTGCACGAGATAGATCTCGAGCGTCAGCGGGGCGAGCAGCTCGACCGCGCCGAGCGTCGGGAGCTTTTCCTCGAGCGAGACGAAGAAGCCGCCCGCGCAGAAGGCGAACACGATCGCCATCTCCCACTGGAGGATCTTCAGCGCGCCGGCGAGCGGCACGAAGACCTGCAGCGTGTAAAGCGCGAAGCAGGCAAGCACGCCCAGGAGGTACCAGCGGCTCCGCACGGGGCGGCGGCACTCCTTGTGGATCGCGCCGAGGAGCATCACGACGAAGTAGGACAGCAGGCCCATGACCGTATAGTGCTCGACCACGTCGCCGCTCTTGTCCACGAAAAGGAAGAAGTACAGCAGCTGCGCCGCAGCCGCGGCGGCGAGCACGGCCGGGTACCTCACGCGGCCGCTCTCGTGCAGGCGCGCGAAGAGATAGAACACGGGGTAGAGGGTCATGATCGTGGGCAGGAAGTGATAGGGCTCGATCGGGAAGACCCAGTAGAGCGGCCTGAGGAAGCGATAGCCGGTCAGCAGCAGGAGCGGCAGGAACAGCACGTAGGGCGTGTAGACGCGCACGATCCGCCGGCCGTACCACCGCGGGAAGGGATCGCGCGGCCGGGTCAGGCAATAGCCGGAGATATAGAAAAACAGGCAGTTGCCGAACAGGCCGCCGAAGCCGAGGAAGGAGAGGCTCGCAGGATAGAGCGCGTCAAAGTGGCTGTTGGTGATCAGCAGCGTCGCGATCGCCCGCAGATAGTTGATCGAGGTCTCTTTTTTCATTCCTTTTCCCCCTGTCGTCCGGACATGCCCCGCGCCGCGCGGTCCGCGGCGGAGAAGGATCCCTCTCCCAATCGGAGCCCGGCGAAGCGGGTCCGATCCGGAAAGGTTCCCAACCCAAATCGGAGCCCGGCGAACCGGGTCCGATCCGGAAAGGTTCCCAATCCAAATCGGAGCCCGGCGAAGCGGGTCCGATTTGGAGAGGAAGAAGGACGCAGCGGATATGCAGTTTTCGCGGCTCTTACGCAAACCGCGGAAACGGAATGGAGCTGCGTTCTTCTGACGTGGTGCCGGTGACCGGGCTTGAACCGGTACGCTGTCGCCAGCGAGGGATTTTAAGTCCCTTGTGTCTGCCAATTCCACCACACCGGCGTATGACCGCTTCCTACTCTACCACCGCCCGAGGCACAGTGTCAAGGAGGATCGCGTCAGCCCCGGGGAGCCGTTTGCGGGGATCGTCAGTGCTTTAAATCGCTGAATTTTTCTCTTGACAAGAGCGGGGGCGGCGTGCTATCATGCAGCCAAACCGATGAGGAAGAGTGAGTAGGTCCTTCCTCCATCCCCCCAGAGAGCCGCGGAAGGTGTGAGCGCGGCGGGATGCGACCGACCGAATGGACTTCCGAGGGCGAGCAGAAACGGCCGTAGGCCGGAGTATGGGAGACGGAGCGGACTTCTCCGTTAACAACGATCCGCGTATGACGGTACGCGAAAAGAGGGCGCGCTTTGCGGCGCGTCAAGCCGGGTGGCACCGCAGGAAGCATCCTGTCCCAGCACGTGTGTTGGGATGGGATTTTTGTTTTATCAGGCAGCATAAGGAGATACGGACCATGAAAAAGATCCCCGGAAAGCGATGGCGGCGCTGAACGCACCGAGTCGTCACAGGAAAAAGGCGTGATCGCCGCTTCATCATGAAAGGAGAAAAACATGAGCATCAAAGCACCCGAGATCCCCTACAAGATCTATCTTTCCGAGGAAGAGCTCCCTTACAGCTGGTACAACATGCGCGCGGATATGAAGGTCAAGCCCGCGCCGCTGCTCAATCCCGCCACCGGCGCGCCCATGAGCGCCGAGGAGCTCGGCGGCGTGTTCTGCGCCGAGCTCGTCGAGCAGGAGCTCGACAACGACACCGCCTATATCCCGATCCCGCGCGAGATCCGCGATTTCTATAAAATGTACCGCCCCTCGCCGCTCGTGCGCGCCTACTGTCTCGAGCAGAAGCTGGACACGCCCGCGCATATCTACTACAAGTTCGAGGGCAACAACACCTCCGGCAGCCACAAGCTCAACTCCGCCATCGCCCAGGCCTATTACGCCAAGAAGCAGGGCCTGCGCGGCGTGACGACCGAGACCGGCGCCGGCCAGTGGGGCACGGCCCTGTCGATGGCCTGTGCGTACCTGGGGCTGGACTGCAAGGTGTTCATGGTCAAGGTCAGCTACGAGCAAAAGCCCTTCCGCCGCGAGGTCATGCGCACCTACGGCGCGGACGTGACGCCCTCGCCCTCGCCCACGACGGCCGTCGGCCGGAAGATCCTCGAGGAATTCCCGGGCACGACCGGCTCGCTCGGCTGCGCGATCTCCGAGGCCGTCGAAGTCGCCGTGTCCAACCCCGGCTACCGCTACGTGCTCGGCAGCGTGCTCAACCAGGTGCTGCTGCACCAGAGCGTCATCGGTCTCGAGGCCAAGACGGCGCTCGACAAATACGGCGTGAAGCCCGACGTCATCATCGGCTGCGCCGGCGGCGGCTCGAACCTCGGCGGCCTGATCGCGCCGTTCATGGGCGAGAAGCTGCGCGGCGAGGCGGATTACCGCATCATCGCCGTCGAGCCCGCCTCCTGCCCCAGCTTCACCCGCGGCCGCTTCGCCTACGACTTCTGCGACACCGGCAAGATCTGCCCGCTGGCGAAGATGTACACGCTCGGCAGCGGCTTCATCCCCTCGCCCAACCACGCCGGCGGCCTGCGCTTCCACGGCATGTCCTCCACGCTCTCGCAGCTCTATCACGACGGGCTGATGGAGGCCCGCGCCGTCGAGCAGACCTCCGTGTTCGAGGCCGCGGAGCTCTTCGCCCGCGTCGAGGGCATCCTCCCCGCGCCGGAGAGCTCCCACGCGATCCGCGTCGCGATCGACGAGGCGCTCCGCTGCAGGGAGACGGGCGAGGCGAAGGACATCCTCTTCGGCCTCACCGGCACGGGCTACTTCGATCTCACGGCCTACCAGAAGTTCAACGACGGGGCGATGAGCGACTACATCCCCACGGACGAGGATCTCGCGCGCGGCTTCGCCGGCCTGCCGCAGGTCCCCGGGCAGGACTGAACAAGGGAGCAAACGGAAAAGCGTGCTGTGTTTCCACAGCACGCTTTTTTTGCTAAGATTCCTTTGCTTCGGAGCTCTGCGGCTCCCGCCCCGCCGGGGTGCCGAGGAACTTTTCCATCACGCGGTACAGCGGCCGGTAGAGCACGAGCGTGAAGACGAAGTTGCCCGCGCAGTGCGCCAAGTCGTAGGGGATGCCGCTGACCCACATCGCGAAGAACATCTCCCATCCGCCGTTGATCGCGAAATACTCGAGATACATCAGCGGCCCGAAAACGAGCCCGAAGAGCGCGGCGATCACCGCCCAGATCAGGGCCGAGTCGTTGCGGCGGAAGGCCATGCAGATACAGACCAGCAGCGGCCAGGTGTAGAGATAGCCGAACCACCAGAGCATGTAGCCGTTGCCGCCGAAGATCAGACCCTCAAGCATGATGTAGATGCCGACGCTGTACAGCGCGCGCCAGCCGAAGAAGACCGTCGCAAGGATGATGAGCAGCGCGTTGAGGTTGATGTTCGGCAGCGAGGCGAGCGCGGCCTTCGTCGCGAAGAGCAGCGCGCCCATCAGTGCGAGGACGCAGATCTCCCTTGCGCTGAGCTTACCAGCCGGTCGTGAGGGTGATCTCATAGTGCTCGCCGTCGGCGATCATGGTGTCGTCCACGCCGGTCATGAGCATCTCGCCGTCCTTCGTGAAGCACCACCACTGCTGCACGGCGTCGTCCGCCGTCTCGCCGTCGACGGTCTTGACGAAGAGCCCGTAATCGCTCTCGTCGCCCGCGATCAGCTTCTGCTCCTCGAGCGCGGCGCGCAGATTCTCCGCGTCGGTGGCGAGCGGGAAGTCCTTGCTCGATCCGTCGCCGTGCACGACGGTGACGACCAGCTTCTTGCCGCCCTCCTGCGCGGCGGGTTTGTTCAGCTGCCATACCAGCAGCGCGCCGATGACCAGTACAAGCAAAACGGCCACGGCAAGGATGATCTTGCTTTGTTTTTTCGTGATACTCTCTCCTTTCTTTTTTGAACCGAATATCACACAGAGAAAAAAGAGAGAAAACGGGGCCTCTGACCACAGCCCCGTATTCGTCCGGATGTCCGCGGATCTCTGTGCGACGCCCCGCTCCCCTTCGGGAGCGGGGCACGGGCAGGTCTTCTGACTTCGGGGGCTTTCGCCCCGCTTCACAGTGACGGCCTCGCGCGGGGATCTCACCCGCATTCCCCTGTTGACCGCGGCCCAAAACCCCGGAGGGTCCGGCGCGGATCCCGTTTCGATCGCTTGCGGGAGCTATTATAACATGACAGGCGCCGTCATTTCAACAGCGCCTGTCATGTTTTTCCGCGCCGGCCTTCCCGGCGGACGGTTCCCTACAGATCGACCTTCTCGAAGATCCGCTCCGCCCTGCGCGTGCCGAGCAGCGTCAGCAGCACGAAGAGCGCCGCGCCGAGCGCCAGCACGGCCAGCTTCGCGCCGAGATGCTGCGGATCGGGCGTGTCGAGCACGTCGCGGAAGAAGGGCACGGTGAAGCAGCAGAGCTCCGCCGCCACGATGTAGAGGAACACGAAGACCGTGACGAGCAGGAAGGGTTTGCCGACCGCCGACGGGTTTTTGTACAGCCGCGGCAGAAAGCTCAGATTGAACAGCCCCATGAGGATCAGCACGAGCCCGAAGAGCGCGGCGTTCGCGTCCATGCCCGCGGGGTTCGGCCCGATCCCGAGCGCCCGGCGCAGGATCGCGAAGGGGATGCAGACCGCGATCTGCAGCAGCTCCATGACCGCGAAGTACAGTCCCCGCGCGCGCACCGCGTCGCGCTTGCGCACCGGCAGCAGCAGCGTGTAATACAGGTCGTTGTTCTCCCGCGCGCCGAGGCAGGCGTAGAACAGCCCCAGCGTGACCCAGAAGAAGGGGATGTACATCGGATAACCCGGAATGAGCATCATCGCCCCGAAGGCCAGGAACATCCAGCTCGTCGGGTGCGTGAAGAGCCTGATCTCCTTTGCCAGCAGCTTAGCCATCGTCTCTCGCCTCCTTGTCCAGATGCACCATGATCTCCTCGAGCCCGGCCTCGTGCCCGCCCAGCTCGGTGAACGCGCCGCGCTCGACAAGGGCGGTGAAGCCCTGCTTGGCGCGCTTGCAGCCGATGAGGCCGTCGCGGTACCGTTCGGCCTGCTCCGCCGTCAGCTCGACGGCGCGGTATTTTTCGCGCAGCTCCGCGAGGGGCAGCGAGAAGACGATCTCGCCGCTGCGGATGTAGGTCACGTCGTCGGCGCATTTGTCCAGATCCTCGGTGATGTGCGTCGAGAAGAGGATGCTCACGCCCTCGTCCGCGAGCGTGAGGAACACGTCCACCAGCTCGTCGCGCGAGACGGGGTCGAGCCCGCTCGTCGGTTCGTCGAGGATCAGCAGCTCCGCGCCGTGGCTGAGGGCCAGGGCCAGCGCGTACTTCACCTGCATGCCGGCCGAGAGCTGTCTGGGCGTCTTGCTCTCGTCGATGGCGAAGAGCGCGAGATAGCGGCGGTAGGCCGCCTCGTCCCAGTGCTCGTAAAAGCTGCGCGTGACCGCCGTGATGACGGAGAGCTTTTTGTTGGGATAGTAGTTCGCGCCGCCGGAGACGAAGCCGATGCGCCGCTTGATCTCCAGCTCGCTCTGCGCGAAATCCAGCCCGAAGAAGCGCACCTCGCCCGCCGAGGGGTGGACGATGTTGAGCATGCTCTTGAGCGTCGTCGTCTTGCCCGCGCCGTTGCGCCCGATAAAGCCCATGATGCGGCCCCGCTCCAGGGAAAAGCCCACGTCTTTGAGCCGGAAGGCCGGATACTCCTTGCACAGGCCGCGGATCTCCAGGATCGCTTCGCTCACAGCTCCTCGCCTCCTTCCATCAGCTTGTCCGCAAAGGCGTCGAATTTGCTCTTCGGCGGGATCGCGATGCCGCGCCGCGTGTCCGCCAGCAGGATGATCGTGTCGCCGGGGACGATGCCGAACATCTCGCGCATCTCCTTGGGGATCACGATCTGTCCCTTTTCGCCCACCTTCGCCGAGGCGGCGAGCTTGCCCGGATGTGGTCTCACAGCCATGCCTCCATTCGTATAAAAAGTATGATTAGTTATACCGGTTATACTTTAGCACCCTTCTTAAGAATTGTCAAGCTTTTCCCGTTTTGTTTTTCTCTTGCGTCAATCGCCGGCAAATGGTATGATTAGCTGATAGAGTATCCGATCCAACCGCTTTTGGGAGTCTCATGAAATACAAATGCCTGGTCTTTGACCATGACGACACGGTCGTCAACAGCACCGCGACGATCCACCACCCCTGCTTCCAGCTCTTTCTCGACGAGCGCCGACCGGGGCGGAGCTGCTCGCTGGAGCACTATTTTCTGAAAAACTTTTCCCCCGGCTTTCTCGAGATGTGCCGGGAGGAATACGGCATGGACGAGGCGATGATCGCCGACGAGACGCGCTTCTGGCTCGACTATGTGGAAAGCCACGTCCCCGCCGCCTACGACGGCATCCGCGAGATCATGGAGCGGCAGCGCGCCGAGGGGGGACTCATCGCCGTCGTGTCGCACTCGCACGCAAAGAACATCCTGCGCGACTACGCGGCCAACGGACTGCCCGCGCCCGACGCGGTCTACGGCTGGGAGCGGCCGGAGGACGAGCGCAAGCCCTCTCCCTTCCCGCTCCGCGACCTGATGCGCCGCTTCTCCCTGCGGCCGGAGGAGCTGCTGGTCGTCGACGATCTCAAGCCCGGCTACGACATGGCCCGCGCCGCCGGCGTGGACTTCGCCGCCGTCGGCTGGGCCAACGACATCCCCCAGATCGAGGCCTTCATGCGCCGCAACTGCGCGCTCTACTTCAAGACCCCGGAGGCCTTCGCCGCTTTTCTGCGCTAACCTTAATGATTCAGGTGGAAACTGCAAAGATGAGAGTTTTCAAACAGATCTTCACACTGCTGCTGGCGCTGGCGCTGCTGCTGCCGCTCGCGCCGGCGGTCCGCGCCGCGGAAAGCGGGACGGATGCGGGCGAGGGCGCGGACGGCCTGAACGATCCGCGCTTCGCGGGCAAGAGTTGGGAGGAGCTCATGGACGAGTTCCTCGCCGAGCACCGCGCCGCCCCCGAGTCCGTCGCCTGCGGCTGGTGCAACACCGTCACCGGCGAGGAGCGCTATCACAACGGCGACCAGTATATGGTCTCCGGCAGCATGTACAAGGTGCCGATGAACATGATCTTCACCGAGAAGGTCCACAAGGGCGAGATCGGCTGGGACACCTTTATCGGCGGCTACCGCTACGAATACTGCCTGCACGCCACGATCGTCGACTCCAACAACGACGTCGCCAGGGGGATGTGGGATTATCTCGGCGGCTACCAGCCCTACCGGCATATCCTCGCGCCCTATATGGGCGAGGATCCCGACACGGTGGCCGAGAAGTTTTACGAGAACAACTTTTCCACGCCGCGCCAGATGATCTATTCGCTCAAGCTCCTCGCGACCGAGTCCGAGCGCTTCCCGAAGCTGATCGACACAATGCTGCAGGCCGAGCCGAACAAGTATTTCCGGGAGCGCCCGCACGACTACGACATCGCGCAGAAATACGGCTACTGGCCCGATCCGAACAGCTGGCACGTCGCGCTCAACGACTGCGCGATCATCTATACCGAAGAGCCGATCTGCATCGTGATCTTCATCGACTCGGTCAACGAGCAGGCCAGCCGCGAGCTGCTCAAGGACTACTGCGACCTGATGATCGCCTATACCGAGTACTCGACCGCCGCGCGCCGGGAGGCCGAGCGCATCGCCGCCGAGGAGGCGGCCATCGCCGCGCTCGCGACGCCCACGCCCGCCCCGGAGGAGACGGCCGCCCCGGCGCCTGAGGGCACGTCCGCGCCCGGCGTCCCGCCGCTCCCCGGCGGGTCGGAGACGGCTTCCAGCTCCGTTTTCGGCGACGTGATCCTGCCGCTCTTCCTGGCGCTGCTCGTCGCGCTCGCCGCGGCGCTGTTCCTCTTCGGCGCGCTCCGGCGCGCCCGGCGCGGCAAGCTGAACCTGCCCTGGGCGCTCGCCGCGATCCTGCTCACGGCCGCGGCGCTGTGGCTTTGCATCCTGCCGCAGCGCGAAGCGTCCTCCGCCGCCGCCTCCTCCGCCGCCGCGGAATCCATCCGCGAGGGCGAGCCGCAGCAGACCGTGACCGCCTTCTTCGACGCGCTCAAGGCGGGCGATTATCAGGAGGCCTGTTCCCATCTCTCCGGCGTCTCGACGCTGGGGCTCGAGCGCCGGCCCTCCGGCGAGGACGCCGCCGCGCTCTGGGATGCGCTGAAGGACAGCTGGGACTACAAGCTCTACGGCGAATGCTGCGAGACGCCGAGCGGCGCCGTGCAGCAGCTGCTCTTCTCCACGCTGGACTTTGAGGCCATGCGCGCCGCCGTCAAGGAAAAGACCGAGAGCAACGTCGAGCGTCTGGCCGCCGAGCTCTCGCCGGACGAGATCTACGACGGGGACGGCGCCTATCTCGACAGCTTCACGCAGCGCGCCTACCGCGAGGCGCTCGACGAAGTCCTCGCGCACACGGCGGACTATGGCGATCTCACGGGCTTGAACATCCGGCTCGAGTACGCCGGCGATCAGTGGCTGATCGTGCCGGACAGCGCGCTCTACAGCGCGCTGACGGGCGGCGCGCTCAAGGGAAAGGGGGCCTGAGACATGCAAAACGATCGCTCCTCCCGGCGCGACTACGCCGCGCAGGCGCGCGCAGAGGCCCTCCAGACCCTCTACCGGATCGCGGGGCTCGTGCTGCTCGCCCTGACGCTGCTGGGCGTCCTCTGGCTCGCGGGCCACGTCCATCCGGACTTCGCCACGGCCGTCGCCCCCGCCGCGTCCGGCTCCGCCTCCGCTCCCTCCGCGTCCGCGGCGCTCACGCCCTCCGTCGCGGAGGATCTCACGGGCCGCTTCGAGCAGGTCGTGCACAACGACGTGCGCGCCGACGCGCTCGAGGACATCGCGTTCATCAAGCGCAGCTATGCCATCCCGGAGAGCGCGCTGATCGCTCCGAGGCCGAACGCCGCCCTCTTCGGGGAGACCGACGATCCCGCCGTCGTGCAGGCCGTGGTCGACTCCGCGGCCGCGCTGCTCGACGGGCAGAGCCTCGCCTGGAACCCCCATATCGCCTTCATGCCCGGCACGACGATCAAATACTACTGCGACGAGACGATCCTCGCGATCGCCTGGAAGGAGGCGCTGGGCAACTCCGCGGTCTCCTTCGGCGAGATCAAGACCGCCCACGGCTCGCAGATCCGGCGCTACATCGCCAACAACAGCTACGGCACGGACGTGCAGCTCTACGCCTCGGACATGGCGCGCGACGTCAACGCCGTCATCGCCCTCAACGGCGACTTCTACGCCTTCCGCAAGCTCGGCATCACGGTCCACCAGCGCCGCCTCTACCGCAACGAGGGCAAGCTGCTCGACACCTGCTTCGTCACCTCCTCGGGCGACCTGGTCTTCTCGCACCGCGGCGAGCTCGAGACGGAGGAGCAGACGCAGCGCTTCCTCGCGGACAACGACGTCGTCTTCTCGCTGTCCTTCGGCCCGATCCTGATCGAGGACGGCGTGCTCGTCCCGCCGTCGAGCTATACGAACTACCCCATCGGCGAGATCGAGAACATCTATTCCCGCTCCGGCATCGGCCAGCTCGGCGAGCTGCATTATCTGATCGCCACGCTCGGCGAGCAGGGACCCTACAACACCCGCGCCAAGCTCGGCACCTTCGCCGGCTATCTCGCGGACAAGGGCTGCGTCAGCGCCTACGCGCTCGACGGCGGCCAGACCGCCACGATGATCATGGGCGGCACGGTCTTCAACCGCGTCGACTGGGGCAACGAGCGGACCATGAGCGATATCGTCTACTTCGCCACGGCGAAGGACGGCGGAGAGGAGGCGGCATCATGAGCGGCGCCATTCTGACCATCGGCGGTCTGACGCTCTACAAGAGCGCGCTCGTCATCGCCCTCGGCGCGGCGGCCTGCTTCTGTCTCGGCTTCGCGCTCTACTCCGCGCACGGCGGCTTCAGGCCCGCCTTCTGGCTCTTCGCCTTCTGCGATCTCGTGCTCTCGATCCTCTTCACGCGCTTTCTGCATTTCTACTGCCACGCCGAGCAGTATCCCTCCTTCTGGCGCGCGATGACGGACTACTCCGTCGGCGGCTACGTGCTCGCGGGGCTCGTACCCGCCGCGCTCGCGGCGGGCGGGATCGTGAAAGCCGCGGGCCTGACGCGGAACACCGCCCGGCTCTTCGACTGCTTCGCGCCCGGCGCCGCGCTCGCCGTCGCGCTGATCCGGCTCAGCGCCCTGTTCAACAGCACCTGCCGCGGCAAGATCGTCGTGCACACGCCGATCCTGCAGCATCTGCCGCTGGCCTCGGCGGTGAGCTCCTCCTCCGGCGCGGCGGAATACCGCTTCGCGACTTTCTTCGTCGAGTTCCTGCTGATGTGCGGCGTGTTCCTGCTCGTGCTCCGCTTCTTCTACACGCGGCGGCGCCGCGCGATGAAGGCCGACCAGCCCCGCGACGGCAACACCGCGCTCTATGCGCTGCTGCTCTTCGGCGCTGCGGAGCTCATCATGGACAGCACGCGCTACGATTCGAGCTTCATGCAGTTCAACGGCTTCGTCAGCATCGGCCAGATGGCGGCCGCCTTCTGCATCCTCGCCGTGCTGATCGTCTGGTCCGTCCGCTCGATCCGGGCCAACGGCCGCGGCCCCTTCCACTGGAAGATCTGGGGCCTGTGGTTCCTCGCGCTGGCCGTAACGGGCTTTTCGGAATACTTCGTCCAGCGCTTCGGCAACCTCTACCTCGTCTGCTATCCCGTCATGGCCGCGGGCTGCTTCTTCCTGGTCCGGCTGACCTGCCGGATGTATGAGAGCATCTGCGCGAAAAAGAAAAAGGCGAAAGGAGGGAGCGCGGCATGAAACGCTCCGAGATCAACCGCGCGCTGCGCGAGCTGGAGGCGGCCTGCCGCCGCGAGCACTGCTATCTGCCGCCCTTCTGTGATTTCACGCCCGAGGAATGGCGGAGCAAGGGCCACGAATACGACGAGGTCCGGGACTGCATGCTCGGCTGGGACATCACCGACTACGGCATGGGCGACTTCGAGCGCTTCGGTTTTTCGCTCATCACGATCCGCAACGGAAACCGCGCGGCGGCGGAGAAGTATCCCAAGGTCTACGCCGAAAAGCTACTGTATCTCAAGGAGGGACAGTACGCCCCCAACCACTTCCACTGGTACAAGACCGAGGACATCATCAACCGCGGCGGCGGCAACGTGCTCATCCGCGTGTACAACTCCCTGCCGGACGAGGAGATCGACCGCGTCTCGGACGTGACCGTACACACCGACGGCCGCAGCTATACCGTCCCGGCCGGCACGCAGATCCGTCTGCGCCCCGGCGAGAGCATCTTCATCCCGCAGCGCCTCTACCACGACTTTTCCGTGGAGGCGGGCACGGGCGCGGTGCTGCTCGGCGAGGTCAGCCAGTGCAACGACGACAACACCGACAACCGCTTCAATCCGCCCGTCGGCCGCTTCCCGGCCATCGAGGAGGACGAGCCGCCCTACCGGCTGCTGTGCAACGAGTATCCCCCCGCAGCGGAATAAGCGCGCAAAACGAAAGCAGGCCCCGGGTCGTTTGACCCGGGGCCTGCTTTCCGCTGTATAAAAGTCCTTTCCGCATACCGGACGGCGGACGGTCCGCGCCCCTACTGCTCCCGCACCTGCAGGCAGAAGCGGTTGCGCTCGACCACGGCGTGCTCGACGTCGATCACGTAGTCGATGACCATGCTGCCGCCGTGGGGACTGAAGTCGTGGCGGATGCGCTGGGTGTTCATGCCCAGCGTCGCCATGCCGAAGGGCGTCTCGTACTGAAAGCTGTTCTTCTCGCCGCGGCGGAAGACCATGCGGCTGGTGACGCCGCCCGTGCGGTCGACGATGACCTCGTCGGGCCGGATCTCGAGACTGGTGCGCGTCCCGGGCAGGCCGGTGACCTCGCTCTCCATATAGCTCAGATACCCGGTCCCGTTCTCGAAGCTGTACAGCCCGTCGGTCGTGAACTCGATACGGTCCTCCTCGCCGTCTCCGTCGCGGTGGATGCTGTTGATGCAGATGACCACGTCCTTCATCGTCTCACACCTCCATTTCCGGCACGTGCAGCACCTCTCCGCGCAGCTCGCGCCCGAGAAAGACGCTTGAGAGCGCGCGGAAGGCCTCGGCGCTGCCGGAGGTCAGATAGAGCTCCTCGCCCGCGCCGCCGGCAAGGCCGCCGGAGAGCAGCCAGTCCGCCAGCTCGCGCGCCGCGCACTGCGCGGCTTCGACGAGCAGCACCTCCTCGCCGAGGAAGCGGCGGATCGCCTCTCCGATCAGGCCGTAGTGCGTGCAGCCCAGGATCAGCGTCGCGGCGCCCGCGTCGCGGATCGGCGCGAGGTATTCCGCCACGGCGCTCTGCAGCGCCTCGTCCCCGGGGTCGAAGCGCCCGCTCTCGATGAGCGGGACGAAGGCCGGGCAGGCGACGGCACAGATCTCCGTGCCGGGGCAGGCCGCGGCGAGCGCCTTCTGGAAGGCGCCGCTCTCGATGCAGGCGGCCGTGGCGATCACGCCCACGGGCTTCCCCGCGTGCTTTGCGGTCTCCCGGACGGTGGACTCGAGCACGTTGAAGGTCTTGACCGGGTAGGCGCCCAGCACGTCCGGCGCGGTGCTCGACACCGTGCCGCAGGCCGCGAGGATGCACTTCACGCCCTGCGCGGCGACAAAGTCCAGATCCTGCCGCGCCATGCGCCGCAGCATCCCGGCCGGACGCGCGCCGTAGGGCATGCGCGCCGTGTCGCCGAAGTATATGATGTTTTCATCCGGCAGCATTTTCTGCAGCGCCCGGACGGCGGTGAGCCCGCCGAGCCCGGAGTCGAAAAAGCCGATCGCTCTGTTGTCCATGTGATACTCCGCTGTTAGAATCCGACTGGTACAATAATATACCGCACTTCGCCCTTTATGACAAGCCCAAAATCGCATCGGCGCGCGCGGCGGCGCAGACGGGCCTCAAACGGACGCGGCGGCAGGGGTGTTACCCTGCCGCCGCGTCTGTTCGCCCGCAAAGGCCGCTTACTTTTTGAGGATCTCGTTGACCTTCTCTTCGATCTTCCTGGCGACGTCCAGGGGGACGATGCCGCCCTTGACGACCTTGTCGAAGATCTCGCCGCAGCTCTTTTTATTGAAGAGCTTGATGGGGTACTTGAGCAGCTGGGGAGCGTGCTCCTTGATGACGGCCGCGGTCTTTTCGTTGTCGAAAAGCTCCTTGACGCTGAGACTTCTGAAATCCATGGCGAAGCTCCTTCCTTAAGATGCTTTTATTATACCGCTCCGGCGCGGGGATGCAATTCCTTTTTGTAAACTTTTCCGGCCTTACTTTTTCTTTCTTCCGAAGATGCCGCCGGAGGCGGCCGCGCCGTCGAGCTCGCCCATCGAGGCGGCGAACTGGCGCAGCAGCTCCTTCTGCGAGCCGGTGAGGTTCTTCGGCACGCGGATGTTCACCGTGACGAACTGGTCGCCGCGGCCGCTGCCGCGCAGATAGGGGATGCCCTTGCCGCGCATGCGGAAGGTCGCCCCGGGCTGGGTCCCCTCGGGGATCGTCAGCTTGACGCTGCCGTCGAGCGTGGGGACCTCGATCTCCGCGCCGAGCGTCGCCTGCGCGTAAGTAATGTCCTGCATCAGCAGCACGGAGTTCCCCTCGCGCTCGAAGCGGGCGTGCGGACGCACGATCACGCCGACGAGCAGATCGCCCGCCGGACCGCCGTTCACGCCCTCGTTGCCCTGGCCGTGCAGGGAGATGGCCTGGCCGTCGTCGATGCCCGCGGGGATGTTCACGCTGATTTTGTGCTGGCGGCGGACGCTGCCCATCCCGCGGCAGGTCTTGCAGGGCTGGTGGATGATCTTGCCCGTGCCGCGGCACTTCTGGCACGGACCCATGGACTGGGCCATGCCGAAGGGCGTGCGCTGTGTCGTGCGGACCGTGCCCGTGCCCTTGCAGTCGGGGCAGATCTCCGGCGTCGTGCCGGGGGCGCAGCCCGTACCCTTGCAGTCCGCGCACTTCTCGACGCGGCCGACGTTGACCTCCTTCTTGCAGCCGAAGGCCGCCTCCTCGAAGGAGATATTCACGCTCGCGCGCAGGTTGTCGCCGCGGCGCGGCGCGTTCGGATTGCTCCGCGTGCCGCCGCCGAAGCCGCCGCCGAAGAAGCTCGAGAAAATGTCGCCCAGATCCCCGAAATCGCCGAAGCCGCCGAAGCCGCCGGCCCCGAAGCCGGCGTTCGGATCGAAGGCCGCATGGCCGTACTGGTCGTACTTGGCGCGCTTGTCGTCGTCGGAGAGGATCTCGTAGGCCTCGTTGATCTCCTTGAAGCGCTCCTCGCAGGCCTTGTCGCCCGGATGCAGATCGGGATGGTTCTCCTTGGCGAGCTTTCGATATGCTTTTTTGATCTCCTCGGCGCTCGCGCCCTTCTGCAGGCCGAGCACCTCGTAGTAATCGCGTTTTTCAGCCATAACGTCCTCACAGACCATTGAGGCGGAGAAGGATTCTCCGCCTCACGGCGTTTTTTTATGATCGGGTTTTCCGGTTTCTCTCAGTGCTTGTCGTCGTCGACGACGGTGTAGTCGGCGTCGTAGTAGTCCTGGCCGCCGCCCTGGGGACCGCCCTGCTGGCCCGGGTCATAGCCCGCGCCGGGGCCGCCCTGCGGATTGGCCGCCTGGTACATCTTCTCGCTGACCTTGTAGAAGGCCTGCGTCAGCTCCTCGGTGGCGTGCTTGATGGCGGCGCTGTCGGTGCCGCGCAGTGCGTCCTTGAGAGTCTGGAGCTTGCTCTCGACCTCGCCCTTGTCGGCCGGATCGAGCTTGTCGCCCATCTCCGCGAGGGTCTTCTCGGTCTGGTAGACCATCTGATCGCCGGCGTTGCGGGTATCGACCTCTTCCTTGCGCCGGGCGTCCTCGGCGGCGTACATCTCGGCCTCCTTGACGGCCTTGTCGATGTCCTCCTTGGACATGTTGGACGAGGAGGTGATCGTGATGTGCTGCTCCTTGCC
>CACWIS010000012.1 GCA_902761055.1 Oscillospiraceae bacterium
CGAGGTGCCGATCCAGGCCGCCATCGGCGGCAAGATCATCGCGCGCGAGACCGTCAAGGCCATGCGCAAGGACGTGCTGGCCAAGTGCTACGGCGGCGATATCACGCGCAAAAAGAAGCTGCTGGAGAAGCAGAAGGAAGGAAAAAAGAAGATGCGTCAGCTCGGGACCGTTCAGATCCCGACCGAGGCCTTCCTCGCCGTCCTCAAGCTGGACGAGTGAAGCGAAAAAAAGACGAAGTGCAGAGCACTTCGTCTTTTTTTGCTGTAAGCCGCGCCGGGCCTCACGGATTCATTCGAACCGCATATACTCCTCGCCGCTGTCGAGGTCGAGCCAGCGGAAGACGCCGTTTGCAAGCGTCATGCAGCTGTGGGCCGAACCGGCCTTCGGGATGGCGGCGGAGCCGGGGTTGAGGCAGACGATCCCCTTGTCGCCGGACGTGCACAGCGGCACGTGCGTGTGGCCGAAGAGCAGGATCTCTCCGGCGTGCAGCGGCGGCGGGCAGTCGGGTCCGAACAGATGCCCGTGCGTGGCAAAGATCATCCTCCCGCCCTCGCACAGCAGCGTGTAGTCCGACATGATCGGGAAATCCAGCACGGTCTGGTCGATCTCCGCGTCGCAGTTGCCGCGCACGCCGAGGATGCGCTCCGCGCGCGCGTTGAGCAGTGCGGCGACCTCCCTGGGCGCGTAGTCGCGCGGCAGATCGTTGCGCGGGCCGTGATAGAGCACGTCGCCGAGCAGCAGGAGCCGCTCCGCGCCCTCGCGCTCAAAGGTCTCGAGCGCCCGGCGGCAGTAGTACGCCGAGCCGTGGATATCCGAGACGATCAGCCATTTCATCCGCTTTTCCCTCTTTCTCCTTTTTTAGTCACTATAGCGCATTCTTCCCCGCCGGTCAATGTCCGACTTTACACAAAATTAACCGGATATTCAAGATTTGTGCGCTTTGCTCTCTTGCGCCTGCCGCGGAAAAATGATAAGCTATAGTCAGAAATGCGGCGCGGGACGCCCCGCCATCAACAAAACTGAAAAGGAGCGTGGACATCTTGGTTAAGATCATCATGGGGCTGAAGGGATCCGGCAAGACCAAGAAACTGGTCGAAATGGTCAGAGCTGCTGTCGACACCGGCAAAGGCGACGTCGTCGTCATTGAGAAGGAACGGAAGTTAACCTACGACATCCCCTATCAGGCGCGGCTCGTGGACGCGGCGAGCTATCCCATCGGCACCTATGAGTTTCTCAAGGGACTGATCTGCGGCATTCACGCCGGCAACTACGATATCACGCATTTCTTTATCGACAACTTCCTCAAGATGGTCGACGACAAGGCGCCGGCGGCGCTCGGCGACTTCATCGACTGGCTCAAGGTCTTTTCCGACCGCGAGGGCATCGAGTTCGTCATTTCCGTCTCCGGCGAGCGCGAGAGCGCCGATCCGCGCGTGCAGGCCTGCTTCATCTGAAAAACCGACAGCAAAAAGGATCGGGTCCATGACCCGATCCTTTTTTTGCAGTCTCTCAGTGCAGCAGATCGACCTTTTCGCCCGTGAGGTCGTTGACGCCGACGCCGTACCTGTCGACCGTGTACCAGGCGGAGGTCGCGGTATGCGTCCCGCCGTCCTGCCGGACCACCTCGTAGAGATGGATCGAGAAAGTACCGTCGCCGTTCTTCTTCACGTCCGCTTTAGGCGGGTAGTAGCCGCTGCGGATGAAGTAATAGATCTGGGCCCAGCGGCCGAGATCGGCCAGCGAGATCTTCCCCTCGAAGCCGGGCAGCAGATAGGTGGCGGGCTCGAGGAGGTACACGCCGCTGAGGATGTTGTCCTCCGCTCCCCCCGCGAGCGTCTTCTCGTCGCGGCGCACGTTCATCATGACCGCGCCCTCGACCTCGGTGAGCGTGAGGGAGCGAAACCAGTTCGAGACGTCCGTGCCGTCCTCGGTATAGACCTTTTTGATCCGGATGCTGTATCCGTCCTCTTCGGCCGTCTTCCCGTCGAGGAGGAAGACCTTTTCATAATACTCCGGGCTGCCGGAGCGGAACATCGCGTGCAGCTCGACGTCGTCGCCGTTGGGAACCAGCCAGTATTTGAGCAGGCCGTCGTCCTGATAGTACTTGTAGAGCGCGGCGCAGTTCATCGGGTTCATGGGGTATTTGCCGGTGAGGATGTTGTCCTCCGCGCCGCCGGCGAGCGTGCTCTCGTTGCGCTTCACCTGCAGCTCGAGCTTTTTGCCCTTGAACACGAGCGTCATGCTCTCGAACCAGTCGGTGACGTCGCGGCCCCGGCTGTCCATGATATCGCAGATCTCGATCCGGCCCCTGGAGAACTCCGCCGTGTCAAGATACAGAAGAAAGTTCTTCTCATAGAACGTGGGGTCGCCGGAGCGGAAATAGCAGTGCAGCACCGCGGCGTCCGCGATCGTGCCGCTGAAGTCGATCCAGTACTTCGGCATGCCGTCCTTCTGGCAGTAGAGATACGCGGGATAGACGGAGATCTGCTCCTCCAGCTCGTCAAGCCCCCCTTCCCGCTCGTTCTTCGGCGCGCCGAGGAACTCGCAGCCGGCGACCACGTCTTCAAGCATCGTGCCGACCGTCAGGCCGCGGGCCGGGACCTCCTTGGAGAGGAACATATAGGTGCGCTCCCCGACCGTGATCGCGAGCAGGCGGACCTCGATCCTGTTTCCGCTGACCGAATAGTTGTAGTCGATCTCATAGCAGAGCTTGCCGCCGACGGCCACGGGCTCGATCTCCGAAGTCACCTCCAGGTCCGCGCGCTCCTTCTGCAGCGCGGCGATGAATTCCTCGATGAAGCCCTCCGCCGAATCGTAGCGATAAGCCCGGAGCATCACGTACGGGATCGAGCCGACCGTCCGCGCGTAGATATAGTACTCATTCCCTTTCAATACCGCGGTCGCGCCGTCCGGCACGGCGACCTTGATGTCCCAGTCCGCAAGCGTGTCATAATTGTCCGCCGCACAGCACAGGGGCGTGAGCAGCATGGAGAAGACCAGCAGCATGCACAGGGCGCTCAACACTCTTTTCATTACGTCCTCTCTTTCCTTCGTCTGTCGCTTCGGCGCCGCGCGCTCTACAGCTCCTTGTACATTGCGCCGGCCTCGGCCTTGCCCGCCGTCTCGCGCACGTCCGTGACCTCGACCTTCAGCGTGCCCTTGCCGAAGGCGATCTCCAGCACATCGCCGACCTTGACCTGATAGCCGGCCTTGACCGGGCGGCCGTTGACGCTGACGCGCGCGCCGTCGCAGGCCTCGTTGGCCACGCTGCGGCGCTTGATGATGCGCGATACCTTCAAAAATTTATCCAGTCTCATGTTTCTTCCTCATGGAACGATAAAGACAGCCGCCTCAAACGGCGGCTGTCTTTATCATATAAAGCGGATTACTTCGCAACGGCGTCCTTCAGCGCCTTGCCAACCTTGAAGGAGGCAACGCGGGAAGCCGGGATCGCGATCTCTTCCTTGGTTCTGGGGTTGCGGCCAACGCGGGCGGCGCGCTCCTTGAGCTCGAAAGAGCCAAAGCCGACGAGCTGGACCTTCTCACCGTTCTTGAGAGCCTCGGTGATCGCCTCGAACACGGCGTTGACGGCCTTCTCGCTGTCCTTCTTGGAAGCGCCGATCTTCTCGGAAACGGCGGCTGCAAGTTCTGCTTTATTCATGTTTATTCCTCCTGTTTAGATAAACGCACGCATGGGTTGATATCGCGTCGTTTTTTTCTTTGCCGAATTTCCTCGGCACCGGAGTCATGCTACCATATTTCAAGCAACTAATCAAGGGGGTTTTGCAATTTTCCCTTAAAAAAACTGGTATTTTCCACTTATTTCATGCGCAAAAACGCCGCGATCTTCTCCCCGCCGGGAATTAATTCCAAATCTTCCCTGGTGACGGCGCTCGTCGCCACGACGCAGATGATGTAGACCACGACCGCGACGGCCATCGCGAAGAACATGCACAGCAGCATCCCGAGCCGTCCGGGCACGTGCACCGCGCGCTGCGCAAGCCCGTAAGCCGCCCAGGCGGAGAAGCCCATGACCGCGCTGCAGAACACGCTCTTGAACAGGATCCGTCCCAGACGCGGCGTGCGCTCCAGCGTGGCGGTCATGAACAGGAAGTTCATCGCGCACATCGTGACGTAGCTCACGAGCGTACCGATCGGCGCGCCGTAGATGTTGATCGGCCTGCGGGCGACCAGCACCCAGTTGACCAGGATCTTCACGAAGCCGCCCACGATCATCGTGAGCATCGTGTAGCGCTCCTTGCCGGAGGCCTGGAGCACGGCGTTCTCCATCAGCAGCATGCACACGAAGAAAGCCGAGGCGCCCATGATCGCCAGCAGCGCCGGGCCGGCCCCGTGGCTGCCGGGGTAAAAGCCCCGCATGATCGGCTCGCTCATGACCGCAAGGCCGACGCCCATCGGCATCGCGATCACCGCGGCGATGCGCATCGAGTCCTCGGAGATCTTTGCCGCCTCGTCGCGGCTGTCCTTGGCGAAGGCCGCGGAGATCGCCGGGACGATGGAGATCGTCAGCGGCGTGATGAAAGCGGCCGGCAGGTTAAAGAAGGTCTGCGCCTTGCCGTAGACGCCGTAGAGCACCTTCGCCTCGAAATAGGAGAAGCGCGCGGCCGACTGCAGACGGTTCATGCAGAGCTTGGAGTCGATGGAGTTGAGGATCGCCATGATGCAGGCGCCGAGCGCGATCGGGATGCCGATCGACAGCAGATCCCTGACGATCTTCGCCGCAGAGTCGGTCGGCCCCTCTTCGCCGGGCGAGTCGGGCGAGACGACGCCCGCCGTGAAGGGGGCGGCGAGATCGTAGTAGTGGCGCCGCTTGTATACGATCATGTAAGCCAGCGACACGACCGAGCCGATCGACACGCCGAGGATCGCGCCGGCGGAGCCCATCGGCAGTCCCTTGCCCGCGCGCAGCACCAGTACGGAGATGATGAGCCCGGAAATGACCTTGAAGAGCACCTCCAGCACCTCGTCGACCGTGGTGGGGATCATGTTGCCGTTTCCCTGGCAGTAGCCGCGGTAGGCCGAGACCAGGCACACCAGCAGGATCGCCGGAGCCATGGCGCGGATGCTCATGGCGGCGTCCGGGTTCTCCAGATAATTGGCGGCCAGCCATCCGGGGAACATGAAGAGCACGAAGGAAAACAGCACGCCGATCAAGGTGAAGGTCACGAGCGCGACGCGGAAGGTCTTTTCCTCCTGCCGCGGGCGGCCGTGAGCGTCCGCCTCCGCCACAAGGCGCGAGAGCGCCACGGGCAGTCCGGCCGTCGCGAGCGTGAAGAAGATGTTGTAGATGCTGTACGCGCCCATGAACATCGAATAGCCCTCGTCGCCGAGAATGTTGCCGAGGGGGATCTTGTAAATGGCGCCCAGCACCTTCATGATGATCACGCCGACGGTCAGGATCGCCGCGCCGTGCATGTAGTTTTGCTTTTTGCTCTTTGCCATCTGCTTCCTCCGAGCGGGAGTATGTAGCAAACCGCTATGCGCGGTATTTGTTGTATTATATGCTTATTTGCCCAGCTTATCAAGTATTTTGCGCGCGACGTACACGCCGCTGGCCGAGGCGTGGGACAGCGAGTGCGTCACGCCCGAGCCGTCGCCGATCACGTACAGGCCCTCGTGGATCGTCTCGAGATCGTCGTCGATCTCGACCTCCATGTTGTAGAACTTGACCTCCACGCCGTAGAGCAGCGTGTCGTCGTTGGCCGTGCCGGGCGCGATCTTGTCGAGGGCGTAGATCATCTCGACGATGCCGTCGAGGATGCGCTTGGGGATGACCAGGCTCAGATCGCCGGGGGTCGCGGCAAGAGTCGGGGTGACGAAGCTCTCTGCGATGCGCTGCGGCGTCGAGCGGCGGCCGCGTACGAGGTCGCCGAAGCGCTGCACCATCACGCCGCCGCCGAGCATGTTCGACAGGCGCGCGATGCTCTCGCCGTAGCCGTTGGAGTCCTTGAAGGGCTCGGAAAAATGCTTGTTGACGAGCAGGGCGAAGTTCGTGTTCTCGGTGTGCTTCGCCTTGTCCTCATAGCTGTGGCCGTTGACCGTGACGATGCCGTTGGTGTTCTCGTTGACGACCACGCCGTGCGGGTTCATGCAGAAGGTGCGCACGAGATCCTCGAACTTCTCGGTGCGGTAGACGATCTTGCTCTCGTAGAGCTCGTCGGTCAGCTCGGAAAAGACCTCGGCCGGCAGCTCGACGCGCACGCCGATGTCCACGCGGTTGGAGTGCGTGGTGATGCCCAGCTCGCGGCAGACAGATTCCATCCACTTGCTGCCGCTGCGGCCGACGGAGATCACGCACTTCGCGCACTCGAAGCGCCGCTCTCCCGCGGCGACGGAAAAGCCGTCCTCCGTCTTCTCCACCGCCGTGACGGCCGTGTTGAAGAAGAAGTCGACCTTGTCTTTGAGCTCGCCGTACAGGTTCTCGAGCACGACGTAGTTGATGTCCGTGCCGAGGTGGCGCACCTGCGCGTCGAGCAGGTGCAGGCCGTTCTCGAGGCATTTCTTTTTCAGCTTGCTGTTCGCCGTGGAATAGAGCTTCGTGCCCTCGCCGCCGTGGGCGAGGTTGATGCCGTCGACGTACTGCATCAGCTCGATGGCCTCGCGCTTGCCGACGTGCTCCCAGAGCGTGCCGCCGAACTGGTTGGTGATGTTGTACTTGCCGTCGGAGAAGGCGCCCGCGCCGCCGAAGCCGCTCATGATGCTGCACACCGGGCACTTGACGCAGCTCCTGATCTTTTTGCCGTCGATGGGGCATTTGCGCTGCTCGAGCGGGCGGCCCAGCTCCAGCACCGCGATCTTCAGTCCGCGCTCCGCCGCGGCGAGCTCGTAGGCGGTGAAAATGCCGCCGGGTCCCGCGCCGATCACGACAATATCGTATTTCATGATCATTCACTCCCGAAAAGTTGATAAAAACAAGAATCCGTCCCGATCCCCGCGGGGAATCCGGACGGCCGAAAAAAGTTCCTCGCTTAAAATACCACGCTTCCGCGCCGCTGTCAAATGAAATAAATGTAAAAATGCGCGCGCCCGCCTCTTGCGTCTTGCGTTCGTGCGCCGGCTGTTGTATAATGTCGCCGTTTGAAGAAGCCCCGCTCTCCTCCCGCACAGCCTCCCGCCGCGGAAACGGAACGGAGCGCGTTTCTTCCCGCCGCCTTTTACGAAAACGAAAGCTCGCCTTTTGTTTTCGAGAGGAAGAAGGAAGGAGCGGATATGCAGTTTTCGCGGCTCTTTCGCAAACCGCGGAAACGGAATGGAGCAGGTTTCTTCTGACGACGACCGGGTGTAGCGCAGTTGGTAGCGCGGGTGGTTTGGGACCATCAGGTCGGGGGTTCAAGTCCCTTCACTCGGACCATAAAGGGACTCTGCTTATGATACGATCAGGGTCCCTTTGCTTCTTCCCATATCGTGCGTTGCCTGTTATAATGATCTCGACAAATCGAGATTTGTGGAGGAATGAAGCTTGATCAAGATATCTCTGTTAACCGGGGAATTGTGTTTTGCCCTGCTGTGGCTCCTCTGCAGAGGAATGATATGGATACAACAGAAGAAAATCGTCTGGAAAAGAGAGACTTTCCTTCTTTTGATGTATGTCAATCTTGCGGTTCTGATTCGTTTTGTCTTTTATCCTTTTTTCACCGTCAACGGCGAGGTTCAGCCGCTGATCATCAGCATGAACAGCATTCAGCCGCTTCGTGTCAATCTGATTCCGCTTGTAAACATTCTGGATTATGACATAAAACGCGAAGCTGCAATTAATATCATCGGAAATGTCTGCATGTTTATCCCAACGGGCATCATTATGCCAATTCTGTACAAGCGGCTGGATTGTTTTTGGAAAGTGCTTCTTGCCGGTGCAGGGTTATCTTTAGTGATCGAGATGATCCAGTTGCTCTTTCCCGGAAGTGTAACCGACATCGATGATCTGATTCTTAATACTGCTGGTGTGGCAATCGGAGATGGCATTTATAAGCTTGTATACCGTTTTATAAGAAAAGCATAAATTCCAGTTTGTCGAGATGCACCCCACCCTTTGAAAATGCACCCCGGGCAGCACAGAATGCACCCCGCCCTGAACCCCGGGGTGCATTTGGTATCAAAATTAGCGTGATTTCCCACATCGTCGCAAGCTTCCTATCGCTTGCGACGACTTTTTTATGCCTTGCATCAAAAGTCATCCCGCGCTCATTCCGCCGCTCCTCCTTTCCAAATCGGACCCGCCGCGCTGGGCTCCGATTTTGTTTTTTTAAGCACGTTATGGACACTCGCACCGGGAACGCCGTTGAGAACACGATCTCAACGGCGTTTTCCCTGTTCGTGCCCCGGAAATACCCCGCCCCGGACTTGCGCCGTCCGGGGCGGTATGGTAACATGGAGAAAAAGCGCAAAGGAGGCGGACCGCATGGACCTGGGCGGCAAGACCCGTTCCGGAAAAAACGAAAAGCTCCTGTCCTACGGGATCTACACGCTGGCGATGCTGATCTTCGGCACGAACGGCGTGCTCGTCGCGCGGCTCTCCCTGGCCGCGAGCCAGATCGTGCTGCTGCGCACGCTGCTCGGCGGCGCGCTGCTGACGGTGATCGTGCTGCTGCGCGGCGGCTTTGACCGCGAGGCCGTGCGCGCCGACGCCGTCCCCCTCCTGATCGGCGGGGCCGTGCTCGGAGCGAACTGGGTCGCCCTCTTCGAGGCCTTCCGGATGCTGAACATCTCCCTTGCCACGCTGATCTACTACGTCGGGCCGATGCTGGTCCTGCTGCTCTCGCCCCTGCTGTTCGGCGAGAAGCTGACGGGCACGAAGCTCGCGGCCGTCGGCATCGTGGGCGTCGGGCTGGTGTGCATCAGCGGCAGCATCGCCTTCGGCGGTCTGAGCGTCGCCGGGCTTTTCGTCGCGATCCTCTCGGCGCTGTTCTACGGCTCGCTGATCGTCTTCAACAAGCGCATCGTCCGCACCGGCGGCCTGCAGACGGCGGCGATCGAGCTGGACGCCGCCTTCCTCGTCGTGCTGCCGTACGTGCTGCTCACCGCCGGGCTCCCGCACCCGACGCGTGCGGACCTGCCCTATATCGCCGCGATCGGTCTGAGCAACACCGGCCTCGCCTACCTGCTGTATTTCACCGGGATGCGGAGGCTGCCCGCCCAGTCCGTCGCGCTCCTCAGCTACGTCGACCCCGCCTCGGCGCTGCTGTTCTCCGCGCTGCTGCTGCACGAGACGCTCACGCCGCTGCAGCTGCTCGGCGGCGCACTGATCCTCGGCGGCGCGATGTTCGGCGAGCTGCGCAGACCTTAGCCCCTCCGCTTTGTCAAAATGGATCCCGTACCTCCGCCCCGGAGCGCTCGCTCCGGGGCGGAGGCTTTTTGCGGCGAAAAGCGCGCCGTTCCCCGCGCCTCCCATCCCCCTTTTTTCGCCTTTTTTTCTTTCCGAAGCGCCTTTTTATGAAGAAAATTGTTGCAAACGGCGGAAAGGAACTCTATAATATAATAGGTTAAATATATAATGCGATAAATATTCATTTTTTGAAGCGAAGGAGAAAAAACATGGTCTCGACGACTGCGGTGATCCTGTCGGCGGCGCTGCTGACGGCCATGATCCTGAATCTGGCGCTCAAGCCGTCCTTTTCGGGCAGACTGATCGTGATCTGTATGGCGTATGCCGTGATCGCGGGACTGCTTTTCTACGGCGTCGGCCTGTACGAGACGACCGGGGACCTGGCGCTCACCGCGGTGCACACGCCGCTGTCCGTTTTTCGAATGTTTCTCGGGGTCAACGAGTTGAGCTCGATCGCCTCCTCGCGCCTCGTGTCGACGCGTCTGGGCCTGTTCTGTTTCTGGGCGGCGCATCTGATGGCCTTCTATTCCATCACGAGCGCGGTCATGAACACCCTCGGCGCGGAGCTGCTGCGCCAGCTGCGCTCTCTCCTCTCCCGGCGCGGGGATCTGACGCTGATCTACGGCATCAACGAAAACAGCGTCGCGCTCGGCAAGGAATGCCTCGCCGCGGGCGGCGAAGCGGTGGTCTTTGTGGCGGAGAAGGCTTCCGCCGACGTGGTCAACGACCTCAACAAAACGGGCATGTCCGTTCTCACCGGCCCGGCCGCGGCCGCGGCGGAGGAGAAGGCGCTGCGCCAGCTCCACATCGCGCGGCGCAAGCTCACCGTCTACGCCCTCGATCCGGCGGACGACAAAAACCTGTACTTCGCGCTCCGGCTCAAGGACACGCTCGAAAAGATGCAGGCCAGACCGGAGAACACCCGCGTCACTCTCCCCGGCGCGGAGGATATCATCAGCACCATGCTCCAGGTCTCGGAGGAGCATTACGGCTTCGGCTACGTGAACGTCTACGACCGGAGCACGCTGGCCGCCCGGGCGCTGATCCGCACCGTCCCGCCCTGGGACTTCATTTCCTTCGACTCCGAGGGCCGCGCCAAGGAGGACTTCGAGTGTGTGATCGTGGGCTTCGGCGCACACGGTCAGGCTGCTCTGAAGCAGCTCGTCATGAACGGGCAGTTCGCCGGCGCGCACTTCCGCGCCGCGATCTTCTCCCCGAACTTTGAAAAGGAGGCCGGCTACCTCCAGTCCGACTGCCCGGAGCTCCTCCGGCAGTACGAGATCGCAAGCTATCCGAGCGACGCGCGCAGTCTCGACTTTTTCCGCTACATCGAGCGCCGGATCGCCACCCTCAAGCTGATCGTCATCGCCACCGGCAGCGAGGAGACGAATCGCGAGATCTCCGACGATCTGATGCTTTTCCTGAAGCGCCGCGACGCCGAAAACATCTGCGTGGTCCGCTGCGGCGAACGGGGCGTGCGCTATCAGGAGCGCGTCGGCAGCCCCATCCTCACGACCGAGATCTATACGCGCGCCTTCCTCTCGGCCGAGGACGCCGACCGCGGCGCGATCCTTCTCAACGCAAGCTACGACAGTTCCGGGCGCAGCGACTGGGAAAAGTGGGTCGGCTGCGACAGCTTCAGCAAAATGTCCTCGCGCGCCTCGGCGGACTTTTCGCCCGCCTACATCCGCGCCTCCTCGTCCAGCCGGGAGGAGCTGCTGGCCGGGAACTGGCATCCCTCCGAGCAGATGCTGCGCAATCTCGGTGAGACGGAGCATCTGCGCTGGAACGCCTTTCACTTTGCCATGGGCTACCGTCCCATGAGCGAGGAGGAGTTCGCCTCCAACGCCCGGCGCTGGATCAAGTGCCGCGAGGAGGGCCGCCCCTGCAGATTCAAGATCTCCAAGAACAGCGAGGGACGCACCCACGCCTGTCTCATCGGCTGGGACGAACTCAACGAGCTCTCCGCGCGTGAGAGCGAGATCACCGGACGCAGGATCGATTATCAGCAGACCGACATCAACAACGTCCTGGCTCTGCCGAAGCTCCTGCGCGCCGAGGAAGAGGGACGGACGAAGAAATGAAACGACACGTCAAACTGATCCTCTGCGCCCTCGCGGCCTATGTCGTGCTGCTCCTGCTGCTGGTCGCGGCCGAGGGGCGGAGCGGCGCAGCCTCGATCCGCAGCTTCTGGGACGCGGTCTGGTTCTCCCTGATCACGATGACGACGGTCGGCTACGGCGATCTCTCGCCGGTGACGCCGCTCGGACGGGTCCTGGGTCTGGTGTTCGCACTGTGCAGCATCGGCATCCTGACCGCGCTGATCGGCATCGGCCTGCGCCTCATCGAGGGCGAATTCCTGCCCCGCCTGGTCCTGCGTTTTGGCCGTGCAAGGCGCTGGTACTTCTTCAGCGCCGACGGTGAAAACGCCACGGCCCTGGCCGCCGCGCTGCGCCGCGACGACGAGGACTGCCTGCTGGTCTTCCCCGCCGGGGAGGGCCGCCGTCTCGGCGGCACGAAGATCCTGCGGCTCGACTGGAGCGCGTCCGGGATCAAGTGTCTGCGCGGCGGCACCGAGGGCGTTTCTCTCTTCTTCATGGGTCCGGAGCCCTGGAAGAACTACACGGACGCGCTCGAGGCATGCGAGGAGGGCCTGAGCTGCTACTGCATGGCCGACATCCAGCCCGAGCGGCTGCCCACGGAGATGCAGCTCTTCAGCCCCTGCGAGGCCATGAGCCGCAGCTACTGGAAGGAGCATCCCCTTACGAAGGGCGAGTCGCTGGTGCTGCTGATCGGCTGCGGCGATTCCGGCAGCGCCCTGCTGGAGCGCGCGCTGCTGACGAATGTGTTTGAAAAAGGACGGCGGATCGAATACCACGTCTTTTCCGATACCGCGAATTTCACCGCTCTGCACCCCGAGGCGGTGCGCGCGCTCGGCACGGAGCGGCCCGACGAGGACCTTCTCGTTTTCCACGGCGAGGACTGGACCGAGGCGCGCGGCCTGATCCAGAAGGCCGACCGCATCCTGCTGTGCTTCGACCGCGACGAGGACAATCTCCGCGCCTGCGAGACGCTCCGCAGCTGGTTCGTCACCGACGCCGCGATCCATGTGCGGCTCACGGAGCGCGTGCCCGGGCTCGCGAGCTTCGGCGAGCGCGAAAAAAGCATGCGGCCGGAGTTCGTCATGAAGGACGAGCTCAACCGCCGCGCGCGGCTGATGCACGAGATCTACAGCGAGGGCGCCGCGCGCCCGCGCGCCTGGGAGGAGCTGAGCCCCTTCCTGCGCCAGTCGAACATCGCCGCGGCGGACCACCTGGTCGTCAAGGCCCGCTGCCTGCTCGACGACGAATCACTGCTCGAGCTGAGCGCCGACGACTGCCGCCGCGCCTGGGAACGCTGGCGCGAGCTGGACGACGCGCGGCAGGATCGTCTCCGTGAGATGGAGCACCGCCGCTGGATGCGCTTCCATCTGCTCTATAACTGGACTTACGCCCCCCTGCGGAACGACGCCTGCCGCCGTCACCCGATGCTGCTCCCCTATGAGGAGCTGAGCGCGGGTGAGCAGGCCAAGGACGCCTACGCGTGGGAAATGCTCGGAAGACTGGCGCAAAAGCGCTGACTCTCCTGAGAAAGGAGCTCGATCATGAAACAGCTTTATAAGCGAATCGGCAGCGCGCTGTGCGCGGCGCTGCTCACCGTCTCGCTCAACGGCAGAGTCTGGGCCGACGGCGACGAACAGGAGCTCCCGCTCGAGCCGCCCACGCAGATCGTAGGCGACGCCGCGCCCGGGACGCCTCCGGACACGCCGGATATGCCCGCGGCGCCCGAAGCGCCCGCGGATGCGCCCGAGGAGCCCGCGGACGCGCCCGAAGCGCCTGCAGACGCGCCCGAAGAGCCCGCGGACGCGCCCGAAGCGCCGGATGCGCCCGGTGAGGAGCCGGATGCGGCGGAGGACGAGGGAGCCTCGCAGGCTCCCGCGGCGAGCGCGGACGCGCCCGAAGAGACCGCCGCCTCGGATGAGCAGGTCGGCAGCTCGGATACGGAGCTCACCGCGCAGGACGCGATGCTCGACAGCGCCGGCGATCCCTCGCAGACAGGCGGGAGCATCACCGTCGAGGGCACGAGCTTTTCTCCGACGGAGAGCAGCAGCGGCAGCGGCTGGGTCTATGAGGACGGCTGTCTGATCCTGCGCGGCAACACCGACGCGCCGAGCATCAGCTCCTCCGGCAGCTCGCTGACGATCAAGGCCGCGGGCCTCAACCGGATCGCGTCCCTCTCCATCGACGGCGATCTCGATCTCATCGGCACGGGTATCCTGCTGCTGGATCATATCGAGATGAGCGCCGGCGCCTCGTTCAACCTGCTGCCGAACAGCACGATCTACGGCGAGGACGGCGGCAGCGTCGCGGTCTTCCTCAAGCAGGAAAACGGCGAGTATCTCCTGATCAACAGGACCGTCCAGGCGATCCTCGACGAGGAATACACGATCCCGGAGGGCGTGACGCTCGTCGTGCCGGACGATTCGACGATCGTCATGCAGAGCCTTTCCGTCGGGACCTACCGTCTCCACAGCGACGACGAGGAGCACGTCGCCTATTCCACGGCGGGCGACCCGCAGCTTGACAATCTGCTGAAAGAAGAGCTCGGCGACGATCTCGACGGAAACATCAGCTATTACTACGGCAGCTCTCCGAAGCTGACGATCTCCTCCGGGGCGACGCTGGTGATCAAAAGCGCAGCCAAGCTGCTGATGAACAGCGTCACTCGCCTGCACGGCGGATCGTACAGCCCCGAGCTCGACGTCCTGGGCATGCTGGAACTCGAGGGAGAGATCTCGGGCGGCAAATGCGCGATCTCCGGCGGCGGCGACGTGACCGGCGACGGGACCATCTCGGCGCAGGTCAACGTTGCCGGCGGCAGGACGCAGGGCGTCTCGTCGCTGAATCTGGCCGGCAGCACCCTGTATCTCGACGGCGATCACGCGGACGTCGACGCACTGACGATCTCCGGGAAGAACGCTATCATATACAGCGGCACCGACACCCTGGAAAGCCTCCGGGTGACGGAGGGCAGCAATCTGAACTGCTACTCCACCGCCATGTACGGCGGGGAGGGCGAGCTTCATTTCGCCGACGGCGGCGTCTCCGGCGGCGGCAGCGTGACGCTGCATACCGGCATCTACGTTCTCGAGGAGGACTGCAGACTCGCCGAGGACACCTCGATCTCCTCCGTCGGCACCGCCTCGATCTACGACTACTACGTCGACGAGAGCGGGTCGGGCAACGTGACGCCGAGCGTCTCGCCGCGCATCGTGGCGAAATCAACGCCCGAGCCCCAGATCGGCGGGGCGCAGTTCGCCGCCGTGCCCGTCGTCGTCTCGAGGATCGATGGCGGTTTATGGAACGACCGCAAAAAGACCTGCGTCTTCACCGATCTGCTCAGCGACGCGCTGCCGGGCTACACCTATCAGATCAGTCAGGCGGGCGCGCTCAGCATCGACTACAATACGCTCTACGACTACTGGTACTGCAGCGACGCCAACGACTACCCCTATTTCAACGAGAATTATGTGCTGGAAGGCAACCCCCTCCGGATCCTGCTGGAGACCGAGACGAACGGAACATGGGGCGTGGTCTGTCTCGATGAGAACTCCACCCTCTCGGTGCCTCTGTCCGAGGTGAAACTGATCCGCGTCGTAGAGGGAAATTACGTCACCTGCGGCCAGGGCGGCGGAGCCGTGAACTCGACCGATACCACCTATACCGGCAGCGGACGGCTCGGCACGAACGCCGGCTCAGTCATCGGCGGCAAGAGCAGCTCCATCTTCACCGGGACCGGACTGTCGGGCGATCCCGGCAACGGCGACGATCCCGGCAACGGCGACGATCCCGGCAACGGCGGTGGGGGCAAGGATACGCCCGCAGACCCCGGGCAGGACGGGCAGCTCTCCGTTCAGACGGGCACGGCTCTTTGGGTCGAGGACTCGGCCGAGGACGGCTATACGCTCTGCGCTGCGCAGGGCGAGAAGACGCTCGACGCGCTCGGCGGCCGCGCCTCGGTCAGCATCCCCTACACCCTTCCCGGCAGCTCCGTGGGCAAGCCGCTCTACGCGGTGTTCCGCAACGCGGACGGCTCTCTCACGGCCTTCCGTGCGAGCTACGACCCGCTCAGCGGCAGACTCAGCTTCGAATGCGACCGCCTGGGCGATTTTGTGATCGTGGCCTTCGCCTTCGCGGGCGAGGAATACTCCGAGGCCTTCTACGAGGCGCTCGAAGAGCAGATGGCGCTCAAAGGATAAGCTTCGGCGGCGCCTGCGTCTCCTTTGAAAGAAAGGACGGAAAAGCGATGGATCAGAAACGCAAACGAATCGGCAGCGCGCTGTGCGCGGCGCTGCTCACCGTCTCGCTCAACGGCAGGGTCTGGGCCGACGGCGACGAGCAGGAGCTCCCGCTCGAGCCGCCCGTGCAGATCGTGGAGGACGCGCCCTCGGAGACGGGTGAAACGTCTTCCGAGACCGGGAACGATCCCGCCGACCTTGACGGCGATCCCGCCGAGGCCGGGGGCGATCCCGCCGAGGCCGGGGACGATCCCGTCGAGGCCGAGGACGATCCCGTCGAGGCCGGGGACGATCCCGTCGAGGCCGGGGACGATCCCGTCGAGGCCGGGGACGATCCCGTCGAGGCCGGGGACGAGCCCGCCGGGACCGACGGTGAGAACGACGAGGCCGGAGAGCTTCCTCCCGTTGAAGAGATCATGACCGTCAGCTCCGGAGAGGCCGCGCTCGACGCAGCCTCCGACAGCGGCACGCAGCAGACGGAAGCTCTGCTCGTGATCGGCGATCAGGAGCTCGACTTCACGGAGGCGGCGAGCGGCGAGGGCTGGAGCTACGACGCGGACGGCCGCTTCGTTTACCTCAAGGGCTTCGACGGCAGCACGCAGATCGTCGGCACGGCCGGGAGCGATCTGACGATCAGGAACTCCGGGCTCAACCGCATCGGCACGCTCGTCGTCGACGGCGATCTCAACCTCGTCGGCAGCGGCATCCTTCTCATCGACAGTCTTGAGCTCGCCGAGGGGAAGGAGCTCAATCTGCAGGCCAACACCGCGATCTACGACGACAAGAGCTGCAGCGTGGCGGTCTTCCTCAAGCGCACGCAGGAGGTCACGGACGACGAGGGCAATGTGATCGACACGCTCTGCTATTACGAGCTGATCAACAAGACCATGCCCGGCGTGCTGGACGAGGACTGCGTGATCCCCGAGGGCGTAACGCTCCGGCTGCCGGACAATACTTCTCTGCTGCTGCAGTCCGTCGTAAAGCTGACCAGATACACGAGCGCCACCGAGACCAGCTCTCAGTACTTCACCGAAGAGGAGCAGGAATACAACGGAATGGACTGGTGGAAGGCGACCGCGCCGCAGCTGCTCATTTCCCGGACGGCGAAGCTGATTGTCGATCAGCTTGCCGCCATCACCTGCCATGCGGTCACCGTGACCCGGACCTTCAGCGATGAAACACAGACGAAGGTGTTTCGTCCCTCGATCCGCGTTGAGGGCGACCTGAGCTTCGACGGCTCGATCGACGGCGCGGTCGTCGATTTCGGCAGCGAGGGCGTTTACGAAGGCGAGGGCGTGATCACGAACTCCGCCGTCGTCGTCCGCGGCGGCCGGAGCGAGGCGCTCGCTCCGCTGGAGCTCTCTGGCTCCGTTCTCTCCCTTCAGGGCGAGAACGCGCTCGTGGAGGACCTGCACTTTGTCGGCGACAACACGCTGGTCTACACCGGAGAAAACACGCTCTCCTCCGTCCGCCTCGAGGGCGGCGCTCTTACGATCCAGACGCCCGCGGCCTACAGCGGCGAGGACGTCCTGCACTTTGACGGGACGCTCAGCGGCGCGCTCTCCGGCGCAAAGCTCGTGCTGCAGTCCGGCATCCTCGCGCTGGAGAACAGCTGCAGCATCAGCGGCCTTCAGATCGAGGACAAATGGTCGATCCCCGAGCTCACCGCTGCGTTTTACGACATCATGACCGACGCCGACGGCAATACGACCGGAACGGGCGCGATCTACGATTACCGCGGCGTGATGACGGGCAGCGATACCCCGCGGATCGTGCACGATCCGCAGAAGTCGGACCCGAATGCGGCGATCCCCGCGGAGATCACCTCCTATTACGACTTCAAATCCGAAAACTTCGGTCAGGGCGGCAGGGAGAGCTTCTACGAAGGCTCCTACGACATCGGCGCCTACCCGGTCTCCGGCGCGGCCGAGGAACTGAGCTATGACGCGCTGCGCAACTATTATGTGGCGCAGGGCAAACTGACGGGCGGTAAGTACGGCCATTATTGCTTCCTCCTCGAGACCGAGCAGAACGGCAGCTTCGGCTATACCGTGCTCTCCTACAACAGCACGCAGACCGTCCCCGCCGGCACCGTGACGCGCATCCGCGTGATCGTGCGCAGTCCCGACCCGATGCAGGGCGGCGGCGGCACCGTCTCCGATACCATAACGGTCTTTACCGGCAACGGCAATCTCGGGCAGAACGCCGGCTCGATGACCGGCGGCGCCGGTACCCCCGTGCTGAGCGGCGGCGGGATCTCCACGCCCATCCACAAGATGAAGCCCGAGGAGCCGGACGACCCCGACGACCCCGACGTTCCCGACACTCCCGACACTCCCGACACTCCCGACGCGGCGGGCAGGGGCGGACAGGGCATCGGAGCGCCCGCCGCGCCGGCTTTCTGGGTCGAGGACGGCGAGTCGGCTCTCTATGTGCTCTGCGCGGCCGAGGGAGAAGCCTCGCTCCTCAAGTCCGGCGGAAGGGCCGCCGTCAGCATGAGCTATACGCTTCCCGGCGAGTTCGCCGGCAAGCCGCTCTACGCGGTGTTCCGCAACGCGGACGGCTCTCTCACGGCCTTCCGTGCGAGCTACGACCCGCTCAGCGGCAGACTCTCCTTTGATTCCGACCGCCTGGGCGAATTCGTGATCGTGGCCTTCGCCTTCGACGGCGAGGAGTTTTCCCCCGCCTTCTACGAGGCGCTTGCCGCCCTGCCCGCCGTCGCGCGGCTCGGCTGACGCCGCCGGGCCGAGCGCCGGCAGAGAGGAGTGAGTACGCTGGATCGCTATGACATCTGTGTATTGTCTGTAAAAGCGGATGAGCCGATCGCCCGCAGGCTGGGCGAGAGCATCCGCTCCTATCGGCTGCCCGCGAACGTCCGGCTGCCGGACGGCGCGTCCGACTACCGGCGCATCCTCTACGACTGCGGCGAAACGCCCATGGACGAGAAGGTGCGCGCGGATCTGGACGCTTCGCGCTTCCTGGTCCTGATCTGCTCGCCCGAGACGCGCAGCAATCCGGCGATCCTCGAGCGGCTCGATCGCTTCCGCGAGACGCACGGGACCGAGGAGATCATCGCCGTCATCGTGCGGGGCGAGCCGATCGAGGCCTTCCCCGAGAGCTTTATCGAGAAAAAAGCCGTGCAGCACATCCTGCCGGACATGTCGGTCGTCGAACGGATCGAGACCATCGAGCCGGTCGCGGCGGATCTGCGCGCGGACAGCGAGCGGAGGCGCCGCGAGATGCTGCGCTACGAGACCGTGCGCATCACGGCCTCCGTCCTCGGCCTGCACCCGGACGATCTCGAGCAGCGGCAGCGCAGCCGCAGAAAGCGCGCGATCCTTTCGCTGCTCGTGCTGGTCGGCGTCGTCTGCCTCGCGGCGGCCGCCGTCTTCCTGCGCCTGGGGCTGATCGCCAAGGCGGAGGGCGACATCGCCGAGGAGCAGACCCGGCTGAGCGTGTCCATCGCACGGCGCACGATCGAAGAGCTGCCCGCCTCCTTTGCGGGGGACGAGCAGGCTCTCGCCTATATCGACGAGGCGGTCGAAAACGCGCGGCAGAGCCTGGCCGAGCTCGGTCTGGACGAGCTTCTCGACACGGCGGAGACGGGAGGCGGCGCATGAGCTTTCAGTACGACGTCTTTTTCAGCTACCGCCATAAGCCGCTCGACGCCGAGCTGACCCAAAAGGTCTTCAACCTCGTCGAGAGCTATCGTCTCCCCCGCGCGCTGCGCGCGCAGGGCTACGAAAACGTCCGCCGCGCCTTCCGCGACACGGAGGAGCTGCCCGTCAGCCGGATCCTGACCGATACGATCGACCAGGCGCTGCGCTCCACGAAGTGCCTGATCGTCGTCTGTTCGACCGATACGCCGAGTTCGGAGTGGATCGACCGCGAGGTTGCGACCTTCATCGAGCTCGGACGCGCCGAGCATATCTATCCGCTGCTCATCACCGGCGACCCCGAGCGCTCCTTCCCGCCCTCGCTGAAGCTGGTGCCGGATATCGAAGAGCGCATCATGGACGTCCGCACGCCGGGCAGCCCCGTCAAGAAGATGATGGAGAAGGCCGACACGGAGGTGCTGCGCGTGATCGCGGACGTCGTCGGCTGCACCGAGGCGGAGCTCGCGCGCGAGCACAAGCTCCGCAGGAACCGCCGCTTCGCCCTCCGGGCGGGCGCGGGTCTCGCCGCCTTCGCCGCCTTCGCGGGGATCTCGCTGGGGCTGATGGGGCTGGCGCAGGATTATCGCGACACGGCGCAGCGGCGCGAGGCGGCCTCCATGCGCATCCTCAACGAGCTGACCTACTCCCTGCCGGACCATCTGACCAACGTGCCGGGCGCCTACGGCCGCATCGCCGGCATCCTCGAGCGGAACACCGAGGACATCAACGCCATCCTGCGCCTGGCCTCGGACAAGGCCGGCGCGGAGAACGAGGCGGCGGCCAACTACGAAAAGCTCGCCAACGCGAGCGCCGTGCTCGGCCGCTATGAGGAGGCGCTCGCCGCGCAGGACCGCGCCGCCGCCGCTTATCTCGAGCTGGAGGCGCAGGGCGCCGAGGGCAGCGCGGAGAAGCTCGCCTCGTCCTATAACAACCGGGGCAATCTCCTGCACGCCGCCGGGCGCTACGAGGAGGCCGCCGCGGCCTACGCAGAGGCGATCGCGCGCCAGGAGAGCGCGGGCGGCAGCCGCCTGCTGCTGGCCCAGATGCACCTCAACGCCGGCGGCAACGCCGTGAGTCTCGGGCAGGAGGAGGCCGCGGCAGAGAGCTTCGACGCGAGCATTGCGCTCCTCTCGCGCGCCGAGACGAGCGAGGAGGTCGAGACCTCCGCCAAGGTCCATTACAACTACGGCGTGCTGCTCTACCGCCGGGGCGACTACCCCGGCGCGGAGGAGAAGCTGCGCGGCGCCTGCGCGCTCTGCGAGCGCCTGCTCGAGAGCTCCGATTCGCTGCAGAACCGCTCGCTCTGCCTCAAGTCCCAGAGCGTTCTGGCTTCCGTGCTGACCGACGCGGGCAGCTTTGAAGAGGCCGACCGCTTCTATGATCTGGCCATTTCCAGCGCGCTGGTGCTCGCGCAGGACGGCGAGAACACGGACTACCAGCGCAACCTCGCGGAGCTGTACAACAACCGCGCGCTGAGCTTCAACATCCAGGGCGACTACGGCCGCGCCGACGCGCTTTACGAGCGCGCCGCGGAGATCTGCGCCGCGCTCGCGGAAAAGACCGGCGCGCCCTCCGACCGCGCCATGTCCGCGCTGACGCTGCTCAACCTCGGCGAAAACGCCTTCAAGCTGCCGGACTACGAGCGCTCGCGCGCGTACTTTGAGCAGGGCCTTCGCGTCTACGAGAGTGCGCTCGACGAGCTCGGCGAATACGACCTGGCGCAGTATTACGCCTGGCTGTCCTATTACCGCCTGATCCACCTGCGGGACTACCCGGCCGCGCTGGACGCCGCGCTCGCGGCCTGGCAGCTGCAGCCGAACAACGTGCTCGTCACGCTCGATCTCGGCTACGCCTGCCTCTACGGCGGCTATGACGAGGACGCGGACCTTCTGCTCGGCGCCGTCGCCGCGCTCGGCGAGGGCCAGGCCGAGACGATCCGTCTCGACCTCGCCGCGCAGGCGCAGGCGGGCATGATCCCGGGCCACCAGGTCGTTCTCCCGTAGCGGAGGGCCAAAACGGCAAAAAAGCCTCCCGAAGCAATGCTTCGGGAGGCTTTTTGCAGTCTCTATTCTCTCGCGTCGCGGCGGATCTGCTCCATGATGCGCACCATCAGCCCCGTGCGGGCGAAGGGCGTGATCAGGAAATAGCCGTCCACGTACGGCGCCATGCGCCTCGCCATCGTCGCGGAGATCTCCACCGCGAGCTCCTCGCCCTTGGCGCGGTCGGCGCCCTCGTAGAGCGCGATGATCTTCTCGTCGACGCGGATGCCGGCGATCTCGCTGTTGATGAACTGGGCGTTGCGCTGGCTGACGATCGGCATGACGCCGCCGAGCAGCTTGCCCTTGAGTGTTCTGCGCGCGAGGCGGAGGTTTTCCAGCGCCTCGTCGGTCAGCACGGGCTGGGTCAGGAAGCCGTCGGCGCCGTTTTCCTCCTTCTTCTGCGCCAGATCCAGCTGGATGGCGAAGTTACGCGCGTTCACGTTCAGCGCGGCGAAGATGTGGAAGGGCGCGGGCAGCACGGCCTTGTTCATGCTGTCGACGAATTTGATGAGCTTGCGCGAGTTGAAGTTGTACACGCTCTTGACCTCGTCGCGGCTCGCGGCGGGCACCGGATCGCCGGTCACGAGCAGGACGTTGCCGACGCCCTCCGCGCACAGGCCGAGCAGCAGCGCCTGCGTGGCGTTGAGGTTGCGGTCGCGGCAGGTCATGTGCGGCATCACGTTCATGCCGAGCTCGCGCTTGATCTTGCAGACCATCAGGCTCGAGTCCATGCGGGCGCGGGCGATCGGACAGTCGGCCACGGTGATCATATCCGCGCCGCCGTCGCGCAGCTCGCGCGCTCCGGCCATGAAGCCGGCGACATCGGCGCCCTCGGGCGGGTCGAGCTCGACGGCGAAGGGCTTTCTTGCCGGATCGCAGAGCGCGTCCCAGAAGGGGTCCTGCCGCAGCGCGGCGCTCTCCCGCTCCCGCCGCTGCGCCGGGTAGTCGATCCGTACCGGCGCGCCGGACGAGACGGCTCTCGCCGCGGCTGCGATATGCTCCGGCGTCGTGCCGCAGCAGCCGCCGAGGATCTGCGCGCCGCGGGCGTGCAGCTCCGCCATCTGCGCGGCAAAGTAGCCCGGGTCGCCGTCGTAATAGGTGCGGTTGCCGCGCACGGTGGGATAGCCCGCGTTGGGCATGACCGAGAAGAGACCCTCGACCGGGCCGATCTTGTTCATCAGCTCCACCATCTGGCGGCCGCCGGAGACGCAGTTGAGTCCCACGGCGTCGATATAGGCGTCCGCCGCCGCGCCGCGGCACAGCTCGCCGATCAGGCGGCCGTCGCGGGTAAAGCCGTCCGGCTGCGCGGCGAAGGAGACCAGCACGAAGGCGTCCGGGTCCGCGTCCTTGATGTGCTTGGCGATCTCATGGAGATAGAGATCGGTCGCGATCGTCTCGAACAGGAAGTGCCGCGCGCCGAGCGAGAGGAACTGGTCGACGATGGTGTGATACTCCTCGAGCAGATCGGTATCGTCGCGCGCGTCGATCGGTCCGATATCCGCGAAGACGTAGGCCTCGCCCGCCGCGGCGCGGCGCGCGATCAGCCAGCCCTCGCGAATGATGGCGGCGCAGTCGCTCGCCGGGAAGTTCTGCCGGTTCGCGCCGTAGGTGTTGGTCTTGATCGCGCGGCAGCCGACCTCGAGATAGGCGCGGTGGATCGCCTCGATCTCGCCGGGCGCGCTGAGGTTGGCCCACTCGCAGTCGCGGTGGCTGGTCCGGTTGCGCGCGGCGTAAAAGGTCCCCATGCCGCCATCGAAGAGCAGCACGCCCTTGTCTTTGATATAGCTTCTGATCTCTTTCATCCCAGCACCCGCTTTGCGATGTCCGCGCTCTGCTTGGCGTCCTTTGCGTAATAGTCCGCGCCGATCTGCGCGGCGTAATCCTCGGTCAGCACCGCGCCGCCCACCATGACCTTGCAGTCGTGGCCGCTGCGCCGCAGCGCCGCGATCGTCTCGGCCATGCTCGGGACGGTCGTGGTCATCAGCGCCGAGAGGCCGACCAGCTTCACGTCTTCGCGAACCGCGGCCTCCACGACGGTCTGCGGCGGGACGTCGCGCCCGAGGTCGATGACCGTGTAGCCGTAGTTCTCCAGCACGACCTTAACGATGTTCTTCCCGATGTCGTGGATATCACCCTGCACGGTGGCCAGCACGATCTTCCCCTTGGAGACCGATCCTCCGCCGCGCCCGGCAATGCTTTTCTTGACCAGCTCGAAGCCCGCGCAGGCGGCGTTGGCCGCGTTCATCAGCTGCGGCAGAAAGATCTCCTGCCGCTCGTAGCGCTCGCCCACCCGGTCCAGCGCCGGGATCAGCAGACGGTCGACGAGCTCGAGCTCGCTCATCTCCCCGAGCGCTTTGGCCGTGAGCGCCGCGGTCTCCTGCTTCAGGCCGCGCAGGATGGCCTCGCCGATGCTCATGTCCCCGTGCCCGGTCTGCTCGGTCTTTTTCTCCTCCGGAAGCGCCGCGAAGCGGCGGATATAGGCCTCGCTGCCGCGGTCCTGGCCGGAGAGCACGCGGAAGGCCGCCACGGCGTCCATCACGGATCGCTGGTTGGGATTGACGATCGGCAGATCGAGCCCGGCGTGCATCGCCTGCGTGAGGAAGCTGATCGTGATCGTCTCCCGCGCGGGCAGGCCGAAGGAGATGTTGCTCACGCCCAGGACCGTGTGCAGTCCGAGCTCCTCCCGGACGGCGCGCACGGCGCGCAGCGTTTCGACCGCCTGCTCCTGCTGGGCGGAGACCGTCAGCGTCAGACAGTCGATATAGACGTCCTCCTTCGCGATGCCGTGCGCGAGCGCCGCCTCGAGGATGCGCCGCGCGATGGCGACGCGCGCCTCCCAGCTCTGCGGGATGCCCTTGTCGTCCATGCACAGGCCGATGACGGCCGCGCCGTATTTCTTGCACAGCGGCAGGATGCGCTCGAGCACCTCGCGCTTGCCGTTGACCGAGTTGACGACGGCCTTGCCGCTGCAGGCGCGCAGGCCCGCCTCGATGGCCGCGGGGTCGGAGGAGTCGATCTGCAGCGGCAGGTCGACCGCGGCCTGCAGGGCCCGCACCGTGCGGCACATCAGCTCCGGCTCGTCCAGGCCGGGCAGCCCGACGTTGACGTCCAGAATGTCCGCCCCGGCGTCCTGCTGTTCGACGCCGCGCGCGACGATATAGTCGAGATCGCCCTCGCGCAGCGCCTGCTGAAAGCGTTTCTTACCCGTGGGATTGATCCGCTCGCCGATCACGCGCACGCCGTCCAGCTCCGCCGTCATCGTCGCCGAGCAGACGCCGTGGCGCAGCGTCTGCGGTCTTTCGGCGGGCGACGCGCCCGCGAGCGCCTCGGCTGCCGCTCGGATGAATTCCGGCGTGGTGCCGCAGCAGCCGCCGAAAATGCCGACGCCGAGCGGCAGCGCCTCTTTGAGTTCGGCGGCGAATTCCTCGGGCGTGATGCGGTATTCTCCCGTGGCCGGGTCCGGCAGACCGGCGTTGGGCTTGAGGATCAGCGGCAGCGCCGTCCATTCGCGCAGCTCGCGCACCAGGGGCAGCAGCTCCTTCGGTCCGAGACTGCAGTTGAAGCCCAGCGCGTCCACGCCCAGGCCTGTCAGCGTCAGCGCCATGGCCGGGACCGTCACGCCGAGAAAGCTGCGGCCGGTCGCCTCAAAGGTCATCGTGGCCCACACGGGGAGGCTGCTGTTCTCCTTCGCGGCCAGCACGGCCGCGCGCATCTCGCCGAGATCGCTCATCGTCTCGAAGACGACGAGGTCGGCCCCGGCCTTCTCGCCGGCGCAGACGATCTCCCTGAATATGTCGTAGGCTTCGTCAAAGCCGAGGCTCCCCAGCGGCTCGAGCAGCTGTCCGATCGGTCCGACGTCCAGCGCGACCCTCACGTCGCGGCCTTCCGCGGCGGCGCGCGCACAGCGCACGCCGGCGGCGACGAGCTCCGCGACGCTGCGGCCGCAGCCCGCCGCCTTGTACCGGTTCGCCCCGAAAGTGTTGGTATAGAGCACGCGGCTGCCCGCCTCGACGTAGCGCCGCTGGATCGCGCTGACGGTCTCGGGGTGCGTGATGTTCCACAGCTCCGGGACCTGCCCCATCGGCAGCCCCGCCGCCTGGAGCATCGTGCCCATGGCGCCGTCCAGCAGGATGATCTTATTGCTTTCCACAGCTCTTTCCCTCCTTGCGATAGGGGCAGCCTTCCGCCATGCCGCAGCTCTCGCAGCCGCGGCTGCGTCTCGGCTGCGGCCGGTCCGCCACGCCGATGAGCGCGGTGACGCTCTTCTGCGGGATCATCAGACCGCTTGCCGACAGGCTCACGCCGATGCGCCTGCTGACGTCCAGCACGCGGAAAAACGGCTTCTGATCCGTCAGCGGCATGTCTCCGTAGCCCGGGCTGAAGCGGTCGGTCAGAAAGCGCGGCGCGACGGAGGCCGCCAGATCCGCGCAGAAGTTGTCGCAGACCCGCTCGATCGCGGCGCTGCCCGTCGCGTCAAGGATCACGGCCTCGCCCATGTTCCGGGCGGCGGCGCGGCGGATCAGGCTCTCCGCCTCGGTCCCCAGCGTCGCGGCCAGCAGCACGACCTCGTCGCAGTCGCGCAGCATCTCATGCACGTCGCGGCCGCCGGGGCGGTAATCCGTCCCCTCCAGCGAGCCGTCCGGCAGCAGCTTGAACAGCCGCCACACGAGCCGCGGACGGGCCGTGCGCAGCAGCAGCTCCTCGCAGCGGTCGAGCTCGCCGCGGAGGGCCTCGTCCAGGAAGCTGCCGCGATAGCTCAGATACTGCAGGGTCTCGGCGCGATCCACGCCGTCCAGTCTTGCTTCCATGCCGCTTCCCTCCTTCTGCGCCCGCATAATGATGCACTATTATAAAAAAAGCCCGGAGACTTGTCAATTCCCCGCGCCGTCATTCCGGCGTCTTTCCCTTGCAGTTCCGCTTGACGAGAATACTTCAAAATGTTATAGTAACGGTATGGAAGATTTTGTTAGTCTCTCCCCCGCTCCATACACGGGAGGGACGTGCAGCTCTTCTATTTTTGTCGGATACTGTCGGAGGCCGGCCATGCTTCGGATCGCGATCTATGACGATACAACTCCACATGCCAGAGAACTCGCCGAGCTCATCGACCGTGAGCTTTCCTCCCGCCGCCGGGAGCTCGAGGGCTTCCCCTCGCCCGACGAGCTGCTGCGCTATATCACGTCGGGCGGCTACGCGCCGGATATCGCCTTTCTCGGCGTCGGGGCCGGAGGCGGCCGCGGCATCGAGCTGGGCGCGAAGCTCAACGCGCTCGTCCCGGCCTGCCGCATCATCTTCGTCTCGGACACGCTCGACGCCGTGCGGGACGTCTATTGCGTCGAGCATATCTGGTACATCCTCCGCAGCGAGCTGTCCGCGCGTATCACGCCCGCGCTGGAAAAGGCGCTCTCCTCGCTCGAGGCGAAGCGCGGCACGGGACTTGTGATCCGCGCCAAGGGGCGCGCCGTGTTCCTCCCGCTCGGCGAGCTGCTCTATCTTGAGCGCGACCTGCGCCGGACGCTGATCCATACCGAGAGCGGCGAGTACGTCTCATCCGAGCGTCCCTGTCAGCTGCTGGGCGGCGAGCTGGAGCGCTGCTTCGTGCGCAGCCACCGCAGCTACTGGGTGAACAAGAGCAAGATCAGCGAGATGGAGAGCGACGCGTTCATCCTTCGGAACGGCCAGCGCGTCCCCATCAGCCGCGGCTGGCGCGCAGCCGCCCGCGCGGCCTTTCTGGCAAGCGAGTCATAAAAAAAGACAGGACCCGTGGACCTGTCTTTTTTTGCATTCTGTTCAAAAGGTTTTCGCGCTGTCGACAATCATCGCGCGCGCCTTGTCGCGCAGGAGCTGCGCGCGCAGGACTTCCTCGCCGATGCCCGCGAGCACTTCCCCGGGCTGCATGTCGTACATCTCGGCGATCTTTGCGAGCGCGCCGTCGAACTCCTCATCGCTGATCGCGAGCCCTTCGCGCCGGGCGACCTCGTCGATCAGCAGGTCGATGCGCACGAGATCCGTCGCCTGGGGGCGGAACTCCTCGCGCAGCGAGTCCATCGTCTTGCCCGCCATGCGCAGATAGCTCGCGAAGCTCTCCTCGGCCAGCTGCTCGAGACTCCGGCCGCGCTTGTCCTCCGCCCGGCGGGCGAGACAGTCCGCCACGACCTCGATCTTGCGCTCCTCCGCCCCCTCCGGGAACAGCGCCGCGGCCGCGGCGTTGACGATATCCTCCGCGCTGCGGGCGCGGAAGCGGCTGCCGTTGGCCTCGTCGGCGGCGGCGAGCGCCATATCCCACAGCTCCCCGTCGCTGCGGCCGCAGTGAAGCGCCGCGTCGGCCGCGCGCAGCACGGCGTACATATCGGTCAGCGCGCTGAAGACGGGTCTGCGTACGACGTCCTCCATGCGCTGGCGCACGAGGCCGTCGATCTTGCGGCTGACGTAGGTCTCGGGGATCTCGGCGCGCAGCGTCTCGGACGCGGCGAGCAGCACCGGGAGATCGGGCGTCTCGTCCGAGGGGACGTAGACCTCGAGCCCCAAGTATTTCCCGAGCTCCACCTTCGGCGGCACCGCCGCGTCAAAGTCGAACTCCACCTCGCCGTCCGCTCTCTCGTCCATGCGCGTCACGCGCGGCAGCGCAAGGGGCGGCAGGCCCTTTTCGGCGGCGAAGGCGCGGATGCAGCCCTCGACCGCGGCGCGCACGCCCCCGAAGCGCGCGGCGTCCTCCGCCTCGGCCAGCAGCGTCGCACGCACGTCGCCGCCGCGGATCTCGCAGCTGAGGATCTTCATTTCCGCCACTCCTCTCCGGCGCGCAGCACGTCCTCGTCGTATTCCCAGCCGTTGTCGAGCAGCCAGAAGCCCTCCTCGTCCTCGATCCCGGCGAAGTACTCCTCGTCGCTCATGCCCAGGCGGCTCATCTTGACGCGCGTCTCGTAGGCGCGCAGCTCGGCCACCGTGAAGTCCAGTCCGATCTCGCGCGCGACGGGCAGCAGCGCGGCCTTGACGAGCGCCTCGCGGATCTCGAGGCTGCCGGGATAGGCGTTCACGGCCTCGGCCACGCGCGCGCGCAGCGCCTCGTCGGTCCTGTATCGTTCAAAAAAAGCAGCGGCGTTTTCGATCATGACGCTTTTCCTTTCTCTTTGACCTGCTCTCATTATAGGGGATTTGCCGCCCCATTGCAAGCCGCGGCAAAGAAAATGCTTCCCGCCGCGCGGGAAGCATTTTCTGTCACAGTCTCTTGAGGAAGTTGCCGTAGACGTGCACATTGTCGCCGATAACGACGAAGGCGTTGGGATCGCAGCGCTGCACCAGCCCGCGCAGCCGGGTGATCTCATACTTGGAGATGATGACGTAGAGCACGTCGCTCGGCTCGTCGGTGTATGCGCCGACGCTGGCCCACTCCGTCACGCCGCGGCCGAGACCGCGCAGGATCGCGTCGGCGATCTCGTCCTTGTGCTTGGTGACGATCTTGACCTCGACGTTGATGTTCTGGAAGTGGAAGTGATCGACCGCGAAGGAACTGAGGAAGGCCGAGATCATCGAATAGATGACGACGGGGACGCCGAAGAGCAGGGCGTAGGCCGAAAACTGCACCGCGTTGACAATGAGATAGACCTTGCCCACGCCGGTCTCGCGCTTGCCCATGGCCATGAGCAGTCCGACGATATCCAGTCCGCCGCCCGAGGAGCCGCAGCGCAGGATCAGCCCGCTGGCCGAGCCGGAGACGAGACTTCCGACGATGATCGAGGCCAGCAGGTCGTCCGGCAGCAGCGCGCGCACCGGGACGATCGCCAGGAACAGCGTCTGGAAGGTGACCGTGATCAGCGTCTTGACGAGTGTTTTGCGGCGCAGCTTCTTCCACGCGAAGAGGAAGATCGGGATATTGCAGATGTAATAGAGGACGCCCGCGATGTCGAAGGGGAAGCGCAGAGCCGCGTATTCCGTCAGCAGCGTGCGGATCAGCTGGCACACGCCCATCAGACCGCCGCAGTAGATCCCGGCCGGGACGATAAACATATTCAGTCCGACGGCGTAGATAAAGTCCAGAATGATCGTGTTGAAGGTCGCGAGCGCGTCGCGCGTGAATTCGTTTTTTACTTGCTTGGCATTCAGCATGTTTTTCCTCATTTTCAAGGGGCCGGCCCGTGAGCGGCCTCGCCGGTCACAGCCCTTGCCCCGCGGCAAATACAGCGGCGGCCGAAAGGTCCCCGTTTCCGTCTCTTGCCCGCCGGCGTCCCGTCAACAGCCAAGATGCCGCTCATGGAGCGGCATCTTGCGTTCGATTCAGCTTGTCGATCAGAGCGCGGCCTTGGCCATCTCGCACAGAGCGGTGAAGGCGGCGGGATCGTGGATCGCGGTCTCGGAGAGCATCTTGCGGTTCATGTCGACGCCGGCGAGCTTGAGCCCGTGCATGAAGGTGGAGTAGTTCATGCCGTTGAGCTTGCAGCCCGCGCTGATGCGGGTGATCCACAGAGAACGGAAATCTCTCTTCTTCTGCTTGCGTCCGATATATGCGTAACGGCCGGACTTCATGACCTGCTCGTTCGCCATCTTGAAGTGACGGGACTTGTTGCCCCAGTAACCCTTGGCCAGGCCCAGGATCTTGCTTCTGTGCTTGCGCGTCATCATTGCGCCTTTAACTCTTGCCATTTGTATATCCTCCTATTATCGTGCAGCCCTTATTTGTAAGGGATCATTTTCTTGATGGTCGCCACGTTGGTCACGTCCGCGTAGGTCTCGGAGCGCAGACGACGGCAGCGCTTGGTGTCCTTCTTCGTGAGGATATGGCTCTTGTAAGCGTGTGCGCGCTTCACCTTACCGGTCTTGGTGAGATTAAATCTCTTCTTGGCACCGCTGTGGGTCTTCAGTTTCGGCATGATTCTTTCTCCTTTTCGTGATTCAACAGGACTCGCCTGTCTGGTTTACTGGAATTACTCCGCGCTTTTTTCTTCCTCGGCTTTGGGGGCTTCGGGAGCCGCTTTGGGGGCCTTGGGCCTGGCCGGCTTCTTCGGCGCGCTCTGCGGCTTGGGCGAGAGGAACATGGACATGTTCCGCCCCTCGAGCTTCGGGGGCTTGTCGAGGTTCGCGATCTCGGCGCACTTCGCGGCGAAGTCGCGCAGGATCACGTCGCCGATCTCGGTATGGGCCATCTCGCGGCCGCGGAAACGGATCGAGACCTTCAGGCGGTTGCCCTCGGCCAGGAACTTCAGCCCGTTCTTCAGCTTGGTGTTGAAATCGTTGGTGTCGATGCTCGGAGACATGCGGATCTCCTTGATCTCGATCACGCGCTGATTCTTCTTGGCTTCCTTTTCCTTCTTGGTCTGCTCGAAGCGGTACTTGCCGTAGTCCATGATGCGGCACACCGGCGGATTCGAGCCCGGGGCGATCTTGACGAGGTCATATTCCTGCTCGGTGGCGATGCGCAGCGCTTCTTCGCTCGACATGATGCCGAGCTGCTCGCCGTCGGCGCCGATCAGGCGCACTTCCTTGTCGCGGATCTCTTCGTTGATCTGATGGTCTGTGTTAGCGATTGTAGCCCACCTCCATAAGCTGGTCGGATGAAAAAAGCACGGATGCACAGCATCCGCACCGCAAGACGACATAGGCCTCCCCCCGGGAGACTTACGCGCTATTGACCGCGCCCGGCTCCGTGGCCGGCGGGTGAGGCAAGCGGATCGCTGTACCTTCTTTGTTTTGAAGCTTGTTTAATATACCAGCTAACGCCGTGCTTGTCAAGCGTTTTTCAGAACAATCTATGCCTTTTTCAAAGAAAAGATGCAAAAAGCGGGCCGCCTCTCCGGCAGCCCGCTCTCCTGCGTCGTATCAGCCCTCCTGCTCCTGCGCGATGGCAAGCTTGACGATGCGGCTCGTGCCGAGACGCTCGGCGCCGAGCGCGATGAAATCCTCCGCGTCCTGCAGCGTGGAGATGCCGCCCGCGGCCTTGACCTTCACGCGCGGCGGGCAGTTCCGGCGCATCAGCGCGACGTCCTCGCGCGTGGCGCCCCCCTTGGAGAAGCCGGTCGAGGTCTTGATATACTCCGCGCCGCTGTCCGAGACGATGCGGCAGAGCTGGACCTTCTCCTCCTCGGTGAGGAGGCAGCACTCGATGATGACCTTCAGAAGCTTGCCCTCGGTGGCGCTGCGCACGGCGGCGATATCCTTCGCTACCTCGTTCCAGCAGCCGTCCTTGACCATGGAGAGGTTGATGACCATGTCGATCTCGTCGGCCCCGTTGCGCACGGCGTCCGCGGCCTCGAAGGCCTTGGCCGCGCTGGTCATATAGCCGTTGGGGAAGCCGATGACCGTGCAGATCTTCAGCCTGTCGCCGACGTAGCGCTTCGCGCCCGCGACGTGGCAGGGCGGGATGCACACGCTGGCGCAGTTGTATTTCATCGCCTGATCGCACAGCTCGCGGATCTCCTCGCTGCGGCAGTCGACGCGCAGCAGCGTATGGTCGCATTTCTCGAGAATTTCTTTGATATCCATGAACACGATCTCCTTTTGTTGTGTTTTCGTCTGCCCGTATTATATCGGAAAGCGCGGGCATATTCAAGTGCCTCCCGGGAATAGATTGGAACCGTACCATCAAAAAGGACGGAAACGACTATGGAAACGATCCCCCGCAGCAACGAGGTCTTTTTGTGCGGCACGCCGCTCGGCGAGCCGCTCTATTCCCATTCCGCGCGCGCGGAAAGCTTCTACACGCTCCCCTTCGCCGTCGCCCGCCTCTCCGGCACGGTGGACACGCTCGATCTGACGCTGCGCGAGCCGCTGCTCGACGCGCTGCGCGGCGCCGGGCGTCTCGCCGTCCGGGGCGAGCTGCGCAGCTTCAACAGCCGCAGCGGCACCTGGCCGCGGCTCGTCCTCTCGGTCTTCGTGCGCGAGCTCGAGGCGGCGCAGGGCGAGGACGACAATCTCGTGCGGCTGCGCGGCGCGCTGTGCAAGCCGCCGCGGCTGCGGCGCACGCCGATGGGCCGGGACATCTGCGATCTGATCCTGGCGGTCAACCGCAGCTACGGCCGCTCGGACTATCTGCCCTGTATCTGTTGGGGCGAGCTTGCGCGCGAGACCGCCGCGCTCGGCGTCGGGACGCAGCTTGCGCTGGAGGGCCGCCTTCAAAGCCGCCGCTACCGCAAGCTGACCGAGGAGGCGCTCGTCGAACGGACGGCCTACGAGGTCTCCGTCGCGCGTGCGGAAACGCTGTAAACGAACGCGCCCCGGGCAGCAGCCCGGGGCGCGCTTTGATCATAAGAGTTTTTCGAGCTCGCTCTCGCAGCAGAGCCTGACGCCGCGGCCGCGGAGCTTTTCCGCCGTCACGCCGTCGCCGGGGACGAGCCTGCCGGAAAACGTGCCGTCGTAGACCCGTCCGACGCCGCAGGAAGGACTGCGCTCCTTGAGCAGCGCAGCGCCGCAGGCGAAGCGGCCGCACAGCTCGCAGGCGAGCGCCGCCCCCTTCCCGAAGGCCTCGGTGACGTCCTTCCCCTCCCGGTTCACGACCCGCCCGCCGCGCCGCTCGCATGGCGAACGGGGCACGGACAGGCCGCCCATGAGCTCCGGACAGACGGGCACGAGCGCATAGCGTTCGCGCAGCGCCGCCAGCTTTTCGGCCGGCAGGACGTTGTTCCCGCCGGAGTACTTGCAGTTTCCCCCGACGAGGCAGGCGCTGACGAGGAGCCGCTCCTTCATCTGCCCTCCGCCGCGTCGAGCGCGGCCTGGTAGCAGCGCTGCGTAAAGCCGTCGAAGCAGACCATGCGGACCTCCTCGATCTCCTCGTGCGCGGCGAGATAGTCGCGGATCGCGGCGATCGCGATCTCCGCCGCGCGCTCGAGCGGGAAGTGATACACCCCTGTCGAGATCGACGGGAAGGCCACGGTTTTGCAGCCGTTTTCGGAGGCCAGGCGCAGCGAATTGAGATAGCAGGAGCGCAGCAGCGCGTCCTCTCCCCTCTCCCCGCCGTGCCAGATCGGGCCGGGCGTGTGGATGACGTGCTTCGCCGGCAGATCGTAGCCGCCGGTGATCTTGGCCTCGCCCGTGCGGCAGCCGCCGAGCGTGCGGCACTCGTCGAGCAGCCGCGGGCCCGCGGCGCGGTGGATCGCGCCGTCCACCCCGCCGCCGCCGAGCAGCGAGCAGTTGGCGGCGTTGACGATGGCGTCTGTTCTCTCGCGGGTGATGTCCCCGCGCACCACAAGGATCTTGCCCATGTTCTCTGACCTCACTTCATGTCGATCGCGATCCTGCCCTCCGGCGCGGAGAGCGCGATCTCCCGCGTGCCCTCGCCCCGGCGCTCGATCATGCGCTGGGCCAGCACGTCCTCGATCTGCTTCTGGATCAGGCGGCGCAGGTTGCGCGCGCCGTAGGTGACGGAGTAGGCCTCCTTCACGAGATAGTCGAGCAGCGAATCGTCCCAGCTCAGCGCGACGCCGCGCTGGGCGAGCACCTCGCGCACCTCGCCGAGCATCAGCTCCGCGATCGCGCGGAAGTTCTCCTCGGAGAGCTGGTTGAAGCACACGACCTCGTCGACGCGGTTGATGAACTCCGGGCGCAGGAACTCGCCGAGCGCCTTCATCGCGCGCTCGCGGGTCATGTCGCTCAGGCTCCCGCCGAAGCCGACGCTGCCGGTCTTGCTGTTGCTGCCGGCGTTGGTGGTCATGATGACGATCGTGTTCTCAAAGTTCACCGTGCGGCCCTGCGCGTCGGTGATGCGGCCGTCGTCGAGGATCTGCAGCAGGATGTTCATCACATCCGGATGCGCCTTCTCGATCTCGTCGAAGAGCACGACGCTGTAAGGCTTGCGCCGGATCTTCTCGGTGAGCTGGCCGGCCTCGTCGTAGCCGACGTAGCCGGGGGGCGAGCCGATGATGCGCGAGACGGAGAACTTCTCCATGAACTCCGACATGTCGAGCCGGATCAGCGACTCGGGCGTGTCGAACATATCCTCGGCCAGGCGCTTGACGAGCTCGGTCTTGCCCACGCCCGTGCCGCCGACGAAAATGAAGCTGACCGGCTTGCGCTTGACCTGCAGGCCCACACGGCTGCGCCGGATCGCGGCGCAGACGGCGTCCACGGCCTCGTCCTGGCCGATGATGTGCGCCTTGAGGCGTTTGTCGAGCCCCGCGAGGCGCTCGAACTCGTCCTCGCGGATCGAGGAGGCCGGGATCTTGGTCCACAGCTCGATGATGCGCGCGAGATTGTCCATCGTCAGCGCCGGACGCGCGTCGGAGAGCGAGGCGATCTCGGCCTCGAGCTGCATCTCGCGGCTGCGCAACTCCGCGATGCGGGCGTAGCGCTTGTCGAGCTGCTCGTCGCTGAGCGTCTGCGCGGCGCGGCCGCCGTCGGACATCAGCGCGTCGCGCTCGAAGCGGACGTTCTCCAGGTCGCGCTCGGCCGCCGTGCGGCGGTTGATGCCCGGGTCCTTGAGGTTGACGTCCGAGCAGGCCTCGTCAATGAGGTCGATGGCCTTGTCGGGCAGGAAGCGGTCGGTGATGTAGCGCTCGCTCATCAGCACGGCCTGGCGGCACATCTCGTCGGAGATCGTGACGCCGTGGTAGTCCTCGTAGTAGTGCGCGATGCCGCGCAGGATCTCGACGCTGTCCTCGATCGAGGGCTCGGCGACCGTGACGGGCTGGAAGCGGCGCTCGAGCGCGCTGTCCTTCTCGATGTGCTTGCGGTACTCGGTGAAGGTCGTCGCGCCGATGACCTGGATCTCGCCGCGCGAGAGAGCGGGCTTGAGGATGTTGGCGGCGTTCATGCTGCCCTCCGCGTCGCCCGCGCCGACGAGGTTGTGCACCTCGTCGATGACGAGGATGATGTTGCCCTGGCGGCGGATCTCTTCGATGAGGCCCTTCATGCGGCTCTCGAACTGGCCGCGGAACTGCGTCCCGGCGACGAGGGCCGTGAGGTCGAGCAGATAGACCTGCTTGTTTTTCAGCTTGTCTGGCACCTCGCCGTCGGCGATGTGCTGGGCCAGGCCCTCGGCGATGGCGGTCTTTCCGACGCCCGGCTCGCCGATGAGGCAGGGGTTGTTCTTCTGGCGGCGGTTGAGGATCTGCACGACGCGCTCGAGCTCCTCGGCGCGGCCGATCATCCGGTCGAGCTTGCCGTCGCGGGCGCGCTGCGTGAGGTCGATGCAGTAGCTGTCGAGGAATTTGTGCTTGCCGCGCGGCGCGTCCTTGCCGTCGCCGCGCGGTGCGGAGCCGGCCTGCGCGTCCTTGTCCTCGCTCTTAGGGCCGCCGAAGAGGCGGTTGAGGAAGGGGAAGGTCGCGGTCTTGCCGTCGTCGTCGCCGCTGCCCTCGTCGTCGGTGGGCATCAGCTCCTCCGCGCCGGAGAGCGCGCTGAGCATATCGCCCGAGAGGCTGTCGAGCTCCTCGTCGCTCAGGCCCATCTTCTCGATCACGTCGTCGACGGGCTTGATGTGCAGCTCGCGCGCGCACTTGAGGCAGAGCCCCTCGTTTTTGGTCTGTCCGTTTTCGATTTTGGTGATAAAGACTACCGCCACGTTCTTGCCGCAGCGGGAGCACATGGTAGGCTGCATAGGGTTCCCTCCTTGGGAAGTTGAGAAATGCGGAACGGAACGGCCTTACATCAGGCCGTTCGTGATGAATCGGAAGGTCAGGAAGAAGCGGGCCAGGGTCGTGCCGTCGAGCGTCTTTTTGCCGATGATGAGGCCGAAGAAGCTCAAAAGCCAGCAGAGCAGCACGCAGTAGATGATGCCCTTGACGAAGCCCAGCACCGCGCCGCCGATCTCGTCAAGGTTCTCCATGTTCGGCAGGCGGAAGGAGAAGTTGAAGAGGTTGCCGATGGCGGTGATGAAGATCAGGATGATCAGGAACGAGAGCACCAGTCCGCCCTCATAGGTCACGACGCTGCACAAAACGTCCACCGTCGCGTCGGTCATATCCTCGTTCTTGCTGTCCGAGAGCGCGACGGCACGGGAGGCCATCTCGTCGGCCCGGTCGGAATAGAGGCCGACCTCGCTGTAGCACTCGAAGGCGTAGTCGTAGCGCAGCGAGGGATCCTCGGCCAGGATGTCGTCGAGGGATTTGTCGCTCGCGCCGTAGCCCATGTTGTCGAGCACGCGCTCGCGGTTCTCCTTCGAGCTGACGAAGCCGTCGGCAAAGGGACGCAGCGCGGGGATGACCTCGCCGGAGTAGGCGGCGGAGAGCATCTTCGCGCAGAACAGCGAGAGCACGATCACGAGCAGCGCCGCGACGCTGCCGATCAGGCCCTTGCGGTAGCCGCCCCAGGTACACAGGGCGATGATCGTGATGAGGACAATGTCAATGATGAGCTTCATATGTAGTCCGTCCTTTGGGGTTTCCTCTGTGAGGAAGTATAACACATAAATATGAACAAATATAGGGAAGCGATGCCTGCCGCCGACGCGGGACCGTCAGTCCCGCATCATTTCCCCGGCCGGTCCGTCGTACCACAGGCGGTTGAGATACAGACCCTGCGGGGGCATCGTCGGGCCGGTGAGCCGGCGGTCGCCGCGCGCCAGCAGCTCCGGGATCTCCTCTGGCAGGAGCTTGCCGTAGGAGGCGTAGACCATCGTGCCGACCATGGCGCGGCACATGTTGTACAAAAAGCCGTCCGCGCACACGCGCACCGTGATGAGGTCGCCCTCCCGCTCGGCCGAGCACCAGTGGACCGTGCGGACCGTGGTCTTCGTCTCGGTCCCGAGGCTGCGCACGGCGGCGAAGTCGTGCGTACCCTCGAAGGCGCGCGCCGCGGCGTTCATCGCCTCGACGTCGAGCCGCTGGGGGAAGAAGCAGGCGCGCTTCTCGAGGAAGGGATCGCGCAGATTGCTATTGTGTATTTTGTAGATATATTCTTTTTTTATGCAGGAGCCGATCGCGTTGAAGCGCTCGTCGACCTCGCAGGCGGCGAGCACCGCCACGTCGTCGGGCAGGTAGCTGTTGAGCGCGAGCGGGAGCCGATCGAGCGGGATGCGGCAGCCGCTTTTGAAGTTCGCGCAGTAGCGCAGGGCGTGGACGCCCGCGTCGGTGCGGCCGCAGCCCGTGGCGTGCGCGCGCTCGCCGACGGCCTTTTCGATCGCCTGCTCGAGCGTCTGCTGGACGCTGATCTCGTTTTTCTGGCGCTGCCAGCCGTGGTAGCGGCTGCCGTCGTAGCGGATGCGCAGGGCGATGTTTTTCATATGCCGTATCTCTTCATCACGATCATCCCCGCGAGGAAGAGCGCGCCGAGCGCGAGCGCGATCCAGTCGCGCGCCGCGAAGCGCAGCACCTTCATGCGGGTACGTCCCTCGCCGCCGTGGTAACAGCGGCTCTCCATCGCGACGGCCAGCTCGTCGGCGCGGCGGAAGGCCGAGACGAACAGCGGCACGAGGATCGGCAGCAGGGCCCTGGCCCGTTCGGTGAGCCTGCCGGTCTCGAAGTCGGCGCCGCGCGCCTTCTGCGCGGACATGATCTTGTCGGTCTCCTCGATGAGCGTGGGGATGAAGCGCAGGGCCATGCTCATCATGATCGTCATCTCGTGCACGGGGACCTTGATCTTTTTCAGCGGGCCGAGCAGCATCTCCAGGCCGTCGGTGAGGGCGATGGGGCTGGTCGTGTAGGTCAGCAGGAAGGTGCCGGTGATGAGCAGGACGATGCGCAGGATCATCTGCACGGAGCGCGCGAGGCCCTCCCAGGTCATGTGCCAGCCGGGGATGATCTCCCGGCCGGAGGTGTAAAACATGTTCAGCAGCGCCGTGAGCACGATGATGAAGAGCATCGGCTTGAGGCCCTTGAAGATGTTTTTCGGCTTGATGTGCGAGAGGATCATGCACAGCGCGGTCACGGCCGTGACGGCGGCGTAGGAGATCCAGCCGCTCGCCTGGAACAGTCCCGCGATATAGAGGACGACAAGGATCAGCTTGCTGCGCGGGTCGAGACGGTGCACGATCGTATTGCCGGGGAAATACTGTCCCAGCGTGACGTCCTTCAGCATGGCGCCGCCTCCTTTACCCGGAGGATCGCGTCGAGGAGCTGCGCGTGCGTGTAGATCGAGCCCTCGAGCGGCAGGCCCTCTGCCTTGAGCGCCATAGCGAGCGAGGTGGACTTCGGCACGTCGAGCCCCATCGCCTCGAGCTTTTCCGGCTCGGAGAAGATCTGCTCCGGCGTACCGTCCATGGCCACGCGGCCGTGGTCGAAGGCGATGATGCGCTCGGCGATGCGGGCGGTGTCGTCCATGTTGTGGCTGACGATGATGACCGTCGAGCCGCTCTGGCGGTGGTATTCGCAGATGTTGTCGAGGATGCGGCGGCAGCCCGCGGGGTCGAGGCCCGCGGTGGGCTCGTCGAGGATCAGCACGCCGGGCCGCAGGGCGATGACGCCCGCGACGGCGATGCGCCGCTTCTGCCCGCCCGAGAGCTCCAGCGGGGAGCGCTCGAAGAGCTCCTCGTCCACGCCGGCAAAGTGCGCCGCCTCGCGCACGCGCTCGTCGATCTCCTGCTCGGAGAGCTTCATGTTCTTCGGACCGAAGGCGATGTCGCGGTAGACCGTCTCCTCGAAGAGCTGATACTCCGGATACTGGAAGACGATGCCGACCTTCCACTTCACGTCCCGACGGGTGAACTTGCTCGCGTTGACGTCCTCCCCGCCGCAGAAGACCTTGCCCTCCGTCGGCTGCAGCAGCGCGTTGAGATGCTGGATGAAGGTGGACTTGCCCGAGCCGGTGTGGCCGATAATGCCCACCAGCTGCCCCTGCGGGATCGTGAGGCTGACGTCCTCTATGGCGACTTTTTCAAAGGGAGTCCCCGCGCTGTAAACGTGGCGCAGCTTCTCCACACGGATCTCTGACATAGCGTTACGACCTTGTCTGTTTCTTCATTGCGTTTGCGATCGCCGCGGCGCAGCTCTGCTCGTCGAGCGCGTCGAGCGGCAGCTCATAGCCGAGGTTCCGCAGCTCGTAGAGGAGCTTGGTGGTCTCCGGGACGGAGAGTCCCTCGCGCGCCATCATCTCGACGTCGGCGAAGATCTCCGCGGGCGTGCCGACGGCCTTGATATAGCCGTTGGACATGATGACGAGCTTGTCCGCGCCGACGCACTCGTCCATGTGGTGCGTGATGAATACGACCGTCATGCCCTTCTCCCGGCACAGGCGCGTGACGGTGGAGAGCACCTCCTCGCGGCCCTGCGGGTCGAGCATCGCCGTCGGCTCGTCGAGGACGATGATCTTCGGTTGCATGGCGATGACGCCGGCGATCGCGACGCGCTGCTTCTGCCCGCCCGAGAGCAGGTGCGGGGCGTGCGTGCGGTACTCGTACATCCCCACCTGCTTCAAGGCCGCGTCCACGCGCGCGCGGATCTCTTCGCTCGGCACGCCGAGGTTCTCCGGCGCGAAGGCCACGTCGTCCTCGACGACGTTGGCCACGATCTGGTTGTCCGGGTTCTGGAAGACCATGCCGACGCGGCGGCGGATCTCGAAGGTCTTGTCCTCGTCCCTGCTGTCGATCCCCTCGATCAGCACCGTGCCGGAATCCGGGACGAGGATCGCGTTCATATGCTTGGCGAGCGTCGATTTGCCGCTGCCGTTATGGCCGAGGACGGCGACGAACTCTCCCTCCTCGATCTCCAGATCCACCCCGCAGAGGCTCTCGAGCTCGTCCCCGGGGTAGGTGTAATGCACTTGTCGGAAGCTGATGATGCTCATGTGCGCTCCTGTTGCTCAGCTTTATTCGGCGGACCAGCGACACGTCGCGCCGCAGGGCAGGACCAGGCCGCTCGCCGTGACGGGCAGGCCGAGCTCCCGGCTGTCGGAGCGGCCGCCGTATTTCTTCGTGAAGATGCTCTCGGTCACGTAGGAGAGCACCGAGGGGGACAGGCCCGTGGTGTAGGAATTGATCAGCACGAACAGCGGCTCGTCCGAGAGCACGCCCGCGCAGAGGGACACGAAGCCCCAGAGGTCCTTTTCGAGCTTCCAGACCTCGCCGCCGGGCCCGCGCCCGTAGGAGGGCGGGTCCATGATGATCGCGTCGTAGCGCCTCTCCCGGCGGATCTCCCGCTCGACGAACTTGGCGCAGTCGTCCACGATCCAGCGGATCGGCGCCTCGCCCAGGCCGGAGAGCTGCGCGTTCTCCCGACCCCAGGCCACCATGCCCTTGGCCGCGTCGACGTGGCAGACGCTCGCCCCCGCCTTGGCGCAGGCCAGCGTGGCCGCGCCGGTGTAGCCGAAAAGATTGAGCACGCTGACCGGGCGCTTCGCCCCGCGGATCTTCTCCGCGGCCCAGTCCCAGTTGCAGGCCTGCTCGGGGAAGATGCCGGTGTGCTTGAAGTTCATGGGCTTGACGTTGAAGCGGAGCTCGCCGTACGTGATCTGCCAGCTCTCGGGCAGGGCGGACTTGTCCCAGCTGCCGCCGCCGCTCTCGCTGCGCTGATAGCGTCCGTCGCGCTGCTTCCAGCGCGGATCGCGGCGCGGCGTGTCCCAGATCGCCTGCGGGTCCGGCCGCACGAGGGTATACTTTCCCCAGCGCTCCAGCTTCTCGCCCTTCGAACAGTCGATCAGCTCAAAATCCTTCCACTTGTCCGAAATAAACATAGGCATACTCGTCCACTTTACATAGTAAGTCATAGTATTTTACCACGACAGGGCGGCGCGGTCAAGGGCGGAAGACGCCGAAAACGCGCCCGGCCAGATGCCGGGCGCGTTTTCGGATGGATTCAGTTTTATCCCTCGATCTTCGCCTCGCGGACCAGGACGGTCAGCTCGCCGCGCTCGATCCCGGCGACGCCGTCGGAGACGGTCAGGAAGCGCTCCTCCCCCTCCGCGCCGCGGTACTTCAGCCGTCCCGCGCGTACCGCGCAGAGCATCGGCGCGTGGCCGGGCAGGATCCCGACCGAGCCGCCGTCCGTCGGGATGCGGACGTAGCTCGCCGTCTCGTCCAGCAGCGCGCCGGAGGCGGTCAGGAGCTTTAAACGGATGCCCTCTGCCATGCCGCGCCGCCTTTAGAACGCGCCGCGCTTGGCGACGACCTCGTCGATCGTGCCGCACAGCAGGAAGGCCTGCTCGGGCAGATCGTCCACGTCGCCGCCGAGGATGGCCTGGAAGCCCTTGATCGTGTCCTCGATCCTGACGTAGCGGCCCTCCATGCCGGTGAAGTTCTCCGCCACGTGGAAGGGCTGCGAGAGGAAGCGCTGGATGCGGCGGGCGCGGTTGACGACCGCGCGGTCCTCCGCGCCGAGCTCGTCCATACCGAGGACGGCGATGATGTCCTGCAGCTGGCGGTACTTCTCCAGCACGCTCTGCACCGCGCGCGCCGTCTCGTAATGCTTTTTGCCGAGCACGGCCGGGTCGAGGATGCGCGAGGTGGAATCCAGCGGGTCGACCGCCGGGTAGATGCCGAGCTCCGCGATCGAGCGCGAGAGCACCGTCGTCGCGTCGAGGTGCGCAAAGGCCGTCGCCGGGGCCGGGTCGGTGAGGTCGTCGGCCGGGACGTAGATCGCCTGCACCGAGGTCACGGAGCCGCGCGTCGTCGAGGTGATGCGCTCCTGCAGCGCGCCCATCTCGGTGGCCAGGGTCGGCTGATAGCCGACAGCCGAGGGCATGCGCCCGAGCAGGGCCGAGACCTCGGAGCCGGCCTGCGTGAAGCGGAAGATGTTATCGATGAACAGCAGCACGTCCTGTCCGCTCTCGTCGCGGAAGTTCTCCGCGCGTTCATCTCGTTCCACAGGTCGTTCCCCTCGCGGCTGCGCTCGCCCACACCGGCGAACACGGAGTAGCCGCCGTGCTCGTAGGCGATGTTGCGGATCAGCTCCATGATCAGCACGGTCTTGCCGACGCCCGCGCCGCCGAAGAGGCCGATCTTGCCGCCCTTGGCGTAGGGCGCGAGCAGATCGACGACCTTGATGCCGGTCTCGAGCACCTCCGTCGAGGGGCGCACCTCGGTGAAGGGCGGCGCCTCGCGGTGGATGGGCATGCGCTTTTCGGCCTCGACCGGGCCCTTGCCGTCGATGGGATCGCCCACGACGTTGAACATGCGGCCGAGCGTCGCCTCGCCGACCGGCATCGTGATCGACGCGCCGGTGTTGACCGCGTCCATGCCGCGGGAGATGCCGTCGGTCGCGGAGAGCGCGATGCAGCGTACGATGCCGCCGCCCGTCTGCTGGACGGCCTCGAGGGTCACCTTGCGGTCGGGAAGAGAGATCTCGATCGCGTTATAGAGTTCCGGAAGCTTGTCCGGGGAAAACGAGATGTCGACCACGGGGCCGATCACCCGTCTGACTTCGCCCTTATCCACGCTTTCCCTCCTCTTTCATATTCAGTGCGTTCGCGCCGCCGACGATCTCGGAGATCTCCGTGGTGATCGCGCTCTGGCGCGCGTGGTTCAGCTCGAGATTGAGCTTTTCGAGCAACTGCTCGGTGTTGTCGGAGGCGGCGGTCATCGCCGTCATCCGCGCGGTGTGCTCGCCGGTCTTCGCCTCCAGCAGCACGGCTTGCACCGTGCTCTCGAGATACAGCTCGACGAGGCGGTCCGTGACGGCGCGCGCGTCGGGCTCGAGGATCAGGCGCTGTCCCTCCGCGTCCGCGGGCGCGTCGAGGGGAAGGAGCTTCTGCGCCGTCGGCTCCTGGCGGAGCGCGGAGAGATACTGCTCGTAGACGAGGACGATCTCGTCGGCCTCGCCGGAGAGATAGAGCGAGCAGATCTTTTCGCACAGGCGCCGCGCGTCCTCCTCCGAGGGGGCGTCCGGCAGCTCGTCGATCGTCTCGGCGACGGGGATGCGCGAGGCGGCGAGCAGATCGCGGCCCCAGCGTCCGACGACGAGGAGAAAGCTGTCCCGCCGCTCCTGCTCGAGACGGCTCTCGAGGAACTTCAAAAGCGCGGTGTTGTATACGCCGCACAGCCCGCGGTTGCCGACGAAAAGCACGTAGCAGACGCGGCGGATCTCCCGCGGCCTGAGAAAGGCGTTTTCCCGCGCCGCGGCGTCCGCGCCGAGACGCGCGAGCAGCCGCTTCGCGGCGGCGGCGTAGGGCCGGAGGGCGTTCATGGACTGCTGCGTGCGCTTGAGCTTCGCCGCGGCGACCATCTTCATGGACTTCGTGATCTTGCGCGTGCTCTCGACGCTCTTGATATGCGTGCGGATCGCGCGTACGTTGGCCATGCTCTTCCCCTCCTTCCCCTTCTCTGTCCGTTATCTGAACTGTTCGGTATACTCGCCGATGATGCCGCGCAGGCGCTCGAGCTGCTCCGGCGCGAGCTTCTTCCCGCCCAGCACCAGGGCGTCGAATTCCTCCCAGCGGGCGTGGACGTACGGCAGCAGCCCCTGCTCGTAGCGCGCGATGTCCGCGAGCTCCACGCCGTCGCAATAGCCCTCGGAGGCGGCGAAGATCGAGATGACCTGATCCGCCGCGCTCATCGGCGCGTACTGGCCCTGCTTGAGGAGCTCGGTCATGCGGTCGCCGCGGTGCAGCGTCGCGCGCGTGGCCTTGTCGAGGTCCGAGCCGAACTGCGAGAAGGCGGCCAGCTCGCGGTACTGCGCAAGGTCCATGCGCAGGCGGCCCGCCACCTGCTTCATCGCGCCGAGCTGCGCCGCGCCGCCGACACGCGAGACCGACAGGCCCACGTTGACGGCCGGGCGGACGCCCGCGTTGAACAGATCGGTCTCGAGGAAGATCTGTCCGTCGGTGATGGAGATGACGTTCGTCGGGATATAGGCGGCGATGTCGCCCGCCTGGGTCTCGATGATCGGCAGGGCGGTCATGCTGCCGCCGCCCGCCTCCTCGTTGAGGCGCGCCGCGCGCTCGAGCAGGCGGGAGTGGAGATAGAACACGTCGCCGGGGTAGGCCTCGCGTCCGGGCGGACGGTGCAGCAGCAGCGAGATCTCACGGTAGGCTACGGCCTGCTTGGAAAGATCGTCGTAGATGATGAGCACGTCCCTGCCCTTGTGCATGAAATACTCGCCCATCGCCGCGCCGGCATAGGGCGCCATGTAGAGCATCGGCGCGCTCTCGGAGGCGTTGGCGCACACGACGATGGTGTAGTCCATCGCGCCGTGCTTCTCCAGGCGGTTGACCACGGAGGCGACCGTGGATTCCTTCTGTCCGATCGCGACGTAGATGCAGATCATATCCTTGCCGCGCTGGTTGATGATCGTGTCGACCGCGATGGCGGTCTTGCCGGTCTGGCGGTCGCCGATGATCAGCTCGCGCTGGCCGCGGCCGATCGGGATCAGGGCGTCGATGGCCTTGATGCCCGTCATCATCGGCACGGAGACCGGCCGGCGCTCGATCACGCCGGGCGCGGGGCTCTCCACCGGGCGGGTCGCGGCGGCGCGGATCTCGCCCTTGCCGTCCACGGGGCGGCCGAGCGTGTCGACCACGCGGCCGAGCAGCGCCTCGCCCACGGGCACCTCCATCACGCGGCGGGTGCGCAGCACGAGGTCGCCCTCGCGCACCTCCTCGTAATTGCCCAGCAGCGCCACGCCGACGCTGCCGTCGCGCAGGTCCATGACCATGCCGCGCAGCGAGCCGCGGAAGGCCAGCATCTCGCCGGCCATGACGTCGTAGAGGCCGGTGACGCTGCAGATGCCGTCCGAGATCGAGGCCACGTGGCCGATCTGATAAACGTCCATGCCGCCGGAGAGCTGCGAGAGCTTGCTCCGCAGGCTCTCTGTGAGCGTCTCGCCGTCCCCGGCGGAGGCGCCGAGCTCCTTCTTCGCGCGCGAGAGCATGCCGGCGATGCTGCCGTCGAAGATCGTGTCGCCGGTCTCGATGCGCACGCCGCCGATCAGCGCCGGGTCGACGCCGATGCTCAGCTCGGTCTCCAGCTCCCTGCCGCCCGCTTTCGCGACGCCCGCGGCGATCGCGTTCTCGATACGCTGCGCCGCGGCGGCCATGTCCTGCTCGGCGAAGGCAACGCGGACTTTTGCCGCGCCGGCGGCGTAAAAGCTGTCCAGCTCGCCCGCCGTCGGGCGGTAGCTCTTTTCAAATTCCTCGATCATCCGCTCGCCGAACGCACGGCGCGCGGAGGCGTACTTCTCTCCCGCGATGAACGCGGCGGCCGTATCGCCGATCTGTTCCGCCGCCTCGCCGCAGAGGGCGCGCCGCGCGTCGGCACGCAGATAAGCGGCTTTTTTCCCGCTCTCCTCCAGCAGCGCGTCGGCCTCCGCCGCCGCCTTTTCGCGTGCCGTCCGGCTGGCGTTCTCCGCGGCGGCCCTCGCCTCCGTGAGAATGGCTCCGCAGGCTTCCTCGCCCGCAGCCTTCTCGCCGGGGATGCTCTCAAGGATGCGCCGTGCGTTCTCGGCGGACCGATCGGCATGCGCGAGCGTCTCCTCCACGGAGCCGCGGTGATCCCGGTATCCCTTCATCACGAGCTTGCGGCCGATGAGATAGAGCCCGACCGCGAGGATCGCGAAGTTGATCAGTCCGTATATGATGTTCCAACCGCTCATGTCCCGGTCATCCCTCCTTTCCGCTGTTCTCCCTCCCGGGTCTGCCCGGGATGCGTCACTTGCTCAACAGCCTCTGTGCCAGCGCGTCCGCCAGCGCGTCGTTCTCCGACGCGATCGCCGCGCGCTCCGCTTCGCCTTCGGCGCGCAGCGCCTCGCCCGCGCGCTCGAGCGCAGACTTCGCGGCGGCCTCGGCCTCGCGGCGGGCGAGCAGGCTCTTCGCCTCGTCCTCCGCGCGTTCGGCGGCCAGCAGCGCCGCCGCCTCCTCGCGGCGGGCGGCCTTCGCCTCCTCGATGGCGGCGCGGCTCTCCTCAAGCGCGGCCTCTGCCGCGCTCTCCTTTGCGAGGGCCTCGTCCAGACGCGCCTGCCGCGCGTCGAGGAAACGGGTCACGGGCTTGTACAGAAAGTGCCTGAGCAGGAAATACAGCAGGAAGAAGTTGACGACGGTCCAGATCAGTTCTGAAATGTTAATGCTTAACATCTCAAAGCTTCCTCCGATCCCGGCTCTTCCTTAGATCTTGCCTATCAGCATGAAGGCGATGAGCATGCCGTAGATGGTCAGCGCCTCCATCAGCGCGAGGGAGATGACCAGCGCGCCGCGGATGCTGCCGGCGGCCTCAGGCTGACGCGCGATCGCGTCCATCGCCTTCGAGGCGGTGATGCCCTGGCCGATCGCAGTCGCCGCTGCGGTGAGAGCCAGCGCGAGCGCGGCTGCCAATGCGATAGTTCCGGATGCCATAGTAATGTCCTCCTGTATGATGATTTTGTTTTTTACGTTTTTATTCTTCCTCTACCGCTTCCGAGACGTAGATCGAGAGCAGCATCGTGAAGACCATGGCCTGCAGCAGACAGAACAGCAGGCTCAGCACGTTCATGATCAGCGGCACGCCGATGGGAAAGATCTCGTAGAGCTTTTCCGTCACGGTCTCCTCGCCGTACATGTTGCCGAACAGTCGCAGCGCCAGCGAGGCCGGACGGACGAACTGCTCGATCAGGTTCAGCGGCAGCATCAGAAAGCAGAGATACAGCGGCTGGGCGAAGGAGAGGAAATAGTGCTTCAGACCGCGCTCCCGGACGCCGATGACGTGCGTCGTGAAGAAGGCCACCGTCGCAAGCCCCGCCGTGACGGACAGGCTCGCCGTCGGCAGCGCGAAGCCCTTGAGATGCCCCGCGCCGGGCAGCAGGCCCGAGTAGTTGCAGACGATGATATAGATGAAGAAGGTGGCGAAGATCGGGAAATACTTTCTTGCGTGCTCCCTGCCGAGGAGTTCCTCATAATAGCCGCGCAGCTTTTCGATCGCGATCTCCGCCGCGCTCTGCAGCGGGCCGGGCACCTCCTTGAGACTGCGCGTGGCGAGCCAGGACAGCAGCGTCAGCACCGCGATGATCGCCCACATGGTCGTGACGGCGCTCGTCACCTCCAGCGGGCCGATGGAAAAGAGGACGTTTGCGCCATGCTCCATGCAATCACCTCCCTGAAATGAAAAACTCCGGAAAACGCCGTCTGCAGCGGCCGTTTTCCGCTTGTTTGTTACTTTATATTAAACCATATTCCGCCCGACTAATCAAGGGAGAAAACGCGCCGGGGCTTGAAAAACAGAGGCCGGTCGCCCGGCCTCTGTGAGGATGCCTGTGTTGTTACGCCTGTCTGAAGTGGATCATGCAGGCGACCTTCTTGCCGAAGATCTCGGCATAGAAGTTGATGCCCTGCTGGCTGTACTTGAGACACTCGATGTTGATCTTGTTGCCGTCGTCGGGATCCACGGTGATCGTGAAGTACTCCTCGTCGGGATCGTCGGAGGACCACTTGACCTTGTCGGTGATCGTCAGCGGCGAGACGTAGGCGTTGATCGGGACGATCTCGCCCGGGGACATCGTGAACTCTTCTCTCTCGTCGTCGTTATAGCGGATCTGCAGCACCTCGACCGTGGGAGGAGGCGTGGGCGTCGGCGTGGGGACCGGCTCGGCGGACGGCATCTCGGGCTCGACGGTGGGGACCGGAGCGCTCGACTTGCCGGGCCTGACGGAGACGTCGGTGCCGTTGAGGCTTGTCGAGACCATCACGATCACGGCGAGGATCACGGCGACGACGAGGATCAGGCCGAAGATCATCTGCCATCTTGTATTGCTGCCGGCACGCTCATAAGAGGCGGTGCCGTTCACGGTGCTCGGCGTGGCGCTGGGCGTGCGGCTGCTCTGGCTGACGCGGCGGGTTCCGCAGTTCGGGCAGCGGCTGCGCAGGGAAGAGAAACGCTCTCCGCAGCGGCGGCACTTGACTTCAGGAATCAGGCTCATGGATCTTCCTCCAATTCTATCTCAACCGATACGATTTGGCTGTTTGGATACAGGATAATAATACAACTTCTGCAAGCTTTCGTCAAGAGTTTACGTAAAGCTTAAGGCAAGAAATCCGTGCTTTTGAAAGGGGGCTTTCCCCCACTTTCAGGCGCTTTTCAAAGGGTTTTCCGTCGCCGTCCGCCCGGGGATCACGGCGCGGCCTGCGGGTTCTTCCCCTTGCCGCGGGAACGGCGGCGGTTGGCGCGCGGCTTCTGTCCCTCCCGGTTTTCGGCTCCCTGTCGGTTTTCCTTCTTCGCCTCCGCGTTCTTCGGCTCGAGCTTGACGGGCTTGACCGTCGCCCTGCCGCCGCGGCCGGGCTTCTTTCCCCGATCGCCGACGCGCTCGGGCTTGACCTCGATCTTTTTCTCGCCGCCCTTTTCCGAAGCGCCGGCGTTCTTCTTCTCGCCGCCTCTTCTGCGGCGCGAGCGGTGGGAGCGCTCCGCGCGCGGCGCGGCGTTCTCGCTCTTCTCCTCGGTCTTCGGCTCGGGGACGACGATGCTGGGCAGATCCCACTCGTCCTTCTCCTCGACGGGTTCTTCCTCGGGCTCCTCGGGGACGTAGTGCAGCACATGCGGCGGCTCCTCGCCGTCCTTCGGCCGGCCGCCCGGCACGGCGCAAAGCTCGTTGGCCTTGTAGAGGTGCAGGCTGTCGTCCGTGTCGGAATCGAGCTTGACCTTCACGGTCTGGCGCAGGAGGTTGACCTGCACGGCGGTGCCGTAGCCGTCGATGGTCTCGACGAAAGCGCCCTGCTTGGGCACCTTTTTCACGAGGTCCTCGTAGGCCCCCTGCTCGTAGCGCAGGCAGCACATCAGTCTGCCGCAGGCGCCGGAGATCTTCGCGGGGTTGAGCGAGAGGGACTGGACCTTGGCCATCTTGGTCGAGACCGGCTGAAAATCCTCCAGGAACTGGCTGCAGCAGTAGGGTCGGCCGCAGATGCCGATGCCGCCGAGCATCTTTGTCTCGTCGCGCACGCCGATCTGGCGCAGCTCGATGCGGTTGCGGAAGATGCCCGCAAGGTCCTTGACCAGCTCGCGGAAGTCCACGCGCCCGCTGGAAGTGAAGTAAAAGGTGGTCTTGTTGCCCTCGAAATTGCACTCGACGTCGACGAGCTTCATATCGAGACCGTGCTCCGCGATCTTCTCCTCGCAGATGCCGAAGGCCTCCTTCTCCCGTTTCTTGTTGATCTCCTCGACGCGCAGGTCGTCGTGCGTCGCGATGCGCACGACGCCGCGGAGCGGCTGGACGACGGCCGTGTCCTCGACCATGTGGTTGCCGCGGGAGCAGTCCGCGATCTCGAGCCCCTTGGCGGTATCGACGATGACCTTGTCGCCGCTGCGGATCTCCAGGCCGTTCGGGGCGAAGAAATAGCACTTGCCCCTGTTTTTGAATTTGATACTGACTACTTCGATCAATGGTTTATCCTCAACTCATTCTTTGATGGCCCGGACGGCGAGCAGGCCGAAGACGTGCTTCACGCCCGTGTTGACGCGCAGCATCTCCAGCGCGTGCTCCAGCAGCGTCTCGAGATCGTAGATCTCCCTGTCGCTCATACCGAGCGGGCTTGTTCTTCTGCAAAGCATATCGGTGAGCAGCGCGGCGGCGCACTCGACGAAGCCGCGCGCCGCGGCGGCGTCGAGATTCTCGTTTGCGGCGAGAAAGCGGAAAAGCTCCGCCTCGTCCCGCTCCGCGCAACGCCTGACAAAGCTCTCCGCCAGCTTCTGCGACTCGGCGTCGGGTTCTTCGCCGCGCGCGCCGCAGACGAGCTCGGCGCAGCGGGAGCGCACGGTCTCGAGCAGGCTCTCGGCGTTGGCGGCGCAGAGCAGGAAGTACACGCCGCGGGGCGGCTCCTCGAGCAGCTTGAGCGCCGCGTTCTGCGCCGGGACGTTCATGCTCTCCGCGTCCTCGATCACGTAGACCTTGCGCTCGGCCTCGTTGGGCAGCACGACGGAGTCCGCGATCACCGCGCGGATCTGATCGACGCCGATCTCGCGCTTCTGCTTGCCCTTGTCATCCTCGAGACGGCGGACCGTGACGAGGTCCGGGTGGATGCCCTCGCGCACCTTTCGGCAGGCGCGGCATTCTCCGCAGGGGACCGGCCCGGGCGAGGCGCAGAGCAGGGCCGCGGCAAGCCTTCGCGCGGCCTCGGCGCGCTCCTCGCGCGAGGGAGAGAGCAGGATATAGGCATGGGACAGCTCGTCCGCGCTTTTGAATTGCAGTTCTCTCATCGCCGCCTCCGTCCGGTTCTGTTCACCCTATCTTGATATTTTACCCCATTCCATGGCGGATAGTCAACAAGAAAAAGCAGGGAGGATCTCTCTCCTCCCTGCCGCGGCGTCTTTATCCGATCCGTTTTGTGCGGCCGTACAGCCAGGTCTCGCCGCTGCGCGCATCGCTCTCCACGCGGAGCGTCCCGCCGCGCTGGAGCAGCTCCAGCCGGACGCGCCCGCCGCGCTGCGCCGCGAGATACATCCCCAGTGCGGAGCAGCCGCTCGCGCAGGACTTTTCCCACACGAGCGTACCGCTGCCCGGGACATAGACCAGCGGCTCGAGACGGCTCCGCTCCGTGCCGCCGTCCCAGAACAGCAGTCCCAGACAGGGCGCTCCCAGAGCGGCGCACATGCTGCGGATCAGCTCCGCGGCGCGCGCGCCGTCGTCCCGCAGCGCGGACAGGGGCGAGCGCGGCGCGACGATCGCGTGGCTGATGCCCTCCATTTCGACGAGCGGCAGCGTATCGCGCAGCGCGCCGCAGACCGCCTCCGTCTCGGTGACCGCAAGCGCCGGCGGCATCGACACGGCGGCGGCGAAGCTGTCGTCGCGCTCGCGCGACAGACGGACCTCGATCCCGCGCTCCGTGCCGGAGACGCGCAGGCGCACACGCCGCTCCCCTGCGTCGCAGACGCCGCGGCGGAGCAGACACAGCGCGGCCGCGCTCATCGAGGCGTTGCCGCAGAATTCGCCGCCCGCCATGTCCAGCTCCGCACGCAGCGCGCCGTCCTCCGGGAAGCGCACGAAGCCGACCTGCTCAAGCGAGGGGTGGAGACGCATGAGCGCCGCGGCGAGCTCGCCGCGGCACGCGGGATCGACGGGGCTCTCCACCAGTGCGGTGAGGTTCCCCGTCGGATCGAAGATGCTGTATGAAACTGTGCTGTCCAGCATAGCGTCCATGCCGTCCGCCTTTTCGTTTATTCTCTGTTCCTATATAAAGGCATCGCCGCCGGTTTGTCAAGCTCTGTCAAATACGCGCAGGAACTGGCGCGTGCGCTCCTCCTGCGGGTCGTCGAGGACCGCGCGGGGATCGCCCTGCTCGACGATCACGCCGCCCGCCATGAAGATCACGCGGTTGGACACCGCCTTGGCGAAGGGCATCTCGTGCGTGACGACGACCATCGTCATCTTTTCCTCCGCCAGCTGGCGGATGACCTTGAGCACCTCGCCGGTCAGCTCCGGGTCGAGGGCCGAGGTCGGCTCGTCGAAATAGAGGATCTCCGGGCGCATGGCCAGGGCGCGCGCGATCGCCACGCGCTGCTGCTGGCCGCCGGAGAGCTGATAGGGATAGGCGTTTTCCTTGCCCTCGAGCCCCATTTTCTTCAGCAGCGCCACCGCCCGCTCGCGGACCTCCTCCCTGTCCTCGCCCTGCAGCATCGGCGGCTCGGAGACGTTCTTCAAGACCGAGTAATGCGGGAAGAGCTGGAAGTTCTGGAACACCAGACCGAAGCGCCGGCGGAAGCGGTTGAGCTCCGCCTTCGGCGCGTAGACGCCGTCCCGGAGCGCGTACTGTCCGTCGTAGAGGATATCCCCGCCGTCCGCCGTCTCGAGGAAGGCGGCGCAGCGCAGCAGCGTCGACTTGCCGGAGCCGGACGGCCCGATGACGGAGACGACGTTGCCCCGCTCGACCTCGAGGGAGATGTCGCTGAGCACGCACTGGCCGTCAAAGGACTTCTGCAGGCTGCGGATCTCGAGGATGTCGGGCGCGGCGGGCTCCTGCGCGGTGTTGAGCTTTTCGTCTGTCATGGTCCCTCTCCCCTCTCAGCGATAGTAGTCCAGCCGCTTCTCGATCCGGCCCATCAGCCAGTCGACGATCGCGTTGAACAGATAGTAGAACACGCCGGCGACGAGGAAGGGCATGAAGCTGGTCTGGGAGTTGGCGATCTGCTTGCCGATCGTGAACATCTCCTGATAGGAGACCGTGAAGGCGATCGACGTGTCCTTGACCAGCGTGACGACCTCGTTCGTCACGCTCGGCATGATGCGCTTGACCACCTGCGGGAGGATGATCCGCAGGAAGGTCTGCGCCCTGGAATAGCCGAGGACCGTCGCGGCCTCGTACTGGCCGATGGAGATCGATTCGATGCCTCCGCGGTAGATCTCCGCGAAATAGGCCGCGTAGTTGATCGCGAAGGCGATGACGACCGGGATCAGCTTGTTGCGGGCGACCGTCGTGCCGAAGAGATAATAGGGGCCGTAGGTGACGGCCAGCAGCTGCAGCATCAGCGGCGTGCCGCGGAGCACCGTGATGAAAAAGCGGGTGACCGCGGAGACGACCTTGAGCTTGCTCATGCGCAGCAGCGCGACGATCATGCCCAGCGGGAGGGAAAAGAGCAGCGTCAGAAAGAAGATGGCGCAGGTCTTGCCGAGACCCTCGCTCATCTTGACGATCATGGTCATTAGCGACATGGGGAAAACCTCGTATCCTTACAGTCATGCGGGGAATAAACGCACAAGGGCCCGAAAGTGCATGGAGCATGCACTTTCGGGTCGTTTTCTTTCACGCGATGCGGCGCCGCGCGCCGGAGATCAGCCGTTGTTGAGGAACAGCAGGTTGTTGACGATCTCGGCGTACTCGGGCTTGGACGCGATCTTGGCGTAGGTGCCGTCCGCGACGAGCGCCTGCACGGCCGCATCGACCTGCGCGCAGAGCTCCGCGTCGCCGGAGCGGAACGCGATGCCGTACTGCTCGGCGCCGAGGTTCTCGTCGATGATCGCAACGCCGGCGTTCTTGGCGGCGTAGCTCGCCGCGACGGGCAGGTCGACGAACACGGCGTCGACGGCGCCGCCTTCAAGCTCGGTGAAGCAGGTCAGGAAGCTGTTGCAGGTCACGACCTCCTGGAAGCTCGCCGCGAGATCGGCCAGATCGCCGTTGAGCAGCGCCTCGCCCGAGGTGCCCAGCTGCACCGCCACGACCTTTCCGGCGAGATCCGCCGACGAGGCCAGGCCGCTGTCCGCCTTGACGACGAGGACCTGGGTGTTGTCATAGTAGGGCTCGGAGATCACATAGCCGGCTTCCTTCATGGTGTCGAGGATCGTCATGCCGGACCAGACGCAGTCGCATTCATTCGAATCGAGCTGGACCAGCTTCTCGTCCCAGTTGACGCCGAAGATCTTGAGCTCCCAGCCGAGCTTGTCGCAGACCGCCTGGCAGACCTCGACGTCGAAGCCGGAATAGGTGCCGTCATCGCCCAGGTAGCTGAAGGGCGGGTACTCCGGGTCGATGCCCATGATAAAGACCTTCTTCTCCGCGGGGGCCGCTTTCTGGCCGCAGGCGCAGAGCGCGAAGACCATCGTCAGCGCCAGGATCACACAAATCATCTTTTTCATTTTTCTCGTCCTCCGTAACAAAACTCGGTGCATGTTGTCTTTGCTTTTGTATGTTAGCATGATAACACATTAATTAAATAAAGCAATCTTTTTTTGCGCCCTCCTTGTGCGAAAAATGCACAAGTCTTTTTTTGATCTTCCCGCGCGGCGCTCTTTTATTCCTACCGATCTTGTGGTATATTAAATCCACAGTAAACAAGTAGGAATTGTTTTCACAGCTGCGAGGTGATCCCGATGAACGTGACCAGCAAGGGCCGCTACGCGCTGCGCGTGATGCTCGATCTCGCCCAGCACCCGGACGACGGCTTTGTTTCCCTCAAAACGATCGCGGAGCGGCAGGGGATTTCGATGAAATACCTCGAGGCCATCGTCGGCAGCCTGAAGAAGGCCGGTCTGCTCGACTCCACCCGCGGCAAGGAGGGCGGATACAGCCTGCTGCGCGCGCCCGAGGAGTACGGCGTCGGCGAGATCCTGCGCTCGACGGAGGACAAGATCGCGCCGGTGGCCTGCATCAAGGCCGACGGCGTGGACTGCGAGCATGCGCGCGAGTGCATGACGCTGCCGATGTGGCGCGAGCTCGACGAGCTGACGAACGCCTATCTCGACACCGTCACGCTGCGCGACCTGCTCACGGGCGAGAAATGGAAAAAAGCATAGTAAAACAGAAATACACAGAAAGGATCTTCCATCATGTTCGTTTACGCTGACAACGCGGCCACCACCTGCGTGAGCCGCGCCGCGCTCGACGCGATGCTCCCCTATCTGCTGGAGGATTACGGCAATCCCTCCAGTCTCTACGCCTTTGGCCAGAAGGCGCAGGAGGGGCTGCAGAAGGCGCGCGAGACCGTCGCGCGCTGCCTCAACGCCGAGCCGCGCGAGATCTACTTCACTTCCGGCGGCAGCGAGGCCGACAACCAGGCCATCGTCTCGGCCGCGCGCGTCGGCGCGCGCCACGGCAAGAAGCACCTGATCTCCACGAAGTTCGAGCATCACGCCGTGCTGCACACGCTCGACAAGCTCCGCAAGGAGGGCTTCGAGGTCACGCTGCTCGACGTGCACGAAGACGGCGTCGTCCGTCTTGAGGACGTCGAGGCCGCGCTGCGCGAGGACACCTGCCTCGTCACGGTCATGTTCGCCAACAACGAGATCGGCACGGTCCAGCCCATCGCCGAGATCGGCGCGCTGTGCCGCGAGCGCGGCGTCCCCTTCCACACCGACGCCGTGCAGGCCGCCGGCCACATGCCGATCGACGTCAAGGCGATGAACATCGACATGCTCTCGCTCTCCGGCCACAAGTTCCACGCGCCCAAGGGCGTGGGCGTGCTCTACGCGAAGCGTTCGCTGCCGCTCTTCCCGCTCATCGAGGGCGGCGCGCAGGAGCGCGGCAAGCGCGCCGGCACCGAAAACGTCGCCGGCATCGTCGCGCTGGCCGCCGCGCTGGAGGAGAGCTGCGCGCACATGGAGGAAAACACCGCCAAGATCATCCCGATGCGCGACCGGCTCTTTGCCGAGCTCTCAAAGATCCCGCACAGCAAGATCAACGGCAGTCTTGAGCACCACGTCCCCGGCACGGTCAACATGTGCTTCGAGGGCATCGAGGGCGAGAGCCTGCTGCTCCTGCTCGACCGCGAGGGCATCTGCGCCTCCTCGGGCAGCGCCTGCACCTCCGGCTCGCTCGACCCCAGCCACGTGCTGCTTTCCATCGGTCTGCCGCACGAGGTCGCGCACGGCTCGCTGCGTCTTTCGATCGGCGAGTACAACAGCATGGACCAGATCGAGCACATCCTTGAGGTCGTCCCCCGCGTCGTCGCCTATCTGCGCGAGATCTCCCCGGTGTGGGACGCGCTGGAAAAGGGCGAGCAGCCGCATCTGATCTGACAGAGAGAATACAGGAGGAAAACAAGATGGCACTTTACAGCGACAAGGTCATGGACCATTTTCAGAATCCCCGCAACGTCGGCAAGCTGGACGACGCCGACGGCATCGGCGAGGTCGGCAACGCCAAATGCGGCGACATCATGCGCATGTATATCAAGGTGCGCGACGGCGTCATCGTCGACTGCAAGTTCAACACCTTCGGCTGCGGCAGCGCGATCGCTTCGAGCTCGATGGCGACGGAGATGATCAAGGGCAAGCCGGTCGACGAGGCGCTGGAGCTGTCGAACAAGGCGGTCGTCGAGGCGCTCGACGGGCTGCCCGCCTACAAGCTGCACTGCTCCGTCCTGGCCGAGGAGGCCGTCAAGGCCGCGGTCAAGGACTACTATGACAAGAACGGCATCGCCTACGATCCCGCGCTGTTCTCCAAGCTTGAGGACTGCGAGCACTGCCACGGGTAAGCCGGGGCGGAAAAGCAAAAAAAGCTGCGAGCCTTTTCAGCTCGCAGCTTTTTCGTTTCTCTGTTATCTTCTTTTCTTTTTCTTCTTCGGCGCGGCCAGCGAAAGCATCATCAGCACGCCCGTCACGACGCCCAGGCCGATGAGGATCTTGCCCTTGACGTCCTGCCGGGAGTTGTCCTCGCTGACGCGGTAGACCGTGTAGCCGCATTCGCTGCACACGCCCTTCTCCTCGCCGGCATTCTCGCCCTGCGACCAGCTCAGGTGATGCTCGCCCTGGTCGGTGACGGTGCCGTCGGAATACTCGCGCCAGTGGCTGCTCTCGTTATGCTTCCACAGCGGCGGCAGCGTCGGGACCGGGGTCGCCTCCGGCGCCTCGGGCGCGGCGCTCTCCTCCGGGGCGGGCGTCTCCTCCGCGGGTGCGGCCGAGGGCTCCGGCGTCGGCTCGGGGGTCGCCTCCGGGCTCGGCCCGGGAGTGGCCTCCGGCACCTTGACCTGGATCGTGGCTTTCTGCGTGTCGGAGCTATAGACGTTGGTGCTCTCGTAGAAGCGGCACATGATCTGCCAGCCGTTCATCTCCGCGGGGACGTTGTAAATGATGATCCTGCCGATGCCGGCGTCGTCGATCGTGATGCCGTTGAAGCGCCCCGCCGCCTCTTTCGTCGTCAGCGTCTCGCTGCCGTCGGGACTGATCAGCAGCCACTTGCTGGAGGTGGCGAAGTTCGCCGTCGCGACGTAGGACACCAGGCCGCCCGGCTCGATCGCGGGGTCGGTAAGAGGCTGCTTGATGACGATGGGAGACCACACCGGCGGCTCGATGTTGCGGCGCAGCGAAACGCTCTTGCCGTCCATGCTGACCGAGACGTTCGCGCTCTTGCCGTAGAGATAGCCCAGCACGGTCTGCGAGAAGCAGTAGCCGTCGTTGGCCGTCAGCGTGACGGTCAGCGTATAGACCTCCTGTTTGAAGGCGTCCGTCGCGGAAAGAGATTTACCCTTGGAATCCATCCACGCGACGCTCGAGACCGTCGCGCCGGTCGTGCTGGTCGTGAAGGTGATCTCGCCGGGCGTACGCATCACGACGGCCTCCTTTTCGGAGGTGGCCAGCACCTTTTCGATGATGACGTCCTCTGCGAAGGCGGGCGCGCCGAGCGCGGAGACGAGCAGCATCACGGTCAGCAGCAGCGTCAGGAGCTTTGATAGCTTTCTATACATATCGTTGCACTCCTCTTTTCGGACACAGGATATTGTTTCTATTGGTTTATTATACATCCCCGATCGTCCCCGGTCAATGCTTTTTCGCCCGCTTTCGCCCTTTTCGGCCGCGGATGCGCCGCGGAAAAGCATTGTTTTTTGCACGCAATCTGCTATAATTTGTCCATGCGATGATCATCCTGATCTGACTACTGCTGCAAGAGGAGTATTTCCGTCCATGAGATACGACGCGGGAACATGCGATATCGCCGTGATCGGCGCGGGGCACGCGGGCATCGAGGCCGCGCTGGCCGCCGCGCGTCTGGGGCTGGACACGGTCTGCTTCACGGTCAATCTCGACAGCGTGGGCAACATGCCCTGCAACCCCGCGATCGGCGGCACGGGAAAGGGCCACCTCGTGCGCGAGCTCGACGCGCTCGGCGGCGAGATGGCGAAGGCCGCGGACCGCGCCTGCATCCAGTACCGCATGCTCAATCTCGGCAAGGGGCCGGCCGTGCACTCTCTGCGCGCGCAGGCCGACCGGCGGCGCTATCAGGAGATCATGAAGCACACGCTCGAGCGCCAGGAGCATCTGCGCGTCAGACAGGCCGAGATCGTCGACCTCGGCGTCGAGGACGGCCGCGTCGTCTCGGTCACGACGCACACCGGCGCCGTCTGGAGCTGCCGCGCGGTCGTGATCGCCTCGGGCACCTATCTCGACGGGCGCACGATCGTCGGCGAGGTGCTGCGCTCCTCGGGGCCGGACGGGCTGGCCGCCGCGGTGCCGCTCGCCGCGCGGCTGCGCGCGCTGGGGCTTTCGATGCGCCGCTTCAAGACCGGCACGCCCCCGCGCGTCAACCGCCGCAGCGTGGACTTTTCGAAGATGGAGCTGCAGCGCGGCGACGACGAGCCCGAGCCCTTCTCCTTTACGACCGAAACGCCGCCGGAGAACCGCGCGGTCTGTTATCTGACCTATACCAACGAGCGCACGCATGAGATCATCCGCCGCAATCTGGAACGCAGCCCGATCTACTCCGGCGTCATCGAGGGCGTGGGGCCGCGCTACTGCCCCAGCATCGAGACGAAGGTCATGACCTTCCCGGACAAGACGCGCCACCAGCTCTTCATCGAGCCGATGGGGCTCGAGACCGAGGAACTGTATATCCAGGGCTTCTCCTCCTCGATGCCCGAGGAGGTGCAGCTGGAGATGCTCCGTACGATCCCGGGGCTGGAGCACGCCGAGATGACGCGCTGCGCCTATGCGATCGAGTACGACTGCATCGACCCGACCGAGCTGTATCCGACGCTCGAGAGCAAGAAGATCGCCGGGCTCTACGGAGCCGGTCAGTTCAACGGCTCGAGCGGCTACGAGGAGGCCGCCGTGCAGGGCTTCGTCGCGGGCGTCAACGCCGCGCTCAAGCTCCTCGGCCGCGAGCCATTTCTCCTGCGCCGCAGCGAGGCCTATATCGGCGCGCTGATCGACGATCTGGTGACCAAGGGCACGAACGAGCCCTACCGCATGATGACCTCGCGCAGCGAATACCGTCTGATCCTGCGGCAGGACAACGCCGATCTGCGTCTCTGCGCCGTCGGGCACCGTCTGGGTCTCGTCTCCGCGGAGCGTCTCGCCGCGGTCGAGCGCAAGTACGAGAGCGTGCGGCGGGAGACCGCGCGGCTCGAGGACCGCCATCTCGCCCCGGGCGAGGCGATCAACGCCCTGCTCGCGGAACGCGGGACCGCTCCCCTCTCCTCCGGCGCCTCGCTCGCCGAGCTGATCCGCCGGCCGCAGATCTCCTACGCCGATCTCGCCCCCTTCGACCCGGAGCGCCCGGCGCTGCCGCGCGCGGTCGTGAATGCCGTCGAGATCGATCTGAAGTACGAGGGCTATATCAGGCGCCAGCTCAAGCAGGTCGAGGAATTCGCCCGGCTCGAGAGCCGTTCGCTGCCCGCGGAGCTCGACTACGACGCGGTCACGGGCCTGCGCATCGAGGCGCGCGAGAAGCTCAAAAAGATCCGGCCGGAGAATCTCGGCCAGGCGGGGCGCATCTCCGGCGTGTCCCCAGCCGACCTCTCGGTGCTGATGATCTGGTTGGAGAAGAACAAATGAAGATCGTTTTAGGCTTTTCCGGCGGCGTCGACTCCTCCGTGTCCGCCGTGCTGCTGCGCCGCGCGGGCTGGGAGGTCGCGGGCCTGTATATGGACAACGCCGGGGCGGAGGCGAGAAACTACGCGCTCGAGGCTGCCGCGCGCATGGAGCTGCCGCTGCGCGTGCTCGACGTGCGCGAAGAACTGGAGGAAAAGGTCTGCGCTCCGTTCTGCGCGGCCTATCTGCGCGGCGAGACGCCCAACCCCTGCATCCTCTGCAATCCGGCGCTGAAGTTCCGCGCGCTCCTCGCCGAGGCCGAGCGCATCGGAGCGGAGGCGATCGCCACCGGGCATTACGCCCGCGCCGAGGGCGGCGCGCTCTTTCGCGGGCGGCCGGAGAACGACCAGAGCTATATGCTCTGCCGCCTCACGCGCGATCAGCTCGAGCGCGCCGTGTTCCCGCTCGGCGGCTTTGCGAAGCGCGAGGTCCGCGCGGCGGCGGAGGAGCTCGGCCTGATGGCGGCGCGCAAGCCGGACAGCATGGAGATCTGCTTCATCCCCGACAAGGATTACGCCGGATGGCTGGCGCGCCGCGGCGCCGTGAGCGCGCCGGGCGACTTCCTCTTTCACGGCGAGGTCGTCGGGCGGCACGAGGGGATCGTGCACTACACGGTCGGACAGCGGCGAAGCGGCCTCCACGAGGGGCGCAAGCTGTACGTCTCCGGCATCGACGCGGCGACGAACACGGTCGAGCTCGCGCTCTGGGAGGAGCTGTTCAGGACCGAGGTGTCCGCACGGGATTTCAACTGGCTCGTCGACGAGCCGACGGAGCCGCTGCGCGCCAGCGTCCGCGTGCGGCATACCAAGTGGGAGACGCCGCCCTGCACGGTCTATCCGCTCGGCGGCGGCGAAGTGCGCATCGTCTGCGACGAGCCCGTCCGCGCGCCCGCGCCCGGGCAGTCCGCCGTGCTCTACGACGGCGAGCGCGTCCTCGGCGGCGGTTTCATCCGCAGACCGAATGAAAAGGAGAGAGAACCGTGAAGCTGACCGCCTTTATCCTGCCCGGCTGCCCCTACTGCATCCAGGCCCGCGAGCTGATCGCAGAGCTTTGCGCCGGGCACCCGGAATACGCCGCGATCGGGATCGAGTGGATCGACGAGTCGGCCGAGCCGCAGCTCGCAGATCGCTACGATTATTACCGCGTGCCGAGCTTTTTCCTCGGGGAGGAGAAGCTCTACGAGGCCAGTCCCCTGTGGAGCCGCGCCAGGGCGAAGGAAAAACTGAACGCGATGTTCGCCGCGCTGACGGCCAAATAAAAAAGCCCCCTCAGGGGCTTTTTTATTTGGCCGGAAGAAAACGGATCCTTCGGAAATTTGTTGTTTTCTGCTTCGCATGTGCTATAATAAAGCTATCCCATCCGGAACCATACTACAAAAGGAGGAAACAACAATGGCAAAGAAAGTTCTTCTGCTCTGCGGCGACTTCACCGAGGATTACGAGACCATGGTGCCCTTCCAGGCGCTGGGCGTCCTGGGCTATCAGGTCGACGCGGTCTGCCCCGACAAGAAGGCGGGCGAGACCGTCGCCACCGCCGTGCACGACTTCCTCGGCGAGCAGACCTACACCGAGCTGCGCGGCCATAACTTCGCGCTGACCGCCGACTTCGACGCCGTGAAGGTCGAGGACTACGAGGGTCTGTTCATCACCGGCGGCCGCGCGCCCGAGTACATCCGCCTCAACCCGCGCGTGCGCGAGATCGTGCGCGAGTTCTTTGCGGCCAAGAAGCCCGTCGCCGCGATCTGCCACGGCCCGCAGGTCCTCGCAGCGGCCGGCGTGCTCGGCGGCTACAAGGCCACGGCCTATCCCGCCGTCGGCCCGGACGTGACGCTCGCGGGCGGCACCTACGTCGAGGTCCCCGTGACCGACGCCGTCGTGGACCGCAACCTCGTCACCGCTCCCGCCTGGCCCGCCGACACGGCGATCGTCAGGGAGTTCGCCAAGCTCATGGGCGCGAAGATCGAGATCTGATCCGCAAAAGCCATCCCCGTATTCAAAAAGACTGCGCCCCGCAGGGGCGCAGTCTTTTTTATTTTGTCACACGCACTCGACCGCGTCGCGGTAGAAGGCGTCCAGCTCCTCCTGCGTGTCGAACACGGCCAAGAACAGCTGATCGCCCATCGCCTCGGCCAGCGCGGGCGAGAGGCGCTCCATCATGCGCATCTCCTTGGCATAGCGCGCGGCCAGCTCCTCGTTGCCGTAGCGGAAGCGCTTGCCGTCGCGCCGCCCGACGCAGGCGCAGAAGCGGTGCTCTCCCACGGGCATCTCCGAACGGTCGAAGGCGACCATGTCCGCCCAGATCTTGTATACGTTGGTGCTGTGGGCGAAGTTGATCATATCCGGCGTGTAGCCGCCGCTGGGGCGCATGTTGACCTCGAGCGCGACGAGCTGGCCCTTCCTGCCGATGTGCTGGTCGCGCGTGAGCCGGAAGAACTCGAAGTGTACGAAGCGGCTTGTCACACCGAAGCTCTTGACCGCTGCCCGGCCGAAGGCGCGCGTGTCCTCCGGCAGCTCCTTGAGGATGTGATAGATCGAGTTGTCGTGGTTGTTGACGATGTCCATGATCGCGATGCCGGTGATGTTGCCCGTCTCGAAGAGCGGCTCGCCGCGGGAGTCGATGATGGCGTCGTAGGAGTTGATCTGTCCGTCGATGAATTCCTCCATGATATAGGGGAAGCGGCCGTCCCGCTCTGCGAGGAAGGCTGCGAGCTGCTCGTCGTTTTCCAGCTTGTAGGTGGCCACGGCGCCGACGCCGTTGTCGGGCTTGACGATGACCGGCCAGCCGACCTCCTCGATGAAGGCGCGGCAGCCCGCCTCGTCGCCGACCATGTGGAAGCGCGCGGTGGGGATCCCGGCGCGGCGGTAGTATTCCTTCATGCCGGACTTGTACTTGATCCGCGGCACGTCCTCCACGCGGAAGCCGCCCGGGATGTTGAAGTCGCTGCGCAGATGGGCGTCCTGCTCGAGCCAGTACTCGTTGTTCGACTCGAGGAAGTCGATCCGTCCGTACTTGAAGATGAAGAAGGCCACGGCGCGGTAGACCTCGTCGTAGTTCTCGAGCGAGGAGACCTTGTAGTATTCCGTCAGGCTGCTCTTGAGCTCGAAGCTCAGCTCGTCGTAGGGCTGGTCGCCGACGCCGAGGACGTTGACGCCGTCGCAGCGCAGCTCGTGGCAGAACTGCCAGTAGTTCACCGGAAAGTTCGGGGAGATGAAGATGACGTTTTTCATTGTGATCGCTTCTTTCTATTTCAGGAGTTCCGGTACGAAGTAGCTCACCTGCTTGAACCACCACGGCCAGTCGTGCGCGACGTCCCAGCCCCAGTAGTCCACCCAGGCGGGGATGCCCTTTTCCACCAGGACGCGGTGCAGCGCGCGGGTGTGATCCGTCAGCTCCCAGGGCCCCTGCCCGACGCAGACGACGGCGCGGTGGGCGCGATAGAGCGGAAGATAGGGGTGGTCGGCGGGCATGTTCGCCAGATAGTGCACCGGGGAGTTGAGATAGACGAGCTCGTCCATATAGCCGTCGAAGCCGTATTCCGCGCCGTACACGCCGCTGAGCGCGAGCAGCTCGTCGAAGATCCCGGGAAAGCGAAAATAGAGATTGGCCGCGTGCATCGCGCCGAGCGAGCAGCCGAAGACCAGGATGCCCGGATCGCTCTGCCAGCCGTAGTCCCGGCAGAAGCCGCGGATATAGGGCGCGACCTCCTCCGTCACATAGCGGATCCATGCCTCGTGGCGGCGGATGCGCCAGCCGGGATCGCCGCCCTTGTTCGACCAGGTCTCCGTGTCGATCGTGTCCACGGAAAACACCGTGGCCTGTCCGGTCTCGAGAAAGGGAGCCCAGGCGCCGGTCATGCCGAAGTTCTCAAAGTCGAAGAAGCGGCCGTCCTGACAGGGGATGAACAGCACCGGCTTGCCGCCGCGGCCGTAGACCTTGAGCTCCATATCCCTGTCCAGCGCGGGGCTGTACCATTTTTCGTAATGCGTCTGCATGGCTTATTCCTCCAGCTCATAGAGCAGCGTGGGCAGAAAGAGGGGGATCTGCTTCTCCCAGCTCGCTTCGCAGTGCCGCCCGTCGGGGACGATGCGCGCCGTCAGCCGGACGCCGCGCTCCGAGAGCAGACGGCTCAAGCGCCAGAAGCGCCGCGCCGTGCCGCGCCGTCCCAGCTCCGTCTCGCCCATGTCCATATAGAGCACGCTGTCCGTCCCGGGCTCCGCCGTGCGGATCAGCGCCTCCAGGCTTGCCGGGCCGAAGTCCAGCGCCGGAGACAGCGCCGCCGCGCGGGAAAAGACCTCGTTGAAGCGGCACAGCGCGTACAGGCTCATCAGCCCGCCCATCGAGCTGCCGGCGATGAAGGTGTGCGCCCGGTCCGGCAGCGTCGGATAATTCCGGTCGATCTCCGGCTTGAAGCTGCGGATCAGCCAGTCCATCGTCAGCGCCCCGCGGCCTTCGATCGTGCCGAAGCCGCGCGCGGAGAACGAATAGGGCGCGTATTCCGAGAGACGGCCGTTGTTCGGATCGTGGTTGCACTCCACCGCCGCCACGATCAGCGGCACCCCGTGCTCGTCGAGGTATTCGCCCAGTCCCCAGCTCTTCCCGTAGGTCGCGTCCTCGTCGAAGAAGACGTTGTGCCCGTCGAACATATACAGCACCGGAAAACGCAGTTCCTCGTCGTCCTCCGCCGCCTCCGGGAGATAGACATAGGCGCGTCGCGTCTCCTCGCCGGTCAGCTCCGGCAGGGCGACGTCAAAGATCTCGATCATGCGCAGCCTCCGCTATTTGAAAGATACCATAGTTTAGCACGGCGGCAGGCAAATTGCAACGGTAAGCGTACGGGACTCCCCGAGCTGCGGCTCGGGCCGCCTCGCGGGAAAAACGTGCCACCGGCACGTTTTTTAACACCGCTCGGTTCGAGTCCCGCGGGAGACGGGGATTATCAAAAACATCGGCCCCGCCTTGCGGCGGAGCCGATGTTTTTGGTGACCCGTACGGGACTCGAACCCATGTTACCGCCGTGAAAGGGCGGTGTCTTAACCACTTGACCAACGGGCCGAAAAAAGGCACATATACATGTGCCTTTATGGTAGCGGCACCTGGATTCGAACCGGGGACACTTCGGGTATGAACCGAATGCTCTGGCCAACTGAGCTATGCCGCCATATGCTATTGAAACAGCATGACGATTCTAACAGACGGCAAGCCGGTTGTCAACAAATTTTTTCGCTTTTACAGGTATTTTCTGCGCTGAAAGAGACTCGCGAGCGCGTTCCTTCAAGTCGGCAGATAGGCCATCGGGTCGACGCGCGCGCCGCCGGAACGCATCTCGAAATGCAGATGCGGCGTCTGCGAGACCTCGCAGAGTGCGCTGTGCCCGACCGTGCCGAGCATGACGCCGCCGTCCACCCACTCGCCCTGCCTGACGCTCGTCTCCGGGGAGAGGTTGGCGTAAACGCTCCTGATCCCGTCGCCGTGGTCGATGGTCAGCACCGTGCCGTAGAGGCCGTCGCTGACGATGCTTTCGACCTGTCCGCCGCGCACCGCGACGACGCCGGCGCCCTCCTCGCAGGCGATGTCGATGCCGCCGTGCGTGCGCCAGTCGTGCATCGTCGCGTCATACCTGAGCACCGAAAGACTGTAGTCGCGCTCGATCACGCCCGCGGCGGGCCAGACGTAGTGCGGTGCGGCGGGTGCGGCCGCGCTCTCGCTCTGCGGCTCCTCCGGCTCGACGGCGGGGACGGCCGGAGCCGTATCGCCGATCTCGGGCGGGGCGAACTCGCTCTCGTCGATCCAGTCGCTGCCCTTCGGCGCGGGGGCGATCACCATTTCCACGCGGTGCTCGCCGATCGCGCTGTCGATGCTGTCATTCTCCATAGTCGCCTTCCCCGTCGCCATGATCCAGGCGGAAACGCCGATCACCGCGGCGCACAGGAAAAGGACTATGTAGAAGCCCTTACCCGTCAGAAATCTCTCCGACCTTCTGTCGGAGCTGCTGCTGTTCATAACTTACCTCCGTTTGCAAGAAATGTCTGCAGTGCTATTCTTGCCCGGAAGCGGAGGGATTATACAGCGGCCGCGGCAAAAAAACGGAGGAAGCCGCAAGGCTTCCTCCGTCCGATGCCGGGTCGTTTATTATTTGATGGAGAAAAAGGCGTCCATGCCGGGATACTCCGCCGCGTCGAAGAGCTCCTCTTCGATGCGCAGGAGCTGGTTGTACTTCGCCACGCGGTCGGTGCGGGACGGCGCGCCGGTCTTGATCTGTCCGGCGTTGACGGCCACGGCCAGGTCGGCCAGCGTGGTATCCTCCGTCTCGCCGGAGCGGTGGGAGACGATGGCGGTGTAGCCCGCGCGGTTGGCGGTCTGGATAGCGTCGAGCGTCTCGGTCAGCGTGCCGATCTGGTTGACCTTGATGAGCACGGCGTTGGCGGCGCCCATCTCGATGCCCTGCTTGACGCGCTTGGCGTTGGTGACGAACAGGTCGTCGCCGACGAGCTGCACGCGGCCGCCGAGGCGCTTGGTCAGGCGGACCCAGCCCTCCCAGTCGTCCTCGCCGAGGCCGTCCTCGATAGAGATGATGGGGTACTTGTTGACGAGATCCTCCCACATGTCGATCATTTCGTCGCTCGTCAGGACGGTGCCGCGCTTGGGCAGGTGATACTTGCCGTCCTCGCGGTCGTACCAGTCGGACACGGCGGCGTCCATGGCGATCTTGAAGTCCTCGCCGGGCTTGTAGCCGGCCTTCTCGATGCCCTTGACCAGCGCCTTGAGGGCGTCCTCGTCGCTGTCGAGATCGGGCGCGTAGCCGCCCTCGTCGCCCACGCCGGAGGGGGGCACGACCTTTTTGAGGGCGTGGAAGACCTCGGCGCACATGCGCAGGGCCTCCTTAAAGCTCTTCGCGCCGACGGGCATGATCATGAATTCCTGGATGTCGACGCTGTTGGTGGCGTGCGCGCCGCCGTTGAGCACGTTCATCATCGGAACGGGCAGGGTCTTGGCGTTGACGCCGCCGATGTAGTTGTACAGGCTCATGCCGGTGGCCTCGGCCGCGGCCTTGGCGCAGGCAAGGGACACGCCGAGGATCGCGTTCGCGCCCAGGCGGGTCTTGTTGGGGGTGCCGTCGATCTCGCAGAGCATCTTGTCGATGGAGGTCTGATCGAGCACGTTCAGTCCGAGCATCGCCTCGGCGATCTCGCCGTTGACGTTCTCGACGGCCATCTGCACGCCCTTGCCGCCGTAACGGCTCTTGTCGCCGTCGCGCAGCTCGCAGGCCTCGTAGATGCCGGTGGAAGCGCCGGAGGGGACGGCCGCGCGGCCGACGGTGCCGTCGTCGAGCGTGACTTCGACCTCGACCGTGGGGTTGCCGCGGGAGTCGAGGATCTCGCGCGCCAGAACGTCGACGATTTCAAGATACTGTTTCATGGTAAGTCCTCCTGAATGTGTATTCCTGTTGGATGTAAGGATTATACCCCATGCGGGCGAAAAAATAAAGCAAAAAGCGCAAATTGTCCGACGGCTGTTTTCACAAAAACCGCTGCATCTTCCGAACACGATGGTATAATCCTGTATAAAATGAGAGCGGAGAAAGGAGATGGGACCGTGGGAAAGCTCATGCTTGAAATCGTCACGCTGATCGCGCGCGTGCACGACCGCATCCTCGCGTTCAACGCCGCGCTCGGGATGGGGCTGACGGACAAGCAGCTGCACTTTCTGAGCACCGGCCTTCTCGGGATCGTGCTGTTCGCGCTGCTGTTTTTCCCTGTCCGCGCGCTCGTCCGTCGCGGGAGGACGGCGGCGCTCGTCTGGCTGTGCGCGCTGCTGGGCGTGCTCGTGTTCAGCTTTGCCGTCGAGATCGGCCAGTACGAGACGCGCACCGGCGTGCTCGAAGTTGCCGACATCGCATACGGGCTGCTGGGCTTCCTCGCCTTCTCCGCCCTCTGGGCGCTGATCCGATGGCTCGTGCTGCTGATGCGGAGGAAATAAAAAAAGTACCCGAAAGGCGAACTTTCGGGTACTTTTTATATTGTTTTGCGATTGAATCAGGCCTTGCGGACGGAGTCGATGTGACGGACGAGGTCGAGCATCTTGTTGGAGAAGCCCCACTCGTGCGAAGGAAGCAAGCTTCCTTCGTGATTAAACCCAATCAAACAGTGCTTTATTCCCAAGGCGTAACCGTTCTACTTAGCGCTATTTAGACCCGTTTTTATTTTTCGTTTCTCCAATAAACCACGAAACGAAATGTACAACAGCAGTATATCATCATCAATTCTCTTGTCAAGACATGCACTTTTTGAAAGATAACTTTCAAACAACTTTTAACATCTCTTTCTCTTCTTTCAAGGCTATTTCATGCATCTTTTTATACGGAATCCATCATCTTTTCTTGCATAAAATAATTTAGACGTGTATTAGACTATAATCCATGTCTCAAAACCGTTGAAAACAGCGGTTTTCTTTTTTTGCGTTTTTTCTTCTTGTCGCGTTTATAGCACAAGTTTTTGGGGTGTCCATGCTATACTTAAATCACAAAGAGGGAAACAAAAGAAACCCTCCAAAACAAAAAAATAAGGGTAGCGACCGACGCTATAGCGCAAAAAGCGCAGAAAGGATTTACCAATGAAGATCAACATGAGCAAGAAGACCATCGAACTGACCAAGGCCGAGATGAAGGAAGCAAGCGTGTTTGGCAACGAAGCGTATGACAAGCTTCAGATCGTCCGCCGTGACTACCCCGATTTCAGAGTCGTCGAGATCAAGAACAAGAAAAATACCTCCGATTTTGCCAACCTGAAAATGGAGACGATTAAGGATTATGTTCTGAAGCATGGTACCGATGAGCAGAAGGCCAACTTCGCGCTTATCAGCAAGCGCACCGTCGGTGAGGACGGCGAGTACTGCGAACCGCAGCCCTTCTTTCAGATCAAGGCGTGGTTCCTCAATGAGTTTCCTGAGATCAAGGAGTCGCGCAAGGACTACCGCAAAAAGGTTATCAGCATCTACGAAGCCGCAGCCGCCAAGAGCGTCGCGTGAGAAAGGAGAAAAGAAAAATGACAAACTACGCCAAGATCAACCATGCTGACAGAACCATCGTGATGGATCGCGCCTTTGCGAAGAATGCGCAGATCGTCGGATCGAAAGAATATGAGCAGCTTCAGGCTTGCCGCAAGGATTATCCCAACTACTCTGTGGTTCAGCGCAAGATCAAGCGCAACGCAGCAAAAGAGTGCTATCGCGGATTGACCTATGTGTACATGGAAGAATACATTGCTTCCCATGAACACGCCGCGATCTTCCGCAGAAAGTATGATGAACTGAGACTTCTCGCGGAATGCCACTCCATCCGTTATCCCACGATCAAGAAATGGTTTCTGAACACCTATCCCGAAGTTGCAAGGTTTGGTATGGAAAACCTCGATGTTCGTGAAGTCCCGCTCACTGATGCAGCATAAAGGAGAAAAAATTGAATAATGCACGAAGTCCCTCTATGAGAATTCATAGAGGGATTTTCATTTGCGCTTTTCCAAAATCGGATTTCAGAAACCGTGAAAATTTGATAAAATCTGAATTTTATGGTATAATATAATTAGAAAATGAGGGGAAAACGCAAAAAAGGAGGCACAAAATGTATTCATATCCAAACTAGAATTTTATCTAGATCCACAAGCAATCCTACTCACGCGATTTCTTACAGATTGGAATTAGCGAATGGCAGAGAGCATGCAAAGAATTAACTCCATCTGCATTCAAGGTATATCTGTATCTTGCTAGTAATAAAGACAATTTTAGAATGGCATTGAGCAAGCAAGATATCAAAGATAAATTAGGGATTTCATTCACGCGTTTCTATGAAGCAATCATGCTTTTAAGGCGAATGCACTATATCTGTTGCAGTGGCAGCAATCAGTTTCATTTCTTTTTATCTCCAAATCCCGTTTTTGAAAAAGAGTATGGAATTGCGGATTGGGAATCTCCAAATTTGGAAAACAATAATCCAAAATCCGAAGAGGAATTCCCAAAAACGGAACAAATTTTCCCGAAAATGAGTATAGAAATAGATAATATAGATAATATAGATATAAAAAATATAAATAAACCAAAACAAACCTTTGCAAATAATACAGCATGGAATGATAACATGGCAAAGGAACTAGGTTTTTAAGGAGAATTATGTGTTTTGAAAAAGAATTATAGAAATACATATCTTCCCTAAATTGGGAAGAGCGCAAAAGCGCGAACCAAATTCTGAATGATTATCTGAAACAAGGCAAAAACTTGCGTTTCACTTACTATGCGTTTCGCCAACTCAAAGGCCGCAGCGTCTTAAAATATCGTTTTCTTATGTTCAACAAATCGTTTTAGGATGAGATTCGAATTCAATACTTGCAGAGCATAGCAGAAGATCTCGATAATATTCTCTTCAATGGCTTGGCCTCAGAAGAGGATCTGCGCGTTATCCAAAAATGGATTGATGTTGATGCGTACAATCGCGTCGAACGCACCTTAATAAAGATAAATTGGGGAAACCATGAGAATTATCGTTCTGCTCTTTTGCATTACTTGTTTCGGCTTTTGGAAAATATGAAAGACATTGATGTTAATGCGATAGACAACTTGATAAACACTATTATTGAGAAGGAGGGAAACTAATGAATTCCACAATACAAAAAAAGTGCTGTTCCTTTTACGACAATTACATTCTCCCGCAGTTTCGCGCCGAATGGGAACAGCGCGAGGAATGCGCCTAGCTTTTAGAAGCCTTTCTAGGAGAAGAAGGGATTACTTATGAAGAGTTCTTCGATAATATCCAATCTTACTCTCTAGGATATGGTCTGCAGCTTCTAAGTGAAATAAACGATATGATCCCTTTTTTAGATCCAATCATGGATTTCGATGATGCAGACATGTAAAAATGATTTCGGAAAACCAATGTCTCAGGCGCGCGCCCTCAAAATAACCACTCGAAGCCAAATCCCGCAAATATCCCCCCATGGAGGTCAAAAGAAATGAAATACATTGATAATCCGTCAGGCAATTTGCTTTCCCATTGCGGCACATAGGACGGACACGGCGGCCATGCAGCAGAACACCGCGAAGAAATGCGGCAGATCGCGCAAGAAGAAATTGCAAAGATTATTCCGCAAATACAGCAAGACGCATATGCGCAAGCCGTAAATGCACTTCTGCAAGCTTTGTAGGTAGATGTGACTACAGTTGTCGATATTGCTTTAGAAACGGGCGAAAACATCTTTCATGATGCGAGAACAAAGCACGTTATAATGAAAAGCATATTCGAGACAATAAAACAAAACTTGTAGACAGAATACACCATCAAATGAAAGGCTTTTTCAATACATCTTTGTTGTATTGTTTATATCTTAAAGTCGATAAAGTGATGTTGTCACTCAAGCAAAAAGAAGAGAAAGAGTTTTGCTCTTTCTCTTCTCTTTTTATATCCGTTCGCCCGTTTCCAAGTCAGTAAAGCAGACTTCTACAGAACAACCAAGCGCAGACGCAATCTTGTTTATTTCCGCGATCGTGAAATTATCTCGTTTCATCTTGTTTGAGAGATTCTGTCTTGATTGTTCTGTCAGATCAGCGATCTCCCCCATTGTCTTCCCTTTGCGTTTTGCGATTATACGAATCTTTTCACTTGCCGAAATATCCATAACAATCACCTCTTTATGATAATACATTGAAAAGTTGATTCTGTCAAATATTATTTTCATTTTTCACGAAGAAATGTAAAATAATGCTTGACATTGTACACTTTTTAGTGTAAAATAGGAACTGTAAAGAGGGGTTAACGAACCCCCAAATATGAAAGGAGACTTGCAAATGTCAATCAACGATCTTGAAAGGCGCATCGAGAAGATGCAGGAATGGGAAGCACTTGCCGAAGAAGCAAGCGCAGAAGCCGAAGCAATCCGCGACGAGATCAAAACCGAAATGCTTGCGCGTGACACTGAGGAGCTTGCGGCAGGACGCTATATCATCCGTTGGACTTCCGTCCTCAGCAATAGGTTTGATACCTCAGCTTTCAAAAAGCAGTACAACGATCTGTACAAGGCCTTTACAAAGCAGGTTGCTTCCAAGAGGTTCAGCGTCGCATGAAGAAAGGCCACTTGTCTGAACGCCGACCAAAGCCACAGACAAGTGACCTCTACCCAAACCAAGACGGAAAGGGCAAGAACATTATAACTTGCCCTTTCCAAAAAGGAAAGGACATTTTGAATTATGAAAGAACTGACAAGTTATAATCGCGTTGCAGGATATCTGAACAAGGTTTTCGATCTGCTCAATCAAGAGTTTTTTGAAAGTGAACTTTCAAGGCCAACGATCACCATTCAAAGCACGCCGAAAGCATACGGTCATTTTTCCTTGCGCGACGATGCGTGGATTTCCAAAAACGGGAAAACGCATGAGATCAATATCGGCGCAGGAACGCTTGCAAGGCCAATCGAAAATGTATGCGCAACGCTTCTTCATGAAATGTGCCATTACTATGACTACATAAACGGCATTCAAGATTGCAGCAGAGGCAATACCTATCACAACAAACGCTTTAAGGCCACCGCCGAAGCTCATGGATTGATCGCAAATTATAGCGAACGATATGGATGGAGTCATACAGAGCCAAGCGACGAGCTTCTTGATTTTGTTCTGATTAACGGCCTTTCTGATATCCTTATCAATCGCAATGAATTCAGCGGCTTTGCTATAGGTGGAACGGGAACACACAGCGGAACGCAGATCACCACCACAACGCGCAAGCCAAGCAGCAGCCGCAAGTACATCTGCCCTTGCTGCGGAATGATCGTAAGAGCAACGAGGATCGTCAACATTGCTTGTCTTGATTGCGATCAGCAAATGGTTCTCGCGCCGTAGTTCGTATAAGTCAAGAAAAACGAACAGCAAAAGCAAGTGAAACTGCGGAAAAGTTCGAGAGCATCACAGAACGCGAACTTTTCCGCAGAACAAATACGAACTAGGAGAATATCATGAACAAGAAAACAACTGCTTTAACAACTGAACAATTTAAAGAAATAATCACGACTATGAAAGAAGGAGCTTCGAACTTCCGTCCTAATGAGCGCATCGCAACTGCGCTTGTCTTGGAAGGTAATTTGGGATTAAGGATTAGCGACATTGTTCATCTTCGTCTTGCAGATATCATTAATGATGGTGGTCGCTATCGACTATCAATCATCGAGCAGAAAACAGGCAAACAACGCATATTTACTGTTCCACTTGTTATCCAACAGTATATAGAAAACTATTGTCTTCGCAATGACATTGGACGCAATGAGATCATCTTTCCCATAACCACAAGAGAAGTACAAAAAGTCCTTGCGCGCGTTTGTGACTATTTGGGTTATGAAGGCATCAGCACTCACAGTTTCCGAAAATGGTACGCAACGGAGATCTACCGCAACAATGGTTATGACATTGCTCTTGTACAAAGATTGTTGCAGCATAGCAGCGCAGCCGTGACGCAGCGGTATATTGGAATCGAGCCTCAAAGGATTGAGAAAGCGATTGAAGGCCATGTTGAGCTGATATGAAAGGCGAGAGGGAAAACCCTCTCACTTTTCTTCGCTACTTAACTCTTTCGTATTGATAATTCCCTGAAATATTGTTATTAAAATATCTTCCACAGGATTCTGAGTTTAATAATTCAACAAAAACATATTTAGGTATATCGTAGTATACATATGTTCCTGATGATTTGAACTCTACTACCAATATTTTATTGCTTTCATCATATCCGATTCTTGAAATGTTTGATGACTTGACAACATGAAATTGGAGTGGATGATCAGTATATTCATATACCCCAACCACTCTTCTTTTGCTCTTCTCCTGAAAAACAGTTTGACTTTTTGAGATTTCTGCCTTTTGGGGATCGGTTGGTTTTCTTTCAGCATTATGGAAGTTTTGATGGGTGTTTGACCTTTCAGATAGCCGTTTTTCTCCCATCCTTACTGCTTCTCGCCCAGCAAAAAACATCATAATTCCTGGCGCGCCGATTACAATCCCTAAGAGCAGTCCTTCTAAGCCGTAAAACACCATACTAATGGCAGCTAAGCATGCTATTACAATTCCTGATACTTCAAGTATTTTCCCACTAGTAATATCTTCTTGAGGACTAGTGTTTCTATGTGGCACGTTACTCATAATTATCCTCTTAAAATATGAAAAAACGCCTTTCTACAGAATCTTTCATAAGTATTACATCTTCTTCATGTCAAATCTTTCTCTGTATCACTATCAGATATAGTAGTTTCATATACCCAGTGAAACCCTTTGCAAGTCTTTATTGTCCCTCTACAGCAATTTTTGATTGTTTCGCTTTTGCAGTTATAACTCTCTGCTGCTAAAGCAGCACTATCAAATCGTTCACCAGTTTCGAGGTTAATCACTGCTTTTGTTCTTGCTTTCGCTCGCCGTTTTATGGAACACTTTGGGCATCCCTCTCCTTTCATCAAATGGTATGGTGTATTTTCCCAAACGTTTCCGCAAATTCTGCATTTACATTTTATCTTGTTACGAGAACGAGTATATTCGCCCACCACCTCAATATTGTGGTCAATTTCTTGCATTATTGCTTTAAAATCTTCTGTTGTTCTCATGCGCGAATTACTATATGCCTGCTTTATTATTTGATCCCATTCTGCTTCCGATATTGAAACAGATTGAGAAGAGATCATCTCTGCTAGGTTAGTAATAAGCTTTTTTAGTGTTATATTACCTTTTTCTGCTCCTAGGTCTTTTTCAAATACAATACAGTCTTGATCAAATGGTTTGCTTTCCTCAGAAAAACTATCAAAAATAAATATCAATCTAATCTCTTTTTGTTCACAGAGTCTTTTTTTCTCAGTGTCTTGTTTTATTCTAGGCTTATGCCAATACCACGATCCTATTTCAACTGCAGTTTTATACTTTGGCAATAAGATATCAAGTTCTCGTCCTATACTTTGTTTGTTTCTAGATTTTACTTCTTTTTCTCCAAATACTGCTTTAAAGGCTTCAAACATTACTTGCTCGGAAAATGAAGTCGGTGCATGACAGCACTTTGGACATCCCGTTCCTTTTAGCAGATTCTGCGGAGTTGCTTTCCAAGTATTACCACACTCTAAACACTTAACCGCTATATTTGTTCTACCATTTACGTATTTCCCAATTACTGAAATAGATGGATTAATCTTTTCTAGTTCTTGAACAAACACATCGTGTTGTTTAGTTAAGTTTCCTGCGCAATTAGGACATCCTCCCCCTCGAAGCAGTACTGTTGGAATTGGATCCCATATATATCCGCATGTCTTACACATGACTCTTATTGGAGTAGTTACCGATTCATACTTCCCTAAAACACAAACGTTTGGCTGGCTTTTTTTCACCTCATCCAAAAAACCATCATTTGTACGACGATTCTTATCTGCACGTTGTTTAATTGCGCACTTTGGACAACCTCTTCCTGCAAGCAGACTTCCCGCATTTGGTTCCCAACACTCGCCACATTTTTTACACTTAACTTCAATGTGGTTTTTATTGCCGCGATAAATACCGATTACCTCAATATCAGGATTAATCATTCCAAGCTTATCTACATACTCTTCGTGCGGCATCATTCTTGTGTCGGATAATTGTTTGTTAACGCATCTTTTGCAACCATGCCCCTTTAGCAAATTGCTTGGAAAAGCATCCCATATATAGCCACACCTAGTGCACTGAACTTGTATCTTTGTCTTTGATTTTGAATACTCACCTAGAATAATTATAGATGGATTGATTTTTCCCATCTCTTCAACAAAAGTGTTGTGTGATTTTGCTTGGTTATTTGCCCTTCTTTCAAGGTTACACTTATTACAGCCTACACCCTTTAGTAATTGACTTGCCCAGACCTCGCGTCTCTCACCACATAGCAAGCATTCTATTAGCACTTTTTCACTTTTACCTTTATACTCACTAAGAAGCTTTATTGTCGGATTAATCTTTAAGACTTCTTCAGCAAACTGTTCGTTGCTCTTTCTTTGTTGATCATGAACCCGCTTCATTGAGCATTTTCTACAGCCGTTTCCTCGCAAGAGACGATCTGGCGTGGTTTCCCACTTATTACCGCACTCTAGGCACTCAACTAAGATTTTTTCTCTTGCCTTAATATATTTTGTCCGTGGAATAATCATAGGATTTATTATTGCAAGCTCTTCAAGGAATTGCTCATTTGTCTTTTGTTTTGACATTATTATCACCTTTGCATCATGAATCTGAAGTTATTTACAGTATAAATTAATTCCCATCTTCATTCAACACCATTAGTTCATACATTGAAAACCATGTTTGCAAATGGTAAACTATTTCATATGAAAGTGAGGCGTGTAAAGTGCCAAAATCGGAAAAGCAGAAACTAAAAACTCTATATGTCGCCAAGTTTTTTCTAGAATACTCCGATGAGAATCATGCTGTCAGCGCAGGAGATATCATTGACTACCTAGAAGACGAATGCGACATTACTGCAGACAGGCGCAGCATCTATCGTGATATCGCAGCTTTGCGTGATGATTTTGGAATGGACATTGAAGGTGGTCAAGGCGGCAGATATCGTCTTGTTTCGCGGCAATTTGATATGGACGATCTCAGAATCCTAGCTGAGTGCGTCAGAGCGGCGAAGTTCATTTCCAATACGAAATCCAAAGAGATTATTGAATCGTTAGAATCTCTTTGCAGCATCTATGAAGCAGATCAACTGAACTCAGAAATCTATCTTGTAAACAGAGTTAAAACCACGCAGAAAGGCACTCTGAACATTCTCAGTACAATCAATGCAGCAATGGCGCGAAAGGTCGACGGCAAGCCGCATGAACCGCAGAAAATCTCTTTCAAGTATCTTCGTTATGATGTAAAAGATCTGAATTCTCCCTTAGACAATCGCAAAGGAAATCTCCGAATCGTAAGTCCGTTTTATCTGATTCTAAATGACGGATATTATTATCTTCTCGCCTTTGATGATAAGCACAAAGACATTCGCCGCTTCCGCATTGACAGAATGAGAGAAGTAAAGCTTCTCGATGAACCACGTGAAGGCGCAGAAGCATTTTCCGAAATTGACATGCGAGACTATACGCAGCGCGTTTTCAGTATGTATGAAGGGAAAACGCATCGTGTGACCTTGCGCTTTGTTAAAGACCTTCTCGATACGGTTATCGACCGTTTTGGTACTACGGGGGATATCATGTACCATGCAGTAGATTACAATCATTTCTCCGTCACTGTTGAGGTAGATGTAAGTCCTCAGTTTTTCGCGTGGCTTTGCGGCTTTGGGAACAAGGTCAAAATAATGGAACCGAAAGAGGTAAGGAAGGAATATCAAGACTATCTTGAAAAGATCCTTGGTTTGTATGGCCGATATTGAAAGTGAAATTTCAAAACAGGTTTCCTTTTTCTGCGCAATCTGATATAAAAGAATTGAAAGGAGGAATGATATAGTGAAAAAACACGCTAAAACACTTGTTGCGTTAGTTGTTCTCTGTATCATCTTGCCCCTTTCAATAGCCGTGTACGCAGAAAACGGTGGAACTATCGTATATTATGGTTCATATGGTTCTTGTTACCATAGAGCAAACTGTACTTACCTAAGTGATCCTATTCCAACCACTCTTTCTTCCGCAGTTGCAAGAGGCTTATCTCCTTGTTCCAGATGTAAGCCACCAAGATTAGACACATCCAAATCAAACGACAATTCCCCTTATGTTATACCTGACTTCTATCCTAAATACTACGGCTCTTCAGCGGGAGGTGCAAACAGTGGCGGTGGAGTTGTAGTTATTGTGGTAATTGTTCTTGCGATATTTGGCGTAAGAGCTTTTTCTCGTAAAAGTGGAAGCAAAACGCAGCCGCAAACTACTCCAGCACCTAAAGCCACTCCAACAGCAAGGCCAACTCCTCCCCCAATAACCACTCCACCACCCAAGACCACACCAACTCCGATCCAACCAACGCCGCAACCTGTTCCTCCACTGAAACCATCACAACCTAATCCTCCACTAAGGCCAACCACGCCGAAGCCTTCTCCCACTCCCACCAAGCCTTCCAACAACGCGCTAAGGTGCCCGAAATGCGGTGCAAAAATGTACTTGAAAACTGGACGCTTTGGGAAATTCTACGGTTGTTCTAGATTTCCTGATTGTAGAGGATCTAGGAATTATGCTGAACCGTCTTGATACTTGTATAAAAGATGTTAAAAGAAGCAAGAAACTTGTATGTTTCTTGCTTCTTTCTTGTTTGGAAGATGGTTTAGTTTAGGTTTGACAACACACTTGTTTTCTTCGCGTTGGCAATAATCTGAGAATCTTGTATGGATTCAAGATACCGTTGAGTAATCGCAACGTTTTCATGGCCTAGTATTCTGCTAAGACTGTAAAGATCAAGTCCATTGTAGATTTGTTGCTGCGCGAAGGTATGTCTGCATGTATGCGGAGATACTCTTACCATGGATCTGACGCTAACTGCTTTCGCGCAATCCTTCATGAACTTGTTTACTGCTTGTCCATTCATCCGTTTTCCGTTTTTGGAAAGGAACAGAAAGTCTTCTGCCTTTCTGCGTTGAAAGTATTTTGCCTTTGCCGCCGTGTACTTCAGAAGCGTTTTTGATACAAGTGGATTCTTTGGAACTACTCTTTCCTTCTTTCCTTTTCCGTAGACAATGAAATATGAATCTTGAATCTGCGCTTCTCTCATATCGCACAATTCGTTGACGCGAATTCCCGTATCGAACAGCATCATCAAAATCAGTTTGTTTCGAATGTCGATATAGTTGTTGCCGTTGTAGTAAGAGATCATCTTCTTAATCTCTTCTCTTGAAAAGGTGTGTATCAGCGTTTTCGGTTCTTTGACATTTTTGATTTCCGCAGTAATCAGATAATCCTCGTATTTCTCTTTGTACGCATAAGCGCACAGAACCTTTACCGCTTTCAGATTGTCGTTCACATACGACGGTTTACATTGCCGCAACTGATAATGCTTGATGAACGCCTTGACATGCGTTGGCTTCAACTCTTCTAGCTCGTCGAGATCAAACTCTTCTTTCAAAAAATCCGTGAAATGCCTTAACTGCTTTTTGTAGTTCTCCACTGTCATTTTCGAATACTCTCTGATCTCGCACTCGAAAAGGAACTCCTTGACCAACGTTTCCATCTTCATAAAAAACCTCTTTCTGCCCCAAATAACGGTAAGCAGAAAGAGGTTTAACAACGATTTTTGTCTTTCAAACAGTTTCTCCAACAGATGATTGTTGTTCCAACAGCCAACAGTTTCTCAAATTGAGAGAAAAGTTATGGAATTGAGCAAAACTGATTGAAAAGACGCTTTATTGTTGTTTTCTTACGCCTTGCGGACGGAGTCGATGTGACGGACGAGGTCGAGCATCTTGTTGGAGAAGCCCCACTCGTTGTCGTACCAGGCGACGAGCTTGACGAAGTGCTCGTTGAGGGCGATGCCGGCCTTGGCGTCGAAGATGGAGGTGTGCGCGTCGGTGCGGAAGTCGGAGGAAACGACCTCGTCGTCCACATACTCGAGAACGCCCTTCATCGGGCCCTCGGAGGCGGCCTTCATGGCGGCGCAGATGTCGGCGTAGGAGGCGGCCTTCTCGAGACGGAAGGTCACGTCAACGACGGACACGTCCGGAGCCGGGATACGCATCGACATGCCGGTCAGCTTGCCGTTGAGCTCGGGGATGACCTTGCCGACGGCCTTGGCGGCGCCGGTGGAGGAGGGGATGATGTTGTTGTAGATGGAACGCGCGCCGCGCAGATCCTTCTTCTTGGGGAAGCCGTCGACGATCGCCTGGGTGGCGGTGGAGGCGTGGACGGTGGTCATCAGGCCTTCGATGACGCCGAAGTTGTCGTTGACGACCTTGGTGATCGGCGCGAGGCAGTTGGTGGTGCAGGACGCGTTGGAGACGAACTGCATATCGGGGGTGTACTTCTCCAGGTTGACGCCGCAGACGAACATCGGGGTGTCGTCCTTCGCGGGGCCGGACATGACGACGACCTTGGCGCCGGCGTCGATGTGCGCCTGGGCCTTGGCCTTCTCGAGGTACACGCCGGTGCACTCGAGCACGTACTCCACGCCGAGCTCGCCCCAGGGGATGAGGGTGGCGTCGCGGTAGGTCTTGTCGGAGAGGACCTTGACGACCTTGCCGTTGACGGTGACGGTGCTGTCCTCGTCGTTGCCGACGACTTCGCCGTCGAAGCGGCCGTGGACGGACGGAATCGTACTTGACGCAATAAGCGATGTGGCTGGCCGGATGGCCGGGAGCGTTGATCGCGACGACCTCGATGTCGTCAGACTTGATGGCGGCGCGGAACGCCAGGGAACCGATGCGGCCGAAGCCGTTGATGCCGACTTTGATCATAAGTGTATTCCTCCAAACTAAAAATAAGCATATCGGGAGACTCTTGCATACAAACAGCCATGCAGTCAAAAACTGCCTTACTGATCGGATAAATTGTATCATATACTATTGACAAAAAGCAAGTTTTCATTTGCACGCGGGCGCAGAAAAAAACGCCGAAATTGATGCCTCTTTCGGCGCTTTCGGGCCGAGGGTCTTGTACATTTTGTCGAGAATTGTTATAATTGGCAAAAACAGGGGGGATCGTTTCTTCATGCTGACCGTATCATCCAGAGTGCTCTCGCTTTCGTCCGAGGCCGCGGTGCTCATCCGCGGCGGACGCGTCGCTTACGCCAACGCAAAGGCCGAGAAGCTGCTCGGCGCCGACTGCGTGGGAAAGCCGGTGCGTGAGCTGTTCAGTCTCGAGATCGTCGAGGCGCAGGCCGGCGTTTTCAGCGCGGACACCGAGATCGCCGGGAAGCGCCGCAACATCCGCACGGCAAAGCTGGACGACATGCAGGCCTATTTCATCTCCGAGATCGAGCTGCCTCCCGCGCTGATCAACGACGCCTTCCTCTATGCGATGCGCAGCGCGCTGATGAATCTGCACCTCTCGGCCGATCTCGGCCGCACGCGGGCGGAGGACGCGCAGGATGCGGAGCTCGGCCGCCTGCTGCGCTCGGTGCAGCGCGACGTCGCCCGCATCGCGCGTCTGCTCGACAACGCCTCCGTCGTGCGGAACGTCGCCGCCGGGGAGCTGGCGGTCTCGCCGGAAGCGATCGATCTCACGGCCCTGTGCCGCAACACGGTCGACGCGGTCGCCCTGCTGCGCGGCGATCTGAGCTTTTCCTTCAGCTGCGAGGGCGAGATCTGCCTTTACGCCGACCGCGTGCTGATCGAGCAGCTGCTCTGTAATCTGATCTCCAACGCGCTCGTCCACGCCGAGGGCTGTACGCGGATCGCGGTCAGTCTTGTCCCCACCCCGACGCAGGCCATCCTCTCGGTCAGCGACGATGGCTGCGGCATCGCCGAGGAGCAGATGGCCCACGTCTTTGAGCGCTTCCGCGGCGGCTTCGATCTCTCTACGCTCGACCGCGGCGCAGGGCTGGGCCTGTCGGTCGTGCGCGCCATCGCGCAGGCGCATCGGGGCACGCTGATGCTCGAAAGCCGCCCCGGCGGCACCTCCGCGCGCGTCTCGCTCGCGCGCGGGAACTGTCCCGCCGCGCTGCGCAGTCCGGAGGACGAAACGCCCGATATGCATACCCTGCTCACCGCTTTGAGCGTCTGCCTCCCGAGCGAGTGCTACGACGCAAAGTATATGGACTGACCGCCCGATATAAAAAAGGCCCGGGAGCCGTGACTTCTCACGGCTCCCGGGCCTTTTTCCGTTTTTCAGTACTCGTAGCTGCCGCCGCCGATAAACTCACGGATCAGCGAGTTGCGCGGGACGAGCTCGGGGTCGATATCGCCGAAAAGCTGCAGCGCGGGCAGCACGGCGCGCAGCTCGTCAAAGCGCTCGATGCCTTCCGGCACGGTCTTGAACAGTTCGGTCGCCGTGCGGTTGAATACCGGCAGCTCATAGGGCAGCGAGGAATCAAACTGGTAGTCCGCCTTGTCCTTGAACGGCGAGATGTACGCCTTTTCGCCGCGGCGGACGTTGGCCCACATGCCCATCGTCTCGCTCGGGGCGGAGCCGCGGAAATTGTAGTCGCGTACCATGCGGCGCACGAGGCGGAACCAGGTGCGCTTGAAGACGACCTTGCCGCCGAAGACGACGTCGCTGCGCGCGGAGATGTAGAGCTTGAAGGCCTCGGGATGGCGGTCGGTGATCATGTCGTTGAGCGCGTGGATGCCCTCGAAGATCACGATCTCGTCCTTGCCCAGCTTGAGCGACTTTGACGGCTCGTAGGCGCGCATCTTGCGCGAGAACTCGTACTTCGGCACATAGATGCGCTCGCCGCGCGCGAGCTGCGTGAAGTGCTCGTTCATCAGCTCCATGTCCAGACACAGCGGGCTTTCCAGGTCGTACTCCCCTTCCGGCGTGCGGGGCGTCGTCTCGGGGCTGATGGTCTTGAAATAGTCGTCCATGCCGACGTAGTGGCTGCGGATGCCGTGCGTCTCGAGCGCCTCGGAGATCTTCATCGCCGTCGTCGTCTTGCCCGAGCCGGACGGGCCGGACAGCAGCACGATGGGGCTGTTTTTGCAGTTCTCCACGATGCGCTCCGCGGCCTGCTCGACGTTTTCGCGGTATTTTGCGTCGCCTTCCTCGATCAGACTGACGGGGTCGGAAACGGTTTTGAAGTTGATGTCCGAAAGCTGGTATGCCATGATTTATTCCTCCAGTTCGCCGCTTTCGCGGTAAAATGTCCCGATCTGTTCCTTCTCGGCGCAGACGCCGTCGATGCCCTGTATGTACTCCAGCGGATATTTCGGCGCGATGAAGCGCAGATTGCGCCCGCCGTCGTGCCGGATCAGCTTGGTCGAGCCGCCCGCCCCCATCGCGAGGATGCTGCACAGCTCCTCCATGATGCAGATGTTGTAGAGGTTGACGCAGCCCTCCCGCGTCCAGCCGACGTTCTCGAAGCCGCCGGACATGAACTTCTGCCGGTACAGATAGTAGGGCCCGTAGCCCTCGGCGCGCAGCCGCGCGGAGGCGAAGTCGAGCATCTCTCCGACCTCCTCCGCTCCCGGCAGCGGCGTGCCCTCGGCGAGGATGCGCGAGCCGCGCTTGAGCGAGAGCGTGTGGACGGTGACGTTCTCCGGCGCGAGGGCGAGCACGGTCTCGAGCGTCGCGCGGAAGCCCTCCGCGCTGTCGCCCGGCAGCCCGGCGATCAGATCCATGTTCACCGCAAAGCCGCCGACCGCGCGCACCGTTTCCAGCGCCGCGACGATGTCCGCCGCGCTGTGCCTGCGTCCGATCGCCTCGAGCACCGCGTCGGACATGCTCTGCGGGTTGACGCTGACGCGGTCCACGCCGTGGGCGCGCAGCACCGCGAGCTTTTCGGCCGTGATCGTGTCGGGCCGCCCGGCCTCGACCGTGTATTCGCGGAGCGCGGAGAGCTCGAAGCAGCTCTCCAGCTTCGCGCACACGCGCTCGAGCTGTTCCGGCGAGAGCGTCGTGGGCGTTCCGCCGCCGAAATAGACCGCGACCGGGCGCAGTCCCAGACGCCGCGCCTGTTCCCCCGTCGCCTCGATCTCCCGCAGCAGCGCGTCGAGGAAGGGTTCGATGAGCTTCATGCTCTTTTCCACGGACTGGCTGACGAAGCTGCAGTAGGCGCAGCGCGTCGGGCAGAACGGGATGCCGACGTAGAGGCAGACGTCGCGCCCTTCGAGCGAGTCCGCCGCGGCGAGCGTGTGGCGCGCGGCGTCGAGGCAGAGCGCGGCGCGCTCCGGCGACACGTCGTAGTCCCGCTCGAGCCGCACGAGCGCCTCGGCTTCGCCGTTGGCGCGGATCAGAGGCAGCAGCACCTTGCCCGGGCGCACGCCGGTCAGCGCGCCCCAGACGGGGCGGCGCAGCCCGGAGGCGAGCGCGGCGCGGTACATCGCGTTCTTGACGAGCCGCTGGCAGATCCGCTCGGTCGTGATACGGTCGGTCAGCGCGCTGTTCTTCGCGCGTGCCGTACCGCGAAAGCGTTTGCCGCCGCGCAGGAGCGCGCAGCTCGCCGTCGTGTAAACGGCCGCGCGGTGCAGCGCGACCTCCAGCCGCTCGCCCTCCGGCTCTCCCGCCGGGTACTCCGGCCGCTCGCCGGGGAAAAGCGTCAGCAGCATCTGCTCGACCGCGTAGCGATACTCATGTCCGGAAAGGTAGATCCTCACGTTTTCTCTCCCGCGGACGCCGCCGTTTCCGTCCCGTTTGTCTCCGGCGGGGGCGGCGCGGCGTCCGGCTGATCCATTATAACAGACTGTCCTGTGGAACTCAACGGTTAAAAAACTTGAATCATCGCGTAATTTGAAGCAAAAACATTGAAATTTCTCCGTTTTTTTGAAAAAAAACATTTGGTTTTTTTCTGAAAATAGTGTATGATTATACTATGAGTAATAGAGTGGGGGAAATATTGGATGTTTTCCGTCGGTGAGAAGATCATATACGGTGAGAACGGCGTCTGCACCGTGGACGAGATCGGCGCGCTGCCGATGGACGGGCCGGGCGGCAAGGTCTATTACCACCTCCGTCCGCTGGTCGGAAGCGGCACCTATTTCACACCCGTCGACTCGAACGCGTATATGCGCCCGGTCATGAGCCGGGAGGAGGCCGAGGCCTTCATCGCCACGATCCCCGGCATCGAGCCGGCGATCTGCAGCGATACGCGCTTCAACCACGTCGACGCGTTCTACAAGGAGCTGTTCAAGCTCCACTCCTGTGAGGCGCTGGTCTCGGTGATCAAGGGCCTCTATACCCGCATGGCCGAACGCAAGACCAAGAGCAGCCGCGCCGAGGCCACGATGAAGCGCGCCAAGGACATCCTGCACGGCGAGCTGTCCGTCGCGCTCGGCATCGACATCAGCGAGGTCGAGGATTACATCGCCAGGAGCATCGCGGAATAACGAACGAAACGAGAAAAGCACCCGGAGGGGTGCTTTTTTGTTGCCTCGGCGCGCCGCCGGTGGTATCATGTGGTGGAACGTCTCGGAAGGGAGGAGCTTGTCTGTGCGTGCCGCGCTGAAAAAACGGGATACGGATATGACCGAGGGCGGCATCGCGCGCCTGCTCATCGCCTTCGCGCTGCCGCTGATGCTCGGCAACATCTTCCAGCAGCTGTACAACATGGTCGACTCGATCATCGTCGGCAACTTCGTCGGCAAGCAGGCGCTGGCCGCCGTCGGCTGCACGGGTCCGATCGTCAACATGCTCATCGGCATTTTCGGCGGTCTCGCCGGCGGCGCGGGCGTGGTGATCTCCCAGTACTACGGCGCGAAGGACGGCGAAAAGCTGCATCGCGCGGTGCAGACCACCGTTGCGCTGACGCTCTCGCTGTGCGCCGCGCTCACGGCGCTCGGCGTGCTGGCGACGCCCGTCCTGCTGCGCTGGATGGCCACGCCGGACGACGTGATGGGCGAGGCTTCGGAGTATCTGCGCATCTATTTCTGGGGCATCTCGGGGATGCTGCTGTACAACATCGGCTCGGGCATCCTCCGCGCCGTGGGCGACTCGCGGCGGCCGCTGTATTTCCTGATCTTTTCCGCCACGCTCAACACGGCGCTCGACCTGCTCTTCGTGCGCGTTTTTGCCTGGGGGATCGCGGGCGCGGCTTTTGCGACGGTCGTCTCGCAGGCGCTCTCGGCCCTTCTCGTGTTCATCCTGCTGATCCGCTCGCGCGAGGATTACCGCATCGAGCCCCGCGCGATCGGCTTCGACGGCGCGATCCTGCGCCGCATCTGCGCCATCGGCATCCCCTCCTCGCTGCAGATGGGGATCACCGCCGTATCGAACGTGTTTGTCCAGTCCTACATCAACCGCTTCGAGAGCTCCTGCATGGCCGGCTGGGCCGCCTACAACAAGCTCGACGCCTTCGCCATGCTGCCGCTGATGGGCCTGTCGATGGCCGTGACGACCTTTGTGGGTCAGAACTACGGCGCGCGCAAGCTCGACCGGGCGGGCAAGGGTCCTCTCTGCGGCCTCGCGATCGGCACGGCCGTGATGATCGTGATCCTCACGCCGATGATGCTCTTCGCTCCGACGCTGGTGCGCCTGTTCAACGCAGAGGCGGAGGTCATCGCCTTCGGCACGCTGTTCCTGCGGCTGATCTCGCCGTTCTACCTGCTGTGCACGGTCAATCAGATCTATTCCGGCGCGCTGCGCGGCGTCGGCGATACGAAGGCCACGATGTATATCATGCTCTTCTCCTTCGTCCTCTTCCGCCAGCTCTACCTTTTCACGGCCTACCGGCTCGGCGGCGGCATCGTGCCCATCGCGCTGGGCTACCCCGCCGGCTGGATCATGTGCAGCGCGGTCATCCTCGTCTACTACTACCGCTTCGCCCGGAAGAAGGCCGTCCTCCGCGCCGAGCGGGAGGATCGTATTTGATATCCGCCTCCCGGCGAGAGGGATAAAAGAGGTCTGCGGCTTTGCCGCAGACCTCTTTTATTTCAGCGAATCCTCGTAATAGTAATTGACCAGCAGATCGACGCAGGCGCCGTAGCTCCTGAGCCCGAGCGTCTGGTCGTAGCTGTACAGGAAGCCCTCGTAGACCGTGTTGGAGGCCTTCCGCACGGGCGTTTCGAACTGCCGCCAGTAGGCGCCGCGCAGAACGAGGTCCCGTTTCACGTTCTCGTCGAGGCCGTCGCAGATCTTCTCCCAGGCCTCGCCGTCGGCGCGTGCGAGCGCGTTGCCGAGGTGCGTACAGGCCAGCAGCGCGGCGCTGTACACATAGTCGGGATCGCCGTAATCGAGGCAGGCGAGCACGGCGGTGAAGTTGGCCTCCTGCTCCTTGGCCACGCCGCGCTGATGCGACAGCTCGTGCGCGACCGTGGCCGCCAGATCGCAGGCCGGCGCGTCGAGGTTGACGTTCGCTTCCGCCGTGAAGGGGAAGAAAAAGCCCGTGAAGTCGAGATAGCTCATGATGCGCGAGCATACGACGCCCTTGGCGGCGAGCGGCGGCCCGGCAAGACAGGGCCAGTCCCTTTCCGTCTTTTGGAAGACCTCGGGCGAGCGGCGCAGGATCTCCGCGCGGTCCGAGCGGCAGAAGCCTCTCTCGTCCCGCGGCACCCTGTCCGCGTATTCGCCTGCCATATCCGCGAAGTAGCGCGTCACGCTCTCGAGCTGCTCGACGCTGACCGGCTCGCATCGGAAGCCGCTTTGGGCGCTGAAGTCGTCGGCGTAATAGTACACGCCCCAGAGCAGGCAGAACAGCGCATAGACCGCGAGCGGCGCGGCGAGCAGCGTCACGAGCGTGCGGTACAGCCGCCGCAGCCGCTCCCCTCTCCGGATCAGCGCGGCGATCTGGAAGACTATGTAGCCCAGCAGCGCGCAGACCGCGAGCGCGATCAGCAGCTCCGCGACCGAGAAGGGCACATGCGCGTTGAGCTGCCCGAGCGCGCGGTGCAGCGGCCGCACCGCCTTTTCCGACAGCAGGACCATCAGCGCGTGGTCGGAGCGCATCAGCAGATGCAGCGCCACGAGCAGCGCCGAGGCGAGCAGCAGCGCGTGCCTCCGCGGACAGAGCGCAAAGATGGCGGCAAGGCCGCGTTTTTTTGTCAGCGTCGTTTCCATGCCAAAAGGATACACCGTTTCGCCCCGCCGTTCAAGCGGTAAAATATGACGCGGGACCCTCCCGGGGAGGATCCCGCGTCCGTTTATCGGATGATGCGCGTGCCGCAGCGCCCCTCCAGCGCCTCGGCGGCGCGATCGAGCGAGGTGATGACGGCCGTGCCGCCTCCCGCGCCCACGAAGTCCATGCAGGCCTCGATCTTCGGCTGCATGCTGCCCGGGGCGAACTCGCCCGCGGCGAGATAGCGCGCGCAGTCGTCGAGCGTGAGCTCGGCGAGCTCCCGCTGCTCCGGCCTGCCGTAGTGCAGGCAGACGCGCTCGACGGCCGTGAGGATCACGAGCCGGTCCGCGTGCAGCTCGCGCGCCAGCAGTGCGCAGGCGCGGTCCTTGTCGACGACCGCCGCGACGCCCTCCAGCCCCTCGTCCCGCTCGACGACGGGGATCCCTCCCCCGCCGACGGTGATGACGACCGCGCCCGCGGCGACGAGCTTTTCGACCGCGCCGCGCTCGACGATGCGCAGCGGCGTCGGCGAGGGCACGACGCGGCGATAGCCGCGCCCCGCGTCCTCGGCGAAGCGCCAGCCCTTCTCCCTCGAAATGCGCGCGGCCTCTTCCCGCGTATAAAAGCCGCCCACCGGCTTGGTCGGGTTTTCAAAGCCGGGATCCTTCGGGTCGACGACGACCTGCGTGACGAGGCAGGCGCAGTCGCGCTCGATCCCGCGCGCCCGCAGCTCGCGCCCCAGCGCCTGCTGCAGGTGATAGCCGATATAGCCCTGCGTCATGGCGCCGCACTCGCACAGCGGCATGCTCGGCGTGCCGCCGCCGTGCATGGCCGCGTAGTCCGTCGCGAGCTGCAGCATGCCGACCTGCGGGCCGTTGCCGTGCCCGATGACGAGCTCGCAGCCCCGCTCGACGAGGTCGGCGAGGGGCTTGGCGGTCCTGCGTACGAGCGCGAGCTGCCGCTCGGGCGTGCCGCCCAGCGCGTTGCCGCCGAGGGCGACGACGATCCGTTCCGCCATTACTGCAGCGTCGCCCACAGCACGGCCTTGATCGTGTGCATGCGGTTCTCCGCCTCGCGGAACTGCCGCGCCTGCGGTCCGAGGAATACCTCGTCGGTGACCTCCATGGCCTCGAGCCCGTATTTCTCATAGATCTCCTCGCCGACCGTCGTGCCGCGGTCGTGGAAGGCGGGCAGGCAGTGCAGGAAGATGGCCGTCGGCTTGGCCTTGGCGATCAGCGCGCCGTTGACCTGATAGGGACGCAGCAGCGCGATGCGCCGTTCCCAGAGCTCGGCCGGCTCGCCCATCGACAGCCAGATATCCGTGTAAAGGATGTCGCAGTCCTTCGCGCCCTGCGCGGGATCGTCGGTGAACTCCAGCTCCGCGCCGGTCTCCGCGGCGACGGCGCGGCACTTCCCGACAAGCTCCCCGGCGGGCATCAGCTCCTTCGGGCCGCAGGCGCAGTAGCGCAGGCCCAGCTTCGCGCAGACGACCATGAGGGAGTTGGCGACGTTGTTGCGCGCGTCGCCGAAAAACGTGAGCTTGCGCCCGCGCAGGTCATGGCCGAACTCCTCGCGCGCGGTCAGCATGTCTGCGAGCATCTGCGTGGGGTGGAAATCGTCGGTCAGCCCGTTCCACACCGGCACGCCGGAGTACTTTGCCAGGTCCTCGACCACGCGCTGGCTGTAGCCGCGGTATTCGATGCCGTCGTAGAGACGGCCGAGCACCTTGGCCGTGTCCGCGAGGGATTCCTTTTTGCCCATCTGCGACGAGCCGGGATCCAGGAAGGTCACGCCCATGCCGAGATCGCGCGCGGCGACCTCAAAGGAGCAGCGGGTGCGCGTCGAGGTCTTCTCGAAGAGCAGCACGATCTGCTTGCCCTCGAGCCGTCTGTGCGCGATCCCGGCGCGCTTGAGGTTTTTGAATTCTGCGGCGAGGTCGATCAGGGAATCGATCTCCTCCGGCGAGTAGTCCAGCAGGGTAAGAAAGCTTCTGCCTCTGATATCCAGTCCCATGTTCGCTGTCCTCCAAACGGTTTATTCTCTGATAAGCGGCATCGACATGCAGCGCGGGCCGCCGCGCCCGCGCGAAAGCTCGGCCGAAGGCATTTCGATCACGTCGATCCCCCGCTCGCGCAGGATCGCGTTGGTCACGTCGTTGCGCTCGTAGACGACGACCCGGCCCGGGGCGAGGGCCAGCGTGTTCGAGCCGTCGTTCCACTGCTCGCGCGCCGAGGCGATCATATCCTCGCCGCCGCAGGGGATGAGCTCCACCTTTTCCGTGTGCGTGTATTTCTCCAGGATCTGTGCGAGCGGCGCGTCGACGTGCTCGATGCGCAGATCCTCCGCGCCCGGTCTGATCTCGTAGACCGTCAGCGGGCCGAGGATGGCGGGATGAACGAGATACTTGTCCCGGTCCAGCTGCGTGAGCACGGTGTCGAGGTGCATGAAGGCGCGCGCGACCGGGATCGAGAAGGCCAGCACCGTGCGGATCTCCGCCGTCGGATCGGCGAAGAGCCGGCGGGCGGCGGCCTCGATGCCGTCGGGCGAGCTGCGCTCGGAAATGCCGATGGCGATCGTGTCCGCCGTGAGGTTGAGCAGGTCCCCTCCCTCGAGCGGGGCGAAGCCGTCTCGCTCGCTGTAGCGCGTGACGCGCCCGGCGAAGTCCGGATGGTATTTCAGGATATAGTCGGCGTAGATCGTCTCGCGCCGCCGCGTCGGGAAGCGCATGCGGTTGACGAACACGCCGCGCCCGACCGAGGCGAAGGGATCGCGCGTGAAGTAGAGATTGGGCATCGGGTCGACGATGACGTCGTCGGCCGGGGCGATCAGATCCTGCAGCGAGCAGGCCGAGGCGCCGCCCATCTCCTTGAGGGCGATGCCCTCCATCGTTTTCTCGACGAGGGCCTTGCCGCTGTAGTTCTCCAGCAGATAGTCGCAGAGCCTGTCCCGCCATTTGCCGGTCTTGATGTTGCCCTCGGCCAGCCACTGATAGAGGAAGGGCCGCACAAGCTCGGTATGCGCGGCGAGCACCTCGCTCATCAGATCCTCCAGATAGACGACCTCGACGCCGTTTTCCCGCAGGATCGCCGCGAAGGCGTCGTGCTCGCGCTGCGCGTCCTTCAGATAGGGGATGTCGTCGAAGAGCAGCTCGCCGAGCCGTTTGGGCGTCAGCTTGAGCAGCTCGCGGCCCGGGCGGTGCAGCAGCACCTTTTTCAGCGGGCCGATCTCACTTTGGACACAGATCCCTTTCATTCTCTTCTCCTGTCTGTTGAGCTCGGATACAAAGGAAAAGGCGCAGCCCGCGCTGCGCCCTTTTCTTTTTCCGCTCACATGCTCTCCGGAGCGGATACGCCGATGAGCGCGAGCGCGTTGCGCAGCGTGATCATCGTCGCCTTGACGAGGCCGAGGCGCTGGTTGGTCAGCTCGGGGTCGTCGGGCCGGTTGACCTTGACGGCGTTGTAGTATGCATGGAAGGTCTTGACCAGCGAGAGGATATAGTCCGTCAGCTTGTTCGGCTTGCGCAGCAGCGCGTCGTTCGCGACCTCGGCCGGGAACTCGCCGATCTTCTTGAGCAGCAGCAGCTCGCGCTCGTCCGTCAGGCGGTCGTAGCGCTCGGCGCGCACGAAGGCGGGGATCTTCGGGTTCGTGAGGATCGAATTCATGCGCGCGTGCGCGTACTGGGCGTAGTAGACGGGGTTGTCGTTGTCACGGCTGCGCGCGAGCTTGAGATCGAGGTCCATGTGCGTCGCAACGTCCTTCGACACGAAGAACCAGCGCGCCGCGTCCACGCCGATGTCCTCGCACAGCTCGCGCAGACTCAGCGCGTTGCCGGTGCGCTTGGACATTTTGACCTCCCTGCCGTCCTCGACCATGCGGACCATCTGGATGAGGTCGACCTCGAGCGTATCCCTCGGATAGCCCAGCGCCGTCAGCGCGGCCTGCATGCGCGTGATGTAGGAGTGGTGATCCGCGCCCCAGAGATCGACGAGCTTTCCATAGCCGCGCTCGACCTTGTAGACGTGGTTGGCGATGTCCGGCGTGAGGTAGGACAGCGTTCCGTCGCTCTTGCGCAGGACGCGGTCCTTGTCGTCGCCGTATTCGCTCGAGCGGAACCAGAGCGCGCCGTCCCGCTCGTAGAGCAGGCCCAGCTCCTCCATGCGCGCGAGGCACGCGCGGATGCGCGCGCGGTCGTTCTCATAGAAGAAGGTCTCGTGCATCCACGAGTCGATGCGCACGCCGTAGGCAAGCAGATCCTTTTCGATCTTTTTCAGCTCCAGCGTCTTGCCGAGGCGCATGAAATGCTCCATGCGCTCGTCCGGATCGGCGTCGAGCCACCTGTCGCCGTCCTCCGCCGCGATCTCCTCGGCGATGGCGCGGATATCCTCGGCGTGGTAGCCGTCCTCCGGCAGCGGGTAATCGGCTCCGCGGCCGAAGTGCTCGAAATAGCGCGCGACCAGGGACTTGCCGAGCATCACGATCTGGTTGCCGGCGTCGTTGACGTAGTATTCGCGCAGCACGTCGTAGCCGCTGGCCTCCATGAGGCGGCAGATGCAGTCGCCCCAGGCGGCGTTGCGCGCGTGGCCGCAGTGCAGATCGCCCGTCGGGTTGGCGCTGACCCACTCGACCAGGACTCGCCTGCCCTTGCCGCTGTCGTTTTTGCCGTAGTCTTCGCCCGCGTCGAGCACCTTGTTGATCAGCGCGCCGAGCGCGTCCTGCCGGATGCGGAAGTTGATGAAGCCCGGGCGCGCGACCGTGACGCTCTCGGTCTCGGCGGCGAGCAGCTCGGAGAGCTTCCCGGCCAGCGGCGCGGCGATGTCCATCGGATTGCGGCGCAGAAAGCGCGAGAGCTTCATCGCGGCGTTCGTGGAATAATCGCCGAAATCGGGATTCTGCGGCGTCTCGACGACGTAGAGGCCGTCTTCCGTCTCCAGATCGTATACTTCCTTGACGGCCGTGCGGACGGCGGCGTAGATCTTCGTTTCAAAATCGCTCATGTCTTTTTCTCCTTCCCCCGGCGTGCCGGAGGAGATTTCTGCTTCCCTGACAGGGATAGAATACCATTTTCTCCCGAATTGTAAACCCTTATTTACGCATAGGAGTGCAGGCCGGGTATCAGCTTGTTGACGCCGGCGAAGGTGAAGAGGAAGGCCGGGATCGCAAGGATGACGTACCAGCACAGGAACAGATCGCTCTTCTCGCGGCGCAGGCGCAGGTGCAGATAGACCGCGTAGATGATCCAGGTGATCAGCGCCCAGACCTCCTTGGGGTCCCAGGTCCAGTAGGCCGACCAGGCGGCCTCGGCCCAGACCGCGCCGATGACGATCACCGCCGTCAGCAGCAGGAAGCCCAGCGCGACGAGCCGGTAGCTGATGTACTCGAGCCGCTTCATGCGCAGGCTGTCGGGCGATTCGCCCTTCCGGTACTGCAGCACGTAGCGCAGGCTCACGCAGCCCGCGACAAGGAAGGTCGAGTAGGAAAAGACGGCCGCGCCGATGTGGAAGTCGAACCAGAAGCTGCGCAGCGCGGGCATCAGCTCGCGGATCTCCATGTTCTGGCGCGAGGCGTAGAGCATCAGCAGCGCGACGGACGCCATGCCCGCCGCGGCGATCCGGTCGGCGTTCACGCGGGTGCGCGCGACGAGCAGCACGAGCGCGACGCCGAGCGCGAAGCCGCAGGAAAACTCAAACTGCGACGAGAGAGGCAGGCGCTGCGCGACGACGCCGCGCCAGGCAAAATAGGCGATATGCGCCAGCAGGCCGAGCACGAACAGCGCCCAGGCCAGCTTCTTCGGCCCCTCCTTTTTTGCCAGCACGCCCGCGAGCTGGGCGAGCAGCGCGGCGGCGTAGAGGCCCAGCGAGATATAAAACAGCGTCGTCATGTCTGCTCCTCCTTTTCCGGGGCGAAGCGGCGGCGCAGCTCCATGCGCATCTTCTCGCCGCGCGGTCCGGCGGCCGTCCAGCCTTTCTCATCCGCCTTGACGAGCACGGGCTGGAGATAAAACGAGAGGAACAGCCCGACGAGCATCAGCACGAAGGCCGTCTCGAGCAGGGCGTTCGCCGCGCGCACGGGCATGGTCTTGATGCGCAGGCCCGGATAATAGGGATCGAGGAAGTCGAACTCCACTTCCCCGAGCGTGACCGTCTCGCCCGGGCGGATCTCCCGCACGCTCTCGGACACGCCGCCGCGCACGACGGCGATCTCATAGAAGACGTAGCTCTCGCCCGCGCCGTCCTCCGGCGTGGCCTCGTAGAGCCCGTAGTATTCGATCCGGTTGGCCGCGTCGAGCGAGAGGATGCTGCCCCGGTCGAGCTCGAAGAAGTCCGTCGAGCCGTCCGCGGCGCGGGCGAGCACGGCGCCCTCCGCGCCGTAGGTCCACTGGAAGACCTTGTAGGGCCCGAAGGTCATCGGATAGTTCACGCGGATCTCCTGCGGCGCGCTCTCGCGCCCGTCGGGGAGCGTGATGCGGATGACGCTCGCGTAATCGAGCGTCCCGGCCTCATCGTACATCGAGAACGAATCCACGGCGATGCGCGCCCCGTCGTCGAGCGTGATCGACGCGCCGGGGCGGCAGCTCTCGTCCGTCACCCTCGGCAGATACAGCGCCATCGCGCCGAAGATCACCGTCAGCAGGATCGAGAGGTGGATCAGGAAGGTCCCCCAGCGTCCGAAGCCGTTTTTATGAAAGACGAAGCTCTCGCCGATCTTCTCCTCCCGGCAGCGGATCGAGGCCATGTACAGGCGCAGCCTCTCCAGTCCGCCCTCGCCCAGGGCGTCCGTGTCCGGCAGCGCGGCGGCGCGCTCGATCTCGCCTTTTCCGCCGCGCAGCGCGCGGCGCAGCATGCCGAGCGTGCAGGCGAGCATGCTCAGGCACAGCAGCGCGACGAGCAGGAGGAAGTACCAGCTTTTGAAAACGTCAAAGAGCCGCAGCCGGTAGATCAGCGGATAGAGCCGCGGATAGCTCTCGGCGTAACAGGACAGCTCCTTGCCCTGCGGCAGCAGCGAGCTGAGGCCGCAGCAGAGCGCAACGCCGACGAGCAGCGCGTTGGCGAAGCGCATCGAGCGCAGGAAGGAGAGGATTCGTTTCATACAGTCCCCTTATACGGAAAGCCGCCCGCCCCAGCGGGCGGGCGGCAAAGTGCTTTTTCTTCTCTCGGGATCAGGACGCGCCTCTCATCAGATTGACGGCCTGGTTGGTCAGCTCCTCGGCCTTGTCGAGGCAGAAGTCGGTCAGCGTCGGGTTATGGGCGCCCTCGGCGTTCTCGACAAAGACGAAGTCCCAGTAGAACTGGGCGTCGCGGGCGATGGCGCGCACCTCGTCGAGCTTGCTCTCCGGCATCTCGCCCTTCTCCACCGCGGCGGCCAGCAGCTCGGTGAGGTACTCGAGCTCATAGCCGATGGAGTAGGTCCTGGCCTCGATCCTGGCCTGGGTCTCGTGCACCTCGGAGACGAGGTCGACGTGGCACTTGGAGCACTCGTTCTCGATCAGCTCGGGGTTGTCCAGCGGGCTGATGAGGTTGTGGCTGCGGTAGGTCATGCCGTTGTCCTTGGTCTCGGTCGGCATGTGGCAGTCGGCGCAGGTATAGGTCGCGCGGTGCTGGCTGCCCTCGCCGAGGAAGGTCTCGAACTCGGGGTGCTGCACCTTGATCTGCTTGACGCCGGTGCGCGGGTTGGTCCAGTCGCTGAAGGCCTCGCCGTTGGAGAAGTTCGCCGGGTCGTTGAAGTAGGCGAGCATCGCCGTCGGGTGCATGCTCTCGATCGAGCTGTGGGCGATCGTGGTGGCCTTGGTCTCCGGCTCGAAGTAATACTCGTTGTGGCACTGGCCGCAGGCGAGGTTGGCGGCGTCGATCTTCTCAAAGTCGTCGCCCACCGCGTCGATCCAGTAGGTGTGGGTCACGGTGATCTTGCCGGGCTCGTTGGCGTGGCAGTTGAAGCAGCTGATGCCCTCGACGATCTTGCCCTGCACCTCGGTCCAGTCGTACTTGTAGGCCTGGACGCCTTCCTCGTTGACCATGTTGGTGAAGTCCGGGGTCTTGCAGGTCCAGCAGTTGGCCATCGGGTGCGGGCGGGCGGTGTGCTCGATGTCCACGACGTCGTAGTAGTGCCCTCTCGCGCTGCCGTAGTCCTTGGCGAAGCCGTAGCCCTCGTAGAGCGTGCGGAGCATCGGGTACTGCGCAAGGTAGTCGACGATCTCGTCGCTCTCTTTGGTCATCTCCCAGCTCGCGTAGATCTCGGGGTATTTCTCGGCCCAGTCGGCGGCGTGCATCACGGTCACGCCGGAGTTCGTCTCGACCTTCGCGGCGACCTGCTCGACCTTGACGATCGAGCCGCCGAACACGCCGGGATCGAGCCCGCCGTTCTTCAGCGCGTCGAAGATCGCGGCCTTGATGCCGTCGGAGGACAGCGTCGCGCCGGAGACGGCGTCGATCTTCAGGCTCTGCGCGTCGTAAATGGTCTTGGGCATGGACTGGATCGCCCGGGAGCCGATGCCTTCCGTCTCCTGGTCGTCGACGATCTTGATCTGGTAGATGCGGTCGTTCGTCGCGGCGATCTGCACGGTGATGTCGCCGTTGCGGCCCTGGCCGACGCCCGTGAGCGTCAGCGCACCGGCCGGGACCTCGCTGTCGGCTACGCCGGCCTGACGGCCCGCGGCGCCGGAGGCCGCGTTGAAGATCGCGACGGCGGCGATGAACAGGGCGCACAGGACGGCGACCAGATCGTCTCTGCGGATCTTCTTGAGAAAGGATGCCTTTTTCTTCTTTTTCTTCATGTTCCCCTCCGCAGCGCCGCAGCGGGCGCGTCCTCTCTTCTCTTTGGAAAAGTCATCCAAAATGTGCCAGATTTCAGTTTCAGTCTACCATAGCGGGGTGAAATAAGCAAGAGGATAAACTGGCCAAGAAAGCCCGCGGCAAACTGCGCATTATGCCGAAGCCCTCCGTTTTCAGTCAAGGACGAGCCCGTCGGACGACACGATCTCCGCCCCCGCGCGCGCCATGTCGGCGAGGTTGCTCTCCTGGATCTCCGCCGTCACGGAGGAGGTGCAGTCGGAGAGCACGGTCACGTCGTAGTCCAGCGAGATCGCGTCGTAGCAGCTGGTGCGGATGCAGTTGGGCGTGGTCGTCCCCGCGAGGATCACGCGCTCCGTGCCGAGGCGGCGCAGCAGCGCGTCGAGCTCCGTGCCGAAGAAGGCCGAATAGCGCGGCTTGACGATGTGACAGTCCTCCGGCGCGCTGCCGAACTCCGGCGGCATGGCCGCGGAGATCGCCTCGTCGCAGCCGGGCGAGAGCGGCCGTCCGCCCGCGAGGAAGGCCGCGCGGCGCGGCTTTTCCACGTCGCTGCCGTCGGCGGCGTAGGCGCGCGTGACGAACACGACCGGCACGCCCGCGGCGCGGCAGCGTGCGATCACGCGCGCGCAGGCCGGCACGGTCGCCGGAGCGCCGGCGATATACAGCGGCGAGCGCGGCGAGAGGAACCCGTTTTGCATGTCGATGACCAGAAGCGCGCTTTTCATGGCTGTCTCCCCCTTTTTGTGTCCTTGCGGACAGTATAAAGGAAAACGCGAGAATACTCAAGAGGCGGCGCGCGAAGAAAGAGGTTTACAACGCCGCGAAAAGCTGTTAAAATATTTGAAGGAACAGTCGGAGAGGAGGTCTCGCCATGCCGGAAGCCGTGCTCGGATGCTGCATCATCGGATACCTGCTCGGAAACATCAACCCCGCCTTTTTGTTTGCCCGGCACAAGGGCTACGATCCGCGCGTCGACGGCTCGGGCAACGCGGGCGCGTCCAACGCCTACATCCTCGCCGGGAAGCTCGCCTTCTTCGTGACCGCGAGCCTCGACATCCTCAAAGCCTTCCTCGCCTGCCGGATCTGTCGGGCGCTCTTCCCCGCGCTGACGCTCGCCGCGCCGATCGGCGGCGTCGCCTGCGTGCTCGGCCACATGTATCCCGCCGCGCTGCGCTTCCGCGGGGGCAAGGGGCTTGCCAGCATCGGCGGCGTGATCCTGTCCTGGGACTGGCGCTTCTTCCTCGCGCTGCTCGCCCTGGCGATCCTCATCGCTTTCCTGACGAACTACATCTGCTTCGTCGCGCCGACGATCTCCCTGCTTTTCCCCGCGCTGTATTATCTCCGGACGCAGTTTTTGCCCGCGGCGCTTGTGCTGCTGATCCCCGCCGTCCCGATCTTCTGCAAGCACCTCGAAAACTTCCGCCGCATCCGCGCGGGCACCGAAGTGCGCATGAGCTATCTGTGGAACAAGGACGGCGAACTGCACCGCACCGGGCGCGGCTGATTTTTTCCCGCTCCGGGAGGGGAAAAGCGCTTGTCTCCCGCGCTGGCTTGTGATATGATCGTATTTGAATGAAGAATCGGTCCGAGAGACGTATGAATAAGAAAGGAGCGCGTATCCACATGGTGATCCCGACCATCCATTTTCGCAGCGAATACAGCCAGATCCCGCTGCGCATCGCAAAGGGGCATTTTGCCACCGGTCACAGCCACATCAATTATTTCATCGACATGACCTACACCAAGCACCGTCTGGCCGAGGCGCGGCAGGCCGCGCTCGAGCTGGCGGTCAAATTCCAGAGCTCCCGCGTCGTGGATACGATCCTGTGTCTCGACGGCACGGAGGTGCTCGGCACCTGCCTGGCGGAGGAGCTGATCGCCGAGGGCATCGGCAACGAGAACGAGCACAACACGCTCTACGTCGTCACGCCCGAGACCACCTCCGGCAACCAGCAGATCTTCCGTGAGAACATCGCGCATCTGATCCGCAACCGCCACGTCCTGATCCTCGCCGCCTCGCTGACGACCGGTACGACCGCGCTCGAGGCCATCCAGGCAGTCCGCTACTACGGCGGTATTCCCGTGGGCGTCTGCTGCATTTTCTCCTGCATCGACACCTGCGACGGTTTCCCCGTCACGAGCCTGTTCCAGTCCAAGATCCTCGACGACTACCGCTCCGTCTCCGCGTCCCAGTGCCCGCTGTGCAAGGCCGGCGTCCGGATCGACGCGCTCGTCAACAGCTACGGCATTTCGAGCTTCCTGTAAAAGGCGAATAAAACGGAGGAGAGGCCCAAAGGGCCTCTCCTTTTTTTATCCGATGAACGCATCTTCCGCGCCCGCGCCGCCCGCGAGGGCAGCGCAGCCCCCGGGCCGTGAATTCAACCCACAGTTGAATCATATCAATTTTCTCGTTATTTGCGAATCGCCGCTGCTGCGGTATGATACTGACGCAGGCTGCAAAAAGCAAAGCGGAAGGAGCAAAAACCATGGATACCTTGCTGATCGGACCTGCGTCCCCGTCGAGGTATAGATCAGCCCCTCGGTATCGACAAAGGCGAACTTATCGAGAGAATAAAGCTGCTTCATCCGGCGCTGATAGGCCTCCAGATGCGACTTGTCGCTCAGGTTCTCCTCGCGCAGCTGGTCGACGGCGATGCGGATCACGTCGATCTTGCTGTGCAGATTGTTCTCCACGACCTGCTCGCGGCGCCCCGCCAGCTCGTCGAGATACATCCGGCTGACCGTACGGACCGCCCTGTCCGTGTCCCGGCGCGCGATCACTCCCATCCCGATCGTGCCGACGACGAGGATGATCGCAAGGATCGCGCCGCCGACGATCGCGATCGCCTTCGTTCGGCTTTTTCCGACATTCTGCATGAATATCGCCTCCTGAGGGATTTTGGAAAGCTGCTCCGAAAATATTTTTTTATATCATTAGGAACAGTCTCTTTGACAGAGCGAATGGGAAAAATCAAAGGATTATTTTTTTCTTCCGCCTTTATGTGTGCATATTGACGCTTTTTGAGTTTTTTCTTATAATACAATTAATAACAGGCTGCACGCTTGCCGCTGTGCACAGGAGGTCTGAAAAATGCTGACGGAAGCCCAAACACTGTTTCGCCCTTCCGCTGAGAAACGGCGCATCCTGCTCGTCGAGGACGAGCCGATCAATCAGGAGATCCTCAGAGCATATCTCGAGGACAGCTATGAGATCCTTGTCGCGCCCTCCGGCGCGGAGGCGCTGGAGCTGCTGCACGCGCAGTACGAAACGCTCAGCCTGATCCTGCTGGATCTGAATCTGCCGGACATCCACGGGCTGGAGCTTCTGCGCCGGATCAAGGAGGATTCCCGCTCGAGCCGTCTGAGCGTGATTGTGATGACCGCGGACAGCGAGGCAGAGGTGGATAGTCTCACGCTCGGCGCGATCGACTTCATCCCCAAGCCCTATCCGCAGCAGAAAGTCGTGCTGGCGCGCATCATGCGCACGATCGAGCTCTCCGAGGACCGGGATACTCTGAGCCATACGGAGCGCGACCACCTCACGGGGCTTTACAACCGGGATTTTTTCTATCGCTACGTCATCCAGCTTGACGCCCATCACAAGGATCTCCCGACCGACGCGGTCGTGCTGGACGTCAACCATTTTCATACGATCAACGAGCGTTACGGCAAACGCTACGGGGACGAGCTGCTCCGGCGTCTGGCCGGGTGGATGCTCTCGCGCCTGGAGCGTGAGGGCGGCATCGCCTGCCGCAGCAAGGCGGACACCTTTTTGGTCTACTGGCCGCACCGCGAGGATTACGACGCTCTGCTCGAGGAGCTCTCGGAGTATCTTGACGCCGATATGGGCAGCAAGGGCCATGTCCGGCTCCGGATGGGCGTCTACGCCGACGCCGACAAGAGCCTGGACGCTGAGCGCCGCTTCGACCGCGCCAAGCTTGCGGCCGACACGGTCAAGGAAAGCGCCTCAAACGCGGTCGGCCGCTACGACCGCTCGCTGCATGAGGCGGAGCTGCTTTCCGAGCAGCTGATCGAGAGCTTCCCAGACGCCATACGCCGGAGGGAGTTCCAGGTCTATTACCAGCCAAAATTCAACGTCCGGCCGGACAGCCCGGTGCTCCACAGCGCCGAGGCGCTGGTCCGCTGGAAGCACCCCGCGCTGGGCATGGTCAGTCCCGGCGTATTCATCCCGCTGTTCGAAAAAAGCGGCCTGATCCAGACGCTGGACCAGTATGTCTGGGCCGAGGCGGCCGCGCAGATCCGCAGATGGAAGGAGAGCTTCGGCGTCACGCTGCCGGTCTCGGTCAACGTCTCGCGCGTTGATCTGTTCGACCCGCTTCTCAAAGAGAAGCTTCGCGGCATCGTGGAGGATAACGGCCTCGGCTTCGGCGAGCTGCTGCTGGAGATCACGGAGTCCGCCTATGCCGAGGATTCCCGGCAGCTCGTGGAGGCGGTCCGTCAGCTGCGCGCGCTGGGCTTCCGCATTGAGATGGATGATTTCGGCTCGGGCTATTCCTCGCTGAGCATGCTCTCGGCCCTGCCGATTGATATCCTAAAGCTGGATATACGCTTCATCCGCAGCGCCTTCGCCGAGCACAGGGACACGCGTTTGCTCGACACCGTGGTCCGGCTGGCGGGCGCCTACGCGCTGCCCGTCGTGGCAGAGGGCGTAGAGACGGCCGAGCAGGTCGCCGCACTGCGAGCGGCCGGCTGCCGCTTCGTGCAGGGCTACTATTTTTCTCGCCCGCTCCCGGCAGGAGAATTTGAACGCTTTATCGAAGAACGGATCCGGCAGGAGGCTTCGTTTCAGAACGACTGAACGATTTTTGATCAAGCCGGAGGGAGGTGAGGTCTTTGCGGCGAAAAGCAATTCTTCCGGCGCTTCTGCTGGCGCTGTGCCTGCTTTTGAGCGGCTGCGGAACAGCCGGGCCGTGGGAAGGCGAAGTGCCGGAGCTGCAGATTCCGTCCGCCGCCGAGCCGCAGCGTGAGGAACTCACGCCCTATGAGGCGCCTCCCCTCGCCACGTCGTCCTTTCACCCGGACAGAGCGGAGGGCAGCGCCGAGGCCATGATCGATCTCTCCGCCGTCAGCGAGGGCTATGTGGCTGTGTCAGCCATCTCGGAGCGCCGCCTGAAATTTCAGGTGATCAAAGATGAGCTTACATACAATTATGATCTCTCCTCCGACGGGGAGCCTTCGATCTTCCCGCTCCAGTGCGGCGACGGAAGCTATGTCTTCCGCATTGTGGAGAACATCGAAGACAACAAATACGTCCAGGTCTATCGTACGGATTGTGAGGTCGAGATGCTGGACGAGTTTCAGCCCTTCCTGCGCCCGAGCGACTATGCCCGCTATGACGCGCAGTCCGAATGCGTGCGCGAGGCGGCGCGGCTCGCCTCGGCCTGCTCGGACAAGCTTGAGGTCGTTTCCTCGGTGTACGGCTTCGTGTGCGAAAATATCCGCTACGACTATGAGAAGGCCTCCTCCGTCAAGATCGGCTATCTGCCGGACGTCGACGAGACGCTGCGCAGCGGCAAGGGCATCTGCTTTGATTATGCGTCACTGGCAGCGGCAATGCTGCGCAGTCAGGGCATCCCGACCAAGATCGTCTTCGGCTACGTCGCGCCGGACGATCTGTATCACGCCTGGAATATGTTTTATACCGAGGAAAGCGGCTGGGTGACCGTCAGCTTCGAGGTGAGCGGCAAGAACTGGAATCGCATCGACCTGACTTTCGCGGCGGGCGGCGCGGATGACGCATTCATAGGAAACGGAAGCAATTACACAGATGTGTATTTTTATTGACAGGAGGAGCGGGATGGAAAAGAAACACCTGGATATGCTCGGCGTCAGCGCCTTTTGCGAGAGCATGGCGATGATGGTCCAATCCGGCATCCAAACCGACGAGGCGATCGCGCTGCTGCAGAGTGAGAACCGGAACGGCGGAGTCCTGGAACAGGGACTGCGTGAGATGAAAGCCCTTGTGGAACAGGGCGGCTCTCTGGCCGAAGCAATGGAGACCGCCGGCATTTTTCCGGATTATGCCGTGCGCATGGTCGAAGCGGGCGAGAGCTCCGGACGACTCGAAAACGTGCTGTTCCGGCTTGCGCGTTACTATGCCGATCAAAAGACGCTCTCCGAAAAGCTGCGCGGCGCGGTCACCTATCCGGCCGCCATGCTGCTGCTCATCATCGCGGTGCTTTCCGCCATGCTGGCCGTCGTTCTGCCGGCCTTCCGCGCTGTGTATGACCGCCTGACGGGCAGCCTTGCCGCATCATCCTACGCCTACATCCGCTGGGCAGGGGCCTTCTGCGCCGCCGCGCTCGCCGCGATGGCCCTGCTTGCGCTTGCGCTGTTTATCGGGCTGCTGCTGTGGAAGCATGGGCAGCGCCGCACCGTGCTCACGGTGCTGGAGAAGTTCCCGCGCTGCCGCTCGATCATCAGGACCAACGCGCTCTTCCGCTTCTGCTCCGCGCTGGGGACCTACCTCGCAAGCGGCGAGCTGCAGGACGAGGCGGTACTCGCGAGCATCCCGATGGCCGACCACGAGGGTGTGGAGGAAAAGCTCCGCGGGCTCGCCAAAGGCATGGAGGAGGGCCACAGCATCGCGCAGGCGGCATGGGACGAGCAGCTCTTTGAACCGGTTTACGGCCGTATGCTGCTCGCGGGAGAGCGCAGCGGCTCTCTGGAGCATGTGCTCGAGCGGCTGACGGAGCTTTTGGAAGAGGACGTCGGGCATCAGGTCGACGGCCTCGTCGAGATCGTCTCCCCGGCGCTCTCCGGTATCCTGATGGTGACGATCGGTTTGACGCTCATCAGCGTGATGCTTCCTCTCATCGGGATGATGAACGCCATCGGCTGAGGAGGGCGCCATGTACTCGGATTACAGAAAACAGAGAAGCGGCCTGCTCCTTTTCGCACTCGCTCTGTTGCTTCTGGCCGTGCTGACAGCGACCGCCTTCGGCCATTCGGGGCGCGACATCAGCGAGGAGGGCGCGGCGGCCATCCGCGAGACGGTGCGGCGCAGCGCGCTGCAATGCTATGTCGTGGAGGGCGTCTATCCTCCCGATCTGCAGTACCTGAGGGAAAACTACGGTCTCCAGGTCAATACAGAGGATTATCTCGTGGTCTATGACTGCTTTTCCTCCAATCTGCCGCCGTCGATCCGCGTGGTCGTACGCGGATCGTGAGGGAGGGACGAAACGTGAAGCAAAACGGAAAGAATCCGATCCTGCTTCTGTCGGTCGGCCTCGCGGCGCTTTTTCTTCTGGGCTTTCTCCTGCTGGTCGCTTTCGGCGCGCGGAGCTATCGCGACATTGTGGACAGCCAGTACGCCAACATGGACGCGCGCTCTCTCGGCGCGTATCTCGCTGCGAGCGTGAAGGCCAACGACAGCCGCGGCGCTCTTCGCACGGAGGACTCCGCTTACGGAGAGGTGTTCGTCGTGACAGACGCGGACTCCGGCTACGCGCTCCGCTACTACCGCTTCGACGGGCAGCTCGTGGAGGACTTTGCGCGGGACGGGGCACCCCTTGCGCCCGAAGAGGCGCAGAGGATCGGACCTACGGAGCGTTTTTCCGTCGAGTTCGGTGATGGCGGACTGGTGATCGTGAGCACCGACGCAGGCCGTACGCTTTTGCGTCTGCGCAGTGCAGAGGAGGCGGCGCCGTGAAAAGACAACAATTGACTTCATTCTATTTTGAGGCGCTTCTGCTTGTCGCCGCCTTTGCGGCGATGATTCTTGTGCTGACGGGGGTGTTCGGCACGGCGAGGGCCCGGAGCGTCGAGGCACGGCGGCTCACGCGGGCTGTCACGCTCGCAGCCAACGCGGCAGAGGCCGTGTCGGCTGCGGACAGCGCTGAACAGACGGCAGCGCTGCTTGACGAGGGCGGCAACGTCCGCATCACGGCAAACGGGCTTGAAGCGGCCTATCTCGCCGACGGCAGCCCCTGCCCGGACGGGAACGGCGCGCTGTGCCTGACCGTGAGCTGGGAACCCTCCGCGGAGGATGCCGCGCTTGTTGTGAGCCGGATCGCCGTCTACGCCGCGGAGGAGACGCCCGTCTACACGCTGGAGACGTCGCATTATCGGAAGGAGGCGGCGTCATGAAGAACCCTCCGATCCGCCTGGGACCGCTGGCGCTGCTGCTGACGGTCATCAGCATCTGCCTTGCGATCCTCGCGATCCTGGCCTTCTCGACCTCGCGGGCGGACATGCGCCTGGCCGAAAAATATGCCGAGACCGTGCAGGCGCGCTATGCGCTTGAAAAGGACGGCCAGGAGTACCTGTGCCGGCTGAACGCCGGGCGCGAGGCCGCGCCGGAGCCGGACGAGGACGGCGTGCGCCGCATCGAACTCGAGCGGGGCGGTTGTCTGCTCAGTATCGCGCTGCTCGACGACGGACAGGGCGGCTGGACCGTGCTCTCGTGGCGTCAGGAAAAGCGCTGGGAGCAAAATGAAACGATTGACAATCTCTGGAGCGGCAGCTTCGGAAAGGAAGGTTAGTCCATGGATATTCTGGAAATCCTGCAAATAGCAGTCTCGGCCGACGCTGCGGACGTGTTTCTTGTCGCCGGCCTCCCCCTGACCTTCAAGTGCGGCGGCCGCCAACGGCGCATGGAGGGCGAAACGCTGATGCCCGATGTGATCCGAACCCTCGTCGACGAGATCTACACGGTCGGCGGCCGCAGCAGGGCCAATCTGGAACGCGGCGCGGACGACGACTTTTCCTTTGCCGTTCCCCGGCTTGGGCGCTTCCGTGTCAATGTGTTCCGGCAGCGCGGCTCGCTGGCCGCTGTGATCCGCGTCATCCGCTTCGGCCTGCCGGATCCCGCTGCGCTCGGCATTCCCGAGAGCGTGCTCTCGCTCGCAGAGAACAAGAAGGGACTCGTGCTCATCACCGGATCGGCCGGAACGGGCAAGTCCACGACGCTGGCCTGCATGATCGACCGAATCAACAAAAGCCGGGACTGCCACATCATCACGATGGAGGATCCCATTGAGTACATCCACCGGCACGACAAGGCAATCGTCACGCAGCGCGAGATCTCCATCGACACGCCGGGCTATCTCGAGTCGCTGCGTTCGGCGCTGCGCGAGAGCCCGGACGTGATCCTGCTCGGCGAGATGCGCGATTACGACACGATCTCCGCAGCTATCACGGCGGCGGAGACAGGCGTGCTGCTGCTCAGCACCCTGCACACGAGCTCCGCAGCCAACACGATTAGCCGCATCCTCGACGTTTTTCCCGCCAACCAGCAGAAGCAGGTGAAGATCCAGCTTGCACAGATCCTCAAGGGCGTCGTATGCCAGCAGCTCGTGACGGGCGTCGACGGCAGACAGATCCCTGTTTTTGAGATCATGAAAACTACGACGGCGATCGCCAATATGATCCGCGAAGACAAGCTCCACCAGCTCGAGTCGGCCATGCAGGCCGGCGCGGCTGAGGGCATGTGCACGATGGACGGCAGCCTGCTGAAGCTGTTTAGGGAGGGGCGTATCACAAAGGACACCGTGCTGCTGAGCTGCGTCAACTACGAGTCGATGGCCAAGCGTCTGGGAATGTGAGGGCCGCGGCATGAGAATGACGGACATGCAGGAAAACGTACTGTACGTGCGGATGCTCGGCGGCTTCTCCGTGCAGTGGAACGGCAAGCTGATCGCCGGCGGCTCCAAGGCCAACGGCTCGCAGTTCGCCTATCTGCTGCAGATCCTGATCCACAACCGGGACAGGGGCGTGAGCCGCGACAAGCTCGAAGAACTGCTCTTCGAGGATCGCGACATGAGCAACATCCACCACGCCCTGCAGAGCGTGATCTACAACGCAAAGAAAAAGCTCGAGCAGGCGGGTCTGCCGCCGGTCAATTACATCGAGCAGAAAAAGGGCGTGTTCTTCTGGACGGGGGAAATCCCGCTCGTCGAGGACGCGGCGGACTTTGAGGGATTGTTCCGCAAGGCAGAAACCGCGGAGGACGAAAACGAGCGCGTCGCCTTGTATCTGGATGCCTGCCATTGCTACACGGGGGAGTTTCTGCCCATGCAGGCGGCCGTTATTTGGGCCGCGCACGAGGCGCGTCGCTACCGCGAGATGTTCTGCGACTGTGTGGAGAAGGCCGCGCAGCTGCTGCGGCTGCATCAGGATTTCTTCCAGATGGAGGAACTGGGCGCCTACGCCGCCAAGGTCGATCCCCTGGCCGACTGGGAGCCCGTGACAATGGAGGCGCTGGCCTCTATGGGCCGCTACGAGGAGGCGCGCAAGCTCTACGAGGACACGGTGGACTACTACTTCAACGAGCAGGGCCTGCGCCCGTCGAAGAAGCTGATGGCGCAGTTTGAACGGCTGGGCGACGAGATGATGCACCGCTACGCCGTGCTCGACCAGATCCAGGAAGCGCTCTCCGGCAGGAACGACGACAGTCCGGGCGGCTACTACTGCAGCTATCCGGTCTTCCAGGGCATCTACCGCATGATCGAGCGCATGCTCGAACGCGGCGGGCAGTCGGTCTATCTGATGCTGTGCACGGTCGTGGACGGCAAGGGCAATCCGATGCGCGACGGTCCGATGCTCGAGGAGTTGAGCAAACGCATGGGCGACGCGATCCGGCGCACGGTCCGCCGCGGCGACGCGCTGACGCAGTACGGCAAGGGGCAGTATCTCGTGCTGCTGGTGAACACGACGCGCGAAAACTGCGTCGTCATTCAAAAGCGAATCAACGATCGCTTTATCATCGGCCGTCAGCGCTCGGCGATCCGGTACTACGTCAACAGCGTGTTCTGGGAGCCGGACATTGACCGGTCGGGCAGGGGAGAGCGGCGGCCATGACGAAAACGCAGTGGTATATCGGCGCGCCGAACGGCGTAGTATTGTGTGTGAACGCGCTGCGCGCCTGCGGACCGGCGGGGCGGCTGTTCCACAGCTACAGGACGGACGCCGTCGAATTCGACGGAGCCGATCAGATGATCTTTCACATGGAAGAGCTTTACAACGCACTGAATTTCCCGCATCCCGGAACCAATGAGAGAAGCTTTGCGCCCGTGAAAAAAACGGAAACACATTATACGGAGAAGGACAGAATCATGAAAGACGAAGCGCTTTTAAGCAAGCACGGCGATCTCGGCACCTTTATCGTCCGTGTCCAGCACCGGCAGAACAGCAGCTGGCAGGGACGGATCACCTGGATGGAACAGGATAAGACGATCTCCTTCCGTTCGGTATGGGAGATGGTCAAGCTGATCGAAAACGCCGTCGAAACCGTCAGCTCGGAGGAGAACGCGGAGGACGCCCCGCACTGGTAAGACCGGCCATGCGCGGACAGCACAGAGGGGACCCGGCGAAGGCCGGGAACAGAGGTGAGGACATGAACGAAACCGATACCCTGCGGGAGCAGAAAAAAAAGAACGGGATCCGTCTGGGTCGCTTTCACGCCATTGCCGCGGCGCTCTTTGCCGTGCTGTCGCTTCTTCTGCTGCTCTCGACTTATCTCACGGGCCGAGGCTTTTCCCGCGCAGAGGAGGCGACCGAGCGCTATATCACGGCCCAGCAGGCGGCGGCGGACATGCAGGCCGCGTCCGACTATCTGACCGCGGAGGCGCGCGGTTTCATCGCCACGGGCAATCCGGCGAGGGTGAGTCAGTTTTTTGAAGAAGTGAACAGTATACGAAGACGCGACCGCGCGCTGGAGGAGATCGAAAAGATTCTGAATAACCCCTCCGCCTATGCTTATTTGAGCGCCGCAAAAGACAGCTCCGACGAGCTTCTGGAGATCGAGTGCTACGCGATGCGCCTTGCTGCGGAGAGCTACGGCCTTTCGCCTGCGAAATTGCCCGAGAGGCTCCGCACGATTACCCCGGACGATGCGGACCTCCGGCTTTCGGCGGAGGAGCAGCGCGGCAAGGCCTTGGAGATGGTCTTTGACGAGACGTATCAGGGACACAAGGACTCGGTCAACCAAAATGTGTCTTTGAGCGTCGAGGCGCTCATCGACGAGACGCGCGCAGAACAACTGGAAAGCGCGGCACAGCTTCTGCTGATGATCCGCCGGGAGAGAGTCCTGATCATCGCCATGCTGCTGTTGGCGCTGCTTCTGGTCCTCTCGACCGTGCGGCTTGTCACGCGGCCGCTGCAGAACTATATCCGCCATATCCGCCTTGACGAGACGCTGCCCGAGGAGGGAGCAAGCGAGCTGCGCTTCCTCGCACGTACCTACAACGAGGTACGCGCGCAGAACATCCGCCGCCGCGAGCAGCTCAATTACGACGCGACGCACGACGCGCTCACCGGCGTATTCAACCGCGGCGTCTTTGAAAAGCTGCGCACACGATTCGACGGGCAGGACAAGACGCTGCTGATCGTCGATATCGATCGCTTCAAACAGATCAACGATCAGTACGGCCACGATGTCGGCGACCGGGCGCTGTGCTATGTGGCGGCGCTCCTGCAGGAGAGCTTCCGGGCGGAGGATTACATCTGCCGTATCGGCGGGGACGAGTTCGTCGTCATCATGGTGCACACGGGTTCCTCTCTGCGCGAGATGCTGGAGAGCAAGTTCCGCCGGATCAACGAGCGCCTGCAAACGCCCGTAGACGGCCTGCCGCCGATCTCGCTGAGCGTGGGCGTGGCTTTCGGGGACAGGGAAAATCCCGGCGACGACATTTTCAAGGATGCCGACACGGCCCTGTACCGCACGAAAAGCGTACGGCTCGGCGGAATTGAATTCTACTGAAGAAAGGAAATGCCTATGCTTTCGATCGACATGCTGCAGCAGTTCGGCGCCAATACCCGGGAGGGGCTCGGCCGCTGCATGAACAACGAGACTTTTTATCTCCGCCTTGTAAACATGGGGCTGGACGACGCCAGCTTCGACAGGCTTGAAGCGGCTCTGCGAAACGACGACCGAAAAGCCGCCTTCGAGGCCGCTCACGCGCTCAAGGGCGTGATGGGCAACCTTGCGCTCACCCCGCTCTATGAGCAGCTCTCGGAGCTGACGGAGCTGCTGCGTGCAGATAGCGACGCAGATTATCCGGCTTTGCTCAACGAAATAATGGAAAAACGCCGCGCACTGATCGCGTTCCGCGGCGACTGAAAGCGGAAGAGAATGAAAACGTCGCTGTTTTCAGCGGGATATGCCTCTAAATGCTGGTTTGAAAACACCGCAAGGAATACTTTTGCATAGTGAGCCGTCCTCCCACCCGTGAATGTGGAAGACGGCAAACGATGACTCTATCAACAAGAGCGAATCCCGAGAGGATTTGTGGTCTGACGATGTCGGCTTTACGCAGGAATACTTTGTGTATTGCAAGAAAAGACGACGAAGTCAGGGCGCAAAGCATCCGGGAGGCGCCGAAGTTGATGGGGTCAGCGTTTGCCCAGGGCAGGTATCAAGTCCAAAAAAGAATCACGCAGCAGTGAGAGCCGCGCGCGAGCTGGCCGTCAAGTACCAGACCTCCCGCGTCGTGGACACGATCCTGTGCCTCGACGGGACCGAGGTGCTCGGCACCTGTCTGGCCGAGGAGCTGATCGCCGAGGGCGTCGGCAACGAGAACGAGCACAACACGCTCTATGTCGTCACGCCCGAGACCACCTCCGGCAACCAGCAGATCTTCCGCGAGAACATCGCGCACCTGATCCGCAACCGCCACGTTCTGATCCTCGCCGCCTCCCTCACGACCGGCACGACCGCGCTTGAGGCGATCCAGGCGGTGCGGTACTACGGCGGCGTCCCCGTGGGCGTGTGCTGCATCTTCTCGTGCATCGACACCTGCGACGGCTTCCCGGTCACGAGTCTGTTCCAGTCCAAGATCCTCGGCGACTACCGCTCGGTTTCCGCGGCCCAGTGCCCGCTGTGCAAGGCCGGCGTCCGGATCGACGCCCTGGTCAACATCTACGGCATCTCGAGCTTCCTGTAAAAGGCGGATAAAAAAAAGGAGAGGCGCTTGCGCCTCTCCTTTTTTTTGCCGCGCCGCCCGCGGGGGCAGCGCGGCTCCCCGGGCCGCAAGATCAACCTGCGGTTGAGTTTCTTCAATTTTCAAGTTATTTACGAATCGCCGCTGCTGCGGTATGATACTGACGCAGGCCAAAAAAGCAAATCAGGAGGAGCGAATCATGGATACGTTGCTGATCGGACAGTATATCAAGTGCTTGCGGAAAACTGCGGGCATGACGCAGAAAGAGCTCGCCGAAAAACTGAACGTTTCTTTTCAGGCCGTCTCAAAATGGGAAAACGGCGATACGCTTCCGGACACGGGCATTCTCCTCGAGCTGTGCGACGCGCTGAACACGACGGCGGACAAGCTGCTCAACGGAGGACGCCTCGCGGCGGTCGAGCGCAGGATGATGCGGCTGGAAGACGTTATGACGGGGTTTCACTATCTGGAAAGCATCGGAGAACTCTTCGGTGAAGACTGCACGTTCTTCACGGGCATGATCAAGGGGATCAACGAAACGATGAATATCGATCTGCTTGCCTATTTGAAGGATCCCGAGACGCGGGAGGTCATGTATGCGGAAGTGCTGATCCAGGGGATCCTTTCCGGCCGGACCGTGGATATGGACGAGATCGAGGCCGGCTTCGCAAACAAGTCGATGATCGAGACGATCCGGCGGTATCTTTCAAAGGCCGCCGGAGCTCCGGAGGCGACGGCATAACGGCTCCGGGAGCAGTTCCCGCGCAGCTCCGCCGATCCGTATTTCTCTTTCACACGGCGGGACTGCCATGCAGCAGGAAACCTCTTTTGCCTGCGGCAGACAAAAGAGGTTTCTTTGATGTATAAGAGCGCATAAAAGATACGAAGCCACAGCAAGTCCGCCTAAAGAGGCATGCTGAACTGTTCGACAAATCGGAATTGTTAGTCTATAACCTCTCCATGAATACAAACTCTACCCTCATCTGGACATTGAGCATCAAATACTTTTGCACGTCCTTCTCCATAATCAAGTGAAGCTCCATTCTGTAGCGCATAGACCGAAGGATATATGTTATTCCACAGTTCATGGCATAAAGGTGGGCACAAATCTTCAACTATAAATTCCTGTTCTTTTTTGAAATACCCACATCTACATTTACTCTCTGTAATTGTAAGCTTAACTTTTGGCATTATTATCCCCCCTACAAACTCCGATTTCATTACCGGCAAATTACAGCTTCAATACAGCCGGCATTTCTCCGAGATCTTCATATAGTTCAGGCTTTTCAACAAAGCCCAGAGA